>JAVKLS010000055.1:0-34829 GCA_031538565.1 Burkholderiaceae bacterium
CGATTAACTTTGAAAGGATGTGGGCGAACGGCAAGTCGCCAGCAAAACAAAATCCGCTGCCAGACGGGTTATCCACCGTGTGCTTCGCAGCTATGGACAACTCGCTTCATGCGCCCAAGGGGGGCGCTGCGAGTTGTCCATAGCCCAGCACGGGGGATAACCCTCGCGCGAGTACACTCAAACCGTTTCAATTTCGAAACATTTAACCGTCCGTGAAACTGGGGTAAGTCCAGTTATTGAGCCTCGATTTTTGCGTCTTTGATGGCCTTGGCCCACTTCAAAGTCTCGGCTTTATTGCGAGTGGCCAGTGCTTCTGGCGTGCCTGGGTCAATCGCAAAACCAAGAGCCGCAAACTTATCTTGGATGTCTTTGCTATTGGCTGCTGCGTTGATGGCTTGGTTGAGTTTTGCGATTGCTGCACTTGGCGTTCCAGCAGGGGCAAACATCGCAAAGTAGGCAATGAGTTCGTAGTCTTTGATGCCGAGTGCCTCATTTACCGTGGGCAGCGTCGGAATCGCCGCCACGCGTTTGTTGGAGGTCACGGCCAGTCCGCGAATTTTGCCAGCATTGACTTGCGGCAAAGTCACGGCCAAGTCTGCGCTGAACATCATCACTTGACCGCCGAGTAAATCCGTCATCGCAGCAGGCCCGCTTCTGTAGGGCACATTGGTCATTTTGATGCCCGCCATGCTTGCAAGCACTTCAGACGATACAAGCTGCGAAGTACTCGCGCTGGCAAAGGTGACGTAGCCTGGCTTGGCTTTAGCAAGATCCACAAACTCTTTGAGTGTTTTTGCAGGCACGTCGTTATTGACAGCAATGATTAAGGGCACAGAGCCCAAATAACCCAGAGGCGCAAATGCAGTGTCTTGGTCGTAGGGTAGCGCTTTCATCAAACTTTTGAGCGCGGCGTTTGTGCTGTTGGTGCCAATCAAAATCGTATAACCATCGCTCGGCGATTTAGCAACCGCGTCTGCGCCCAGCATTCCATTTACGCCTGCTTTGTTTTCGATGATGATGGATTGCCCTAAAGTTTGCGACATATGCGCCGCAAATGCACGACCAATTTGGTCGGTGGCGCTGCCTGCGGCGAAAGGCACGATGGCTTTGATCGGTTGTGTGGGGTAAGACTGCGCATGAGCAGCAAAGGCGCTGATGAGAGCCAGCAGGGCAATCAGTGATTTCATTTCATTCTCCTTAAAACGGTGGCTTGATCAAACAGTGCCAGCATCGCGTCCACGGATGGAGTTTGTGTGCGTCCAGCCACGAGTACACGCACAGGCATAGCAAGTTGCGGCATTTTTAGTTCTGTCTCTGTGAGGGTTGCCTTGATGGCGGCGGCAATGCTTATTTTGTCCCATGCAGCCGCAGAAATTGCGGCTAGTTTTGCAGCGAGCAATGCAATGGCGGGGCGCACGGCTTCGGTTATGTGCTGCGCGTATTCAGTTTGGTAGCTGTCGGTTGTGCGATTGGGTTCGGTATAAAAAACAGACGCCCAATCTGCCAGCGCTAGGGTTGTTTCGCAGCGGTCTTTTAAGAGGGCGCAAATGTGCTCTAGTCGTGCGTCTGCGCTGATGCTGCGTTTGGCAAGTTGCTTGCGCACTAACGCCGCAAGCCTTGCGTTATCGGCCTGCTTGATGTAGTGCGCGTTGACCCACAGCAGCTTGGCGGGATCCCACTGTGCGGGGCTTTTGGATAAATGCGAGCCATCGAACCAAGTCACCATTTGTTCGGCGGTAAATAACTCCTCATCCCCGTGACTCCAGCCCAGACGCGCCAAATAGTTGAGCATGGCTTCAGGCAAATAGCCGCCATCTTCGTAAGCCGTCACGCTAACTGCACCGCGTCGCTTGGAGAGCTTTTGTCCATCGTCACCCAAAATCACAGGACAGTGCCCAAATTGCGGCAGAGGCGCACCCAGCGCTTTGAAGATGTTGATTTGCCACGGCGTGTTGTTGATGTGCTCGTCGCCGCGAAAAACGTGAGTAATTTGCATATCCCAATCGTCCACTACTACGGCGAAGTTGTAGGTGGGGATGCCATCCGCTCGTTGGATGATGAGATCATCAATCTCGCGGTTGTTGATGGTGATGTTACCTTTGACTAGATCGGTCCACGTGACGTCGCCATCGGCTGGATTTTTAAATCGCACAACACCAGGCACGTCTTTCGCAATGGGCGGTAGCACCTTATCTGCTTCGGGTCGCCAGCGGTTGTTGTAAAGCGGTTTTTCGCCTTTGGCTTTTTTTGCATCGCGCACGGCATCCAGTTCGGCGGGTGTGCTGTAACAGCGGTAGGCTTTTCCTGCAAGTAGCAGTTGGTCAATTACCGCTTGGTAGCGCTCCAGTCGCTGCATTTGATAAATGGGGCCTTCGTCGTAATTGAGTCCCAGCCACTGCATGGAGGTGAGGATTTGATCGACCGACTCTTGGGTCGAACGCGCCACATCGGTGTCTTCAATTCGCAAAATAAATTTGCCACCGTGGTGCCGCGCAAAAGCCCATGAGTAAAGGGCGGTTCGCGCGGTGCCGAGATGCAAAAACCCTGTGGGTGAGGGCGCAATGCGTGTGCGAACGGCGCTTTGGGGTTGATCAGTCACATTAAGCTGCCAGCACTTTGGCGATTGACTCACACGCGTAATCGATGTTTTTGCTGTTGAGTGCCGCCACGCAGATGCGTCCAGAGTCCAGTCCGTACACGCCAAACTCTTGGCGCAGACGCTGCATTTGCGGCGCACTCAAGCCTGAGTAGCTAAACATCCCTATTTGTTGAGCAATAAAACTCATGTCTTGCTTGACGCCCGCCTCGTCTAATTTGCCTACCATTGCCATGCGCATGGTTTTGATGCGTACCCGCATATCGCTTAGTTCCAGCTCCCACATCGCACGCAAGTCGGGGGTGTTTAAAACGGCTGCGACGACGGATGCGCCGTGCGTGGGTGGGTTGGAGTAATTGGTGCGAATCACGATTTTGAGCTGCGAGAGCACCTTGGCGCACTCCGCTTTGTCCGCGCACACGACGGACAGTGCACCCACGCGTTCGCCGTACAGACTAAAGCTTTTGCTAAACGAAGTAGCCACAAAAAAGTTCAACTCTTCCGCTGCAAACTTAGCAATGACCGCGCCATCTTCTTGGATGCCGTTGCCAAATCCTTGGTACGCCATATCCAAAAAGGCAACCAAGCCGTTAGCTTTGATGACAGCAATTACGTCATCCCATTGCTCGCTGGTTAGGTCGTAACCCGTGGGGTTGTGACAGCACGCGTGCAGCACAACGACCGTGCCCGTGGCGGCATCGCTAAGGCTAGCTAGCAACCCCTCAAAGTTTACGCCGCGCTTGTCTGCGTCGTAGTAGGCATAGGTACCCACATCAAATCCCGCCGCACTAAAAATTGCGCGATGGTTTTCCCAGCTAGGGTCGCTAATGAGTAACTTTGCGGCAGGATTTAAACGACGTAAAAAATCCGCCCCAATTTTTAGTCCGCCGGTACCGCCAAGCGATTGCACGGTGGCCACGCGCTCCGATTTGAGTGGTTCGGAGTCTTCGCCAAACACCAAGTGCTGCACGGCTTTGTCGTAAGCGGCAATGCCATCCATAGGCAAGTAATTACGCGCCTTCGGACTGCTCGCCATCCATTTTTCGACAGACTGCACGCAATTGAGTAGCGGTAATCTGCCGTGATCATCAAAATAAACACCGACGCATAAGTTGACCTTTTTGAGGTTGGTATCCGCTGTGTATTGATCGTTCAGACCAAAGACAGGGTCTTTGGCGGCCATTTGGACGGCACTAAAAATAGACATGATTAAATCCTAGAGAGGGTGAAAGGAGGGGGCTAATTTTAAGGGATGGACATTTCTAGGAAAATGGATGCATGAAATCAATCAATCAATCACGCGATCACCTTACCGCCGAGCTTCCCGCGCCTGCGCCGCGCCGCCATTTGCATGACCGCCGCATCACCTACCGTGGCTACTTACGCGACGACGGGCTGTGGGATATTGAGGGCGAGCTGCGCGACAGCAAGTCGCATCCGATCAATCTTGGCTATCGCGGTGAACTGGCGGCGCATGATGCGATCCACAACATGCTGCTTCGCCTCACGATTGATGACAACATGGTCATCCACGACATCATTGCCGCCATGCCGCATACGCCCTATTTGGAATGCCGTCCTGCTATTGACTGCATCCACGCCGTGATTGGTTTGCAAATGGGCCGGGGTTGGAAGAAGAAAATTGAAGGCGCAATTGGTGGTTTGCAGGGCTGTACACATATCCGCGAGTTGCTCTCGGGCGCTGCCACTGCCGCTTACCAAACGGTTTATCCGTATCGCAGTCAAAACAGTCCCGTGCCCTCAAGCGAAGTGACCGAGCAACCGAAGCATCTTGGGCAGTGCACGGCATGGGATTTAAAAGGCGATGTGGTGCTACGCTACTTTCCGCAGTTTGCGGCAAAGGGCTAATTGAGCCTAGGTTATTTTTGCTGAGCCTCGCGCAGGGCTTCTTTCGCTTCTTTTATCAGTTTCGTTTTAATGCGTCCGCGCTTGAGTGGCGACAAATACTCCACATACACCTTGCCAAGCAGGTGATCCATTTCGTGTTGAATGCACACTGCCAGCAAGCCTTCGGCCTCTAGCTGGTGCGTATCGCCTTGCTCGTTTTCGTACTCGACGTGGATTTGGGCAAAGCGCTCCACATCGCCAGAAAATCCTGGCACGGAGAGGCAGCCCTCGTCTCCCAGAATCACTTCATCACTGCGCCAGACCACGCGCGGATTGATGACGACTAGCGGCTGGTTGCGCTCTTCGCTAATGTCCATGACCAATAGGCGCTCGTGCACATCAACCTGCGTAGCAGCAAGCCCCACGCCTTTGGCGTCATACATAGTCTCCAGCATATTTGCCACCAAGGTGCGAATCCGCGCGTCGATGTGTGCCACGGGTTTTGCCACTTTACTTAGACGCGGGTCGGGATACGTGAGAATATTGAGAATTGACATCTTCCCAATTTTATCTTTGCCAATTCACTATGGAACCCACTTCAATCTTGGACAGCGCCGCGCAAGAAGAGCGTGCGGCGTGGCTGCGTCTCATGCTGACGGACGGCGTGGGCAACGCTAGCGCACGCAAACTGCTCGCGGCCTTTGGTTTGCCTCCCGCTATTTTTGTGCAATCGCTGCAAATGCTTGGACATCTTGTCACCGAGCGTCAAGCGCAGGCGCTGATGCGTCCCCCTGCAGAATTGGATAAACAAATTCAGCTTTGCAACGACTGGCTGGCGCAAGACGCACGCACGGGTCATCGAACGCGCCGCATGGTGACGCTGGGGGATGCGCTATATCCGCCTGCGCTGCTGGCTTTGCCCGATCCGCCGCTCGTGCTGTGGCTTTTGGGACGTATCGATTTGCTGCAAGCACAAGGCTGGGCGGCAGCCATCAGCATGGTAGGCAGTCGCAACCCCTCAAGCGCGGGCGAAAAAAATGCCTTTGCTTTTGCCCGCAGTTTTGTAGATGCGGGCTTGTGTGTGGTCTCTGGACTGGCGCTGGGGATTGACGCAGCGGCGCACTCAGGAGCGCTCGCGTCTGCAACCTCGGATGCAACCCAGTTGGACGCCGCCGCGCCAAGGGCGCAGCACGAATCGCTGCTGACCATTGCCGTGGTTGGCACGGGTTTAGACCGCGTGTATCCCAAGCAAAATTTAGAACTCGCGCATCGCATTGCCGACCACGGGCTGGTGGTGTCGGAGTTTCCGCTGGGCTCGCCGCCTGCGCCCGCTAACTTTCCTAAACGTAACCGTCTCATTGCCGCGCTGGGGCTGGGCACGCTGGTTGTAGAGGCGGGTTTGCCATCAGGCTCACTGATCACGGCGCGTGAAAGCGCGGAGCTAGGCAAAGACGTGTTTGCCATTCCTGGCTCGATTCACGTGACCCAAAGCAAGGGCTGCCACGCGCTGATTAAGCAAGGCGCGAAATTGGTGGAGTCTGCCGCCGATGTGCTGGAAGAGCTGCACATCGCACCCGTTGCCGCGTCTGCGTTTGAGCCGCGCAGTGAGTCGCGTAGTGCCCGCACCAATCAGATGCAGATGCCAGATCGCCAAAGCGCGACCTTGCTGCCCCGCACCCATGCCCAGCATCCGCTGGTGCAAGCGATGGGCGTCGACCCCGTGAGTTTTGACGTGCTGCAAACGCGGCTCGCACTAGACGCAGCAACGCTACAAGTGCAATTGCTGGAGCTGGAGATGGACGGCAGCATCATCCGCGTGACGGGCGGACTCTATCAAGCAGCACTTTAGCGTAGGCGCTAAAAATGGATTTGCACGCCTAGCTTGAGCGTTCGCCCTGGCAGAGGCACGCGCCCTGGCGTGCTTTGCGTCAGGATAGACGTTGCAGGAAAACCCACGGCATTGGTGATGTTGTGAAGCTTGGCAAACCACAAGCGACCTCCTTCTTTGACCTTTTGCTCATACTGAAGCGAGGCATTCCAAATGGTGTAACTGCCCGTAGGGGGTTGTAGCGCCGTTACGCGATTTTGTGCTGCGGTATGGTTAAAGCCAAGACGTGTCGTCCATGCGTTTTGCTTGCCAATCCAATCAATACCGCCTCGCGCAGACGGCATGCGTGGCAAAGCGACACCCGTGGTCGATTGGGTTGCTTGCACGGAGTCTAGGCGCGCCTCAATGGCCAGCGTTTTGGCATCGCTGCCGCTTGTTTGCCAAAGGCGTGTGCCGCCTGCCCACTCCCACCCATTAAAAATCGCGGGCACAGGTTGGAGTTGATAAATTGGCATACCCGCATCGCTGACGCGCCCTGTGTCGTTTAAATAAATATAGTTGTCGTAGCGTGTGGTGTAGGCGTTAAAGCGTGCAAACTCATTTGTGCGAGTACCTTGCCAGCGCAGTCCAAGCTCAACATGACGCGAAGTTTCAACGTCCAAATTGGCATCTCCTATTTCGTAAGCGCCTGTGGCCGCGTGTGCGCCGTTGGCATAGATCTCATAGTCTTTGGGGATGCGTGCATTCTTTGCAAAATTAGCAGTTGCCGCAAGTCCGCCAAGCACGCTACCGAGTTTTACCAAACTGCCCAGCGCATAGCTGCTCCCGGCCAAACGACGCTGCATCGACTGAAACTGATTGAGCGCCGACGCATTGACGCTGGCAACCTCGCGGCGCAGTCCTGCTGACCATTGACCCCAAGGCGTTTGAATTTCTTCTAGCGCATAAAGGGCTTGCGACTGCGTGAGCGACGGCGGTACAAAGGACTCATCCCCTTGGGCAACAAAGTCAATGCGCTCTTGCTGCCACCCTAGCTGGCTGCGGATGGTTTGGTTACCTAGCGTTAGATCGGCAAGCCGTGCGTTGAGCGCACCCTCCACGCTATTGCTTTTAAATATCGTACCCACAATGCCCGTATCCAACTCTTGGTGTTGGTAGCGATGCCGCACCCAATAAGCCGCGAGGCTTTGCACCAAACCGCCCAGCGCATCTAAGTTTTTCTTTTCCCCCTCAAGGCGCAGCCGCGAGCTTTGCATTTGAATGCCTATGCTGGGCTCCGCAGGCGATCCATAGTTTTGCTGCGTACTTTGCAGCGATGCGCCAGCGTAGCCGTTGTCAAAAAACAAGGAGCCGCCTACGCCTGCACCCGTAGCATTGCCTTGTGAGTTACAAATTTTGTTTTGCATTCGCGTGATGCCAGACTGCGTGCAAGGCAAGCTAATGGGCGCAGGCACTTCGCCATTTTTGCGTGTAAACGCATCCACGTGCAGGGCAAACCGATCAGTTCCCGTTTCTACCAAAGCAGAGGCATCGGTGCCAGCCGATCCTGCATCAACTTGGGCTTTGCCTTGTACTCCGCCGCTGGATTCAAATGCGGACTGGTGCGCGATGCGGTTATCCAGCATATTGACAACCCCGCCTACGGCCGATCCACCATACATCAAAGTTGCAGGGCCGCGCACAATTTCTATTTGCTCCGTGCTAAGTACATCGCTGGCAAGCGCGTGGTCAAAACTCAGCCCCGACACGTCGTTTACCGCTGCGCCGTTATTCAAAATACGAATGCGATCCCCATCTAAACCCCGAATAATGGGACGCGAAGCAGCGCCGCCAAAATAGGAGCTGCTCACGCCTTCTATTCCTGAAAGCGTCTCACCAAGGCTAACTTCTTGCCGCATCAGTAGTGCATCACCGCTTAGCTGTTTGACAGGGGTGCTTAATTCTTGGGTTTTAAAAGGGTTGCTGGTGGTAACCAAAATTTCTGGTGGATTGCCCTCGGCCGCTAAAACTGGCAAGGCGAAAAACGGTACGAAACAAAAAAAACGAACGCTCCATGAACGCATGACTTGACTCCTAATTTAATAAACAACACATAGCCGCAGCACAAAGCGCTGCAGCGACAAAACGGGTTGGTTTAAATCAGACGAGGAGGTCCGCGTGCGCGGTAAGCCGGCGGACTAAGCGTTGCGACTGCACGGGCGTTGTGCCCAATGGGTTGCCAAAAAAATAAAGGAAAAACTAATGGACATACCGCGTGCAAAAGCGCGAGGCTTGCGCACTGCGCATCCAACGCTATGCAGGTGGTGTGATCGTGATGAGTGTGCTCGGGGAATACTTTTTCAAATACAGAAACACCAGCCGACTCAGTCGCAACCGACGGCATATGCACATATTTATGCAAAACCCCCACAAGCTGTAGCCACACAAATCCAACTAGCAGTAAAGCCAGCACACATTGGCTGGCTTTACTGAAACGCTGTGCGGGTGTGGTTTGGCGGCGCATGGGATGCCAATAATAAGCTATTGGGTGATTAGGGATATTCTGCGTAGCCCTATTTCGTTCGGGCTGAGCCTGTCGAAGTCCTTGGTTTAATTAGAATAGTCGCGTGTCGCAATACCTTTTCCGCTTCTTACAAAACGCTCGCCAATCTAACCGCCTGATTCACGCGTTGGCGCTGGCATTTGTGCTCAGTTTGGGGGCTGCCACGGTCTCGCCTGCTGTGCAAGCTGCGAACCAGACACCCGATCAGCAATTGATTTGCTTGGGGCAAGGCGGCATGAAGCTGATTACTTTTGCCCGAGATGGTTCGGTTAAGGATGTGCAAATCACGCCTGGGTTAGATTGCCCGCTGTGCGGGGCGACGTACGCACCCGCGCCTGTGGCGTTGCTTGCCAAAACGCTACCCGCGCATCACTTGGGCGAAGCCCCGTGGGTGCAGGCGGGCGTACCCGCAGGCTTTGAATTTCGCGCCCCGCCAGCAAGAGCCCCGCCCATTCAATCTTAAAAATCAAACTTGATCCGAGCGCGTGCTTTGCACGTGTGTCGATTTCTTTTTATTTTTAGATTGGATTGTTATGAAAAAAATTTTCCTCAGTGCAACGCTCGCCATGCTGTTCGGTACACAAGTGGCGCTTGCACACGTCACGCTTGAAGTGCCAAAAGCTGAGGCGTCAGCAAGTTACAAGGCTGTGTTTCGCGTGGCTCATGCGTGCACAGCAGGCGGCGTGACGACGGCGCTTTCGGTTGCCGTTCCCGATGGTGTGAGCAACGTTAAACCCATGCCTAAAGCGGGCTGGACGATTAGCTTGAAGCAAGCCAAACTGACCCAGCCGCTACTGGTTCATGGCCGCAGCATCTCGCACGTCGTGCAGGAGGTCACGTGGACTGCCGCCAGCAAAGAGGCGGCGCTCCGCGATGAGCAATATGACGAATTCACGCTTCGCGTCACGCTGCCCGATCAGGCGGGCAATTTGTGGTGGAAGTCGGTTCAAACGTGCGAGAGTGGTCAAAGTCGGTGGGTGGAAGTTCCTGCAAAAGGCGTATCAACCAAAGGTTTGGCGATGCCAGCAGCCTTATTGGAAGTGCTTGAAATTCCCGCAGAGGTTACGCAATCACCTACCGTGCACGCTCACTAAAATCATTCAGACAAGATTAATTTTTAAAGGAAATTTTTATGTTTAAAAAATTATTGCTCATTGCCAGTTTCACGGTTAGTGCGGCGGCGCTGGCTCAAACCATGCAGGCCCCTGCGCAAGTGCAAGGCGCTTGGATTCGTGCTACGGTGGACGGGCAAAAAGCCACGGGCGGTTTTATGACGTTGACGGCGCAAGATGATTTGCGCCTAGTTGGTTTTTCTTCTCCTGCGGCTGGTGCGGCAGAAGTCCACGAAATGGCTATGAGTTCAAATAACGTTATGTCCATGCGCCCCATTGAGGGTATTGATTTGCCCAAGGGCAAGGCGGTTGCGCTCCAGCCAGGCGGTTATCACTTGATGCTTTTAAATTTGAAACAAACACTTGCTGCGGGTAGCAGCGTGCCTGTTACGTTGAAGTTTAAAAATGCAAAAGGCACAGCGTCGCAATTGACGGTGACTGTGCCCGTGAGTTTGTCGCCGCAGGCGACGACAGAGGGCGCATCGCACGCGGGGCACAAACACTAGCGCGCGGTGAATTTGAGGGACTGCTGTTTGAGCAAGCCATTAAAAGACGACAGCGTGTGGACGGTTGGTTTGCGCTGTTCGTTTTTTAAGGGCGAAGTCAAATCGGTGCAAGTTCTGGCAAGCTGCGGCAATAAAAAAATTGACGCCCAAGCCGTTGCCGAAATGAAGAGCAAGCATGCGCCCGAGGTGGCGTTTGGCACGCAGCGTCACGAGTATTGGAAAGCGATGACGTGGACGATGCCCAAGGGCGCGCCTTATGGTGAGCCCCGTTTGCCGCCCAAGTTGTCCGCGCCGCACACACTGCGCGGCGCGCAGTTTGCGGTTGTGTCTAGCATGAGTGCGTCCGCGCAATTTGGCGTGAGCTAAATCGGGCGAGGCTTAAAACTCTAGGTTGTCGATCAAGCGTGTGCTGCCAAGCCTTGCCGCACCAAGAGCAACCCACGGCTCGCGCTTGGTGTGATTGATCTGCGCTAAATTTTCCTGCGTGCGAATACACAAGTAGTCTGGTTGCCAACCTTGATTGCGCAAGGTTTGCATGGCATCCATCTCAATGGCTTGGATGTTCGCGTTTGGCAGCGCGGCTGCATCTGCCATGCGGCGAAGCGTTTGCGCCAGCGCCGTTGCCGCTTGGCGCTCGGCGGCGCTTAAATAACGGTTGCGAGAACTGAGCGCCAGTCCATCACCTGCCCGTAGCGTCTCGCCCGCCAAGATGCGAATCGGCAGCGCGAATTGGCGCACCATGCCGCGAATAACAGCAAGCTGTTGGTAATCTTTTTTGCCAAATACGGCGATGTCGGGCTGCATGATTTGAAATAGTTTCAGCACCACGGTACACACTCCCGTAAAAAATCCAGGGCGGAATTCGCCTTCCAACTTATCGGCAAGCAAGGGCGGTGGCTGAACTTTGTAGCTTTGCGGCTCGGGGTATAACTCGGCCTCGCTGGGCGCAAATAACACGTCGCAGCCCGCGCTGGTCAATGCCTGCACGTCGTCGTCCCACGTGCGTGGGTAGGAGTCAAAATCTTCGTGCGGCAAAAATTGCAAGCGATTGACAAAGATGCTGACAATGCAAATGTCGGCATGGGCTTTTGCTTGTGCGATTAGTGCCAAATGTCCCGCGTGCAAATTGCCCATTGTGGGGACGAAGCCGCGCGTCTTGTTTGCGTGCTCGCGCAGGTAGGCGCGTAGCTCGGGGAGGCTACGAAAAATTACCATGCGTGTAGTTGGTTGTCGGGGAAGCTACCGTCCTTGACAGCTGCCACGTAGGTGGCAAAGGCTTCTTGGATGCTGTGCGTGCTATTGCGTGCGTCCGCCATAAAGTTGTGCACAAAGCGCGGCATCTTGCCCAAGTTCATACCCAGCATATCGTGCAGCACCAGCACCTGGCCATCGCAATCTTTGCCCGCGCCAATGCCAATGGTGATGCAACTGGTTAGCAATTGCGTGAGCTTGGCAGCCAAGTTAGCCGGAACCATTTCTAGTACCAGCATTTGTGCGCCAGCGGCTTCTAGCGCCAGTGCGTCGGCAATCAGTTGTTCGGCGGCTGCGTCATCGCGCCCTTGTACGCGGTAGCCGCCTAGTGCGTGTACGGTTTGCGGTGTCAAGCCCAAATGGGCGCAAACAGGAATGCCGCGCTCGACTAAAAACCGTACCGTCTCCGTAGTCCAGCCGCCGCCTTCTAGTTTGACCATGTGCGCACCTGCTTGCATGAGTTGGCAGGCGTTGCCAAAGGCTTGCTCTGGGCTTTGGTGATACGAGCCAAAGGGCAAATCACCCAGCAGCCATGCCGTGCCTTGTCCGCTGGCAGTCATGCGGCGCAGTCCGCGTGAGACGCTGGCAACGTGGTAGCACATATCTTGCAAACTCACGCCCAGCGTGCTGGACAAGCCTTGGCAGACCATGCCTAGAGAGTCTCCTACCAAGATGCACTCTACGCCGCCCGCGTCGGCAACGGCGGCAAAAGTGGCATCGTAGGCGGTGATCATGGTGATTTTTTCGCCGCGCAAATGCATCTCGCGCAAACGCGGCAAGCTAATGGGTTTGCGCGGCGCGGCGGGGGTGAGCTTTCCTGCCCCATAAACACCCGACAGCGTGGTGCTTAGATTGGTGCTGGGTGAGTCGGCGGGTGACTTAATCATGTTATGACTCCTTGTGAAAGTGCATCATCCAAAACTTCAATCCAATGCCTAACGGGCGAGGTCGAACCGCTTTGCAAATGTGTGATGCAGCCAATGTTGGCGCTGATGATGACGTCGGCCTTGGGCAGCGCGTTTAATTTTTGGTCGCGCAGTTGGTAGGCAATTTTCGGTTGAAGCACCGAGTAAGTACCCGCCGAGCCGCAGCACAGATGGGACTCCAGTTTGCAGACTTGCACATCGAAACCCAGTTCGCGCAGCGCAGACTCAACACCGCCTTTAAGTTGCTGGCCATGCTGCAAGGTGCAAGGTGGGTGGTAGGCCAGCGTGGGTAGCGCATGACCTGCGCCGAGTTTGGCTGCCAGCTCGGGCAGCATGGCGGGAAGCAGCTCGCTTAAATCTACCGCCATCTCACTTATTCGGCTAGCCTTGGCGGCGTAGGCGCTGTCGTGCGCGAGCAGATGCGCGTAGTCTTTCACCATCACGCCGCAGCCCGAAGCGTTCATGACGATGCGCTCTGCGCCTGCCTGAGCCGCAGGCCACCACGCATCGATATTGGCCCGCATTTGCGCCTTGGCGGCATTTTGATCGTCTAAATGAAAGTTAATTGCGCCGCAGCATTGGGCTTTGGGTAGCACCAGCGTTTGAATTCCCACCGCATCCAGCACCCGCGCCGTGGCGACGTTGATGTTTGGCATCATGGCGGGCTGCACACAACCTGCGAGCATGATGATTTTGCGTGCGTGGCTGCGAACGGGCCAAGCGCGAACCGATTGCTTGGCAGGAATTTTGTTTTGCAAAGTTTTTGGCAGCCATCCGCGCACGGCTTGTCCTAGCTTCATAGCGGGAGCAAACAGCGGGGAGTTCAACCCGTGCTTTAAAGCTTTGCGCTGCAAACGATCAAGCAAGGGGCGCTCGGTTTTTTTGTTCACGATTTCTCGCCCAATGTCGATGAGCTTGCCGTATTGCACGCCGCTGGGGCAGGTGGACTCACAATTGCGGCAAGTTAGGCAGCGATCCAAATGTATCTGTGTTTTGCGTGTGGGCGTCTCGCCCTCTAGCACTTGCTTGATGAGGTAAATGCGCCCGCGTGGGCCGTCTAGTTCATCGCCCAGCAATTGATACGTGGGACAAGTCGCCGTGCAAAAACCGCAGTGCACGCACTTGCCTAAGATGGCTTTGGCAGCCTCGCCGTCCAGGGTGCCAGCAAACTCGGGGGCGAGCGCGGTTTGCATGGTTAAACCACTTGCAGCGGCACGCGATCGCGCAAATCGGTTTGACGGTTTTGTGCATCCACAAATACCAACCGAGGTTTATGCGCCGCAGCATCGGCGTCAGCAATGCTGGCAAAACTGGCGATGATGATTAGGTCGCCTTGGCTTGCGCGCCGCGCTGCCGAGCCGTTCACGGAAATCATGCCCGAGCCGCGCTTGCCGCGAATGGCATAGGTAACAAAACGCTCGCCATTGTTGATGTTCCAGATGTGCACTTGTTCGTTTTCACAAATGTTGGCGGCATCGAGCAAGTCTTCGTCAATGGCGCAAGAGCCTTCGTAGTGCAGTTCGCACTGAGTGACCACAGCGCGGTGAATTTTGGATTTGAGTAGGGTGCGAATCATGCGTGCGATTTTAGATGCTCAATCTAAAAAATCAGGACTCTCTTTTAATGCCCGCGCATAGAGCAATTGAAATTGAAACCATCCCGAGTACTCAGTTCCAACCACGCCAAAGGCTTGCTCAGCTGCTGCGGGCGGCACTTCGCGCAGCAGCTCTCCGTTTGCCGCCGCCAGCGCCAGCAGTTCGACTTGGCAATTGCGCTCCATGCTGACGTAAAACCATGCGGCCGACTCCACCGATTGACCTACGGTGAGCAGTCCATGGTTGCGCAGCACGACCGCTTTGTGTGTGCCCAGTGCCTTGGCAATGCGCACGCCTTCTTCTAAATCCAGCACTACGCCGCCGTAGTCGTCGTACAGCACATGGTCTTTGTAAAACGCACAAGCGTCTTGGCTAATCATGGACAGAGCCTTGCCCAGCATGGAAAACGCACGACCATGAATGCCATGCGTGTGGGCGGCAGCGACGACATCGGGACGCGCTTCGTGGATACGCGAGTGAATCGCAAACGCGGCGCGGTTTAACGGATGCGAGCCTTCGACAATGTTGCCGTGATGATCGACGCGAATTAAATTGCTGACCTTGACTTGGCTAAAGTGCACGCCAAACGGATTAACCCAAAACGTGGTGGAATGCTCGGGGTCACGTGCGGTGATGTGTCCTGCTGCGCCTTCATCTAAGCCAAAACGAGAAAAAATGCGAAATGCACCAGCCAGTCTTTGCTTGCGGTGCAGTCGCTCGTCCGCTAGGCTGGCAAACGTGGGCGACATGGGCATGGCAATTCCTGCATTAGTTTTTGCGTCGCTCATGGTGACATCCTTTTCGTGTTGAAAATTTGATGCGGATCGAGCTCGTGCCGCAGGCGTTGGTTGAGGGTCTCTAGCACCGCGCTTTGTTTTTGGAATACGCTAGACGCTTTGTCCGCGTCGCCATATTTTTGACTGGCGCGAAACAGCACGGCATGGCCACCAAGTTTGCTGGCCATCGTTTTTAGCGTCGCACCGTTGGCGGCTGTTGCCCACAACCAGCGCTGCGCGCCTTGCCATTCAATGTATTGAGCAGGGTCGCCCACTTGCGACAAATCCAGCGCAGGCGTGGCCGCAGGAAGTGAGAGCCGCCACAGACAGACATCGGCGGTAGGCGCTTGGGTAAAGAAGGGCAGTTGGTGGCTGTTCGCTTTGCGCCAATCTTGCGCGGCAGCAACCGTCTCCATGAGTGCTGCCGCGCCACCAGCTGCTTGCACGTCTTTTTTGATAAGCGCCAGCCCACTACTCACCGTTGCTTTTGCGCCGCGCAAGCGCACAAATAGATAATCGGCGGGAGGAGTGGTTGTGCCGTCTGGCACCCACGCCGTGCTGTTAATGGGCAGCGGCTGGGCGCGCCATTGGTTCAGCAGTTTGAGTGCTCCAGCTTGCCCGATTTGACACCTCAGCGTGGCATCTTCCACTGGAATGGGCAGCACTTTGAGCGAGACTTCGGCAATGAGCGCCAGCGTGCCCATTGAGCCCGCTAAAAGGCGCGACACGTCGTAGCCCGCTACGTTTTTCATGACTGTGCCGCCAAAGCGGAGTACCTCGCCAGCTCCGCTGACGATTTGCACGCCCAAAATGTGGTCGCGAACCGATCCGCAGCTGGCCCTTGCCGCGCCGCTTAGTCCTGCGGCAACCATCCCGCCTACGGTGGATGCGCCTTGACTAAAGCTAGGCGGCTCAAATGGCAGGTATTGATTTTTTTCTAAGAGTGCAGCCTCTAACTCGGCAAGTGGCGTGCCTGCGCGTGCGGTGACAACAAGCTCGCTGGGCTCATAGCTGCAAATGCCGCTGTAGCTGCGCGTGTCCAGCACAGCAAAGTTGCCCAGCGCATTGCCATAAAAATCTTTGCTACCACCGCCTCGGATGCGAAGCGCTTGTTTGCTGGCGCGAGCTTGGTTGATTTGATTTTGAAGGTGATGCGGCGTCATGGTTTTAGGTTTAGATGGCGCGCTCAATTAGCCAATCAACGAGTCCTTGTTGGATAGCCTTTTTTGACAATTTTGGTGCATCGAGCAATTCAATAATATCGCTCAATTCATCCGATTGTCCACCATGTAGGGATAAGCTTCACGCTGAGCGATGCTTGGATTTTGGTAAACGTCAAATTGCGCCATGATGACGGTTAAATGTTTACCAGACGCGGTGCGATTCACCAAACACGCCGTATTCCTGTGTCAGTCGGTTTTGCTCGGCAATCCACTCTTTGTACGTTTCATTAAATGCTTTGTGTTCAGCGGACAAGCTCTGAGTGGTTGTGGGCTGTTCAAGCGTTGCACGGTGTTCGGTGCAGTTTTTGATTTCGTCGGTAGTGCTAAGCATGGCGCGTCCCCTTTAAGAAGAAATTATTTTAAGTATTCGGTGTTCATGCATGAACTCACCCGCGAACAAATAAGGTGACGAGTGGCTCGTTGCCGATTTGGCAGCTCCAGTGTCCGTGCAGCGCCGCGTCAAAGGTGCTGGCTGCGGGCAGGTGGTCGGCAGAATAAAAATGTTCGCCTACACCAAACTCGCGCAGCGTGCCGTCTTGCAAGCCAATGCCCATACATCCTTGCAAAATGAACACCCACTGCGCGGCCTCGCCTGTGCAGTGGAATTGACTGCGAAATCCAACGGGGCTGCGCCTCAGTTGATAGCCGCCACTGGCAAACAGCTGGGACAGCATGGCGGCAGGCGTGCCCTCGGCCAGAGGAATCGCCTCATCGCGCCAGCGTGCGCGTCCATCCGTATCGGTAAACAAAATGGTTTTAGTAAATGTGGTCACGGTGTCCATAGCGTCTTTTTGCAATTTGGCACAATCATGCCATGACTTACACCACACCACTGCCAGCGTTTCCTGCTTCTCGTCCTCGCCGTATGCGGCGGGATGCTTTTTCTAGAGCCATGATGCGTGAAAACACGCTCACCGCAAGCAATCTCATCTATCCCGTTTTTGTGTTGGACGGCAGCAATCAGCGTCAAGCGGTTAGTTCCATGCCAGGCGTAGAGCGACTGTCGCTTGACTTGCTTCTCCCCGTGGCGGAGGACTGCATCAAATTGGGTATTTCCGTGATGGCGCTGTTTCCTGTGATTGATGCATCGCTTAAAACTCCCGCGGGCGACGAGGCGTGGAACGCAGCAGGCCTTGTGCCGCGCGTGGTGGCATCGCTTAAAAAAGAGTTTCCCAGTCTGGGCGTGATGACGGATGTTGCGCTAGACCCTTACACCAGTCACGGGCAAGATGGCCTCTTAGATGAAAACGGCTACATCGTCAACGACAGCACTACCGCCGCGCTGGTCAAGCAAGCGCTTGCGCAAGCCCAAGCGGGCGTGGACATTGTTGCGCCCTCCGACATGATGGACGGACGCATCGGTGCGATCCGCGCTGCGTTAGAAACCAAGGGGTTTATCCACACGCGCATCATGGCGTACAGCGCCAAATACGCCAGCAGTTTTTATGGGCCGTTCCGCGATGCCGTTGGCTCTAAAGCCATGCTGGGCAAGGCCGACAAAAAGGTCTATCAAATGGATTGCGCCAATAGCGACGAAGCGCTGCGTGAAGTGGCGCTAGATATTGCGGAGGGTGCGGACATGGTGATGGTCAAGCCAGGTATGCCCTACCTTGATGTGGTGCGCCGCGTTAAAGACGCGTTTGCCATGCCAACTTATGCGTACCAAGTCAGCGGGGAATACGCCATGCTGAAAGCCGCCGCGCAAAACGGATGGTTAGATCATGACGCGGTCATGCTCGAGAGCTTGATGGCATTTAAACGCGCAGGTGCCGACGGTGTACTGACTTACTTTGCGCGTGATGCGGCAAGGCTGCTAGGGTGATTCGCAAGCATATTGCCAGCGCACTGTGCAGCATTGCGTTGCTAGGGGCTTGCACGTCCACCACAGCCCCCGGGACGATTGGCATCACGCGACGGCAATTTTTGATTATTCCCGCCTCTACTGTGGAAAAAATTGCATTGACCCAATATGCAGAGCAAAACAGCAAAGCAAAGTCAGAGGGAATTCTCATAGAAAGCGGACCTGAATACGAGCGTCTTAAAAAGATAGGCAGTCGTCTTATTTCGCAAACAAAGGCCTTTCGTGGCGATACGCAGCAGTGGAAATGGCAACTTACATTAATAGACGAGCCAGTGCTCAATGGCAGTTGCGCGCCAGGCGGAAAAATCACGTTCTACACAGGAATTATTCGGCAGTTGCATTTAAGTGATGCTGAAATTGCCGCCATCATGGGGCATGAAATAGCGCACGCTCTTCGTGAGCATGGGAGAGAGAAGGTGTCGGAGGCAATGGGCCAGCAATTTGTAATTGCTGCGGCGGCTGCAAGTAGCAAAACGCCAGAGCAAACAGCTGCGATTATGGGTCAGGCTGCCAATTTGCTGTTAACCCTTCCTAACTCGCGCGATAAAGAAACGGAAGCAGACAGAATCGGATTGGAGCTTATGGCTAGGGCGGGTTACGATCCCGCGGCCGCGATTAATGTGTGGCGCAAGATGAGCGCCGCAACGCAAGGAAAAAATCCCCCGCAATTTTTATCTACCCATCCGTCTGGCGCAAACAGAATTGCCGATCTGACTAGTTTGCAAGCCATGGTGAGACCACTCTATGACGCGGCAACAAAGCCTTAGCCGAGGGCTAGATATTTTTTTTGCGCAAACTTAAAAGCGAACGCAGTCTGCCGCTGACTCCTTCAGAAGTTTTTGGAGCGGGGGCAGACTCGAAATAGCTGCCGCTGAGTAAATCTTTAACCAAATCCGTAGAAAAATATTGCTTATCCACCGAGCGCGGGTTAAGCACAAACACCGCATTTGGTAGTGATTCAAACAAAGTTCGGGTGGGCATGGTCAAATAGCTTTGTGTGTCTTCGTGCGTTGCTTGCAACGCATCGGTGTTGGTAAAAAATGGAATGGATGCTGTGCCAAAGTGAAGCAATCCATTTTGAATGCGGATGTTGCTGCCGTCCTCATGCATAGTGCCCATCACATAGACATTGGCGTTTAGCAGGGTGCGCAGGGCATCTGCGCTCATGGTGTTGGGGGTTGGTATCACGAAGCAAACTCCTTCAGTTTGAAAATTGTGAAGTGACAGGATTCTACGAATAGGATGAAGGCGGGAATGATAATTCAAGCCTCGCTGCGCTGGTAAGCCAACGCGGGGGACGTTCATTTTTCAAGGTGCTTACATGACGACAACCAAAATTCAGCATTTCGTTCATAACAAGCCATTTGCAGGGGCATCCATGCGAACGCAAAACGTCACCAACCCAGCCACGGGTGTGGTGACGGGGCAAGTGTTCTTGGCGAATAGTTCGGATGTCAATGCGGCTGTGGCATCGGCGCAAGCGGCATTCCCTGCGTGGAGTGATGCGTCGCCACTCAAACGTGCGCGCATCCTATTTAAGTTTTTGGAGCTGCTGCGCGCCCAGCAGGACACGCTGGCGCACCTTATCACTAGCGAGCACGGCAAGGTATTTACCGATGCGCAAGGCGAGGTCACGCGTGGCATTGAGATTGTTGAGTTTGCAACAGGTATTACGCAGCTTTTGAAAGGCGACTATACCGAGCAAGTTGGCACAGGCATTGATAACTGGACGATGCGCCAGCCCCTAGGCGTGGTGGCGGGTATTACGCCGTTTAACTTTCCTGTGATGGTTTCTATGTGGATGTTTCCCTTGGCAATTGCGGCGGGCAACACGTTTGTTTTAAAGCCTAGCCCGCTGGATCCGTCGCCTGCGCTGTGGATGGCGGAGTTACTCAAGCAAGCGGGTTTGCCTGACGGTGTTTTTAACGTGGTGCAAGGAGACAAAGAAGCGGTAGATGCGCTTTTAGTGCATCCTGATGTGCGTGCAATTTCTTTTGTGGGCAGCACGCCCATTGCTAACTACATCTACGAAACGGGTGCGCGCCACGGCAAACGTGTGCAGGCGCTGGGCGGGGCAAAAAATCACATGGTCGTCATGCCCGATGCGGATCTGGATCAAGCGATCGATGCCTTAATTGGCGCGGCTTACGGCAGTGCGGGCGAGCGCTGCATGGCCATTAGCGTCGCGGTACTGGTGGGTGATGTGGGGAACAAAATCATGCCCAAGCTTGTCGAGCGCACGCGTGCACTCAAGGTGTTAAATGGAACCAATCTTGCCGCTGAAATGGGCCCTATCGTTACGAAAGCGGCGCACGAGCGTATCACGAGCTACATCGATATTGGCACAGCAGAAGGCGCAAAGCTGCTGGTGGATGGGCGCGGTTTTAAAGCGGTCGAGGCAGGTGCGGGCAGTGCAGTTGATACGTCGGGCGGATTTTGGATGGGGGGCACTTTGTTTGACCATGTCACGCCTGCGATGCGAATTTATCAAGAGGAGATTTTTGGTCCTGTGCTGTCGTGTGTGCGGGTTGATGATTTTTCGCAAAGTGTGGACTTGATTAACGCGCACGAGTTTGGCAACGGCGTGTCCATTTTTACCCGTGACGGCGGTGTAGCGCGTGAGTTTGGGCGGCGTATTCAAGTGGGCATGGTTGGCATCAACGTTCCTATTCCTGTGCCTATGTCGTGGCACGGTTTTGGCGGTTGGAAGCGTTCGTTTTTTGGTGATATGCATGCCTATGGCGAAGAGGGCGTGCGATTTTATACCAAGCAAAAATCCATCATGCAGCGCTGGCCCGATTCGATTGCCAAGGGCGCGGAGTTTGTGATGCCAACAAGCAAGTAAATAAAACTAATGCGTAAAAACGTGCGCGCTATGACCGTAGCTGAAGATTCAGTCCTGACTGCTCGCTGGCGTAGCGGCTGAGGTCGGCAAAGAGTTCGCTGGCCTGCTTGGTATCACGCCAGACCTGCCCGTCAAACTTGTAATGAAAACCGCCTGCTTTGGCGGCTAGCCAAATTTCTTGCAAGGGTTTTTGTAAGTTGACGATGATTTGGCTTTTGTTTGGAAAGGCCAGCGTCATCATGCCGCCCGTGCGCTGGTTGTCGATGTCTACGTTTGCTTGCTCGTTCAGCGCATCGCACGAGCGCTCAATGGCAGCAAGCGTTTTTTCTGCGTGATCGAGGTAGTCAAGGTCGCTGAAAACTTTGCTCATTACAATTTCCTGATGAAAAAAATCATTTTAGGTGTGCTCGCTGCGCTGGCTACGCTGGCTGCTTGCGGTCAAAAAGGCAATCTTTATTTACCCTCTGCGCCTGCACCAGAGGCGACCTCGCCCGCACCTGCTCCTCCTGCACAATTACCAACACCGCAGATCGTTAAATAAAAATGTCTTCTCTCGCACTGCCTGGCAGCCCTTTTGTGGCCTACAAAAATAATGAACTGCGCGTCGAAGGCGCATCGGCTGCGGTACTTGCCGCGCAGCATCAAACCCCGCTATTTGTGTATTCAAAAGCTGCCATGCTCGCGGCGCTAGCGGCTTACCAGCGTGGATTTTCGGGGCGTGATTCCTTAATTTGTTACGCCATGAAGGCCAATTCCAGCTTGGCCGTGCTGCAAATTTTTGCGCGAGCGGGTTGTGGTTTTGACATTGTCTCTGGCGGCGAGCTGGCGCGTGCTTTAAAGGCAGGGGCGGATCCGAAAAAA
Organism: Burkholderiaceae bacterium; assembly: GCA_031538565.1. Lineage (GTDB taxonomy): Bacteria > Pseudomonadota > Gammaproteobacteria > Burkholderiales > Burkholderiaceae_C > JASGCK01. The sequence goes on from JAVKLS010000055.1 coordinate 21,771, forward strand.
ATTGTTTTTTCAGGCGTTGGTAAAACCCGTGCCGAGATGCGTCAAGCACTCGCTGCGGGTGGTGGGCAGGGCATCGCTTGCTTTAATGTGGAGAGCATCGCCGAGTTGGATGTGCTCAATCAGGTGGCGCTGGAGGCGGGGACGGTCGCGCCGATTAGTTTGCGCGTCAATCCTAATGTGGACCCCAAAACGCATCCGTATATTTCGACGGGACTGCGTGGTAATAAGTTTGGCATTGCGCATGACGAAGCGTTGGCTGCTTACCGCCACGCCGCGTCGCTTAAAGGTTTGCACGCAGTAGGTATTGATTGCCACATCGGCTCGCAAATTACCGACGCTACGCCTTACTTAGACGCAATGGAGCGCGTGCTGGACTTGGTGGTGAGCGTGCAGGCGGCAGGCATTGATCTGCATCACATCGATTTTGGCGGTGGACTTGGCATCGACTACAACGGCGATGCGCCACCCGCCGCCGATGCGCTGTGGACGCAGTTGCTTGCAAAAATGGATGCGCGCGGTCTGGGCGATAAGCGCATCTTGATTGAGCCTGGACGCTCATTGGTGGGCAATGCGGGTGTGTGCGTGACCGAGGTGCTCTACACCAAACTGGGTGCGGATAAAAATTTTTGCATTGTGGATGCGGCGATGAACGATTTACCTCGTCCCGCCATGTACCAGGCGTTTCACGGCATCGTCCCTTGCGCTTTGCGTTCGGGCGACAGGGCTCTTACATACGACGTGGTAGGTCCCGTATGCGAAAGCGGCGATTGGCTGGGCAAGGCACGCACGCTGGATGTGCAGTCGGGTGACTTGCTTGCCGTGTTATCGACGGGTGCTTATTGCATGACAATGGCGAGCAATTACAACAGCCGAGGTCGCGCTGCCGAGGTGCTGGTTGACGGCGATAAAGCCACGTTAATTCGCGAGCGCGAAGGCATCGAGGCGCAGACGCGCGGCGAGCGATTACTGGACTAGCTGGTTTTCTTAGCGGTTGCGCTGGTTCATAAACACCAGCTTTTCAAATAGCGTGACGTCTTGTTCGTTTTTGAGTAGTGCGCCTAGTAGCGGAGGCAGTGCAATTTTGTCGTCCTGCGTTTGCAAGGCTTCTAATGGAATGTCTTCTGCCAACAGCAGTTTGAGCCAATCGAGCAATTCGCTCGTTGAGGGTTTTTTCTTCAGCCCTGGAAGCTGACGCACATCGTAAAAGGTTTTCATGGCAGCCGCGAGCAACTCTTTTTTGAGGTGCGGGAAATGCACGTTCACGATGTGCTGCATGGTGTCCGCATCGGGAAATTTGATGTAGTGAAAAAAGCAGCGGCGCAAAAATGCATCGGGCAATTCTTTTTCGTTATTGGAGGTAATAAACACCAGCGGACGATTGTTGGCTTTGATGAGTTGCCGCGTTTCGTAGCAATAAAACTCCATGCGATCGAGTTCGCGCAGCAAGTCGTTGGGGAACTCAATGTCCGCCTTGTCGATTTCATCAATCAATAGCGCCACGGGCTGCTCGGCGGTAAAAGCTTGCCACAAAACGCCTTTGACGATGTAGTTGTCAATGTCGCGCACGCGCGAGCCACCATCTAAATCGCCCAGTTGGCTGTCGCGCAGGCGGCTGACCGCATCGTATTCGTATAAACCTTGTTGCGCCTTGGTGGTGGATTTGATGTGCCACTGCAAAAGCGGCATCTGGAGTGCGTTTGCCACTTCTTCTGCCAGCATGGTCTTACCCGTTCCTGGCTCGCCCTTAACGAGAAGTGGGCGCTTCAAAATAATGGCGGCATTCACCGCCAGCATCAGGTCTTGCGTAGCGACGTAGTTATCCGAGCCTGTGAACTTAGGGCGGGCGGGAGGTGTTGGCATAGGTGGCTTTATAATTGGCAGCTGTTTTTTGAACCATGCATTTTCTCATGAATAAAATTCTCACCACCGCTTTGCTGTCGCTGCTTACCAGTCTTTTTGTCCACAGCGTCTTTGCTGCCGACCTTCAAGGAAATGCCAGCGCTGGCGAAAAAAAGAATGCGATGTGCGTTGGTTGCCACGGCATTCACGGCTACCAAGCTAGCTTCCCCGAGGTTTATAAAGTACCCATGATTTCGGGTCAAGGCGCCGCCTACATTGTGGCTGCTCTTAAAGCCTATCAAGCAGGTGATCGCAAGCATCCTACGATGCGTGGAATTGCTGTTTCGCTGACTGACCAAGACATGGCAGATTTGGCAGCTTATTACAGCGGGCATGGAAAAGTAGCTGGCGCGGTAGCCTTGGATGTCAAACCATCGCAAGAGCCTAGCGCCAAAGTGGCGACTTTGCTCGCAAAGTCAGCCTGCGCCTCTTGTCACGGTGCTAATTTTTCGCAGCCGTTAGATGCCTCACAGCCTAAACTGGCGGGTCAGCACAAAGACTATTTGTATGTGGCGCTTAAAGCCTACAAAACTGACAGCAACGCGGTGGTAGGACGCAACAATGCCGTGATGGGCGGCATCGCCAAGCAGCTCAGTCTTGCCGAGCTGAAAGAGCTGGCAACCTACATCAGCAGTTTGCGTGGTGATTTGAAAACCGTGCCGCAAAGCATAGTGCATCAAACGACAAAATAGTTCTCACCGTGCAGCAGTCGCTGCGCTACCCGAAGCCGCTTGACTATGAAGCGGCTTTTTTTATGCGTTCGATATAGGCGTCGCCATCGGGTGGTTGACCCGAGCGCTGCGACTCCCACATCATTTGCCCAAGCGCTTCCATGACGACATGGTGCGCCTCGTGCAATGAATCGTGCCCAGTAGCGAGGGCTTCCACTGCGGCTTGAACGCCTCGCGGTTGGTCAATGGAACATTGTTCGCTAATTGACAAATGCATGGACAAGTGCAAAAACGGATTACTCCTCCCTGCGCTGACTGCGTAGTCGCGCTCCACGGCAGCGTTGGCATCGGAAAAGTCGGTGTGATATTCGGGATGCTGGGCAATCCAAAGTGCGGCAATGGTTTCTATGCCATCCATGCTTTCCTTGGCGAGCCATTTAGCATAAACCGCGCAAAAAAATCGACGCACATCGGACTGTGAAGGGTTAAACATCGGCGCAATTATGCCGTTTGAATCGCTACTGCACGCTCAAACTGGAGGGGCGCTGCAGATGAATCACGGATAATGCACCCAGCAGTTCATGATGCACGATGCCTCAATAGGAAGGAATATGTGATGAAAGTTTTAGTGCTAAACGGCATCAATCTCAATATGTTTGGTAAACGTGATCCCGCGCAGTATGGACTGGTAACGCTGGATCAAATAGATGAGCAGATCAAGGCTTTAGGGCGCGAATTGGGCGCAGAAGTAGAGTGCTTTCAAACTAATTTTGAAGGCGCGATGGTTGAGCGCGTTCATGCAGCGCATGGCGATAAAACGCAGGCCGTGCTGATCAATGCAGGGGCGTGGACGCATTACAGCTACGGTATCCGCGATGCGCTGGCGATTTTGAAGTGCCCGATTTTTGAAGTGCACATGAGCAATATCCACGCACGCGAAGAGTTTCGCCATCACTCGGTGATTGCCGAAATTGCCAAGGGGCAAATTGCAGGATTTGGTGTGGATAGCTACTTGCTCGCGCTGCGTGCGGCGGTATCGGCCCTCAACGAAAAATGAAAATTGCTGTGCTGGGCGCTGGCTCGCTGGGGTCGGCGATGGGCGGCGTATTAGCCCAAGCGGGTAACGAGGTTGTGCTGGTTAATCGCAACCTTGATTTTTGTGCAGCAGTCAATACCAACGGACTTACTCTTCACGATGGCGGCGCCGCAGGCTCGGTGCGAGCCGTGCGCTTGCAAGCGGTGCAAAGCGTAGCGTTAGCGCCAACGCCCCGTACGCCGTTTGATTTGCTCATTGTGCTGGTGAAATCTAAGGACACCGACCTCGTTGTGCGCTCCGCCATGCCTTGGGTGAGTGAGCACACAGCGGTGATGTCTTTACAAAATGGGCTGGGGCATGAAGACTTAATCGGAAAAATTATAGGACGGCAGCACGTGCTGGCAGGCAAAACCTATTGCGGCGGCTTGATGACGGCGCCAGGCGTGGTCACTATGGGAACACACGGCAAAGAAACCATCATGGGTGAATTGGATGGCAGCATGACGCCGCGCCTCACCGCGATTGGAAAAGTTTTTAACGACGCGGGGTTGCAGACCACAGTCTCGCGCAACATCAGGGGCGCGATGTGGGACAAAATTTTGGTGAATGTGGCAACAGGCGCTATCACGGGCATTACGCGCTTGGTCTATGGTTTGATGTACCAAGTGCCCGAGCTCGAAGCGACGGCGTGCGCTGCGGTGCAAGAAGCGATGAATGTTGCCAAAGCCAAAGGTATTGCCATTAGCACAACAGAGCCAAAAACCGCATGGGATAAGGCGGGGCGTGGACTGCCGTTTGAATTTAAAGCCTCGATGCTACAAAGTTTAGAAAAAAACTCGGTCACCGAAATTGACTACATCAACGGCGCGGTGGTGCGCGAAGGCAAGCGGCTGGGTATTCCAACGCCAGTCAATGAAACCTTAATTGCCTGCATCAAAGGCATAGAGAAAAATTTGTTCGCCGCGTGACGCACCAAACAGCAAGTAAAGCAAACAATACATAAAAAGGTTCGTGAGATGGGTTTTCCTTTAATTAAAGGCAGTACGCAAGTGGTGGCACATATTGGTTACCCCACGCATAGCTTTAAAGCGCCCATGATTTACAACCCCTATTTCGAGCAGGCGGGTATTGATGCCGTGGTTGTGCCCATGGGTGTGCGGGCTGAGGACTATGCAGCTTTTTTACCCGCAATTTTCAATATGGAAAATTTGGCAGGAGCGTTGATTACCATGCCGCACAAAGTGACGACTGTCGCCATGCTGGACGAGGTCTCGCCCACGGTGAAGGTTGCGGGTGCTTGCAACGCTGTGAAGCGTGTAAATGGAAAATTAGTAGGCGATATGTTTGATGGCGAAGGCTTTGTGCGCGGCGTGCTGCGCAAGGGTTTGCGTCTGCAAGGTGCGTCGTGTTTGGTGGTGGGTGCAGGAGGTGTGGGCTGTGCGATTACCGCGTCGCTGGCACAAGCAGGCGTTGCAAAACTGGCATTGTTTGATGTCAATACGGACTCTTGCAACGGACTTGCTGCGCGGCTGAAGGACAACTATCCGCGCTTGTCGGTAAGCGTGGGATCGAACGATCCCGCGGGTTTTGATTTGGTGGTGAACGCTACGCCGATGGGCATGGGAAAAGGCGATCCTTTGCCCATGGATGTCTCGCGCATTGCGCCCACAACTTTCGTGGGCGAAGTCGTCATGAAAACCGAGATGACTGCTTTTTTACAAGAAGCTAAAAACCGTGGTTGCCGCGTACAAATTGGCACGGATATGCTCTACGAACAAATCCCCGCGTATCTTGAGTTTTTTGGCTTTGCCAGCACGACGGCAGACAATCTTCGCGCTGTGGCAAAAATCTTTTATTGATGACCGATTAAGTCATCACTCGCCACTCAAGCTGATCGCCGCCTGCGAGTGGTTTTAATTGTGTCTCACCAAACGGAAAGCTCTCGGGCGTGACCCATGGGCGGCGCTGGAGCGTGAGACTGCCCGTATTGCGTGGCAAGCCATAAAAGTCCGCGCCAAAGAAGCTAGCAAAGCCCTCCAATTTAGACAGTTTGCTGACCGAATCAAAGGCGACGGCATAGAGCTCCATTGCCGCGTGTGCGGTGTAGCAACCCGCGCAGCCTATGGCGTGCTCTTTGAGGTGCGCGGCGTGGGGCGCACTATCCGTACCCAAAAAGAAGCGCGGATCGCCTGAGGTGGCTGCGTCGAGTAACGCCAAGCGATGCACTTCGCGCTTGAGCACAGGCAAGCAGTAGTAATGCGGACGCACGCCGCCTGTAAAGATGGCGTTGCGGTTGTAGAGCAAATGTTGTGCCGTAATAGTCGCGCCAAGACAAGCGGACTCGGATGCCACATACTGCGCGGCTTCGCGTGTGGTGATGTGCTCCATTACGATTTTTAGTTCGGGAAAATCTTTGCGCAGCGGGATGAGTTGCTGGTCAATGAAAGCCGCTTCGCGGTCAAACAAGTCGATTTCGGGCGAGGTGACTTCGCCGTGCACGAGAAGCAGTAATCCCGCGCGTTGCATGGACTCTAGCGTCTGGTAGGTTTTGCGAATGTCGGTGACGCCCGCATCGGAGTTGGTGGTTGCTCCTGCGGGATACAGCTTGAGTGCGACCACGCCAGCATCTTTAGCGCGCGCAATTTCGTCTGGCGGCGTGTTGTCGGTGAGGTAGAGCGTCATCAGCGGCGTGAAGGATGCGCCGCTTGGCAGGGCAGCTTTGATGCGCTTTTTGTACGCCAAGACCTGTGCAGTGGTTGTCACGGGCGGCTTGAGATTGGGCATCACGATGGCGCGAGCAAATTGCGCTGCCGTGTGCGGCACGGTGGTTTGCAGTGCAGCATCATCGCGCAAATGGACGTGCCAGTCGTCTGGGCGCGTGAGGGTGATGGATGAGGTTGATGTGGCGTTTATCATGGGCGCGATTATGCCCATGAGCACGTATATACTAAAAGGATTTACAAAAGAAGCGCCCGATGGATATTTCCCATAAGCTCGCGCAGACTGTGCCTCAGTCAATCGCGTACTCAGCCCCACGAACAACCACAGTTTTTACATCTGGGAATAGCCAAGCCGTGCGCTTGCCCAAGGAATTTCGTTTTGACAGCAAGCAAGTATTTATTGAGCGGCGCGGTGCGGAGATTGTGCTGCGAGAGCGTAAGACGACGATGGGCGAATTATTAAAAGATTTTGTTCCGTTTACGTCTGCCGAAGCCTTTGCTTGGGATGCTGCAATGGCGGGCGTGACTGATTTGCCCGCGCAACCAGCCGATTGGGCATAAGGTTCGAGTGCACGATGAAGTACATGCTGGACACCAATATCGTGAGTTACTACCTCAAAGGGCTATATCCAGCCCTGACAACACAGGTCGAGCAATTGGAAATAGGCGATAGTGCGTTATCGGTTGTGGTTGCAGGCGAACTTTGGCACGGCGTAGAGCGGATGCAAGTCTCTAGCATACAGAATCGACTAAAAGCGAAACTTAATCACTTTTTGCAAATCATGCCTGTACTCGGTTTGAGTTCTGATGTCGGCAGGGAATATGGTTCGATCTACGCTCAATTAGAAAAGCAAGGCCAAATCATAGGCGCTAATGACTTATGGATTGCAGCGCACGCCAAGTCCCAAGGATTGATTTTGGTAACTAATAACTTTCGAGAGTTTGAACGAGTGGATGGGCTTTGGGTTGAAAATTGGACGGAATAGGGGAGGATTGAAATTGGGCAGCACGGTGGTTGGCAGCGCAGCACCATCGCGCAAATGGACGTGCCGGTCTTCTGGCCGCGTGAGGGTGATGGATGAGGTTGATGTGGCGTTTATCATGGTGACTTGATTATCTCTAGGAGTGCAAGATGGCGTGGCAGGACGGACGAATTCACCCCGTAACTTTGACGCGCAAGCACGTGCAACTTGTGCCGCTTTCCAGCGCACATTTGGCAGATTTGCAAACGGCGGTGCAAGATGGTGAGTTGTGGAGGCATTGGTACACATTGATTCCTGCCCCCGAGCACATGGCGGCGGAAATTCAGCGCAGGTTGGACTTACAAGCTAAAGGAAGTATGTGTCCGTTTGCTGTGATCGTAGGCGGTAAGGCAGTCGGCATGACGACGTTAATGAATATCGATGCCACCAATCACCGCGCTGAAATTGGCTCTACCTGGTACGCCAAATCCGTGCAGCGCAGCAGCGTGAACACCGAATGCAAGCGGATGCTGCTCACGCACGCATTTGAAGTGCTGGACTGCATCGCTGTTGAATTTAGAACGCATTGGTTTAATCGGCAAAGCCGAGTGGCTATTGAGCGCTTAGGCGCTAAGCTCGATGGCGTGCTGCGCAACCACTTCATCAATACGCATCCTGACGCGGCTGGCGCACTGCGCGATACCTGTGTGTACAGCATCATCGCCAGCGAGTGGGCAAGTGTGAAAGCGCATTTGGCGTACCGATTGGCGTCGATACACTAGGGCGAGCCACATTAAAAATGCTAATCGATTTTTTTTATACCCTTCGCGCCGCCAAATTGCCCGTATCCGTTAGGGAGTACTTGCTGTTGCTGGAGGCTTTGCAGGCTAATGTGGTGGGGCCAGGCTCGGATGATGCCGCTTCGATGGATGATTTTTATTACCTCTCGCGCAGCACGTTGGTCAAAGACGAGAGGCATTACGATAAGTTTGACCGTGCTTTTGCTGCGTACTTCAAAGGTGTGGAGTCGATTGCGGATTTCAATAAAGAAATTCCCGCGCAGTGGTTGCGAAAAAATTTAGAGAAGATGCTCAGCGTGGAGGAGGCCGCCAAGCTCAAAGCGCTGGGTTGGGATGAGCTGATGGAGACGCTTAAAAAGCGCCTCGAAGAGCAAAAAGAGCGGCACGAGGGCGGTAGCAAATGGATTGGCACGGGCGGCACATCGCCATTTGGTTCGTATGGACAAAATCCTGCTGGCATTCGCATTGGGCAGGCGGGCAGTCGCAATAAAAGCGCGGTCAAGGTGTGGGATCAGCGTGCTTACAAAGACTACGACGACGCGCAAGAGCTGGGCACGCGCAACATCAAAATTGCGCTTAGGCGTTTGCGAAAATTTGCGCGCGAAGGAGTTGACGCCGAACTTGACCTCGATCAAACCATCAGCAAAACCGCAGCCAACGCGGGGTTTTTAGACATCAAGATGCGCCCCGAGCGGCACAACAAAGTCAAAGTGCTAATTTTGATGGATGTGGGCGGCACGATGGACGAGCACATTCAGCGCGTGGAAGAAATGTTTAGCGCAGCTAAAGCCGAGTTCAAGCACATGGAGTTTTATTACTTCCACAACTGCGTGTACGACTTCATGTGGAAAAACAACCGCCGCCGCTACGCCGAAAAATTTGAAACGTGGGACATCTTGCGTAAGTACAACAAAGACTACAAGCTCATTTTTATTGGCGATGCAACCATGAGTCCGTATGAAATTTTGCAGCCAGGCGGCAGCGTGGAGTACAACAACGCCGAAACGGGAGCGGAGTGGCTGTCGCGCCTCATTAACACCTTTCCCAAGCATGCATGGATTAACCCCGAGCCCGAGGGCGTGTGGCAGTATCGGCAGTCGATTTCCATCATCCAGCAAATTGTGGGCAACAAGATGTATCCCATGACACTGAAGGGACTGGACGCGGCGATGCGGCATCTGACGAAATGAATCACCCGCAAGATTTTTTGCGCCGCCTTTTTGACGCCGCCGTGCGCCGCGCTCAGCCCGCGCACGTGATTGCGGACTTTATGCCCGAGCCACCAAGCAAAGCAGGCGCTCGCACCGTGGTGGTGGGTGCTGGCAAAGCGGCGGGAGCCATGGCGCAGGCGTTTGAGCAGTTGTGGCTCACTCGCCATCCTGGGCTTGCGATGTCGGGTCTGGTCGTCACGCGCTACGGGCACACGCCGCCCGCGCCTGCTGCACTTTCGGCTTTGCAAGAGAAGCGGGGCAAGCCCTGCATTGAGATTGTGGAGGCCGCGCATCCTGTGCCTGACGCGGCTGGACTTGCGGCGGCCGAGCAGATTTTGCAGTTGGTGCAGAGGTTGTCAAGCGACGATTTGGTGGTGTGTTTGATTTCCGGCGGCGGATCATCCCTGCTCACCCTGCCTTGCCAGGGCGTGAGTCTTGAGACAAAACAAAGCATCAATCAAGCGCTTTTGATGAGTGGCGCGAATATCGGCGAGATCAATTGCGTGCGCAAGCACCTCTCGCGCATCAAAGGCGGACGCTTGGCAGCTGTTTGCGGCGCAGCGCGATTGGTGACGCTAGCAATTAGCGACGTGCCAGGCGACGACCCCTCCGTCATTGCCAGCGGTCCTACGGTGCTAGACGTGACGACTTGCGCGGATGTACTTGCCATCCTTGCAAAATATGCCATTGCCGTGCCAGAGCCTGTGCAGCAAGCGTTGCAAGCTAATTTGCTTGAAACGCCCAAGCAATTAGCTGCAAGTGTCGTGCAGCTAATTGCCACGCCGCAGCAATCGCTTGTGGCGGCGGCCGATACGGCGCGCAGCATGGGCGTTGCGGCGTATATTTTGTCCGACGAGATAGAGGGCGAGTCGCGTGAAGTGGCCAAGGTTCACGCCGCGCTGGCTATTAGCGCGCAAGCAGGCAAGGGCGCTTTCACAAGACCTTGTGTGATTTTGAGCGGCGGCGAGACCACGGTAACCGTGCGCCAGCGACGAGACGCGCAGGTCAAAGGAAGGGGCGGCAGAGCTGGGGAGTTTTGCCTTGGACTGGCCGAAGCTTTGCATGGCGCGGCTGGCGTTTATGCCTTGGCAGCAGACACGGATGGTATTGATGGCGTAGAAGACAACGCAGGTGCATTCGTGCTACCCGATACGCCGCAAAGAGCCGCCGCGAAAGGCTTGGTGGCGAGTGATTACTTGGCACGCAACGATTCATATTGCTATTTTGCCGCGCTTGGTGATTTGCTGGTGACGGGGCCTACCCATACCAATGTGAACGACTTTAGAGCGATTTACATCGCTTAAAGCCTAGCTGTAACAAGTGTGGCTACGCGCCAAACAAAAAAATTGCGGGCAACTTTTTAGCAAGCAAGCGCGCAGGCAAGCTGGGATTGGCTCGCCAATCTTTTACAAGTTGGCTTGCTGTTTGAGCGTTTGGCAGCGTGATGCCCGTGCTGCAAGCTAGGCGGGTATGCGCTTGCAGCGTCACAATTAAATCCGCTAGTAACGCGGTGCTGCGATAAGGCGTTTCAATAAAAACTTGTGTTTGCCCACTTTGCAGCGAGTGCTTTTCTAATTGCTGAACGCACGATTTTTTAGCGACAGCATCTTGCGGCAAATAGCCATTAAAGGCGAAGCTCTGACCATTGAGTCCGCTAGCAGCGAGCGCCAAAAGCAAGGATATGGGGCCAACGAGTGGAACGACATCAATGCCCAGCAGGTGTGCGGCGCGAACAATGGATGAGCCTGGGTCGGCAATGGCTGGCATACCTGCTTCGCTCATCAAACCTATGTCAAATCCTTGCAAGGCCTTGTCGAGAAAGGCTTGTGCGGTAGCGCTGTCGTTGGCGGCGGTATGGTCGCCTTTTTTATGTGCGTCTCTGGGCAGCTCGGCAATGTGCATTTCTTGCAGGCTACAAATCAAGGGGCGATGCTCGGCAATGCGTTTGAGTATGGCGCGTGTGCTTTTGGCGTTTTCGCAAATCCAGTGCTGGATGTGGGATGCGACTGCTAATGTGCCGCTGGGAATGATGTCGATGATCGGTGTTTGCTCGGCACAACCAAAATCAAGTGGCGCAGGAACAAGGTAGAGCTTGCCTTTGGCGCCTGTGGATTTAGTCATAGGATGCGGATGCCCGCAGCTGCAATCATGCGAGCGGTGCGGATGAGTGGCAGGCCAATGATCGCTGTGGGGTCGTCGCTGTCGATACGTGACAGCAAAGCAATGCCAAGGCTTTCGCTTTTGGCGCTGCCCGCGCAGTCGTAAGGCTCTTCTGCTAGAAGATAAGCCGTGATTTCTTGGTCGCTTAGGTCGCGAAAGACTACGCGCACTTCGGCTAAATCGACTTCTTCAAACCCTGTTGTTTGACAAACAACAGCCAGTGCGGTTTGAAAGATAACGGTTTGTCCGCGCATGGCGCGAAGCTGTGATCTGGCGCGTTCAAAGTTACCAGGTTTGCCAAGGGGTTCGCCGTTTAGATCGGCAACTTGGTCGCATCCAATGACGACGGCCGCGGGATGCAGTGCTGCCACAGTGCGCGCTTTGGCAAGCGCAAGTCGTAGTGCCAGGGCTCGCGGTGATTCGTTAGCTAGCGGCGTTTCATCCACCTTGGGAGGTGCGCAATCAAAGGGAATGCGCAGGCGGGCAAGAAGTTCGCGCCGATACGGGGAGGTGGAGCCAAGAATGAGTTGGCGTGTTGCGCTGGGGGGTGGGGCGATGCTCATGCAGAGATTTTCTTACACTTGGGGTAGCTTATTGGGTTTATTGCACGAAAACAAAAATATGAAACACATCGACACGGCGCGATTTTGCAAAGACGGCGCAAGCTTATCGGGCGTTTTATCCGAAGCGCAGCTGCCGCGTTTGGCTGCGGAGGTTTTGCCGACTACAGGTTTTAGCGCGGCGTGGGAGGCGCAGGGTGTGAGTCCTGATTACTTAAATTTAACGCTGAAAGCCACAGTGCAGATGCGGTGCCAGCGCTGTTTGGGTGCGATGGTTGAGGTTATTGATGTGAGCTATCGCTTTCAATTTGTCACAGACGAAGCGACCGCGCAAGCAATGGATGAATCTAGCGATGAGGTTGATACCTTGGTTCATTCGCGGCAGTTTGATCTGCAAGAAATGGTTGAGGACGAGATGCTGATGGCGTTGCCGCTAGTCTGTTTGCACGAAAATTGTCCAGAAGCTGGCGTTGCGGCGTTCTTGCCTGTGGACACAAAGCCAAACCCATTTAGCATCCTAAAAAACCTTAAATCCGTGGCATAATCATAGGTTCGCCGTGGAGAGGTGGCCGAGTGGTTAATGGCAGCAGACTGTAAATCTGCCCTCTTGCGAGTACGCTGGTTCGAATCCAGCCCTCTCCACCAGTGATTTGAGTTGGTTGATGGGTTTGCGGGGTTCGTATAGTGGTAATACCTTAGCCTTCCAAGCTAAAGCGAGGAGTTCGATTCTCCTACCCCGCTCCAGACGCATGCAAATCGGGAAGAGTTTCGCCCTTGTGGCTCAGTGGTAGAGCACTCCCTTGGTAAGGGAGAGGTCGCGAGTCCGATTCTCGCCAAGGGCACCAGTTAGTTGGTTGGATTGATTTTTATTGATTTATTTTTGGAGTAGCGCATCATGACAAAAGAAAAATTTGAACGCACCAAACCCCACGTCAACGTGGGAACCATTGGTCACGTTGATCACGGCAAAACAACGCTGACAGCGGCAATCACAACCGTTTTAGCGGCCAAATACGGCGGACAAGCCAAGGCCTACGATC
>JAVKLS010000056.1:0-9220 GCA_031538565.1 Burkholderiaceae bacterium
TGCCACCATTGCATCGATGTTGGTCGGGTCGCAATAGCGGGAGTAGTACCAGCTTGAGTCGACAAACGTATCCATCGTGTCGGTTTCGCGCTTGGCGGGTTTGCCGCAAGTGGGGCAAACCACGTTTAAAAACTTCGCGCTTTTGTGTAGCGGATTGCCTGAGCCATCGGGCACTAAATCGGTTGGCAGCACCACAGGCAAATCTTTTTCTGGCACAGGCACTGCGCCGCACGCGCTTGCCGCATCACCCGCTCCATCGCAATGGATGATAGGAATGGGCGTGCCCCAATAACGTTGACGACTAATGCCCCAATCGCGCAGCCGCCATGTGGTCTTTTTCTCGCCCAAGCCCTTGGCTGCAAGGTCTGTGGCAACGGCATTTGCACAATCAAGACGAGAAAGTTCGTTGTATTTGCCCGAGTTGATGCTTGTTGTGCCGTCTTTGTCTGCGTACCAATCTTGCCAGGCTGTTTGCGAGAACCCCGTTCGGGCTGAGCTTGTCGAAGCCTCACTCACCCGCCCTTCGACAGGCTCAGGGCGAACGGATTGTTTTGCAACGACTTGTTTTATCGGCAATTTATATTTCAAAGCAAACGCAAAGTCGCGCTCGTCGTGCGCGGGCACGCCCATGACCGCGCCGTCGCCATAGCTCATCAAAACGTAGTTGCCCACCCACACTTCTATTTGCTCACCCGTGAGCGGATGCGTGACGAACAATCCCGTCGCCACGCCTTCTTTGTCTTTGGTGGCGAGTTCCGCCTCCGTTGTGCCGCCTTCTTTGAAGTCCTCTATTTGCGCGGCTATCGAGGAGCTCAACTCCGCAGCCCGCATGGCAATTGGGTGCTCGGGCGCAACGGCGCAAAAGGTGACGCCCATGATGGTGTCGGCGCGAGTGGTGAAGACGTACATCCGTCCACCCTGAATCAACTCGCCATTCGCATCTTTAATCTCGTGCGGGAACGCAAAGCGCACACCTTCGGATTTGCCAATCCAGTTTTCTTGCATCAAGCGCACGCGCTCGGGCCAGCCTGCGAGTCCGTTTTGCACGTGATCTAAAAGCTCGGGCGCGTACTGGGTGATGTTGAGGTAGTAGCCTGGAATTTCGCGCTTTTCCACTACCGCACCCGTGCGCCAGCCTTTGCCATCAATCACTTGTTCGTTGGCAAGTACGGTTTGGTCCACAGGATCCCAATTGACGGTTTGCGTTTTGCGGTAGGCGATGCCTTTTTCAAGCATTTTCAAAAAGAGCCACTGATTCCACTTGTAGTAATCGGGCGAGCAAGTAGCGACTTCGCGCGACCAATCAATCGCGAGGCCCATCGCCTGCATCTGCTTTTTCATGTATGCAATGTTGTCGTAAGTCCACTTAGCGGGTGGCACACTGTTTTTCATGGCGGCGTTTTCGGCGGGCAAACCAAAAGCATCCCAGCCCATCGGCATGAGGACGTTGTAGCCCTTCATGCGCAATTGCCGCGTCAGCATATCGTTGATGGTGTAGTTGCGCACGTGCCCCATGTGCAGCTTGCCGCTGGGGTAAGGCAGCATGGAGCAGGCGTAGAACTTGCCAAGCGGTTTGTTGGATTGCTCGGTCACGCGGTACGCATCACGGGCATTCCAGTTCGCTTGTGCGGCAGCTTCAATAGCGGCGGGGTTAAATGCGTGGGCGTGGGAGTCGGTAGGCGCGGAGGCTTGGGTCTTGGTGTCTTGCATCGCCCGATTTTAAGAGTCTTATGTCACGCTCAAAATGGGATGCCCAGCAGAAAAGAGCGGCGCGTCAGACAACCCCTCATCGTCTGCGCGATAAAACTTGTGTCGATCATAATGAGCGGGCAATGGCATCTATCACCCTCTCTAACGTCACTAAGTGCTACCCCGCTTTAGGCAATAAACAGCCATCGCCAGTCATTCATCGCCTGAGTGCAGAAATAAAAAATGGCGAGTTCGTTGTTATCGTGGGGCCCTCGGGTTGCGGCAAATCGACCTTGCTGCGCATGGTGGCGGGCTTGGAAGAAATTACCGAGGGCGACATCCACATTGACGGCCTGCGCGTGAACGACGTAGAGCCTGCCAAGCGCGATATTGCCATGGTGTTTCAAAACTACGCACTCTATCCACACATGACCGCCTTGGGCAATATGGCCTACGGGCTCAAAATTGCGGGCGTGACCAAAGATGAAATCAAACGTCGCGTGGCTAAAACCGCGTCCACGCTGGAGCTCTCGCATTTATTGACGCGCAAACCTGCCGAGCTGTCGGGTGGACAGCGCCAGCGTGTCGCCATGGGGCGCGCCATTGTGCGCGAGCCCAAGGTGTTTTTATTTGATGAGCCGCTATCCAACTTAGACGCCAAACTCCGCGCTCAAACGCGATTAGAAATTCAAAAGCTGCACCGCGAACTAGGCATTACCTCGCTATTTGTTACGCACGACCAAGTTGAGGCTATGACGATTGCCCAGCGGATGCTGGTTTTGAACGAGGGAAAAATTGAACAATTTGACACACCAGACGTCATCTACAAACAACCCACCAGCACCTTTGTGGCCAGCTTTATTGGCTCACCGCCCATGAATCTGGTGCCGCACGAAGGAAAAATTTTAGGCGTGCGCCCCGAGTATCTGCACCTTGGCGTCGCCCACAGCCATAGCTGGCAAATTGCCGTACAAGCCACCGAGCTGCTAGGCGCAGAGCGACTCATTTATGCGCAGCTAACGGCTTTAAGTTTTGAGAATGCAAATCTCGTCATCCGCATGAACTCGGACGAGGCAGCGCCTGCTATTGGCGAACAACTCCACGTAACCCCTCGCCCAGATCAACTGCATTGGTTTGATGCCAGCTCGCGCAAGAGGCTGCCATGACGCACGCACACAACTGGCCTTACCCACGCTTCATCGCGCACCGAGGCGGCGGCGCATTTGCGCCCGAAAACACGCTGGCCGCTTTTCGCGTGGGCGCATCATTTGGCTACCGTATGTTTGAATGCGATATCAAACTCTCGCGTGACGATGTGCTCTTTGCCCTGCACGACGACACGCTGGATCGCACCAGCAACATCAAAGAAGCGGGCATGGAAGAAGCGAGCAGGGCGACTACCGAAGGAGTCTCCCTCATCGCGGGCAATTTAACGTGGGGCGCACTCTCTCGCTTAGACGCAGGGACTTGGTTTAGCCGTCAATTTTCGGGCGAACCTATTGCCACCATGGACGCTATCGTGCAGTTTTGCTTGCATAACCATTACGCAGTCAATATCGAAATCAAACCCACCGACGGCGCCGTGCCTGCTGAAGATGACGCTTTGGCGTATCGCACGGGTGAGGCAATTGCCCGTCGCATCCAAAAGCTTTGGACGAGCGCCTCACCTTTGCCTTTGCTCAGCTCCTTCAAACCCCAAGCGCTTATGGCAGCGCAGGCGGTTGCGCCCGAATTGCCGCGCGGCTTGTTATTAGACGATCTGTGGAGTGGCTGGTTGGACTGCGCGACTAGGCTTGACTGCGTCATCGTCACTTGCAATAGCAAGTTATGGGATGCGGACAGCGTCGCCGCAGTCAAAGCGCAAGGAATGCGCCTTGGCAGTTACACCATCAACGATGAGCAAGAAGCTAAACGCCTCTTGGGTTTAGGCATCGACGGCATTTACACCGATCGCTTAGATTTATTTTCTCCAGCCGACCAATAGCTGCGTGCAGCTGATGACTAGCACCAAAAGCGCATAGGACATCATCCCCCCATCCACATCAAACATCATTAAACCTAAGGCAAGGGTGGCAATGCCCGCAAAGCTGTTGATAAACCAAGTGCCAAGTGTGCGCCGCTTGTTGTAACGCCTGCCCCACAGCGCCAACGCGCCGCCCACAAAAATAGCGGGCAAACAAAAATTAACAAGGTGAAAAAAAGCCTCTGGGACGGTCATAAATTCAAATTTTATAATCACCGCTTACAGCGCCCCGTGCGCCCTTACTTTTCCCCGCTCCTTGCCACCGCCCATGTCCCTCTCGCCTATTTTGTGGACTCTCGGACTGAATCACGAAAGTGCGCCCATCGATGTGCGTGCGCGTTTCGCGGTTGCGCCTGAGGAGCTAGGGCGCTCGCTCGCCGAGGTACAAGCCGCGGCGACTCATCTGCCCGAAGTGGCGCTGCTTTGCACCTGCAACCGCACAGAGCTGTACGCGCTAGGCAGCACAAACCAACAACAGCTCACGCTTGAGTGGCTGGCAAAAATAAGCGGTCTTTCGCTTGATGCACTCAAACCCTACCTCTACATCCACGAAAAAGATGCCGCCGTTCACCACGTGCTGCGCGTTGCCAGCGGACTCGATTCGATGGTGCTGGGCGAGCCGCAAATCTTGGGGCAAGTGAAGGATGCGGTTCGCGCCGCGCAAGATGCTGGCACACTAGGCACCACGCTGCATCAATTGTTTAAGCAAGCGTTTTCAGTTGCCAAGGACGTGCGAACCCACACTGAAATTGGCACGCACTCCATCAGCATGGCGGCAGCCAGTACGCGACTAGCCAGCAGCGTGTTTGAAGACTGGCAGCACACCCAAGTGCTATTGGTGGGCGCAGGCGAAATGATTGAACTGTGCGCGGCGCACTTTGCAACAAAAAATCCCAAACGTCTCGCGGTTGCCAACCGCACCGTCGCACGCGCAGCAGCGCTGTCCCAGCGCTTTAGTACCCCACAGATGCAGATAGAGACTTTGGCGCTGGCAGAAATTCCGCTGCATTTGCACGAATTCGATGTGGTTGTAAGCTCCACCGCCAGCACCTTGCCCATTATTGGATTGGGCGCTGTCGAACGCGCCCTTAAAGCCCGCAAGCATCGCCCTATCGTGATGATTGATTTGGCGGTGCCGCGTGACATTGAGCCCGAAGTCAAAGACCTGCCCGACGTGTACCTCTACACCGTGGACGATTTATCGCGCGTGGTGCAAACCAACCTAACCAATCGTGCAGCAGCGGTGAGTGAGGCCGAGCGCTTCATCCAGGCAGGCGTGACCGAATTTGTGCAATGGCAAACCACGCGCGCAACAGCCGTGCCAAAAATCCAGGCCCTCAACGAGCAAGCGGCGCTGTGGCAAGAGCAGGAAATGGAGCGCATTAAAAAGCAATTTTTTAAAAATGCCGATTTTTCTCAGTCGAATGTGGACGCGGCCCTGCAAGCCTTGTCGCGCAACCTCACCAACAAATTTTTGCACCAAGCCTACAAGCACATAGCGGAAAAATTGGCATGAAGGAGTTTTTACGCAAACAGCTCATCAAGGTTGACGAGCGCCTGCATGATTTGGAGAGCTTACTCAGCAGCCCAGACATCATGGCGGATCAAGTGGCGTATCGCAAACTAAGCAAAGAGCACGCTGAAGTGACACCCGCAGCGGGGCGCTACCAGCGCTATTTGCACCGCGAAGCCGACCTTGCTGCGGCCCAAGAAATGGCGTCCGATCCCGAAATGGCGGAGATGGCACACGAAGAAATAGAGACCGCCACGCGCGACCTTGCCGAGCTAGAGGATGAGCTGCAACGCCTATTGCTCCCAAAAGATGAAGACGATGATCGCAATGCATTTGTCGAAATTCGTGCTGGCACGGGCGGGGATGAGTCGGCGTTATTTTCCGCTGACTTGCTGCGTATGTACACGCGCTACTTTGACTCACAAGGCTGGCGCACAGAAATCGTGAGCGAGAACGCCAGCGAACTTGGCGGCTACAAAGAAATCGTGCTACGCGTGGCGGGCGGCTCCGTATATGGCAAGCTCAAGTTTGAATCGGGTGGCCATCGGGTGCAGCGCGTACCTGTGACCGAAACCCAAGGGCGCATTCACACCAGCGCTTGCACCGTAGCGGTGCTGGCCGAGCCCGACGAGGCCGTCGCTATCACGATCAATCCTAGCGATTTACGCATCGACACTTACCGCGCCAGTGGTGCGGGCGGACAGCACATCAATAAAACTGATTCCGCCGTTCGCATCACGCACTTGCCAACAGGCATTGTGGCGGAGTGCCAAGACGGACGAAGCCAGCACGGCAACAAAGCACAGGCGATGAAGGTGCTAACAGCGCGCATCCAAGAAAAAGATCGCAGCGAACGCGCCGCCAAAGACGCCGCCACGCGCAAAGGTTTGATTGGCAGTGGTGACCGTAGCGACCGCATCCGCACGTATAACTTTCCGCAAGGACGACTGACCGATCACCGCATCAACCTCACGCTCTACAAGCTCTTGGGCATCATGGAGGGCGATTTGGGCGACGTCATCACGGCCTTGCAGCACGCCCGCCAAGCCGAGTTACTACAAGAGATGGAGGGCGTTTGATCGTCTGCGATGCCCTGCAAGTCGCTCTGGGTAAAGGCTTGGATCGCCTTGACGCGCAAATGCTCCTCCTCCATGCGCTACAAAAATCCAGTCACGACCGCGCATGGCTGATGTCGCATAGCACAGACGAACTTGGGCACGTGCAGCAAGCGACATTTCATCATTTGATCCAACAGCGTTTGGAGGGCAAACCCGTGGCCTACATCACGGGCGAGAAAGAATTTTTTGGCTTGCACCTTGCCGTCACGCCAGACGTGCTCGTGCCCCGTCCAGACACCGAAACCTTGGTTCAATGGGCGCTAGACCTGCTGCCCACCGAACAAACGGCATCCGTCCTCGACCTTGGCACGGGTAGCGGCGCAATTGGACTTGCCATCAAAGCCAATCGCCCAAACGCCTCTGTCACGCTAGTTGATGCGTCGCAAGCTGCGCTGGGTGTGGCGTGCGCCAATGGCGCAAAGCTGGGGCTTGCCGTGCGCAGCGTGTGCAGCAACTGGCTGGACGGTTTGTCCAGTGATTCGCGTTTTAACTTGATTGTGAGCAACCCACCCTACATCGCCCAAGGCGATCCGCACCTTGCAGCACTTCAGCACGAACCGATATTGGCATTAACCTCAGGCGCCGATGGCCTTACTGCGCTGAAGCGCATCGCGGGGGATGCTCCCCGCTATTTGGTACGCGGCGGCTGGCTCTTGCTAGAACATGGCTACGACCAAGCAGGCGTAGTGCAAGCATTGCTGCGGGCACAAGGGTTTGAACAGGTCAATAGCCAGCCTGACTTGGCGGGGATTTTGCGCTGCACAGGCGGGCGCTTGCCACTGTAGTGTTGCGAGTAAGCCTCAAAACCATCGCCACGTCAATGGGCATTGGCTACTCAATGCTAGATGCGTGGATACGCAAATCCAGCGGCAGCGTGCGTCGAGAGCTAATCGGTGAGCCGCAGCGCTGCAAGCCGCGCTTGCGAACGGCGGCTTGCGCCAGTCGAATTCGAACGCTTGCATCATCAGTCTTTAGAGGAATCGACTGTCTATTTTGTGGCTAGGTTCAAATTTGCACTCAACTCTTGCGTTAGCTCAGGGTGGTTAACGATGAGACGGAACAGGCAGACAACCCCGCCTGGCGGCGTGAATCGTCCTTGCTCCCAGTCGCGCAAGGTGGCGGCAGGCGTGTCAATTCGCTTGGCAAATTCAATTTGCGTTAGCCCCGTCTTGGCCCGTGCTTGGCGCAGTAGCATTTGCTCTGGCGTGGTGACGCGCCCCACCTTCCCAGACTTGACCTCGGCCAACGCGGTACGAATATCGGGCAAGCTCTCGCCTGCATCAACCTCGATTGCACGGGCTTCGACTTCAATATCCAAGTTTTGTAAATCTTTCAGTCGCATATCACACCTCTTTGTTTAACTCTTTAGCAGTGACACTATCACGTTCGTTTTTGGTGTAAACCATCCCCAAAACAATGACCTCATCCTCTGCCAAGTTGTAGTAAATGTGACCCTAGCGCCGCCGCGCTTACCGCGACCGCTTGCCTGCCAGCGAACTTTACGAGCACCTGCCTTTGAGCCTTGAATGACATCGCCAGCCAGCGGGTTAGCCGCAATCCAATCTATGAATGCATGAAGTTCGTCCTCAGCCCAAATCTTGGCTGCCTGCTTTATAAAGGTTGGGTGCTCGATAACTGTTTGCATGGCTCTTATTATACGAGTATCCCGTACAAAATCAAGCGAAATACAAACGCAAAAAGCGCCCCCGCGCCCAGCGACACGGGGTCACTGAACACGAGGGTTCTGATTTGGTGGAATTCCACCGATTTACTGGCGGGCTTTAACGACCGCCTCAAGCTCGGCCTCGGGGACCGCCCAACCACCGCGGACGCTACCCATCTAAACGCCGCCGCGCCACGCTGCAAAAGCACGCGCTTGAAAGTGGCTGCCCGCCAGTGAAAGATGATGAAAAAGCGGTGGGCTACATCAAATCAATTTGAATTATTTAGATCGCTTTTAAATAGCTGAAGATTATCTTCAACAAGTCGCCGACCAACCAAAGAGGATCCATTTATGTTTAGATGATTTCGGTCACGGTATAAAATAAATTTATCTGCAGCCATACTACAACTCTCGTTATCGCAAAGATATTTGCCTACAGATAAAAGCCTTACGGACGGACGATTTTCCACAACCTTCATTAATGAATCAAGATATATTTCTGATTGCGACTTGGCTATTGATAATGGTATTTTGCATTCATTAGTCGATCCAAAACGACGACGTCCTTCGCATTTTTCAGGGTCGAATGGAAAGGCTGGAACATCATCTATGAGATATACCGCCTTTCCAGAACTTGATAGGACATCAATGACCTTCAATAATTCTTTATCCAGCGTTGATTCTTTCGGGATTTGTGAAACTCTTCCCATCCAATGCATTGTCAAAATGACAGTTTTTATGGCTTCATTTTTAATCACCGATTCATATATCTTGATGAAATCTGGATTATCTAAAAATGGTGGACTTGACTTAATATAAAAAACGATATTTTTATTTGGCAGGGCTTCAGCCATTCCAATAAAAAGATGTTCAGCATGACTGTCACCAACAATAGCAATATCAATTTGATCAGATCGCTTAGATTGCATACATCTTGTGTAGACATCCCATTTCAACGCTTTATCAAGAATTTCTTTAGGCCCGCATAAAAAATATTTATTAGCTATGTATTTGTGAAATTCAATATGACCTGTATCGCCATTTAGATTCTTCTGACTGTAACTTCTAAAAGTCAACCCGTCGCGTACATAAGCGTTGTAGCCCACAAATCCAACCACTGCCATCAATCCGCACAGCGCGCCAATTTTCCAGCGGTAGCCGCGTGGATGTTGGTTTGCGCGAAACCATTTGCCCCACCACGTGCCGTAGCGCAA
>JAVKLS010000057.1:0-5656 GCA_031538565.1 Burkholderiaceae bacterium
CCCCCCCATAACCGGGTACGCCTAACCCCCCCGCCGCCGCCGTCCACCGGGGGGGGGGGGTTATGGTTACCTTAAAATTGGGGTTAAGGGGTTTTTGGCGTATAAGCTTTTTTATTGTCCCCCCCCCCCCCCCCCGCATAAGCGGATTGCGAGGCGCTTAACTAAGGTTTTTTTATCCATAAACATCCTTGTTTGCCGTTACTAGTTTGTGCCGTGCGAAAAAGTTTAGCCCAGATTTAAAAAACTGATTGCAGGACTTACCCTAGCAGGGCTTACCCTAGCTGACCGCCAAAAATAAGCGCCTTATTTGCTCGGCCCTCAAGGCGCCCAAATGGTTTTTGAAACTTGGGTTTTATTGCCGCTGGCGTCCGCCATCATCTTATGATTGCGTACCATGAAAAAGTCCACACCCCAGCCACTCACGCCGAACGATTATCTAAAGAAAATTCTTGCTGCCCGTGTTTACGACGTCGCCAAAGAAACGCCACTGGACTACGCCAAAAACTTAAGCGCACGCATCGGTCACACGGTGTTACTTAAGCGCGAAGACCAGCAACCCGTCTTCAGCTTCAAGCTGCGCGGGGCGTACAACAAAATGGTGCAATTGACGCCCGCGCAACTTAAAAAAGGTGTCATTTGTGCGTCGGCAGGCAATCACGCGCAAGGCGTAGCACTGGGAGCAAAAACGCTAGGCACTCGCGCCATCATTGTGATGCCAACGACCACGCCAAGCGTCAAAGTCGATGCGGTGCGAGCGCTTGGCGGCGATGTCGTGCTGTTTGGCGAGAGCTACTCCGACGCTTCGCTGCACGCGCAAACATTGCAAGCAAAAAAGGGGCTGACCTTTATCCACCCCTTTGACGACCCCGAAGTCATTGCAGGTCAAGGCACGATTGGTTTAGAAATTTTGCGTCAAATGCACAGCTCACCCTCCAAAAAATTGGATGCGGTATTTGTCGCAATTGGCGGAGGCGGTTTGATTGCTGGCGTTGCCACTTGCATCAAAGCCATTGACCCAAGCATCCGCGTCATTGGCGTGCAAATGAACGACTCTAACGCCATGATGCAGTCCGTCAAACGGGGCAAGCGAGTCACTTTAAGCGACGTGGGTTTGTTCTCGGATGGAACCGCCGTCAAGCTGGTGGGCGAAGAAACCTTCCGCATTGCTAGGGGCGGTTTGGTGGACGAATTTATGATCGTCGATACCGATGCCGTGTGCGCCGCGATTAAAGACATCTACGTGGACACACGATCCATCGTCGAGCCCGCAGGGGCGTTAGCCGTAGCGGCAATTAAGCAATACGCCCAATCCCGCAAAGCCAAGCGCGGCAAAGGCGCCCAAAAATCCGAAACCTACGCCGCAATTTTGTGCGGCGCCAACATGAACTTTGACCGCCTGCGTTTTGTTGCCGAGCGCGCCGATGTGGGCGAGCACAAAGAGGCATTATTTGCCGTGACCATTCCAGAGGAGCGCGGCAGCTTTAAACGCTTTTGTGCGCTGATAGGCGAGTCCTCTAATGGCAGCCGTAGCGTCACCGAATTCAACTATCGGATGTCGCACGCCAAAGTCGCCCATGTCTTTGTGGGACTGTCCACCAGCGAAGCGAGCGAATCACAAAAAATTGCGAAGACCTTAACAGGCGAAGGCTTTCAGGCCGTTGACCTCACGCACGACGATTTGGCAAAAGAGCATATTCGCCACATGGTAGGCGGCACGTCCAGCCTCGCCCACAACGAGCGCATCTTGCACTTCACCTTCCCCGAGCGGCCAGGTGCGCTGATGAAGTTTTTAAGCACCATGCAGCCCAGTTGGAATATCAGCCTGTTTCACTACCGCAACCAAGGCGCTGCCTACGGGCACATTTTGGTGGGCATCCAAGTGCCACCCAAAGAGGCAAAGGCGTTTGACGTATTCCTCAAAAATTTGGGGTATCCGTTTGTCGAAGAAACCGCTAATCCCGCTTATCGCCTATTTTTGCAAGCGTAACGGCCCCATCCGCAGGACTGCCGGTAGCAGCCACGCTTTGCTTGGGCATCTCCAGCGTAAAGGCCTCTTTTTGGTTCTGGCCTATCGTCGCGCTGCGCGCCTCAACGGATAGCAACTCCCATCCGCTGTCCACTACCGAGCCTACGCGATAAGGCTTGGCAGGCTTGCCATCGACCGCAATCAAAGCGGCGCCACTTTTGTTGTTGACACTTAAAACGCCTTGCAATTGAAGCCGCGCCTGCACCGCCCCCGCCGTCCCGCCCGTCCCGCCTGCCAGACTTTCTGCGGCTGGTGTTTTAGCGCCCAGCGCCAAAGCAATTTTCCCCACTAAGTTGGCTTCTTGGACGGGACTCGCTTGCGTTAAAGCGGGCGTGGTTGATGCGGCGCTGACGATATCGCTATTATTCGCGCCTGCCCCCCTGTTTTGCAAAGTCCAAAACGTTGCCGTGCCAGCCACCCAAGCCCACAGCAAGAAGGTTATTAATCGAGTTATCCAAATTTCTATCATCTACGAATTATCATTCAGACATGAACAACCACAACAACCCCTCCATTTCATTGATGCGAAATTTGCGTCGCGGCTTTACCCTTATCGAACTGATGGTGGTGCTGGTCATCATCGGAGTTTTGGCGGCACTCATTGTGCCTAATGTGCTAGACCGCGCAGATGATGCCCGCATCACGGCTGCCAAAACCGATATTGCCAACATCACGCAAGCGCTCAAGCTCTACAAGCTAGACAATCAGCGCTACCCCAGCACAGAACAAGGTTTGCAAGCACTGGTGACAAAGCCAACTGCGGGGCAAATCCCCGCCGCATGGCGTCCCTATTTAGACAAGCTGCCGCTCGACCCTTGGGGCAAGCCTTACCAATACCTCAACCCAGGACTTAAGGGCGAGGTCGATGTGCTTTCGTTTGGTGCGGACGGCGCACCAGGGGGTGAAGGTAAGGATACGGACATAGGGTCGTGGCAATAAGCAAGTCGCGTGGCTTTACGCTGCTGGAGTTGCTGGTCGTCATTGCGGTGATTGCGCTGGGTTCTGCGGGCGTGGCAATGGCCATGCGCGACTCGGGGCAAGCCAGTCTAGAGCGCGAAGCACTCAGGCTAAGCGCCTTGCTCGACGTGGCGCGTAGTCAATCTCGGGCGACAGGCGCGGCCATCACGTGGCAAGCCATCACCACCGAAACGGGCACATCCGTCATGCAATGGCACGGGCTGCCCAGCAAAGAGCCGCTACCCACCCATTGGCTAGATGCGGGCATCAAAGTCAACGCCGCACAGGGCAGGCCGCCGCTGGTCGTGCTAGGACCAGAGCCCGTGATGGCACCCGTGCGATTGCATTTGCAATTAGGTTCTAGCCGCCTTGACGTGGTCACCGATGGCGTGGGCGAGTTTCATGTCGAATAAATCCACCAAAAAATTGAGCCGCGGATTTACCTTGGTCGAGGTGCTGGTTGCCCTTGCCATTATTGCGATTGCGCTAGGCGCTGGACTGCGTGTCAGCGGCGCGCAAATCAACAACGCCGAGCGCCAAGGCTTAATGATGCGAGCACAACTGTGCGCGGCAAACGAGCTAGGGCTGATGCGCCTTAAGCGCCAATTGCCCGACACGGGCGAGCAGTCATTTAACTGCGAACAAGCAGGCATCGCCTTCGCCGGAAAGCTCTACATACAAGGCACGCCCAACCCCAGCTTTCGCAAAGTAGAAGCCGTGGTCTACCAAGCCGTAGGCGACAACAAAGAAGCCAACACGCTACTCAAACTCTCCACCATCATTGGACGATTTTGATGCGAGGCACGCCGCGCAAACCCTCATCCACCTCGCGGCAGCGTGTGCGGGGATTTACGCTCATTGAGGTGTTGGTCGCGCTGGCATTAGTCAGCTTGCTGTCGCTGCTGTCGTGGCGAGCCATTGATGGCATGGGGCGGGCGGGCGAACTTATCGCCAACAACGAGCAAACTGTGCAGCGCACCCAAATCGCCTTGGCGCAGTGGACGGCAGATTGGAATGCGCTGGTTGACTCTCCCACTTCTGCGCCCATTGGGCAGGCGGTCGATTTTGACGGTCAAGTTCTACGCTTAGTGCGCTACGACAACTCGCAAAGCGCTGGCGTTCAAGTGGTGGCCTGGATGCTGCGAAACACAGACGCAGGACGAGTTTGGCAGCGCTGGGCAACACCCACAATCACCACCAAAGCGGACTTGCAGTCCGCATGGAGCGACGCTTTGCGCTTTAGCAAAACGCCGCTGCCACAAGACGAGGCACGCACCGTCACGCTGATTCCTGTGGCGAGTTGGCAATTCGTGTACTCCCGAGACGGCGCGTGGACAAACCCGCAATCGGATGCCACCACCAGCAATCCAAGCGCAGCCCCGAGCAATCCAAACGTAGACGCGCCCCGCAGCAAGGCAAACCCCGATGCGGTGCAATTAACGCTCAACTTGCCTGCTACTGGCGCGTCCTCGCTTGGTGGCGCGCTAACCCTCGTGTGGGTAGCGCCTACGCTAGGAGCCACAAAGTAATGCGCTCCGCAACAACTCGCCAAGCGCGGCGGCAACGCGGCGCAGCCATTTTGATTGCCATGCTGGTTGTAGCCTTGGTTGCAACGCTGGCGGCAGGATTGCAGTGGCGACAATGGCGCAACTTTCAATTAGAGGCCGCCGCCCGCGCACAGTCGCAAGTCAACTGGATTTTGGTAGGCGCACTCGATTGGGCAAGGCTCATCTTGCGCGAAGACGCCCTCGCAACAAGCGCACGCGGCATCGCCGATCATCTGGGCGAGCCGTGGGCATTGCCGCTGCAAGAAACCAAACTTTCCACGTTTTTGGCAATCGACAGCTTGCAAGAAGCTGGGCAGGGCGACGTGTATTTATCGGGAAAGATCACCGACGAGCAAGGCAAAATTAATCTGACCAATTTGCTCTCCGATCAAGACCAGCCCCACCCCGAGGCATACAAAATGTGGCAGCGTTTGTATCAACAGCTTGCGCTACCGCCCAGCGAACTAGACGACTGGCTTGCACGCTGGAAGGCGGCCGCGCGCACCTCCATGTCAACAAATTCCATGCAAACAAATAACCGCACGGCGCCTTTGCAGCCGACGCGCATCGAGCAACTGGTATGGCTAGGCGTTCCCGCCAGTCACGTAGAAGTGCTTAAAAACTACGTCACCATCCTGCCACGGTACACCCCTATCAACCTCAACACAGCCAGTGCCACCGTCATCTTTGCAGCCATACCCAGTATAGATATGATAGACGCCCAAAAACTCGTAGCCGAACGTACCGCCGCGCCGTTTTTCAACATCATGGATGCCTCAACTTTGCTGAAGCTACCCTCCTCCAGCTTAACGAATGGCGCCTTCAGCACGAATAGCGAATACTTTGAAGTTCTTGGGCGGCTTCGGTTAGGCGACTGGACGGTAACTGAAAAATCCCTCGTGCACCGATTGGGCTTAAACGTCACCACGATTTGGCGTAGTCGGGTTTCATAAAATCAGATACACTTCCCTCCTCCCAAATAAAGAAAGGAAAATCCTAATGTTTAAAAAATTGATTGCTGTGTTTTTTGCATTTCTTGCCACTGTAGGCAGTGCAAGTTTTGCAAACGCACAAGAATACTATGACCTAGCCCTCGTTCGTGCTGATGGCATGAGGATTGTTCTGA
>JAVKLS010000058.1:0-29957 GCA_031538565.1 Burkholderiaceae bacterium
CAATTCGCGGGGCTTGCGCCCCGCCTTGACCAATTCGACCATTTGCAATCTAAATTGCTCTGGGTACGGCTTGTTCTTCTCTCGCATTTCGGACTCCTTCTGTCTTATCGAAAAAGTGTCCGTGAAATCGGGGTAACTTCAGGCCGGTCGTCACGGTCCACGAATCGCGCTAGACCTGAACCAACGCGTGAAATTTTTGCGTCAATGATCTCAACATTGCGTGCAGCACTCAAATTCCTAAATCCATCAAAGGACTCAACCTGCGATTCGTCTTTCTCGACGAATAGCCGTGCATCAATAGGTTCTGTCTGGCCTGGGCAAAAGCTGTAATCCCAGTTCGTATGACGGGGAAGTACTTCGAATCGTTTCCCATCTTCTAGCGAGCCGATAGCTCTAACTACGTACTTGAAGCTGATTTCCGTTGATCACAATTTTTGCGTCAAACGAATAGTCGTGCGTTAATTGTGAATCCAGTATGGTGCCCAGAAAGGGACTCGAACCCCCACGATGTTACTCGCTAGTACCTGAAACTAGTGCGTCTACCAATTCCGCCATCTGGGCATCTCAGGAAATTGGAATTGATTGTAGCAGTGGCTGATTTTTTGCGCCGCGTTATTTACAAGCGAACACTTGGCGTGTTGTTTCTTCAAGTGTATTCACATACTTCTTCTGTATTGCCCACCCACCTCAAACAGCGCGTTGGTGATTTGACCCAGTGAGCACACACGCACCGCGTCCATCAGCACCGCGAACACGTTGCCGTTGTCAATCACGGCTTGCTGCAAGCGCCTCAGCGTGACTGGCGCTTCTTTGGCGTGGCGTTCGTGAAAGTCAGCCAAGCGTTTGAGTTGACTTTGCTTTTCTTCGTCCGTGCTACGTGCCAATTCAATTTTTTGTGGCAATTCCTCGCCGACTTTTCGGAAAGTGTTGACGCCAATGATGGGGTACTCCCCCGTGTGCTTGAGCATTTCGTAGTGCATGGATTCGTCTTGAATGCGTCCGCGCTGGTAGCCTGTTTCCATCGCGCCTAGCACACCTCCGCGCTCGGAGATGCGCTCAAACTCGGTGAGCACGGCCTCCTCCACCAGCTCGGTCAGCTCCTCGATGATGAAGCTGCCTTGATTGGGGTTTTCGTTTTTCGCCAAGCCCCACTCGCGGTTGATGATGAGTTGGATTGCCATAGCCCGGCGCACCGAGTCTTCTGTGGGGGTGGTGATGGCTTCGTCAAACGCATTGGTGTGCAGGCTGTTGCAGTTGTCGTAAATCGCAATCAACGCTTGCAGCGTGGTGCGGATGTCGTTGAACTGAATCTCTTGTGCGTGCAGCGAGCGACCCGAGGTTTGGATATGGTATTTAAGCTTTTGGCTGCGCTCGTTCGCCCCGTATTTATCACGCATGGTCGTGGCCCAAATGCGCCGTGCTACACGGCCCATCACGGTGTATTCTGGATCCATGCCATTGCTAAAAAAGAAACTGAGGTTGGGTGCAAAGTCGTCGATATGCATCCCACGTGCAAGGTAGGCTTCTACAAACGTAAAGCCGTTAGATAACGTGAGCGCAAGTTGTGACAGCGGATTCGCACCCGCTTCGGCGATGTGGTAGCCACTAATCGACACGGAGTAAAAATTCCGCACATTGTGATCAACAAAATACTCCGCCACGTCGCCCATGACCTTTAGGCTGAACTCGGTGGAAAAAATGCAGGTGTTTTGTCCCTGGTCTTCTTTCAGGATGTCAGCTTGCACCGTGCCGCGCACGTTTTTCATAACCCACTCGCGAATTTTTTGTGCCTCAGTGTCGGTGGGTTCGCGGTCGTTGTCCGCCTTAAATTTGTCCAAATTTTGATCGATGGCGGTGTTCATGAACATTGCAAGAATTGACGGCGCGGGGCCGTTAATGGTCATGGACACGCTGGTAGTCGGGTTGCACAAATCAAAGCCCGAGTACAGCACCTTCATGTCGTCGAGCGTGGCAATGGAGACACCTGAGTTGCCAACTTTGCCGTAAATGTCGGGGCGCTTATCGGGGTTGTTGCCGTACAGCGTGACGCTGTCAAACGCGGTGGATAAACGCTTGGCTGGCATTCCTTCGCTCACCACTTTAAAGCGGCGGTTAGTGCGAAAGGGGTCGCCCTCGCCTGCAAACATACGGGTTGGATCTTCGCCTTCGCGCTTAAACGCAAACGTGCCTGCGGTGTACGGAAAGCTGCCGGGCACGTTGTCCAGCATCAGCCACTGGAGAATGTCACCGTGGTCTTGATACGTTGGCAGCGCGACTTTGCGAATCGTGGTACCGCTGAGCGACTGGGTGGTCAGCGCGGTGCGAATTTCTTTATCGCGAATTTTGACCACGTACTCATCGCCCGCGTAGGCAGCTTGCATATCGGGCCACTGCGCTAGTAATTTTTTGGCGCGTGCGTCTTGTTGCTGCTCGCGCTGAAGTGCCAAATCAAGCACAGCTTCGACTGCTTTGGTGCGTCCCTCTTTGCCCATTTTGAGCATATCGGCAGTCGCTACCAGTTGCTGGATTTCGCGTGCCAGCTTTGCCTGCTCGCGTGCTTTGATTTTGTAGCCGCGCACGGTGTCCGCAATCTCGGATAAATAGCGCGTGCGCGTGGACGGCACGATGAGCGTTTGATTCGTGCTGTGACGTGTGCGAACCAGCGGCAGCGTGCCGTCCGCGAGCTTTAGCCCAAGCGCAACCAAGCGTGGCTTCATGGCTTGATAAAGCGCCGTCACACCATCGTCGTTAAACCGCGCAGCCATCGTGCCAAATACGGGCATTTGGTCAACGGGAACGCCCCACGCTTCTTTGTTGCGCTGCACTTGTTTAGCAACGTCGCGCAGCGCGTCAAGCGAACCTTTGCGATCAAACTTGTTAATGGCAACAAACTCGGCAAAGTCCAACATATCAATTTTTTCTAGTTGTGACGCTGCACCAAACTCGGGTGTCATCACGTACAGCGGCACATCCACATGCGGCACGATGGCCGCGTCGCCTTGTCCAATGCCCGAAGTCTCGACAATGATGAGATCAAAGTCCGCGCATTTGGTGGCTGCCAGCACATCGGGCAAGGCGGCAGAAATTTCACTGCCAAAGTCGCGTGTGGCAAGTGAACGCATAAACACGCGCGAGATGTTGTCGCCATGGCCAGAGCTAGAAAATTTCGCCCAAGGTGAAATGGCATTCATACGGATACGGTCCCCCAGCAAAGCACCGCCTGATTTGCGCCGCGAAGGATCAATTGAAATTACGGCGATGGCCAGCGCGTCGTTTTGGTCGAGTCGCAAGCGGCGAATCAGCTCATCAGTCAAACTTGATTTTCCTGCGCCGCCCGTGCCTGTAATGCCAACGACAGGCGTTTTCTTTTTGGCAGCATTGATGCGCATTTGATTCAGCAATTGCGCATCAATGCTTTTGTTTTCGATGACCGTTATCATCTGCGCCAAAGCTCGCCAAGCCTTATCTGTATTACCCTTCAAGGCATCTAATGTTTTTGGCGCGTAACTCGATAAATCAAAATCTGCCGTTTGAATGACTTCGCCAATCATGCCCATTAACCCAAGGCGCTGCCCGTCTTCGGGACTAAAAATTCGCACCCCACAGCTTGCCAGCTCCGCAATTTCATCAGGCACGATGACACCGCCGCCTCCGCCCGTGACCTTAATGTGCGCGCCGCCGCGCGCCGCAAGTAGTTCCACCATGTATTTGAAATACTCTACGTGCCCACCTTGGTAGGAACTGATCGCAATGCCTTGCACATCTTCTTGCAGCGCCGCCGTCACTACTTCGTCCACCGAGCGGTTATGCCCCAGATGGATGACCTCCGCGCCCATACCTTGCAAAATGCGCCGCATGATGTTGATAGATGCGTCGTGCCCATCAAACAGCGAAGCAGCCGTAATAAAGCGCAC
The DNA here is from genome assembly GCA_031538565.1 of Burkholderiaceae bacterium. Classification (GTDB taxonomy): domain Bacteria; phylum Pseudomonadota; class Gammaproteobacteria; order Burkholderiales; family Burkholderiaceae_C; genus JASGCK01. Next base: position 3,915 of record JAVKLS010000058.1, read on the forward strand.
TTTTTGCTTGGGCTTGTAATCGACTAGAGGATGCTCGGCATCAGCAGTCGTAATGGGCGAAGTAAGTGTTTTCATAAAATTTATTTTAGAAACCTATCCCTATGTTTGCTTACGCGCTGTCATACGACTCCAGGCTCGGCAAATACAGCATTTTGTCGGATTGACGCAACGGAATTTACCAATAAACGTCGGAAACGCCAGAATTTATCCGCAAGACTTCTAAAAATCCTGATTGTGCAATGTTCGGATTACGAATGTCGCGCATAATAGAGCTTGGTTTTTTTATTTTTTGTTTTTATAGGAGTCCCGCATAGGGAACTTGAGTTTATGGGTAATAAATTGTACGTAGGCAATCTGCCATACACCGTGCGCGACGGCGATCTTCAACAAGCATTCAGTGCCTACGGCAATGTCGGTAGCGCTAAAGTCATGATGGAACGTGACTCTGGTCGCTCTAAAGGTTTTGGGTTTGTTGAAATGGGCAGCGACGCGGAGGCGCAAGCAGCAATCGCTGGTTTGCATGATCAACCAATGGCTGGTCGTAATCTCGTTGTCAACGAAGCGCGTCCAATGGAGCCACGTCCACCACGTACTGGTGGCTTTGGCGGCGGCGGTTTTGGCGGCGGCGGGCGACGTGAAGGCGGCGGCGGTTATGGTGGCGGTGGCGGTGGTTCACGCTACTAATTGATCGACCCACTAAGTCTAAAAAACCCAGCGATGCTGGGTTTTTTATTTCTTAAAAGCCCAGAAATATGAATAACTCGCCGAGCGCAGAAGCAGCGCATCGTGTTTCTTTTTGGCAGGCCTTTCAGTTTTGGCTCAAATTGGGTTTGATTAGCTTTGGCGGACCCGCAGGACAAATCGCCATCATGCACAAAGAATTAGTTGAGGAGCGACGCTGGATTAGCGAGCGCCGATTTTTGCATGCCCTCAACTATTGCATGGTGCTGCCAGGACCTGAGGCGCAGCAACTCGCCACTTACATTGGCTGGTTGATGCACCGTACGTGGGGTGGCATTATGGCGGGCACTTTGTTTGTGTTGCCATCACTTTTTATCTTGATTGGTTTGTCGTGGATTTACGTTGCCTACGGTTCGCTGCCCTGGGTAGCGGGATTATTCTTTGGCATTAAACCCGCTGTGACTGCTATCGTGTTGCAAGCCGCGCATCGCATTGGTTCGCGCTCGCTCAAAAATAATGTGCTGCGCTTTATTGCTGTGATCGCGTTTGTTGCTATCTTTGCTTTTAATACTCCATTTCCGCTCATCATTGCACTTGCCGCAGCAGCTGGCTACCTGGGCGGACGCATCAGCCCCACCATTTTTCAAACAGGCGGCGGACACAGTAGCAACCAAACGACTTACGGCCGGGCGATTTTGGATGACGACACACCCACGCCCGCCCATGCACAGTGGAGTTGGCGCAGATTTATGCGCGTCCTCATCGTCGGATTTTTTCTGTGGATCATTCCATTTGTCAGCGTTATCGCAGTCTTTGGTTGGAGCCACACTTACGCGCAGATGAGTTGGTTTTTTACTAAAGCCGCGCTACTGACATTTGGCGGCGCGTATGCCGTACTGCCCTACGTGTACCAAGGCGCGGTAGATGAATTCCAGTGGCTCTCTGCCATGCAGATGATGGACGGTTTGGCTCTTGGTGAAACCACCCCTGGGCCGCTCATCATGGTCGTGGCTTTTGTCGCTTTTATTGGAGGCTACCTCAAAGCGCTTTTGGGCTCGGGGGCTTTATTTTTAGCAGGTGCACTCGCCGCAGCTTTGGTGACTTGGTTTACGTTTTTGCCCTCCTTTATTTTTATTTTGGCGGGAGGTCCTTTTATTGAAACAACACATCAAAATTTAAAACTGACTGCGCCGCTCACTGCGATTACCGCCGCAGTGGTAGGCGTGATCGTAAACTTGGCGCTATTTTTTGGCTACCATGTGCTGTGGCCACAAGGCTTGCAAGGACGATTTGATGAGGCTTCCGCCTTGATTGCACTGGCGGCTGCGGCAGCACTATTGCGCTACAAACGCCATGTGATTGAAGTTATTTTGGTCTGTGCCTTTGTAGGGCTGGCGATTCAATCGCTTTCTTTGTAACAATCATTCACATGAAAATAAAAACCGTCGCCGCTTACCTCGCTTTACTTTTCGGAGCGCTAGGCGCACATCGTTTTTATCTCAAAGGTATATCAGATAAATGGGGTTGGCTGCATTTAGTCGCCAGTGTGATTGGGTTAGTTGGCGTGCGCCGCATCATGGCGCTTGGGCAAGACGATCGCTTGTCATGGCTACTCACCCCATTTTTGGGGGCGTCTCTGGCAGCAGCTTGCTTATCTGCCATTGTTTTTGGTTTGATGGACAAAGCCAAATGGAACGCTCTCTACAACCCAGCAACAAGCAGCGACAACGCTGCGGGCAATAGCTCGGGGCTAGGAGTTTTGGCGGTGATTTTGGCTCTGCTGATTGGTGCAACCGCACTCATGTCGGTCGTTGCTTTTGGCAGCCAACGCTACTTTGAGTACACGCTCAAAGCCATCTAGCCAAGAGCTTAAAAAATATACAAGCTAAGACTGTATCCCAGAGCCGCGATAAAGGCGCTTGCAGGGATAGTAAAAATCCACGCCCAAACAATAGTTCCTGCAACACCCCAGCGCACGGCACTGGCGCGCTGTGTCGAGCCCACGCCCACAATCGCGCCCGTAATCGTGTGCGTGGTGGATACCGCGATGCCTAAAAAGCTAGCTAAAAATAAAGTCATCGCACCGCCCGTTTCCGCGCAAAACCCACCCACTGGTTTGAGCTTGGTGATTTTTTGCCCCATCGTTTTCACGATACGCCAACCGCCAAACATAGTTCCCAGTCCGATTGCTAAATAGCAGCTCACAACGACCCAGTGGGGTGGCACTTTTGCATCCACCGCCGTGTAGCCCGTGGCAATGAGCAGCATCCAAATAATGCCAATCGTTTTTTGCGCATCATTGCCGCCATGACCAAGGCTATAAGCCGCCGCAGAAAAAAGCTGACCTCGCCTAAACCATTTATCCACACGCGATGGCGTGGCACGCCTAAAAATCCAAGCCACTGCCACCATCATGAGAGACGCCATGAAAAAGCCAAGCAGCGGCGAGAGAAAAATCCACAGCACGGTTTGCAGAATTTTCCCCGCAATCAGCACACTGGTTCCAGCCTTAGCAATGGCCGCACCCACAATGCCGCCTAAAAGTGCGTGCGAAGAACTGCTGGGAATGCCGTAGTACCACGTGATGATGTTCCAAATCAACGCGCCCAACAAAGCACCAAACACCACATGAGTATCGACAACGCCTGGTATGACCAAGCCCTTGCCTACGGTAGAGGCTACGCTGAGTTGAAAAATAAAAATGGCAATGCAATTAAAAAACGCAGCAAACAAAACCGCTTGCCCAGGCCTTAGCACGCCCGTCGACACCACCGTTGCAATGGAGTTGGCAGAGTCATGAAAGCCATTCATAAAGTCAAAGGCCAGTGCCAGCGCCACCAGCAAGGCGACCAGCCAGAGCGCGGCGGCTTGCGGCTCCATTACGAGTTCTCCAGTACGATGCCTTCAATTTGATTGGCAACATCTTCGCACTTGTCGGTGATTGTCTCCAGCAACTCGTAAATCGCTTTGAGTTTGATGACCTCGCGCACCTCGGGCTCTTCGCGAAACAGTTTACTCATGGCACCACGCATGACGCGGTCAGCATCCGACTCTAGGCGGTCAATTTCTTCGCAGGTTTTAAGCGCTGCCTCGGCGGTTTTAGCGTCCGCAATACTGCCCAGCATATACACCGCGTCTTTTAAGCGATCGCAACATTTAAGACTGATATCGGTGAGGCGCAAAATTGCGTCTGTCGTACTTTTTAAGTCGTACAACGCCATCGCTTCGGCACAGTCTTGAATTAAATCCGCCACATCGTCCATGGTGTTAATCAAAGAGTGGATTTGCTCTCGGTCAATGGGCGTGATAAACGTTTTGTGGATGAGTCGGTTGACCTCCGCAGTAATGCGGTCGGCCGAATGCTCCGCGTTATCTACATCTCGGTTAAAACTCTCGCGCAGCACGGGATCGCTGTAATTAGCAACCAACTTAGAAAAAGCTTGCGCAGCACTCACAATGCAATCCGCATGCTGGTTAAACATTTCAAAAAAATTGCCTTCTTTGGGAAGTAATTTGCTAAACAGCATGAGCGCACTCCAAGTTAATAACGATTGCCGCCGATTCTACGAGCGATCTCCACTCGCCAACTGACGAATCTGCTGCTGGGAAACGGCTTGCAAGTCAATTGCGCGAACACGCTGGGGCGCAAGCTCTGCCAGAGGTCGCAAAACAAACGCCCTTTGCCACATGCGCGGATGCGGAATCGTCAATGTTTTACTGTCGATTGATGCCTCGCCAAAGAGCAAGATATCGATATCCAAAGTGCGCGGTGCGTTGTGCAAATGCGCCCTATCTGCAGGCAAAGCACGCCCCGAAAGGCTTTCCAGTTTTTGCAATTCGCCCAGTAAGGCGTAGGCGTTTAATGCGGTGTCAATCGCAAGCACGGCGTTGATGTAGTCGTTGCCACTTGCATCCACAGGCTTGCTTTTATACAGGCTAGACTTTGCCAGCAGCCGCGTGCTTGGCAACTGCGCCACGGCAGTCGTCGCCGACTCGATGTGCTGAACCGAGTCGCCTAAGTTAGACCCCAGCGCTAAGTATGCCGTCACCATCATTTTGTACAGGCTGCGCGGCCTTAGGTTTGCGCTTGCGTCTTGGTTTGCGAGCTTGATCGGCAGCTGCGTCCGTCGTTGTGCTTATTATTTTTGGCTGTGATTTGACTTGCGCAATCAGCGCTAGCCGAGTCGCATGATCGGCATCTTGAAACGCTTGCCACCAATCAGCAAGCGCCGCCAATTCTGCCGCGCCTGCTTCGTTTGATTGCCCGCGTAGACGCAAAAAATCAAAACCTGCGCGAAAGCGTAAATGCTCGACCAGCGTGTGCGGCGAGCCACCCGTGCGCCGCTCAAACCTTGGCTGCATCATCCAAATTTCACGCATATCAGCACCCAGCTTGCCGCGCCCAGAGACGTCTCCAATACGCTCCTCAAAAACCGCATCAACGCTTTCTGCCAGCGCAGGAAAGGTTGGGGTTTTGCTAAACGGCTTCTTGCCGTCGCGCCGCGCCGCCCACCCCGCTAACACGTCTTGCCACAAAACCGCAGCCAACAAATAACTTGGGGCAACCGGCTTGCCTGCCAAAACACGCGCATCGGTATCGCCAAGCATCCCTTGCACCATTGGCGTGCCCGCGCGCTCCACCATGACATCGAGCAACGGATAAATTCCGCGCTCCAGTCCCAAAGACTGAAGCGTTTGGATGCTGGCAAGCGAATGCCCTGTTTGCACGAGTTTGAGCATTTCGTCAAACATACGCGAAGGCGGCACGTCCTCCAGCAGTTTTTTGAGTTTTTTAATCGGCTCTAGCGTTTTGGGTTCTAACTGGAAACCCAACTTGGCAAGCTTGGCAGCAAAGCGCACAGCGCGGATGATGCGCACGGGGTCTTCACGATACCGCGCTGCGGGCTCACCAATCATTCGGATGATTCGGCGCTTGGCATCAGCAATACCGCCGTGGTAGTCCACCAGCACTTCGGAGCTAGGGTCGTAATACATGGCGTTGACGGTGAAGTCACGCCGCGCTGCATCGCTGGCAATGTCGCCCCACACGTTATCGCGCAGCACCCGTCCACTGCTATCAACGGCGTGTTTCATGCCTTCTAACTGCGTTTTTTGACTGCGCTCGTTGCCCTTCACCTTGGTCGCATCCGCCGTATCCACATTGGCGCGAAAGGTGGAGACTTCAAACACTTCGTGGTCACGTCCACCGCCAAAAATAACGTGCACGATGCGGAAGCGTCGCCCAATAATGAAGGCACGTCTAAAGAGTCGCTTGACTTCTTCGGGCGTGGCCTCGGTTGCAATATCAAAATCTTTGGGAGCCAGTCCGAGCAGCAAATCGCGCACCGCGCCGCCCACAATGTAAGTCTCAAAACCCGCGTCTTGTAAGGTTTCCACCGTTTCGATGGCGCGTGAGTCAATTAAATCGCGGTTAATTTTGTGCTCACGCACAGGCACTTCCATGCGCTTGGATGCCAGTGACGTTTTGCCGCCCGCTTTGACCAGTTGAATAATTTTTTTAAGCATGAAGTCTCGTTGTATCAAGGCGTCTCAAATAAATCGAGAATTCGCCATTGTCGCTGCACCGCCAGCGCTCGCAGCCGTATATCGGGATTGGTTGCTACGGGATGCGACACCTTCTCAAGTAGCGGCACATCATTCATCGAGTCACTATAAAACGTGCTCTTTGGAATATCGCGCCACGTGAGTCCTCGCTCTTGCAGCCACATCTCCATGCGCGTGACTTTGCCGCCTTGAAACGACGGCACACCCGCGATCCGATTAGTGACGTGCCCACTTGCGTCACGCTCCAAATCCACAGCAATTAAATGCGCCACGCCAAACGCACGGGCAATATCACGCGTCACAAACTCATTTGTGGCGGTGATGATGATGCAAGCGTCACCCGCCGCTTGATGGGCTCGCACCAAATCCAGAGCTTGGGGACGGATGGCTGGGGCAATCCAGTCGCGCATATATTTGGCGTGCAACCGAGTCGCGGCCTGCGCGTCCAAGTTGGCGACCACTTGCATGGCAAAAGCAACGTAGGCGTGAATGTCTAGCGTGCCCGCGCGGTAATCAGCAGAAAAAGCTTCGTTGCGAGTTTTGTGCTGCGCGGGGTCAACCAAACCTTCAGCTATGCAAAACGCCCCCCACGTGTAATCGGAGTCAATTGGCAGCAGCGTGTGGTCAAGGTCAAAAAGGGCGAGGTTCATACGGTGCGTTAAATCAACCGATCGATGTTGTCCAGCATTTCTTTGAGCAGCGGAACGGTGATGGCGCGTTTGGTTTGCAGCGCGTAGCGGTCAAGCTTATCCAGCCACTGCATTAAATGGCTCAGATCGCGGGAAAAGCGGGTGCTCATGTAACCCAACACCTCGTCGCTCAAGTGCAAGCCGCGAGCAGTGGCGCTGGCACGCAATACTTCTTGCTGCGCGGCATCGGGCAAAGCGTGCAAGGCAAAAATGTCGCCCCAGCCTAGGCGCGAGCGCAAATCGCCACGCAGCAAAAGCGCAGCTGGTGCTGCATCACCAGCTGCAACCACCGCGCAGCCCGTGGCGGAGCTGTTAACAAACCAATTAAACGCCGCGTGCTGCTGCACCGAGGTGTAGCAATGCACATCATCCATCAACGCCACGCGCCAATCGGGATTAAAGGCGGACGGCTCGGCAATGCTTGCGTTTAACCAACCGACAGCTTCGTCGCGCTCTTGCAAACCGCGCTGCACAGCGCGAAGCAAATGGGTTTTACCCGTTCCCGATTCGCCCCACAAATAAATCGGCACAGGCGAGCGCAGTGTGGCAGCTAACCACAGCCGCAAATGCTGGTGCGCGGCTTCATTACCCGTCGGTAAAAAACTATTCAACGAGGGCGCAAGATCAACGGCAACATCAAGTGTAAATTGCTGCATCATCAGTTTAGATACAACTTCGACGCAAGGTAGCGCACCTTGATACGGCGTAGCAGCACCAAAAGAACGGCACTGGCGGGTAATGCGAGCAACACGCCGATAAACCCAAAGAGCTCGCCAAACGCAAGCAGGGCAAAAATAACGGCAAGCGGATGCAACCCAATGCGCTCACCCACCAAACGCGGCGTGAGGAAAAACCCCTCCAGCACTTGCCCTGCGCCGTACACAGTTGCAAGCATGACGGCGGTTTGTGCGAGATCGAATTGCAAAGCACCTGCTAGCAAAGCCAGAATGAAACCAATGCCAAAACCAAGATAAGGAATACAAACCGCCAACCCTGTAAACACGCCAATGGGTAGCGCCAAATCCAAGCCCCACAAACTAAGGCCAAGGCTATAAAAAATTGCCAGCAACACCATTACCAATAGTTGCCCGCGCATATATTGACTCAGCACCGCATCGGTTTCTTGTAAAAAATTTTGCACCGCTGGTAGCTTGGAGGGCGGAATCCACGCGGCAACTCCGCGCCACAGTTTTGCCCAGTCGGTGAGCAAATAAAACAACACCACAGGAATCAACACCAGAAAACCCAGCAAAGTAATTAAAACGCTGCCCCCTATTTTGAGCGAGGGCAATACCCATTGCCAAATATCGCTGCCATTGGTTTGCAAATACGCCATGGCAAAATTTTTAACATTTTCGGTATCTAGGCTGTATGACACGCCTAGGCTTTGCAGCAGTGGTGCGAGTGCTGCGTTTAAGCGCTCGGCAAGGCGCGGCAATTGTGATTGCAGCAGCGGTAGCTCCTTGCTCAAAATCGGCACGATCAGCAAAAGCACTGCAAGCGCCAGTAGCAAAAATCCCACTTCCACCCACACCACCACCAGCCAATGTGGCAAGCGCTGTTTGGTCACGCGATGCGCCTGCTGCACCAAGGGCGCTAGCGAATACGCCAACACCAACGCCAGCACAAAAGGCATGAGGACGGGGGCAAGCAGCTTTAGCACTAACCACACACCCACAGCCAAAGCCAGCCAAATCAAACTGATGCGCCAAGGAGGGGCGGGAGAAGAGTCGTTGTGCGACATAGATTCTTAAAACCAGAGTAAGCGAGTGTGTACAGCAGTCAAAAAATGGACACTTAAAATTAACGCTTCATTTTATAGACTTGCACCATGACCTCTCCTGCGACCGCTTTTGCCGCACCCAGCACGGCCAACACCCCCATTCATTACAAAGATGCAGGCGTTGATATCGAGGCAGGCGACGCGCTAATTGAGCGCATCAAACCTTTTGCCAAACGCACCCTGCGAGATGGCGTGCTGGCAGGCATTGGTGGCTTTGGCGCGATGTTTGAAGTCTCTAAAAAATATAAAGAACCGGTGCTCGTCTCGGGGACAGACGGCGTGGGAACCAAACTCAAACTGGCGTTTGAATGGAATATGCACAGTACCGTGGGCATAGACCTAGTCGCCATGAGCGTGAACGACGTGCTAGTGCAAGGCGCAGAGCCGTTGTTTTTTTTAGATTACTTCGCTTGCGGAAAATTAGACATCGACACCGCCGCCGCCGTCATTGGCGGCATTGCCAAAGGCTGCGAAGAATCAGGCTGCGCTTTAATTGGCGGTGAAACCGCAGAAATGCCAGGTATGTACGCCGCAGGCGAATACGATCTGGCAGGTTTTTGCGTGGGTGCGGTCGAAAAATCCAAAATCCTAAATGGTGCCTCTGTAACCGCTGGCGACGTGGTGCTTGGACTTGCCAGCAGCGGCGTGCACTCCAACGGCTTTAGCCTCGTGCGTCAATGCGTGGAGCGCGCAGGCAGCCAGATGCCTCCATCGCTTGACGGCAAGCCTTACCGCGAGGCGCTAATGGAGCCGACTCGGCTTTACGTCAAACCCATACTCGCAGCGCTGCAAGCCAGCGATCTCAACATCAAGGCCTTGGCACACATCACGGGCGGCGGCTTATTAGAAAACATTCCACGCGTACTTCCCGACCATTTGGCGGCCGAACTCGTTGCGAGTAGCTGGCCTAAAAGCGAAGTCTTTCAATGGCTGCAAACCACTGCCGCTATCTCCGATCACGAAATGGCACGCACCTTCAACTGGGGTATCGGCATGGTCGTGGTGGTTAGCGCGGCATCCAGCAAAGACTGCCAATCGTTTTTAGAAGCGCAAGGTCAAAGCGTTTACCGCATCGGCAGCATTCTCAAACGCACGGCAGATGCGGTGATTTTACGATGACGCTAGTCCGAATTGATCTATGGCGCACGATTTCTTTTTGCTAGAATTTGCCGCATGAGCACAATTACTTTTGATACGCTGACTTTTACTCGAAAGCTGCGCGATGCTGGCTTTAATGAGCAAGAAGCCGAAACAGTTGTGCGCGTAGTGGCTGATGCGCAAAACGGCTTAATCACCAAAGAGTATTTACAAATTGAACTTGCACCCATCCGTGCGACGCTCGATAAACTGACTTGGATGCTGAGTGCATTACTGGCATTGGCCATTGCCAATTTCGCCAAGCAGTACTTCTAAACCATCACGCCAACATTTGCGCGCGGGTGAGTAGCACCACCTCGCGGTCACCCAAATCCACACTGCTGTGCAGGTATTTATCGAGGTCGATCACTGCTTCGTGTCTGCGGTGCAGTTTTGCCAGTGCCAAGCCTCGGTCGCGGTACTCGTGCCACGCCTCGGGCAGCAGGGTAATTAAGCGGTTTTGCACACAAACCAAGCGATCCCAATCCGTCTCGGCACGGTAGATTTCTTTGAGGTTGCGTAGCAAGCGAGTCACAATGTCGCGCGGGCTTGCGTCTTGCAAATAAAGACCAAACGGCGCTTCAAAGTCGCCCTCTAGTCCTAAACTTTTGTGAAATGGCTCTAGCCGATGCGCCAACTCTTGACCACTGAGCGACCTTGCATCGAGCGGGTCCATGATGACTTGTCCTTGCGGCAGTGCAATTTTGATGAGAAAGTGACCCGGAAAATTGACCCCGCTGGCTTTGATGCCCACGCTTGCCGCTAACTCCAGCCAAATAATCGCAAGCGTAATGGGCAAGCCTTTGCGCGTTTTTAGCACGGCATTGAGATAGCTGTTATCGGGCGCGTAATAGTCATTCACGTTGCTGGCAAAGCCCAGCTCCAAATAAAAAAAACGATTCAAGATGTGCAAGCACTGCAAAGGCGATGCGTCCACCGAAATTTTCCGCCTCAGCTTATCCGCCATTTGATCGACGCCTTCCAGCACTTGCTGCACGTCAAGGTCTAGGTATTCGTCTTGCGCCACTGCAGCAGCGGCCTCTAGCAGCGGAAAGTTTTTATCGCTTTGCACGAGCAGCGCAAAATAGTCTAGCGGCGTCGTGGGCGTAGTGAGTTGCGAAAAATTCAGCATGGAAAACTATTGACTCTTGGTTTTAAGAAGTGCTTTGAGATGCAAACCCATGAGCGCTAGCATAGCAAAATACGCCACTGCACCTGCGGCAATGATGGCAAGCAATGCGCCCATTCGCTGCCACAGTCCGTGCGGCATGGCGCGCCAATCTAACCAAGGCAAATGGCGGGACGTCCACCACAGCAGCACGCCCAGTAAGCCGCTTGCAATTGCCACCTTTGCAAGCAGCGCTCCCCATCCCGCCAGCGGCTGATAAGCCTTGCTACGCATCAGCCCCAGCAACAGCCACAGCGCATTGATTAGCGCACCCACACCAATGGACAGTGCCAATCCCGCATGAGCAAACAGCGGCACAAAAACAAAATTGAGCAACTGCGTCACCACCAGCACAGCGATAGCAATTTTGACGGGCGTTTTTATGTTTTGACTGGCGTAGTAACCAGGCGCAAGCACCTTGATGGCAACCAATCCCAACAAGCCCACACCATAGCTGGATAGTGCCAACGCGGTTTGTTGCACATCGCTGCTTTGAAACAATCCGTAGTGGTACAGCGATGCGACCAGCGGCGTTGCAAAAACGCCCAGCGCCACCGCGCAAGGCACCGTCAACACCACCACCAAGCGCAAACCCCAGTCGAGCAAGCGGCTATATTCATTCGTGTCCGACTTGGCGTGCGCCGCCGACAACGCGGGGATAAGCACCACAGCCAAAGCCACGCCCAACATGGCTGTGGGAAACTCCATCAAGCGGTCAGCGTAGCCCAGCCAACTCACGCTGCCCACGGCAAGGTGCGACGCAATTTGCGTGTTAATCAGAAGCGAAATCTGCGCCACCCCCACCCCTAATAGCGCGGGCAACATCAAATGCAAAATGTTTTGCGTGCCCACGTCTCGCCACGCAGCGCGAATACCCGCCCAGCGCCAAGCGATACGGTGTGCAGTAGGCAGCGCCGCAATCTGACGCACCGCCCGCAACTGGGTCGTAAGTTGCAAGACCCCCCCCAGCATCACGCCTGCGGCAACGGCGTATATCGGTTCAATGCCGCGCAATTGAAACCAAGGCGCACCCAGCCACGTCGCACCAATCATGCAAACATTAAGCAACACAGGCGTAAACGCAGGCACGGCAAAACGTTTATAGGTATTGAGCACACCCGACGCCATCGCGCACAGCGATATAAAAGCAATGTAGGGGAACATGATGCGCGTCATGACCGTGGCTGCGTCCGTGCCCTTCTCTGGCAAGCCGCTTGCCATCAGCCACACCAGTAGCGGCGCAGCTATCACGCCCAGCGCGCAGGTAGCCAGTAGCGCCCAAAACAGCACCGTGGCGACGCGGGTGATGAGGTCTTGCATTGCCGCGTCTCCCTCCCGCGCTTTGGTAGCCGCCAGCACGGGTACAAAAGCTTGGCTAAATGCGCCCTCGGCAAACAAGCGCCGCAGCAAATTAGGAATACGAAACGCCACGTTGAACGCATCCGTCATGGCGCTGGCGCCAAATACGCTGGCAATTAGCAGCTCGCGCCCTAAACCCGTGATGCGCGACGCAAGAGTGAAGAGGGAGACGGTAGAGGCGGAGCGAAGTAGAGACATGGCTAACGAGACGCAAAATGGTCGAATGAAGAAAAGCAATTGTCCATGCGCGCTCCCGCCGCATCAAACAAGCACAACTCTTGCTGCTGCGTAACCAGCCCAATGCGCGTGACTGGCACATTTGTTTTGTGTGCTGCCGCTTGAACCGCGCCGCGCTTGTTTGCAGATGCGGTAAACAGCAATTCGTAGTCGTCACCACCGCCAAGCGCAAACGCCAAAGAGCCGTCAATCCAATCGGTTTGCACTTGCGCCCCCACACGCGAGGCTTGCAAGATGTGGTTTAAGTCGCCCAGCAATCCATCGCTCACATCAATGCAGGCGCTTGCCACGCCGCGCAATGCGATGCCTAAATTGACACGCGGCGTAGGGCGCTCTAGGCGATCGCGCAGCGCCACCAACGTTGCCGCATCCGCCTTTGCATCCGCTTGCACGTGGCCGCGCAAAATTTCAAGCGCCAACCGCGCCTGTCCAACCGCGCCCGACACATAGATGTCGTCACCCACCTGCGCGCCACTGCGTAGCAAAGCCTCGCCCTTTGGCACTTCGCCAAAAACAGTGATGCAAATCGTGAGTGGTCCTTGCGCGGTATCGCCGCCCACCAGCTCACAGCCGTGCGCGTCTGCCAGTGCAAACAGACCACGCGAAAAGCCAGCGAGCCATGCCTCGTCAACCTTGGGCAAAGCCAATGCCAACGTAAAAGCACGCGGCGTAGCGCCAGCGGCAGCTAAATCAGACAGATTAACTGCCAGCGCTTTGTGACCCAGCGACTGGGCATCCACATCGGCAAAAAAATGACGTCCTTCCACCAACATATCGGACGAGAGGCAAAGCTGCGCACCTAATGTGGGTGTGAGCACCGCGCAATCGTCGCCAATGCCCACTTGAACAAGCGACTTGCCGTGCGTGACAGGGGATGCCGTGCGCTGAAAATAGCGCTTGATTAAATCGAACTCGCCCATTAGGTGATTGGGTCTTTGGTTTATTGGGGCACGGGTTTATTTGCTAAACGAATGCCTGCCCGCATCGGGACTCACGGCATCGAGCACAAAGAGCGGAATCTCAACCTCAAAACGTTCACCGTCTTCTGCCACGCAAAAAAAACTGCCGTGCATGGTTCCTGTAGAAGTGGCAATGCGCGTACCGCTGGTGTATTCAAAAGATTCGCCTGGTTTTAAATACGGCTGCCTGCCCACCACGCCTAGTCCTTTGATTTTTTGAATCATGCCGTTGGCATCGTTGACGCTCCAATAGCGCGAAATTACCTGCACCCCCACCTGCCCCGAGTTAATGATCTCAATGTTGTAGGCGAAGGTGTACACATCGTCCATCGGACTAGATTGCGCGGGCAGATATTTAGGAATCGCGCTAATCAGCATTTGGTATTTAGCCATGGGTTTTGTGTTGCTTAAGATGCGAAAATAGTAACATGAAACAACACATCATCGCCCCCTCCATCCTCTGCGCCAACTTTGCTCGCTTAGGCGAAGAAGTCACCAACGTGATTGCCGCAGGCGCAGACTGGATTCACTTTGACGTGATGGACAATCACTACGTACCCAACCTCACTTTTGGCCCGATGGTCTGCGCCAGTCTCAAGCCCTACGCAAAACGCCAAGACGGCACGCCCGTTTGCGTGGATGTGCACATGATGGTGCAACCCGTGGACGCGCTCGCCGCAGCCTTTGCCGACGCGGGGGCCGACTACATTAGTTTTCACCCTGACGCATCGCAGCACGTACACCGCAGCATTCAAGCGATTCAATCCAAAGATGTGCGTGTGGGATTGGTCTTTAACCCCGCGCAGCCGCTTGGCGTACTAGATGACGTGATTGACGACATCGACCTCATCCTCATCATGAGTGTCAACCCAGGCTTTGGTGGCCAAAGCTTTATTGACTCCGCACTGCGCAAAATCGAAATCGCACGGCGGCGCATTGAAGCCTCAGGCAAAGACATTCGCCTAGAAGTTGATGGCGGCATTAAAGCGGACAACATCCGCCGCGTAGCGGATGCTGGCGCCGATTGCTTTGTGGCAGGCAGCGCCATTTTTGGCACATCTAACTACCAAGGCGTGATAAAAAAAATGCGCGACGCACTGGCCTAACACAGGCATCAATCGCTATGTATATGTTTTTACCCTTCCTCAGCGCCTTCACAGGCTTGGTTTGCATTTGGTTTGATAAGCGCCGCACAGGGTTTGCATTTTTGCTCATCACCTTGATCATTTTGCTGGCGTGGTTTCGCATTCACGCCACCAACTCACTTTTTATCAGCCTGTAATGAAATCGTTTTTAGCCTCACTTGCAGCTATTGGTAATCAGCTTGGGGTGCTCGTTGTCATTGGCGTGCTGTCCTATGCTTTTTTTGACCAGCTCTTCGTGCGCGATTTACCTTGCCCGCTGTGCCTCATGCAGCGCATGGGCTTTGTGCTCATTGGTGGCGCGTTTGCGCTCAACATTCGTTCGGGCGCGCAAGCATCGCACTACGGATTAGGCATTGTGTGCGGCTTGGTCGGCATGATGGTATCTGTGCGGCAAATTCTGTTGCACATTGCGCCGCACGATGCGGGTTATGGCGCTACATTTTTTGGCTTGCATTTCTATACGTGGGCGTTTGCTGGCTACGCAGCACTGGTCGCGTTGCAAGCCGTTTTGCTAATGCTACCCATGCAAGAGGTTCGCTCACGCTCGGGCTTTGCCAGCGCCTGCATTTTGGTGCTGATGGCGCTTGTTTTGGCAAACCTCGTCGCCACTCTTTTAGAGTGCGGCATTGGACGCTGCGCCGACAATCCCACCACGTACGAGGGCTGGCAGTGGCTGCGGGATAGTCTGTTCACGCCCTCCTCGTAGAATCCTCCGTCGCAAAATCTCCCACCCCTATTTTTTACTGCTCATGACCACTACAACGACTCGCCTAGCCGACTACACCGCTCCCGCTTTTTGGATTGACAGTGTTGACTTAACCATTGATCTTGATCCCGCAAAAACTCGCGTGCTCTCAAAAATGCGTGTGCGTCGCAATCCAGACGTTGCGCTGCAAGCACTTAAATTAGACGGCAAAGACTTAGACCTTGCGCGTGTGCTCATCAACGGCCAAAGCACTAGCTTCAAAATGGAAACCCTCGCAAACGGCGATGAAAAACTGGTGCTAGAAAAAACCCCTGAGGGTTTTGATGCCTTTGACTTAGAAATTTTCACCACGTGCAACCCCAGTAAAAACACATCGATGTCGGGGCTATATGTCAGCAACCATTCATTGTTTACGCAGTGCGAAGCCGAGGGCTTTAAACGCATCACCTACTACCTTGATCGTCCCGATGTGATGGCAAATTTCTCCGTGACGCTGCGCGCAGACAAAGCAGCGTATCCCGTACTGCTGTCCAACGGAAACCTTGTGGGGCAAGGCTTGCTGGACAATGGCAAGCACTTTGCCAAGTGGGTTGATCCGCACAAAAAACCTTGTTATTTGTTTGCACTCGTGGCGGGGCTTTTGGTTTGTCACGAGCAAAAAATCAAAACCAAATCTGGCTCCGAGCATTTGCTGCAAGTCTATGTGCGCCCTGGCGATCTTGATAAAACCGAACACGCGATGCGCTCGCTCATGGCAGCTATTGCGTGGGATGAGGCACGTTTTGGACTGTCGCTCGATTTAGAGCGCTTCATGATTGTGGCTGTCGGCGACTTCAACATGGGCGCAATGGAGAACAAGGGACTCAATATCTTTAACACCAAGTACGTGCTGGCAACGCCAAGCACGGCAACCGATGGCGATTTTGCGGGCATTGAGTCCGTAGTTGCGCACGAGTATTTCCACAACTGGACTGGCAACCGTATCACGTGCCGAGACTGGTTTCAGCTTTCACTCAAAGAGGGGCTGACCGTGTTTCGCGATCAAGAGTTCAGCATGGATATGAGTGGCTCAGGTAGCGCTCGCGCCGTGCAGCGCATCGAAGACGTGCGCAACTTGCGTGCCGTGCAGTTTGGCGAAGACGCAGGTCCGATGAGTCACGCCGTGCGTCCCGCCGAATACTCGGAAATCAACAACTTCTATACCGCCACGGTTTACGAAAAAGGGGCGGAAGTCGTCCGCATGATGCAAACCTTAGTCGGCAAAGAAGGCTTTAACGCTGGCATGAAACTGTACTTCCAGCGCCACGACGGCGGGGCTGTCACCTGCGACGATTTCGCGCAAAGCATTGCCGATGCGAACCCCGACTCCGTACTCAAACAACATTTAACTCAATTTAAAAATTGGTACAACCAAGCAGGCACACCCTGCCTAAAAGTCAACACCCAATACAACGCTGCTGCGCAAAGCTATGCGCTGACCCTCACGCAAAAACTGCGCGAAGGTCAAGCCCCTTTTGTCATTCCTCTTTCACTTGGCTTGCTTACGCCAAGCGGCGCGGCGCTGACCAACACACACCTGCACGTGATGACGCAGATCAGCGAGACGATTCGCTTTGACAACGTTCAATTGCCCGAGGGCGAACAGCCCGTGCCCTCTTTGCTACGCGAATTCTCCGCTCCCATCACTTTAGATTACGACTACACAGACGTGGAATTGCGTACCTTGATGACGCACGACACAGATGCATTTAATCGCTGGGAGGGCGCGCAGCGCCTCATGCTGCGCGAAATCGTTGCTGCCGTTTTGGATAACTCGCACCCGCCCGCACTTAGCGCCGCAACCGTGATGGCGCTCAAAAACACATTGACCGATCGCGCCCAAGGCGCCGCGTTTAAAGCCGTCATACTGTCTGCTCCCAGCGAAAGCGTCATTGCCGACCAGGTGTCCGTGGTTGACCCGCAGCGCATCCACGCCGTGCGCGAAGCCATTCGTGTGCAATTGGCAACTGAGTTACAAAGCCAGTGGCACGCCGCGTTTATCGAGCACCAGACCACCAGCAGTTACACGCCAGACAGCGTCTCCAGCGGCAAACGCGCACTCGCTAATTTGGCGCTGAGCTATTTGTGCCTTGCCGACAAAGCAGCCGCCACCTTGGCGTACCAACATTTTCAAAACGCCAGCAATATGACTGACCGCATGGGCGCACTTGCCGCCCTCGTGGGCGCTAAAGCGGACGCAGCAACGGGCGCGTTGGCGCAATTTCATGCGCTGTTTGCGCATGACGATTTAGTCGTGGATAAATGGTTTGCGCTGCAAGCCTGCGCCTGCGACACGGACGGCGACATCTTGCCGCGTGTCAAAGCCTTGACGCAACACCCCGACTTCAAAGCGGGCAACCCTAACCGTTTTCGCGCCTTGGTGTTTAGTTATTGCGCAGCAAACCCTGCGGGTTTTCATCGCCCAGACGCCGAAGGTTATGTGTTTTGGAGTGCGCAAGTATTAGCACTTGATGGCGTCAATCCACAAGTTGCGGCGCGTTTAGCCCGCAGCTTGGAGCGCTGGAAAAAACTTGCCCAGCCCTATCAAGATGCGGCACGTCTTGCTATTGAGCGAGTAGCAGCAAAGAGCAACTTAAGTCGCGATGTGCGCGAAGTGGTGACGCGGGCGTTGGCTTAAGGTCAAGGCAAGGCGCCGACTTCGATTTTCCAAACACCCGCTTCGATCTTTTGACCGTAGCTGGAGGGAATACGAAATCTATCTACACCATCACGCGCCATGCGCTCGTAGCGACAAATTCGCTCACCGCTGGCTGTCACCGAAATGTCAATCCAGTATTTTTGATGGGGCAGAGCAGGGGTCAGCGTCACCGGGAACGCCGTCGCACCGATGCCGCCTAGCGTGGATGCTATGTCGGAGTTGACTCTTGGAGCCACAATATCTTTGGCGCCTAGCACGGGATGAATACTGTCGTGCACCAGCGTATGCTGGCAAATGCGTGGCCAAATATATTTGCCTAAAAACAATTGGTCATCGTGCGTAAGGTACTCAATATCGTGCATCAGGTATTGCTCAACCCATGCGCCAATATGCGCCAAATACGGCGCATGCGCGCCCCACAGTCCCGCCAAAATCAACTCCGTATGCGTGTACCCGTCGCGCATCACGTGAAAGGGATGGTGGCTATCTAGCCACTCACGCACACAGCTGATTTCGCGTGGCGTGATGATCGAATCGGCGTCGCGCAGAAGCACGCGCAGGGCGTGCGGATCGGTCAGCGCATGAAAGCGCCAAAACGTGCCCGGCCAGTGTGCAATGCCAACCGATGCCACCGCAATCGTCTGCGCTCCCGCCTGCTGCAAACGCGCAATCAATTCGCTAGATAGACTGTCGTCGTGATAAACTCGCATCTGCCAATCGGGAAGTAACTCTTGGATGGCTTGCGCATTCAGCATCGCACCCTCGCCGTACAAAGGCTCGCTGCCAAACAATGAGTAAGAGACGATGCAGCGCGAAATATCCGCCTGCAAACGCGCAATCTCATCTTGCTGCACGAGCGCATCCTCCCCCAATTGCCGGGATTGTTCGTACTGTTCTTGTTCGCCAAGCAAGCTGGCAAGTATGGCAGTAGGGTGCACAGGCATAGTAAGATTGATCATACCGAACCTTTTTCAACCTCAACAAGGACAATCATGAAACTCATTCGATATGGCGCTGCTGGCAAAGAAAAACCTGGTCTTATCGACTCTGAAGGCAGGCTGCGTGATGTGTCAAAGTATGTAAAAGATTGGGATGGCTCAACGATTTCGTCCACGGTGCTTGCAAAAATTTCCAAGCTCAAAATCGACACCTTGCCGCTGGTAAAAGGCAAACCCCGCATGGGCTGCCCTGTTGCCAAAGTAGGCAAGTTCATTGCGATTGGTCTTAACTTTTATGATCACGCCGAAGAGTCGGGGATGCCCGTCCCCAAAGAGCCCGTGGTGTTTATGAAGGCAACTACCTGCATCCAAGGCCCAAACGACGAGGTGATGCTGCCCAAAGGTTCGACAAAAACCGACTGGGAAGTCGAGCTTGGCATTGTGATTGGTACGCGGGCGCGTTATGTGTCGCAGAAATCCGCACTCGATTTCGTGGCAGGTTACTGCGTGATTAACGATGTATCCGAGCGCGAATTCCAACTGGAGCGCGGACCACAATGGGATAAGGGCAAGGGTTGCGACACGTTTGGCCCTATCGGTCCGTGGTTAGTCACCAAAGACGGCGTTGCCAATATCCACAAATGCGCCATGTGGCTGGATGTCAACGGCAAACGTATGCAAACAGGCACAACCCAAAAAATGATTTTTAACGTTCCAAAAATTGTGAGCTACTTAAGCCAATTTATGACGCTAGAGCCTGGCGACATCATCACCACGGGCACGCCGCCTGGCGTGGGTCTTGGCATGAAGCCGCCCAAATACCTCAAAGCAGGTGACGTTGTGACGCTGGGCATTGAAGGTCTGGGCGAGCAACGCCAAGTGGTTGTGCCATTCAAACTTTAGTATCCAAGGGCGCACGCCCTTAGCCTTATCATCCACCTCAGCCGCACTCATTGGGAGCGCGGCAGTCATTGCGACTAACGGAAGGAAAAATAATGGCAAGACATGCAACCAAAATTGTGGCGACATTGGGTCCCGCATCAAGTGATATAGCACTCCTACAAAAAATGATCGCGGCGGGTGTGAACGTCGTCCGCTTGAACTTTAGCCACGGCACAAGCCAAGACCACATTGACCGCGCCGCCATGGTGCGAGCGGCCTCCGAAGCTGCGGGACGCGAGGTCGCCATCATGGCGGATTTGCAAGGCCCCAAAATTCGCGTTGGTAAATTCGCTAAAGACTTCACCATGCTGGTCGATGGCGCTACTTTTATTTTGGACGCCCAGCGCACCGAGCTTGGTGACGACTCCGCCGTGGGACTGGACTACAAAGAGCTACCGCGTGATGTGAAAGCAGGCGACGTACTGCTTCTTAATGATGGACTCATCGTTTTGACGGTCAGCAAAGTCAAAGGCGAGCAGGTGTACACCACGGTCACCGTAGGCGGCAAGCTATCCAACAACAAAGGCATCAACAAAAAGGGGGGCGGCTTGACTGCGCCAGCCTTAACTGCCAAGGACATGGAGGACATCAAAACCGCCATGGCGTTTCGAGCCGACTACGTGGCGGTGAGCTTTCCGCAAAGCGCTACCGACATGGAAATGGCACGTCAGCTGTGTAACGTAGCGGGCGCAGAGTACCGCCACAAACCCATGTTGATTGCAAAAATCGAACGCGCAGAAGCCATCCCTAGGCTAGAAGAAATCATTGCTGCATCAGACTCCATCATGGTGGCGCGGGGCGACCTAGCCATCGAAGTGGGTAACGCCGCCGTGCCTGCACTGCAAAAGCGCATGATCCGCATGGCACGCGCCATGGACAAAACCGTTATTACCGCCACACAAATGATGGAGAGCATGATCTCCGCGCCCGTACCCACACGCGCCGAAGTTAGCGACGTTGCCAATGCGGTGCTAGACGGAACCGATGCCGTGATGCTTTCGGCCGAGAGCGCAGCAGGTAAATATCCGCTAGAGACCGTCATCGCCATGAGCGAAATTTGCGCGGCCGCAGAAGCTGCCGAAGACGTGCAGCTTGATGCAGACTTTACAGGGCAAAGCTTTCACCGCATTGACCAAGCCATCGCGATTGGTGCGTTGTTTACCGCGCATCACCTTGGCTGCAAAGCAATTGTGGCGCTAACGGAGAGTGGCTCGACACCCCTGTGGATGAGTCGCCACCGCATCCACATTCCCATTTATGCGCTGACGGCATCACTAGCCACACAGCGAAAAATGGCGCTATATCGCAACGTGCGTCCACTACTCATGGACACCAGCGCTGACCGAGACACCGCGCTGAAGCAAGCCGAAGCAAGGCTCTTGATGCGAAAAATCGTTAAAAAGGGCGACGTCTATGCCATTACCTGCGGCGAACCTATGGGCGCACCTGGCGGCACAAATATGCTCAAAATTTGTATGGTGGGCGACTAGGGGCTGGCTAAGCGCTTGGGCGTGTAAACGTCCCTGACTTGCCGCCTAATTTTTCGTCTAAGCGCACGTTCGTGATGATCATGCCCTTGTCTGCCGCTTTGCACATATCGTAGATGGTGAGCAAGGCAACTTGCACGGCGCACAGCGCCTCCATTTCGACACCGGTCACGCCCACGGTTTCGACGGTGGCGTTGCAAAGCCACGCCGTCATTGAGTCGCTGGGGTCGGGTGAAAAATCAACGCTCACCCGCGTCAGCACCAGCGGGTGACACAAAGGAATTAGGTCGCTGGTTTTTTTTGCGGCGCAAATTCCCGCGATTCGAGCAACGCCCAGCACATCCCCTTTTTTGGCGTTGCCTTGCTCGATGAGTTTGAAGGTTTCGGGCAGCATTTGAATTCGCCCAGAAGCCCTTGCTACGCGGTGCGTTGCGGTCTTAGCCGTCACGTCCACCATGTGCGCCTGCCCTGCGTCGTTGAAATGAGTGAGGAGCGATGTGGTACTTGATGTTGTCATGCACCCAATGATATACAGTCACTCATGCTTGTAAAATTCTCGTCTTCGCAAGCACTTAAATTCACAGGCATTTAACCTAAACACAATGAGCAACTGGTACCTGATCCACACCAAGATTCGCCAAGAACGCGTGGCTCTGGAAAACCTTGAGCGCCAGGGTTTTGAATGCTTCTTACCACTCATCCGCGCAGAAAAACTGCGCCAAAGTCAGCTTCAAGTGATTCAAGAAGCGCTATTCCCGCGTTACCTGTTTATCCGACTAAGCAGTGGGCTGGAGTCGCAAAGCTGGTCGCCCATTCGGTCAACCGTAGGGGTTAGTCGCTTGGTTACTTTTGGTCAAACACCCGCCAAGATTGATGACACGTTGGTCAGCGAACTGCGCGCCAAGAGCGCATCTGCCGAGGTATTGCTGCGCCACTTTGAACCTGGCGAGCAAGTCGTTGTGACCAATGGGCCGTTTGTGGGGGTGGAGGCCATCTACCAGATGACCGACGGCGAAGGCCGTGTGATGGTGCTGCTCAATATGCTGAGCAAGCCAGTAAAGATGACGGTGTCGCCAGCCAGCATTCGCAAAGTCCGCTGACCTCTCCCGCTCTAGTGCTTAGGCTCTACTCTCGTAGTTTTTGTCTAGCCACTTGCGATACTCGCCAGACTGTACATTGGCCACCCAGTCCGCGTTGTCCAAGTACCACTGCACCGTCTTGCGAATGCCAGATTCAAACGTTTCGGCGGGTCTCCAACCCAGCTCGCGGTGAATTTTGGTGGCGTCGATGGCGTAACGACGATCGTGACCAGGGCGGTCGGTGACGTAGGTGATTTGCTGCGCATAGGGCTTGCCATCGGCGCGGGGGGAAAGTTCGTCCAGCAAAGCGCACACGGTTGTCACAATCTCAATGTTGGGCTTCTCGTTCCAGCCGCCCACGTTGTAGGTTTCTCCCAATTTGCCTGCGTTCAGTACACGGCGGATCGCACTGCAATGGTCCTTCACGTATAACCAGTCGCGGATCTGCATACCATCGCCATACACGGGAAGCGGCTTGTTCGCTAGGGCGTTGACAATCACGAGCGGAATCAGCTTTTCTGGAAAATGGAAGGGACCGTAGTTGTTAGAGCAGTTGGTAGTCAGCACTGGCAGGCCATAGGTGTGATGCCAGGCACGCACCAGATGGTCGCTGGCTGCCTTGGATGCGGAATACGGGCTGTTGGGTTCGTAGCGCTTCGTCTCGGCAAACGCTGGATCGTCTTTGGCCAGCGAGCCATAGACCTCGTCTGTGGAGACATGCAGAAAACGAAACGCAGCCTTTTCGCCTTCATTTTCGCCATCAGGTAGCGCACCCCAGTAACCCCGAACCGACTCGAGCAGGCTGTAAGTCCCGACGATATTGGTCTCGATGAAGTCGCCTGGCCCATGAATGGATCGATCTACATGGCTTTCAGCTGCAAAGTTAATGACAGCGCGCGGCTTGTGCTCGGTCAACAGTCGCTCGACTAAGGCACGGTCACCGATGTCACCTTGCACAAAGATGTGGCTCGGCTTTCCCTTCAGGCTAGACAAGGTTTCTAAGTTGCCTGCGTAGGTCAGCTTATCCAAGTTAATAACTGACTCGTTAGAGCCAGCCAACCAATCCAGCACAAAGTTTGCGCCAATGAAGCCGGCACCGCCGGTCACAAGAATAGTCATGAAATAACTCCTCAGTAAATACTCAACGCCGCCTCAGTCAAACACGTCGGCGTCTTGCAGCATCTTAGCCGCTGCATCTTTGGCCGCCAATTGTGGCACGCCATCGAAGGGCCACTGAATACCCACCGCAGGATCGCTCCAAAGCAGGCTGCGCTCATGTTCGGGATACCAGTAATCGGTCGTTTTGTATAGAAATTCCGCAAAGTCGCTGATCACGACAAACCCATGGGCAAAGCCAGGCGGCACCCAAAGCTGTTTTTTGTTCGTGTCCGAAAGCTCCACCCCTGCCCACTTGCCGAAATTCGATGACGAGCGACGCAGATCCACGGCCACATCAAACACGGCCCCCTGCGTCACCCGCACCAACTTTCCCTGTGGGTGCTGGATTTGGTAGTGCAAGCCCCGCAGCACCCCTTTGGATGACTTGCTGTGGTTGTCTTGCACGAACTGAACATCCAGCCCCGTGATCTGTTGGAAATCGCGCTGGTTGAAGCTCTCAAAAAAGAAGCCCCGATCGTCCCCAAAAACCTTGGGTGCCAGAATCAGTACTTCGGGGATAGCGGCGGGGGTCACGGTGTACGGCATGGCTTACTTCAGTAGATTCAACAGATACTGACCGTAACCGTTTTTCTTGAGGGGATCGGCCAGCCGCATCAATTGCTCGGCACTAATCCATCCCTGACGGAATGCGATTTCCTCGGGGCAGGCGACTTGCAAGCCTTGGCGTTTTTGCAAGGTGGCGATGAAGCTGGCAGCCTCCAGCAAACTGTCATGGGTTCCGGTGTCCAGCCAAGCATAACCACGCCCCATGATTTCGACGCTCAGCTGCGTCAACTCCAAGTAGCGCTTGTTGACATCGGTGATCTCCAACTCGCCCCTGGCCGAGGGCTGGATATCCGCAGCAATGTCACAAACCTGCTGGTCGTAGAAGTAAAGACCGGTCACCGCGTAGTTGCTTTTGGCTTGCTTGGGTTTTTCTTCGATGGAGATGGCGCGCTGGTCAGCGTCAAAATCCACCACGCCATAACGTTCTGGGTCAGTCACGTGATAGGCAAAAACGCTGGCACCGCTGCCGCGCGCATGGGCATTGCTCAGTAACTTGACCAAGTCATGACCGTAAAAAATGTTGTCCCCCAAGACCAGCGCACTGGGCTGATTGCCCACAAACTCTTTGCCGATGATGAAGGCCTGCGCCAGTCCATCGGGGCTGGGCTGCACAGCGTATTGGATATTCATGCCCCAACGTGCACCGTCGCCTAGCAGCTCCTCAAATCTGGGGGTGTCGTGTGGGGTGCTGATGAGCAGCACATCGCGGATACCGGCCAGCATCAAGGTGGTCAGCGGGTAGTAGACCATGGGCTTGTCGTAGACGGGCATCAATTGCTTGCTGACCGCCTGAGTCACGGGATAAAGGCGTGTGCCTGAGCCGCCTGCGAGGATGATGCCTTTGCGATTGTTATTTTGAGTTTTCATTATTCGTTCCAGTTAACGCTTCGCGCTCTAGCGCCATGTGCACCCAGTCCACCACGTCGCCGCTGGGTTGGTAGCCAGACACCAATTCTTGCAGTTGGCCGCGAATCACCGGTACGTCGTTCACGCCGATCGCAATGCTCAAGGCCTTGAGTTTTTGCTCCAGCTGCGGCCAGATCAAGAATTGCTCGTGCGCTTTCATGATGCACGGATGCTGCGTGGGCTTGGGGTTGTCGCCAATCAGCAGTTCTTCATAAAGTTTTTCGCCAGGGCGCAGACCCGTCACCGCCAGCTCAATGTCGCCGTCTTGATTCATCTCGTCGCGCACCGTCAAGCCCGACAGTTCCACCATGCGGCGAGCCAAGTCGATGATTTTGACGGGCTGCCCCATATCCAGCACAAACACATCGCCACCCTGTCCCATAGCGCCAGCCTGGATGACCAGCTGCGCCGCCTCGGGGATGGTCATGAAGTAGCGCGTGATGTCGGTATGCGTGAGGGTGATGGGTCCGCCGTTTTTAATCTGCTCGCGAAACAGCGGCACCACTGATCCGCTGGAGCCCAGCACATTGCCAAAGCGCACCATGCTGAAGGTGGTCTTGGGATTCACCTCGGCCAGAGCTTGCAGCACCATTTCTGCCAAGCGCTTGGTCGCCCCCATGATATTGGTGGGGCGCACGGCCTTGTCGGTGCTGATCAGCACAAAGTTGCGCACGCTGTGGCGCATGGCAGCTTCGGCGCACACGCGGGTGCCCCAGACGTTGTTGCGCACTCCCTCGGCTGGGTTGTGCTCCACCAATGGGACGTGTTTGTAGGCCGCCGCGTGATACACCGTGTGCGGCTTCCAAGTGTCCATGATCTCGTGCATACGCACTTCGTCA
>JAVKLS010000059.1:0-3628 GCA_031538565.1 Burkholderiaceae bacterium
CAATTCGCGGGGCTTGCGCCCCGCCTTGACCAATTCGACCATTTGCAATCTAAATTGCTCTGGGTACGGCTTGTTCTTCTCTCGCATTTCGGACTCCTTCTGTCTTATCGAAAAAGTGTCCGTGAAATCGGGGTAACTTCACCATTGTCTGGTTGCCAGGCCAATGGACACCCGTGCATGACCACGGAAGTTGGGGTGTGGTTGGAGTACTGGAGGGCGTGCTAGAGGAGCGCAGCTACGTTCGCCTGTCACCAGATCGCGGCGCCAATGAGGGCATCGATCTGGTACGTGGCGGCGTCATCTTGCTGGGGCACGGAGCAGTCACAAGCTTTGTGCCCAATCCAGACCATATACACGTCACGGGCGTGCCACCCGAACGACCTCGCGCTGTCAGCTTGCATCTGTACGGTCGCATGATGAGCAGCTTCAACACCTATGACGTGTCTGCGGGCACTAGACACCGCGTCGAGGTTGAGCACAACAAAAGTTGAGTCTGCGAGTGCTCAGAGCAATACAAGTGCTTGGCAGCTATCACCCGTCCATCAATCAGCCCTTAAAGCCGCCTTTAATGTCGCCCCAATCTCTGGTTTGGATTTGAATGGGTCGCTAGGGTTGCGGATTTGCACGATGTCCTCCATGCGCTCTTGCACGGTGGCCAGCGCTTGCGGATGGCTGTAGATGTAGAACTGATCAGTCTCTAGTGCAGTAAACACCTTTTGTGCGACATCGGCAGCGCTGACTTTGCCGCTGCCCACGGCTTTTTCGCTTTGTGCTTGCCCAATGAGCTGGCTTTTGGTTGGACGACCGCCCTTCAATGCTTCGGGACGATTGCGGTGGCTGTGCGAAATGCCTGTGGGTACAAAAAATGGACACAGCACCGAGGCGCTAACTTGATCGGTGACCAAGCGCAGGTCTTGGTACAAGGTTTCAGACAAGCTAACCACGGCGTGTTTGCTGACGTTGTACACGCCCATGTTGGGCGGATTGAGTAATCCCGCCATGCTGGCGGTGCTGACGATGTGGCCGTGGTAGCTGGGGTCTGCTTTAGCGGCTGCCAGCATTATTGGCGTAAAAAAATGCACGCCGTGCACCACACCCATCAGATTGACACCCATCACCCATTGCCAGTCAGCAAGGGCGTTTTCCCAAATCAAACCGCCTGCGCCTACGCCTGCGTTGTTAAACACAAAATGCGGTGCGCCAAATTTGGCAAGCACCTCGTCTGCCAAGGCTTTCATGGCGTCGGCGCTGGATACATCGATGCGCACGGCTAATACTTTAGCGCCCAAGCCTGCAATTTCGGCCTCGGCTTTGTCGAGTGCATCTTGCTGCACGTCCACCATCACTACGCGCATACCGCGTGCGGCAGCAATGCGCGCGCATTCCAGCCCAAAGCCCGATCCTGCGCCTGTGAGAACAGCGGTTTTATTGTTGAAGTCGGTAATCATTCAATAACCCCTACGTTTAAGCCTCGGTCTTCTTTAGTACAAAGCCAATGCGTGGGAAATGGACGTGCACGACACCTGTCCACTCGTGTTCGCGGCGCAGCGTGAAGCGTGTGCGAGTAGCTGCAACCAAGGTGCCACAGGTGGCCTCTAAGCCAAAACTTTCTGCGGTAATGATGACCTCGGTGCCAAGCGCAATGCCGTGCTCGTCTTGAAATATTTCTTGGCTAGAAATCTCTACTGGTGTGGCTTTGCGCGCGATATCCAATGAATCGGTGCGCGAAATTTCCGCACCGCGTTTGCCGTGTCCAAGTGCTGCAACCCGATCCATCCAAGGCAAAATCAGGGGGCTGATAGTCAAAATATCAGCTAGCGGCGCTAAACGGCGAGTGAACCACAAGGGGTGATAGATGGCCAAATCCGCAACCGAGGGTTGATCGCCCAGCACAAAAGGTGACGACTCCAGCATGGAGGCCAGACGGCGCAAGTACGATTTGTAAGTCGCAGCCGCATCGCCAGGGTACATCCGCGCAGCACCGCCTCGCATCGCAGCGCGATCAGCGCCAAAAGCTTTTAAATCGACATCAGGGTTCATCCGAGCAAACTCTGCTCCGCCCGCTGGCGAGAAGTTATGCGCCATGCCTGCTGCAAAAATCTCCCGATCCGCCCACTGAGCCAAGCTGCGGGTCAAACCTTTTTTGTTGACCGCATACAAAGATGGCGTAGGTTGAATGGATTCGAGCACATCACAAATAAGCAGCGTGTCGCAATACACATCGGCGCCAATTTGCAAAACGGGCACACGCCGATAACCGCCCGTTAGCGCCTGAAGCTCGGGCTTGGGCATCATGTCGGGTGCGCCGCAGGAGAGCCAAGCCATTTTTTTGATGCCAAACGCAAGGCGAATTTTTTCCGCAAATGGCGATTTGGGATAGTGGTGAAGAATGATGTTGGACATCGTTTTTTGCCTCTTCGTTTAAACCAGCTTCACCAATTGCTTGCCAAAGTTTTTACCCTTGAGTAAGCCCAAAAATGCCTCGGGAGCAGCAGCAATGCCCTGGGCAATGGATTCGCGCACTTGAAGTTTTTTTGTTGCGACTAATGTTCCTAGTTCACCAAGCGCTGCGGGCCACACGTCCATGTGTTCGCTGACGATAAAGCCCTCTACTTTTAAGCGATTCACCAAAATCAGCGCTGGATTGGACAGGGGGATTGGCGCGCCGTTGTAGCCCGAAATCATGCCGCAAATTGCCATGCGACCAAATGCGTTCATGCGCAGCATGACGGTATCCATAATCCAGCCGCCTACGTTTTCAAAATAGCAGTCGATGCCGCTTGGTGCGGCTTCTTTTAAGGCTTTATTCAAAGCCTTGCCGTCGGCGTGTTGTTTGTAGTCAATGCACGCATCAAAGCCCAGCTCCTGCGTAACGTAGTCGCACTTCTCCTTGCCTCCTGCAATGCCCACCACGCGGCAACCACGCGCTTTGGCCAGTGCACCCACAGCGCTACCCACCGCGCCCGATGCGGCGCTGACGCAAACCGTCTCCCCTGCTTTGGGTTGGCAAATTTTGACCAATCCATACCAAGCCGTAACGCCCGGCATTCCTACCGCGCCCAAATACGCCGAGAGTGCAATGTGCGCCGTGTCTACCTTGCGCAGCATTCCCTGCGCCGAGTCGGATGCCACGCTGTACTCTTGCCAGCCGCCCATGCCCACAACTTTGTCGCCTACGGCAAATTTGGTGCTTTTGGATTCCACAACAACGCCTGCCGTACCGCCAATCATCACTTCGCCCAGTGGTTGCGGCTGGGCATAGCTTTTGCCATCGTTCATGCGACCACGCATATAAGGATCGAGGCTGAGGTAGTGGTTTTGAATCAGCACTTCGCCATCCTTCAAAGTAGGCGTGGGCTGTGTCACCAGCTTGAAATGACTGGCAAGAGCCTCCCCGTCGGGGCGACTGTCTAAAACGATTTGGTGATTGTTTGGCATAGGTAAGTCCTTAAAAAATGAATCAGTCTGTCGCAGAGTCTTTGCGCCTTGTGAACCTAGTCAAATTAATAGACACAGGACTCCTCTAAAGACTGATGATGCAAGCGTTCGAATTCGACTGGCGTAAGCCAGCCGTTGTTTGAATGCCTGCGAACGCGATTGTAGTAATGCTCGATGTATTCAAAGACAA
>JAVKLS010000060.1:0-55672 GCA_031538565.1 Burkholderiaceae bacterium
AGACCAAAACGGCTATTGAACGCAGCAAGTTCCGCTGCGGCGTTGGGGTTGTGATAGGCGTCAACAATATAAATCGTTTGACCTGCACCAAACTGCGCGGCTTGCGCTGCCGTTAGCCCTGTCCAAGACGTGGGCAGAGGGGGGAGTTGATACGCAGCCCGAATTTGTGCGGGTGTGTAGACTGATGCCGATACGGCTGCCTCGTGCGGTACTACAGACGTTTCATTGGGTGCAGCTTGCTTGGCGGATAGTAAGCCAGATGCGGCATCAACAGGCGCGGGCGCTTCGACGGGGCGGCTGATGAAGAGTGGTTTTGCCATTGCCGTAGCTTCTGCAGTGGATAGCAAGGGAACATCCAATGTGTGGGACGTCAACACGGATACCGCGCTATTGAGCGCGCTGCTACCTCCATTATTGGAGGCGCTGCTGCTTACATTACTCCCTCCGCCGCATCCAACAAGTGCAGCTGCTAAAGTGATTGCGGTGAGTAAGTTAAGTTTAAATTTTTTAGATTGCATAACGCTTATCTCCTATTGCTTATTGATGATGCCGCTTGATGACCCTGCGGTGAGTGTATTGTATAGGGTTTTTACCTATTTTATTCCACAGTAACTGATTTCGCTAAATTACGCGGCTTATCGACATCCGTTCCCCTTGCCAGCGCTGTGTGATAAGCCAAAAGTTGCAGCGGCACGACGTGCAAGAGGGGTGATAAATCGCCGTAATGCTCGGGTAATTTGATGACGTTGACGCCTTCGCTGCTTGTGATGTGCGAGTCGGCGTCTGCCAGCACATACAGCACGCCGCCGCGGGCGCGGACTTCGTGCATATTGCTTTTGAGTTTTTCCAGCAAGCTGTCGTTGGGCGCAACCACCACCACGGGCATGGCAGCCGTTACCAGTGCGAGCGGGCCGTGTTTGAGCTCGCCTGCAGGATACGCTTCGGCGTGGATGTAGCTAATTTCTTTGAGCTTGAGCGCGCCCTCCATCGCAACGGGGTAATGCACGCCGCGTCCTAAAAACAGTGCGTTTTCCATTTTGGAAAACTGCTCCGCCCAGACCATTAGCTGTGGCTCTAGCGCCAGCGCGGCTGCAAGCGCCAGTGGCAAATGACGCATGGCTTTTAGGTGCGCTTGCTCTTGTGAGTTGCTCAGTCGTCCTTTGACTTTGCTAATGGTCAGCGTGAGCAAAAACAGCGCAGCCAATTGTGTCGTAAAGGCTTTAGTTGATGCCACGCCAATTTCCACGCCTGCGCGGGTGATGTACGCCATGCCGCTTGACCGCACCATGGCGCTGGTGGCGACGTTGCAAATGGTGAGGGTATGCATCATCCCTAAACTCTTTGCGTGTTGCAGTGCTGCCAGCGTGTCGGCAGTTTCACCGCTTTGGCTAATGGTGACGACTAGCGTTTTGGGATCGGGCACGCTGCTGCGGTAGCGGTATTCGCTGGCGACCTCTACACTACAAGGCACACCTGCCAAGCCCTCTAGCCAATACTTGGCGGTGCAGCCGCTGTAATAGCTGGTTCCGCAAGCCAAAATTAAAATTTTGTCGATAGCCTCAAATGCGGTGTGCGTATCCGTGCCAAACAAGTCGGAGCTAATGCCTTCTACGCCTTCTAAGGTATTTGCCAGCGCCACGGGCTGCTCAAAAATTTCCTTTTGCATATAGTGCTGATAGGGACCAAGCTCGGCTGCGCCGCTGTGCGCCATGACTGTGCGAACGGGACGGTCGCCGCCTTCCAGCCGCGATGTAAGCGCCCGACCTTTGCTGTCCATCAAACGGTAGCTTCCCAACCGCACATCGGCAACGTCGCCTTCTTCCAAATACACGATTTGATCGGTCACACCCGCCAGCGCCATTGCGTCGCTGGCAAGGTAGTTGGCGCCGTCGTTTGCGCCCAGACCCAAAATGAGTGGCGAGCCTTGGCGCGCACCAATCAGGCGCTGGGGCTCGTCCCGTGCCATCACCGCCAGTGCGTATGCGCCGTGCAATTGCGCGAGCGCTGTTTGCACGGCCTGCAAGATGTCACCCGCGTAGTGGAAATCAATTAAATGAGCGATGACTTCTGTATCGGTTTGACTGACAAACTGGTAGCCCTTGTCTTGCAAGGTTTGGCGCAATGCTTCGTGGTTTTCGATGATGCCGTTGTGCACAAGGGCAATACGGGGTTTTGCTTCGACAAGCTCAGTCCGAACGGATGCGGGGCCTGCGCTGAAGTGCGGATGCGCGTTGTGAACGACAGGCGCGCCATGCGTGGCCCAGCGCGTGTGCGCGATACCCATGTGGGCGGACAGTCCGCCTTGCGATTCCAGCTCCGCCACGCGGGACGTACTACGGGCACGTACCAAATTTGCGCCTGTGTGAATCGCCACGCCGCACGAATCGTAGCCACGGTATTCCAGCCTTTTCAGACCTTCAATCAAAACGCCCACCACATCAGTTTTTGCAACTGCCCCCACAATCCCGCACATAGTTAAAACTCCCAATTAAGATATGCAAACTGTAACCGCTCCTATGTCCGCTTCTTATCGCCTCACCAACCTCAAACTTGCGCTCGACCACACCGAGAGCGATTTGCGGGCGGCGGTTTGCCATCAGCTAGGAGTTGCCAAGGCGCAACTCGCGCAGACACACGTGCACAGACGCGGGTACGACGCTCGCAGCAAGGCCAATATCCACTTCATCTATACCTTGGATGTGCAGTTTTCGCAGGATGTGGACGCGGCGCAGCTTGCTCGCCAACACAAGCTGCAACCCACGCCAGATATGGCGTATAAAAAAGTTCTAGCACCTGCTGCTGTGAAATCCTTGACTGCAAAAACGGAGTTTTTTCGTCCCGTCGTCATTGGCACAGGTCCTTGCGGCTTGTTTGCGGCGCTAACTTTGGCACAGCTAGGACTGTGTCCGCTAGTGCTGGAGCGCGGCAAAGCCGTGCGCGAGCGCACCAAAGACACGTGGGGCTTTTGGCGCAAGCAAGTATTGCTGGAGGAGAGCAATGTGCAGTTTGGTGAGGGCGGAGCGGGCACGTTCTCCGACGGCAAGCTGTGGAGCCAAATTAAAGATCCGCAGCACCTTGGACGCAAGGTATTGCAAGAAATGGTCAATGGTGGCGCACCCAAAGAGATTTTGTACGTCAGCAAGCCGCATATCGGCACATTTCGATTGGTGAAGGTGGTGGAATATCTGCGCGGTGAAATCGAGCGCCTAGGCGGCGAGATTCGCTTTTCTACGCGGGTAGAGGATGTGTTTTTGGATGGCAAATCGGCGCAAAGCCAAGTTCTAAAAGGCGTTCAAACGGTTGACTTGCGAACAGGCGAGCGCCTAGGCATAGATGCCTCGCACGTTGTGCTGGCAATTGGACACAGCGCTCGCGACACCTTTGCCATGCTGCACGGCAAAGGTGTTCATGTGCAAGCCAAACCGTTTTCGGTGGGATTTCGCATCGAGCATCCACAAGGCCTGATTGATCGGGCGCAGTTTGGCGAGCCAAGCTTTTATGCGGGTCATCCTGAAAAAATTGTCGCGCACGTGGGGGCGGCAGATTACAAGCTGGTACACCACGCGAGTAACGGACGCAGCGTCTATAGCTTTTGTATGTGCCCAGGCGGAACCGTGGTGGCAGCCACGTCGGAGGCGGGGCGTGTGGTAACTAACGGCATGAGTCAGTATTCGCGCAGCGAGAGGAACGCCAATGCAGGCGTCGTGGTTGAAGTCAAGCCCGTCGATTTTGGTGCGGATGCCGCGCACCCCTTGGCGGGAATGGCTTTTCAGCGTCGCCTAGAGTCAAACGCCTATCAGCTGGGTGGTGCAAATTATTTTGCGCCCGCGCAGTTGGTAGGTGATTTTTTGGCGGGACGCGCTAGCACGCAGTTGGGCGAAGTCGAACCCTCGTACAAACCAGGCGTTTTGCTGACCGACCTCACAGGAAGCATGACTGCGCCCGCCTTGCCGCTGGATGTGATTGCCGCCATTCAAGAGGCGCTTCCCGTATTTGGCAAGCAAATCAAAGGCTTTGATCGGTTTGATGCGCTACTGACTGGGGTGGAGACGCGCACCAGCTCTCCGATTCAGATTTGCCGCCACTTGGACGGGCATCCGCTGCAATACCAGTCCATTAACACGGCGGGTTTATTTCCCGCAGGTGAAGGTGCTGGCTACGCGGGCGGGATTATGAGCGCGGCAATTGACGGCATCAAAGTGGCCCAAGCGGTGGCTAAAAGTTTAGCCGCCTAACCTGCGATTAAGACTCACCCCACACCTCGTTCGCGGTTTCAATGACGAGGCGCAGTTTGCTGCGCTGGTCTTCCACCGCGATGTTGTTGCCGTGAACGGTCGAGCTAAAGCCGCATTGCGGTGAGAGCGCAAGCTGCTCCATTGGCGCGTATTTTGCGGCTTCGTCAATACGGCGTTTGAGCGTGTCCTTCGACTCCATCTGTCCAAACTTGGTGGTGACCAAGCCCAGAACCATGGTTTTGCCTTTGGGCAAATAACGCAGGGGGCGAAAGTCGCCGCTGCGGTCGTCGTCGTACTCCAAAAAGTAGGCATCAATGTTCATTTCTGCCAGCAGCGCCTCTGCCACAGGCTCGTAATTGCCGCTGGCGGCGTGTGTGGATTTGAAGTTGCCACGGCACAAGTGCATGGCAAGCGTCATGCCCGCAGGCTTTTGCGCCACCACTTTGTTGATAAACATGGCGTAGCGGTGTGGCAGTTCGTTGGGATCGTCGCCACGCGCACGCGCTGCTTCACGCATTTTGTCGTCGCACAAATACGCCAAGTTGGTGTCGTCCATTTGCACGTAGGTGCAACCTGCGTTTGCCAGCGAACGCAGCTCGTCACCGTAGGCTTTGGCCACATCGTCATAGAAGGCGGGGTCAAGCTCGGGGTAGGCGTCTTTGCTAATACCCGCGCGGCCACCGCGAAAGTGCAGCATGGTAGGCGAGGGAATGGTGACCTTAGGCGTCAGTCCTGCTTTGACTTGACTTTGAAGATATTCAAAGTCTGCCAGTTGAATATTTTTGGCGTGATGGACTTTGCCCACCACTTTCATCACGGGGGGAGCTAATTCTTCTGTGCCATCGGGGCGTTTGACGGTAAAAGGAATACCCACCTCCACGCCGCCCAATTGCTCTAAAAAGTCCACGTGGAAATAGGTGCGCCGAAATTCACCATCGGTAATCGACTTCAATCCTACGCTTTGTTGAAATTGCACGATTTCAGTAATCGCTTTGTCTTCGACGCGGCGCAGTTGATCGAGCGTGAGTTTGCCTGCGGTCTTATCGGCCCTCGCCTCTAGCAAGTACTGTGGGCGCAAAAAACTGCCGACGTGGTCAAAGCGGGCAGGAAGATGTGGGGGTAGATTAGCCATAAAAGCCTCCAAAATTAAAAAATGAAATCAAGGTTGCGGACAAGTCTAATGATGTCCGTCTTCGTTTCCGTCGTAATAGTCGCGTAGCAAACTGTACCTGCAAACTCAATCCATGACAAATTTTATTTGTCATGATCAATACTGCAATCATAAAAATATCGATGCTGGTTTAACTCTTGAGAATTCAGGATTTATTTTTAAATAATGAGAAAATCCCATTTCAATATAAGTATGAAGATCTTCAATGCCGCTGGTTTTCATGAATTTTTTACTCTGTCCCTCAAAATGAATCATCGGGGAGCTGGTCACATAGGCCATATCATATCCATTTTGATATAAATGATGATATAAAAAATCATCTCCGCAATATGCTTTAATTTTCTCAGGTATTAATGTAAATAGATTTCTTCTAATACTAAAATCCCATCCTTGCATAAATTCACCTCGTGCAACTACGGTGTACTCTAGGATTGGCTTTTTTACGGTGTAATTTTCATGATTGGTTGCGTGAGCAACTATGCCGACTTGAGACTCTTTATTAAAAACCTCAACAACATCTGAAATAAAGTTATCGGTAATGATTACATCATTATTTAGAAAGCACAAAATATCTTTAGTGTAATTTTGTGAAAACCAATTCCACACGTGATTTAGTGGACGATTTTCGGAATTTCTAATAATTTCTATACGAGGGTCGATTAATTGACTTAATATTTCTTCGGTGCTCTCTTCGCATGAGTTTTGATCCACAGCTGTAAGTTTGTAGTCGGTATAGCTTTGTGATAATAAATTCAAAACACAATTTTTTGTATATTCTTTATTGTTCAAGTTGACTACTAGTATTCGTATGTTCATGATTTTATTTTAATTAAACACCCCTCCAGAGGAGTTTTTTGCGGACAAGAGTCTAATGATGTCCGTCTTCGTTTCCGTCGTAATAGTCGCGTAGCAAACTGTACCTGGCGCTGCGCTGGTCTTGCACGATGCGGATGACGCGGCGCATGGGAACGCCCACCATCGCCAGCGCGTGTGACGCCAGCATGAGCGATCCCTCCAGCGCGTCGGGCACAACTTCGGTCGCACCGGCGGCTTGCAGCGCCTCGAGGTCGCGGTCGTCGCGGGTGCGCACAATGACGGGTACGTTTGGCGCGTGCTCACGCATCCATGCCAGCAGTCGCAGCGCCGCTGGCGTATCAATAAAAGTGATGACAACGGCGCGGGCGCGGCTAGCGCCCAGCAATCGCAAGGTCGCAGGACGAGCCGCATCACCAAATATCGCCGTACCTGTACGCTCAATTAAGTCGGGGTCTAAATCGACGGCCGTCATGGAAATTTTTTCAGCAGCAAGAATGGCGCAAAGGTTTTGTCCACTGCGTCCGTAGCCACACACAATCACGTGGTGTCGCATCTTCAAGGTTTTGGTTGCTGTCTGCGTGAGCGACAGCGACTGCGTCAGCCATTCGCTACTCACTATTTTGAAGACTAACCAATTGCTGCGCATGACGATGAAAGGCGTGGCCAGCATAGACACCACCATGCTTGCCAAAATCGGGTTGAGCAGCTCGGGGGGGACCAATTTTTGCTGGCTTGCCAGCGTGAGCAGCACAAAACCAAACTCGCCCGCCTGTGCTAAATAAAGCCCTGTGCGCAGCGCTGTGCTTTTACTGGCACCCCAGATTAAGGTGAGTGCCGTCACCAGTATGGCTTTAAGCAGCGCGGGGAAAAAACTAAGTAAAAGCACCAAATGCCACTGCGCGAGCACCAAGCGCCAATTGAGCAACATCCCGATGGTGATAAAAAACAGTCCTAAAAGCACGTCGTGAAACGGGCGAATTTCGGTTTCGACTTGGTGTTTGAATTCGGTCTCTGAAATCAGCATCCCTGCAATGAATGCGCCTAGCGCCATACTCAAACCCGCCAACTCAGTCAGCCACGCAAGTCCTAGCGTGATGAGCAAAATGTTGAGCACAAACAGCTCTTCACTTTTTTGCTGTGCCATGATTTTTAGCCAAGCGTGCATGACGCGCTTGCCGCCCACCAACAGTATCGTGACAATGACCGCGCCTTTTAATGTGCCGATGAGTAAGGCGTCCACCAAACCTTCGGCAGATGCACTTAAAGCGGGAATCAAAATGAGCAGCGGGACAACGGCAATATCTTGAAACAGCAAAACACTCATCACGCGCTTGCCGTGCTCGCTGTGCAATTCGGCACGCTCGACAAGTAGCTTGGCTACGATAGCGGTGCTGCTCATGGCAAGGGCGGCGGCTAGCGCCACTCCTGCTTGCCACGTCATGTGGAGTTTGACTGACCACCCGCTGGGCAGTAAAAACGCCATCCCTAAGAATATGGCGGGTGCAATTAATAAGGTTAAAAACACTTGCGACAAACCCAGCCCAAACACATGACGACGCATGGTTTGCAGCTTAGGCAAACTAAACTCCAATCCGAGGACGAACATTAAAAACACCACGCCAAATTCACCCAGGT
Organism: Burkholderiaceae bacterium; assembly: GCA_031538565.1. Lineage (GTDB taxonomy): Bacteria > Pseudomonadota > Gammaproteobacteria > Burkholderiales > Burkholderiaceae_C > JASGCK01. The sequence continues at coordinate 7,858 of JAVKLS010000060.1, forward strand.
GGCGGATGGATTCAGACTTGTCTGCCAGTGCCAGTGCATTAGGACCAATGACTATGCCGACGGCCAAATAGCCCAGCATCGGCGGCAGTTTTAAGCTGCGAAATACCATTACACCCAGCACGGCGGCAAACAAGTAAAGAAGCGTGAGCTCGAGTGCGTTCATGCGTGCTCGCTTGTGCGCCTTAGCAAGTTGGTAAGCTCAACCGCCGACTTAACCCCTAGTTTTTCAAACACGCGAGCGCGGTGAACCTCAACGGTTCGCATACTGATGCCTAGTTGATCGGCAATAAGTTTGTTGGGTACGCCTTCAATGACTAGGCGCATCACGGAGGCTTCGCGCTCGGTTAGCTGTGAGAGCCTGTGGTCGATTTGCCGCCGCGCCTTCGACTCTATGACCGCCGCGTGCGATTGCGCCAGCGCCGCTTCAATGCGATCGACCAGTGCGTTGTTAGAAAAAGGTTTTTCGCAAAAATCAAAAGCCCCGCGTTTAACGGCATCAACGGCCGTGGGTACATCGGCGTGCCCTGTTAAAAAAATGACGGGTAAGGTCGCGAGCAAACCCTGTGCGCGTAATTGGGTAAAAAGTTCAAGACCACTCATTCGCGGCATCCGAACGTCAAGCAGTAAACAGCTTGGATATTCGGCTGCGTATTGCGCGATCAAAGGTGTGGGCGGTGACGATTGGGTGCTGGTGAGATGCGCTGCGGTTTGCACGAAGTGCTGGCCTAAGTTTTTTAAAAATGACGCCGCACTTTCAAAACTTTCGTTGCTAAGGCGACGCGTGCGCAGCATCCAAGACAGCGCTTCGCGCACGTTGGCGTCGTCGTCCACGATATACACAGTTGCATCAAGTAAGAATTGCATGGGCTGTCATCAATTTAAAACTAAAGGTAGTCCCTGTGTGGGGCGCTTGCGTTTGCGTAGTGTAGGTCAGGCTGCTGCCGTGCTGCTCAATCACGGTGCGGCATAAGCTCAGTCCTAAGCCCATGCCTTCGGTTTTTGTAGTGAAAAATGGCGTGAACAATTTATCTTGCACGTCCTGTGTAAGTCCTGATCCTTGGTCGTGCACATCGAACGCCACATATTTTCCGTCGCTTGTGGCATCCTGGTGCGCCTTCAAAGTTAATACGCGCAGCGACGCATCAAGACTAGGCGCTTTCGCAGCTTGCACACCCATGGCTTGCATACCATTGCGCGCAAGATTGATGATGACTTGCTCAACCAAAGTTTTATCGCACCACACAGGAGGTAGATGCGGAGCGACTTGCAAATCAAGCGCAATATCCATTTGTTTGGCTAGCAAGCCCAGGAGAGGCAAAACATCGCCCAGCAAGGTTTGCGGCGCAACGGCACTGTGCTGTGCTTCGCGTCGGCGCACAAAGTCATGCACGCTTTTAATGATCAAGCCTGCGCGTTCTGATTGCGCAGCAATGCGCTCGAGTGCAACTTTTATTTGTGCGTTGTCTGCATCGGTAGCGAGCACATTCAAACCGCCCGAGGCGTAGCTGGCAATGGCAGCCAGTGGCTGGTTGATCTCGTGACTAAGCATCGAAGCCATTTCCCCCAGAGTTGCAAGGCGAGCGCTTTTTTGCAGGCGCTCTAAGCTTTGGCGTGACATCTCTTCGGCTTTGCGTTGTTGGATGATTTCTTTTGCCAGACTGGCTTCGGCTCTGAGACGCTTGCGCGTATCGCGGTACAAAAGCCACAGCACGCCCGTGAGTGCGGTAACCAAGAGCAGCACCAGCGCTGTAGGTGTATTGGCAAGCCAATAAGGTGCGCTGCGCCAGATTTCAAGACGCAGCAGCAGCGTAATGCCTTGCAAGTTGAGCAGCGTCTTGGCCGTGACGCGATGACCACTTCGCGTCACTTTGCCCATGACGGCTAGGCGCGAGCCATCGGCGGCAACAAAAGAAACTTCTTGATTTTGCCGCGTAGCCGCTTCGCCCCACTCTTTCAAAATGCCATTGAGCGAATAGGTCACAACCAAATACCCCGTGACGTGCTTGTTCTCGATGCGCGGCAAGCACATATCGGTCACTTCGTAACCTATGCCATTGCTTTGCGGGATGAAATAGCTGACGCTGTACGTGGCTTCTTGCGAGCGGGCTGCCAGCGCACAGGCGGCGGTAACTTCGGATTGAAAGTTTTGTCGCCCGAGGATGTAAAAAACACCGTTGGTAGAGGCTTGCCGCAAATAGAGACTATTGGCGGAAGTTTCGATACGCAGCGTCGCGTCGCGTCGCTCGACGCGGAAAATTTCGGGGTGTTCTTCTAATAATTGCCGCGCCGTCCAACTCCAATTGGGCGTTTCACTGTCTAGCAATACATTGAGACGCTGCGCGTTGCGGACGAGTTTGGCGCTAATGTCGTGCGCTAAATCTCTGGCGGATATGTCTAATTGATTTTCGTAACGCGATTGCTCGTAGCGCCCCACAAGCCATACCAGAGATCCTAGTAGCGCACCCATCAAAACAACGAGCAGCGCCCAAAGTCCAAAGCGGAGAGTTTTGGGGCTCATGGCGCAGCAAGTCTGCGCACGATGTGGTGCGCGCCTTGGAGGTGCTTAAATCGTGTCAATAAAACTGCGCAGCTTGTCCGAGCGGCTCGGGTGCTTCATTTTGCGTAGCGCCTTGGCTTCGATTTGGCGAACACGCTCACGCGTGACGTCAAACTGCTTTCCCACTTCTTCGAGTGTGTGGTCGCTATTCATTTCAATGCCAAACCGCATACGCATGACCTTGGCCTCGCGCGGCGTGAGGCTATCCAAAACGTCCTTCACGATATCGCGCAAACCTGCTTGCACGGCCGCATCCATCGGCGCCGTGTTGACTTGGTCTTCGATGAAGTCGCCCAGATGCGAGTCGTCATCGTCGCCAATGGGGGTTTCCATCGAAATGGGTTCCTTGGCAATTTTCATGATTTTGCGAATCTTGTCTTCGGGAATTTCCATTTTCTCGGCCAGCATCGATGCGGTTGGCTCATAGCCATGCTCTTGCAAATGCTGACGCGAATAGCGATTCATCTTGTTGATGGTTTCAATCATGTGCACGGGGATGCGAATCGTGCGCGCTTGGTCGGCAATGGAGCGCGTAATCGCTTGGCGAATCCACCACGTTGCGTAAGTCGAGAATTTGTAACCGCGGCGATATTCAAATTTTTCCACCGCCTTCATCAAACCGATATTGCCCTCTTGAATCAAATCGAGGAATTGCAAGCCGCGGTTGGTGTATTTTTTAGCAATAGAAATCACCAGACGCAAATTGGCCTCGATCATTTCTTTCTTAGCGGCGCGGGAGCTGCGCTCGCCATCGTTCATTTGCTTATTAATGTCTTTTAAAACGTCTAAAGGGACGACCAACATGGCCTGTAGCTCGATGAGGCGCTGCTGCTGATCTTGAATCGGTGGGATGTAGCGCTCCATGGTTTCGCTCCAAGGCTTCTCAGCTTTAGCCTGCTTTTCCACCCATTTAAGGTTAAGCAAATTGGGCGGAAAAGTTTTGATGAACGTCTCTTGTGGCATACGGCATTTATCAACCATGATGCGGCGCAGTTCGCGTTCTTTCTTGCGCACATCCTCCACATAACCGCGCATTTTTTGGCATAGCTTTTCAATCGTTTTGGCGGTAAAGCGAATCAGCATGACCTCGTCTTGCATCGTCTTTTGCGCCTTGATGTATGCGGGCGAGCCGTAGCCATCTTTGTCAAAGGCCTTGTGCACTTTTTCAAAAAGTTTTTTGATGTTGTCAATGCGTGTCAGCGCTTCTTTTTTAAGCTCTTCCAGCTTTCGGGTCATGGCTTTAGAGCCGCCCTTGCCATCGTCATCGTCCGCAGCGTCGTAGTCGTCAAAGTCTTCCTCTGCCACGTAGTCATCGGCCTCGTTGGGATTGACAAAACCGTCAACCACGGTGGAGACAACCACCTTGCCAGATCGGATTTCTTCCGCCATGGCAAATACTTCGGCAATCGTGGCAGGGCAGGCGCAAATCGCCTCCATCATGCGGTTTAGGCCGCCTTCAATGCGCTTGGCAATTTCAATTTCGCCTTCGCGCGTGAGTAGCTCAACCGTGCCCATTTCGCGCATATACATCCGCACGGGATCGGTGGTTCGACCAAACTCGCTGTCCACAGTGGTGACGGCGGCTTCCGCCTCCTCCTCGGCTTCTTCTTCGCTCGCGGAGGCGCTGGTAATGTTGTCGGCAAACAGTGTTTCGGCGTCAGGTGTTGTCTCATAAACGGCCACACTCATGTCGTTTAAAAGTGAAAACACCACTTCTAAAGTCTCCACATCTACCAGCTTGTCGGGCAAGTGGTCTTTGATCTCGGGATGCGTGAGGTAGCCCCGCGTTTTCCCCAGCTTAATGAGTGCTTTGAGGCGCTGGCGACGTTTGGCTAAATCTTCTTCCGACAGCACCGTGTCGTCTAATCCAAACTCCTTCATCAAGGCGCGCTCTTTTGCCTTGGATAACTTCATGCGCAGCGGTTTGACTTTTTCTGCAGTCTCGCCAGCCGCAAGTGCAATGGGTTCGCCTTCTAGTTCGTCTTCAATATCGAGTAAGACGTCATCGGACGCCGCTGCCTTTGCTTTTTTACTGCCTTTGCTTGCTTTGGCTGTAGTTTTAGTCGCTTTCACGGCGGGTTTTCCCGCCTTGGCGGGTGGGGTTGTTTTTTTTGCTGGCATGATGCACTTTGAGGAGGGTAAAAGTGGATTATACCAAGGGGGCAATTTTTTGAAGGGCGATGCGGCGTGTTTTAAGTGCTTCGTAGTTGGCTCGTAAGCTCGTGTTTTCGGGGCTTTGCACAATTAATTGCAAAATATTTTTCTCTTCAATTTTGAGCCGATTCGCCAACTCGGAGTTAAGGATGGTTCGTAATTCTGCATCGTTAAATTCGCCGCCAGTTGCCATCCCTGCTTCTATTTGCAGTTGCGCAAAATTTTCAAACGATTCACCCTGCATGGCAACCGCGAGTGCCGCCCAATTTTGTGCGCCGTACTCCATGAATTGATGGTCTAGCCATGTAAAAACGCTGCCATGCGGTGCGGGCAACTCGCACAGCAGATGCTGTTCTTCGCTAGACAAACGCCCCCACGCCTCATTGTGCGAGAGCAGCATCCGCACGGCTTGATCGGCACGGCTGACGGGCATGGAGCGCGAACGGCTGCCTGCGCCGTAGCGGGGCATCATGTCGTTTTGACTTGCTGTGCGGGTAAATTTGGATGCGCTGAATTTTGCCGAATTGATTTTTTTTGCCGAGCCATTCGAAGTGGTTGCAAACCCTTGCCGATGCGTTGCTCGCTCGTTTTTGGCGTTCCATAGCTCCAGCAGTTCGCGGTTACCAATTTGCACGCCTGCCGCAATGTCCGATAGCAGCTGACTTTTGAGTGCGCCGTCTGGCAAGGACATCCAAAGCGGCATGGCCTGCGCACTCATTTTGGAGCGACCTTCGGCGGAAGATAAATCGCAGTTTTCGCTGGCAACCTCGGCTAAAAAGCGCGACAGCGGTTTGGCGTTTTGCACGTATTTTTCAAAGTTTTCCGCACCATGCGTGCGAATGAAACTGTCAGGATCGTGCTCTTCGGGTAAAAATAAAAATTTGACCGAGCGCGTATCGCTGGCATAAGGCGCAGCAGCGACGAGTGCCTTGTGCGCGGCGCGCACGCCTGCTTTGTCGCCATCAAAACTAAAAATGACGCTATCGGTGGCACGAAACAGCTTTTGCACATGATCTGCCGTGCAAGCCGTTCCCAGCGTGGCAACGGCGTTGCCAAAGCCCAATTGCGCCAGCGCCACCACATCCATGTAGCCCTCGGTGACCAAGCAGTAACCTTTGTCGCGGATGGCGGTGCGTCCTTCAAATAGACCGTAGAGCTCGCGCCCCTTGCTAAATACGGGCGTCTCGGGCGAGTTGAGGTATTTGGGCAAGCTGTTGTCGAGTACGCGCCCACCAAAGCCAATGCATTCGCCGCGCACGTTGCGGATGGGAAACATCACGCGGTCACGAAAGCGGTCATAACGTTTGACTTGTGCCAATTGACCTGTTGCCGCAGCTTCTTTTTGATCGTCTGCGTTTTCAATGACGAGTCCCGATTCAACCAGAAGCGGATCGGCGTAATCAGGGAATACGCCCGCCAGTGTGCGCCAACCTTCGGGCGCGTATCCTAGGCCAAAAGCCTTGGCGACTTCGCCCGACAAACCGCGTCCTTTGAAATAGTTTTTAGCTTTGTCGGACAGGCGAAGCTCGCTGGCAAAGGCCTTGGCGGCGCGCTCTAAAACATCGCTGATCCCGACTTGTTTGGTGCGGGTCTGCGCCGCACGTGCGCGGTCTTGCGGGCTGGACTGCTCTTCGGGAACCATCAGTCCAAATTGACTGGCTAAATCGTGTACGGACTCTACAAAGGTTGCGCCCGTGTGCTCCATTAAAAAGCCAATGGCATTGCCGCTTTTGCCGCAACCAAAGCAGTGATAGAACTGTTTGGTGGGACTGACCGAAAACGACGGTGATTTTTCACCGTGAAAGGGACACAGTCCCATAAAGTTGACGCCGCCTTTTTTTAGCGTCACGTGCCTGCCTACAACATCCACCACATCAACGCGGCCCAGAAGCTCTTGAATAAAGGTTTGTGGAATGGACACGATTAAGCACGGCGCCAAGGGCGCATCCAGGCAAGACCATCGCTGGTGCTATGGGAGGCAGTGCCTTTTGCGGGGCGGTATTCGCAGCCTATCCAGCCATGCCAGCCGCAGCCTGTGGCGACTTCATCGACGACGCCTAGCAGGTAGTCGATATTCATCTCGCCTAGGCTCGGCTCGTGCCGCATGGGAACCCCTGCGATTTGAAAATGTCCGACGCGCCCCGTGGGCAGATATTTTTGAATCTTCATGGCCACATCGCCCTCGACGATTTGGCAGTGATAAAGGTCAAACTGAACGCGCACATTGGGCTCATCAATAGCGGCAACGAGTTCGTGCGCGTGGTCTTGGCGATTTAAAAAGTACCTAGGTATGTCTCGCGTATTGATGGGCTCAATCAAAATATCCACCCCTTGCTTGGCAGCGGCTTTTGCGGCGTAGCGGATATTTTGGATGTAGGTGTCGGCTAGGGTTTTGCCAGTTGAGCCTTCAGGCATTACGCCCGCCATTACGTGTATCCGTGGGCAGGCAAGCGCGGCGGCGTAATTGAGTGCTAAGGCGATGCTGGCTTGAAACTCCGTCTCGCGCCCAGGCAAGCACGCAAGTCCGCGCTCGCCTTTATCCCAGTTGCCAGGCGGAGCGTTAAATAACACTTGCTGCAAGTCGCAATTTGCTAATCGCGCAGCAATGTCATCTGCGCGGTGGGCGTAGGGAAATAAAAACTCAACGCCCTCAAAACCATCTTGCGCTGCAGCCGAAAAACGGTCACCACCAGCGGGATCTAAAAATGCAAACTCGGGGTAGAGCATGGAGAGATTGGCGGCGAATTTGAGCATGATGCGGTGCGAGATGGAGCGAGGTCTACAGCGATGATAGCAATCGCTGCTGGCTTTCAAACAGATGTGCTCGTCCCGTGATGGGGTCGATAAAAGCAAGGCGTTTTGCCAGTAATTGCAATGGTTTTGCGTAGTCTGCGGCGGTCATAAAGGGCTGCTCGGGCGTTAGCACGGGGTAGATGCCGTCATTGACAATGGGGATGCCTAAGCAGCACATATGAACGCGCAGTTGGTGGCGTTTGCCCGTCACGGGATAAAGCTCGTACTGCGCCAGTCTTGTACCGTCCTTGGTTTTGTTTAAGAGACTTGTGAGTGCGATGTGCGTTTTGCTATTCGAAGCGCCAGCCGTCTCCATCATTTGCATATATACGGGCGAGTTTTCTAGCCGACTCTCGCGGGTTGTTGGTAGCGCGATCGCGTCGTGAAAGGGCGCAATCGCTGCGTAGGTTTTATTGACTTTGCGGTCATGGAACATTTGTTGATATGCCCCGCGCTCTTTGGCTTGCACGCCAAACAGCACCAAGCCTGCGGTATCGCGGTCTAGGCGGTGTAGCGGGCTTAAATGGGGTAAGTTCAGTTTGTTTTTGAGGCGCACAAGCAGGGTTTCTTGCACGTATCGACCGCTGGGGGTTACGGGCAAAAAATGCGGCTTGTCGGCAACAACGAGATGCTCGTCTTGGTACAGCACAGTCGCATCAAACGGAATGTGCGGCTCGGCGGCTACGTGCCGAAAATAATGCAGGTGCTGGTTGGGGGTGTAGGCGCTTTGTGGGTTGATGACTTGCCCTGCGTCGTCAGTGATTAGCCCATCCGAAAAACGTGCCTGCCATATCGCCGCGTCAACTTTGGGAAATTGGGTCACAAAAAACGCCAACATGGTGGGGCAAGTCGCTGCCATGTGGGGTGGCAAAAAAACACAGCTTGCGCCTACACCTGCGCGGTGGGCAATCATCGCCCTGCGAGGCGCTTGGCTCGCTCTATGCGCCAAGCGCCATCGCGTGCTTCGTTGTAAACGTCTTCGATGTCGGTGTCGGTTTCGGCTAGGTTGACGTCTAAGGAGACGCGGTTGTCAAACACAAAACATTCGCCCGTCCAATCTTTTTCTGCGTCAGGCATGGCGGCAAGGTAGCTGATGATTCCGCCTTCTAGCGTGTACACCGTGGTGTTTAAGTTATCGAGCCACGCGGCGGTTTTGTCGCAGCGAATACCCCCCGTGCAGTACATGGCAATGCGTTTGTTTTGCTCTTTCCATATTGGGAGATTGGTTTCTATAAATTTGGGAAAGTCGCGGTAATGCGCCACGCTTGGATTAATTGCACCTTTAAAGTGACCCAGTTCAAACTCAAAGCTGTTGCGGTTGTCGATGACGACCACGTCGTTTGCTGCCAGCAATTCGCGCCACTCTTGGGGCGAGCAAGGCACGCCGTGCGCGGTAGTCGCGTCCACGCTTCGATTGGTTTGATCATCTAGTCCAATGCGAATAAGCTCTGCCGCGCACGAGACTTTGAGCATATAAAAAGGTTTGGACTGGCACGTCGTTCGCTTAAAGACTGTGCCGGTGAATGCAGCAGCAAACGCGGCGTGCGTGGTGAGTTCTTTTTCAAACGCATCCAACTGCCCGCCAGTGCCCGAAACTGCACCGCTAATGCCTTCAGGTGCAACATCAATTAAGCCCTCTAGCTGGCACGTGGTTGCCAGTTCACGCACCAAAACCGCTGTGTGTGCTGCGTCGCCCAGACGCACGAAACGGTAAAAACTGATATGAAAAAGGGGGGCGGTGGCGACAGTCATCGAGTATCAAACTGTGGGCAGAAAAGAGGTGGGATGGTGGTGATAGGTGGATTTGAACCACCGACATCAGCATTATGAATGCGCGGAGTTGTTTTTTATGCTGTAATTGTAAGCCTTATCTGGCGTGGCTTTGCGGTTTTTAAGTAAATTTTTAAACATGATTTAGACACTATTTAGACACTTTAATTTTCATCACTGGTCACATTATGGCAAGTTTTCAGACACTAGCAAACGGCAAGATTCAAGCCCGCATTCGTAAAAAAGGACACCTCGCAAGCGAGGTCTTTGAAACCCTAAAAATGGCGGAGGCGTGGGCAAAGCGCGAGGAAACGCGGATTGATAAAGCGGAAGCGGGCATTTTTGAAGATGACAAAAAGACCACCATGGGTGAGTTAATTCTGCAATGGTGTGAGGCGAACAAAGAGCAGAAAGGCTTTAAACAAGTTCGATACCACTTGAAAACGATCCCAAATTACATACTGCAAGCGCGGATCAAAACCATGAGTAGCGACATTTTCGAGAAGTACAAGAAAGAAGAAAAAACAAGGGGTATGACAGCGGGAACGATTAACCGCCGCCTTGATCAACTACGGTTAACTGTGAATTGGGGCATTAGAAAAATCAAAAGTCTTCAAAGAATTCACAATGTCATTCAAGACATTGACCGTCCCAAATATCCCAAATCGCATTACCGTGACCGCATCGCAACACCCGAAGAGATTGAACAAATCATCTCGAAAACAAAATCGAAGTGGTTTCCTGATTTTTTGCGCCTCTCGTATGAGACCGCCGCCAGAGTTAGCGAGGTGATAGGTTTGCGCTGGGAGCACATCAATTTAGAAAAGAAAGTGGCTCGCGTTTTCGATACAAAAAACGGAGAAGACAGAGATATTGCTTTGACTCAAAAAGCCACAGCAATACTGAAAGCAATGCAGGCGGTGAAGAAATCAGACTGGGTGTTTCCAAGCCCAAAAATTAAAGGCAAACCGTTAAACGGAAATGCTGCGACATCCGCAATGATCAAAGCAAGAAAAAAGGTGGAGGCGCAACTGGGACATAAGTTAAATCTTCACACCCACGACATCCGACACACGGGCGCGACTCGTTTATCGAAATTGGTCACACTACAAAAATGGAACGCTTGGCAATTGCAGGACCAATTAGGGCATAAAGACCCCAAATCCACTAAGCGCTACATTGAAAAATCAGGTGAAGAACGAGCATCTACAATTCCAGAAAATTTTTAATTCATGTAAAAATGAAGACTCATAAAATTTTGAAAGTTAAACATGGAACCTAAAATTTTCATTGCAATGAACAACATACACAACTTAGACGAGGCCTTTGAATCCCTTGGTTGCGAAGATTTAAAAAAACTAAACAGCGAAGTTTTGATTTGTAAAAAAATAAGCAAAGACAGAAGAACTTGCTGGCTTAATCTTTTGAAATGCATTGCAGAATCAAAAAAATGCAATCTAGAAGAATATGACAAAGTACTAAAACCCGCCAGTGAACATCAAACATCATCAGCACATAAAATGTAAATTATTGGCGCGTTAGGGAGGCAGTGGGTACGCATGACATTGACCACGAGCCATCCGCTTCACGGCGGTGGATCATGGAATAATTTTGCGGGCACTGTCCCACATAATCCTCGCAAGGCGCGACAATCAAAGTACCGCTTAACAGCGTGCCACACGTCGCCACGGACTGCGCCCCAGCAGTCCCAAGCATCAAGACCGCGCAAAGCGTAAGCGTGATTTTCTTAACCATAGGAAACCTCTTTTTCATTTAAAAACCAAAACCAACAGCAGAGACAAAACGCCCACCATCGAGCCATAAAAAGCGCGTTCAAAAAAGGCAAGCGTGATCGATTGTTGTTCCGCTTTACCTTTCTCTTCAAAATACAAATCTCGATACTCACTTGTTTTCTCACTCCAAAATTTGGTCACTTGAGCCGCCGTTTTGGGGCTAGTGTCGAAATGGAAAAGTAGGCGATCCTGTGCCTCTTTTAGAGTCTTACCATTCGAGACGCGACGCGCAAGAAAACGGCACATGCGGAACAAAACCCGAGGGGTGAAGTTGTACGCGTCTTTTTGACTTTCGCACAAGTTATAAAGCCGCTTGTCCCATCCCAGCCCGTACTTTGCAAGCAGGAGGGACACGGACACATGAAAGCCAAAAGTGTGTTTGAAGTTCAAACTAAAAAATTGCTGGTAATTCCAAGCGTGGCAAAACTCATGAATCACCAAGCCACGCCAGCCGTCCAAATCCGCGCCACTTGCAATGTCCCGAGCGAGATCAACGGTTGATATATAAACACGACGATCCGCATACACACACAGCCCCCCGAATTTCGCCAGCGCCGCAGGCGTGAAGACAAGCCCCCAATCTCCCATGCAAAAATCACCAAAGCGCCAGCAGAGTTGATTGAAAAACTCACTGAGTTCAAGCGTTGTCGCTTGCATTTTTTCAGTGTCCACTTCGATGCTTTGGGGTTGAATCTTCATAGTACAGATTACCCCACGGGCTGCATAATTGCAAACATGAAGCCATCAAAAACTTACGAATTCCACCCTATCGCCGACTGCTGGGCACTGATCGAAGGCGACGAATTTAAGGCACTCGTTCGAGACATCAAACAGCGCGGAGTCATAGAGCCAATTTGGCTTTTTGAGGGCAAGATTTTGGACGGACGCAATCGCTACCGTGCGAGCCTAGCGGCGGGCGTGGTTTGCCATACTAGACAATATGAGGGCGACGATCCCGCAGGCTTTGCAGTCTCGATCAACGACCTCAGAAGGCATCAAACCGTCAGCCAGAGGGCGCTTGCAGCCGCCCGACTGGCGACCCTAGCCCAAGGGGCACGAAGAGACTTAGCACCTTCTGCAAACGTGCAGAAAGTCAGCCAAGCAGAAGCCGCCCAGATGCTGCGCGTGAGCACCCGCGCAGTGGCAAGCGCAAAGCAGATTTTGAAATCTGCACGGCTTGAAATCATTGAAGCCGTCGAACGCGGTACGGTCACAGTCCACGCCGCAGAAAAACTTTTGACGATGACACCCGAGGAAGTTAAAAAAATTCACACTGGCAAAAGCGAACTCAAAAAATTGCCACGCTTCGCATCACCCAACAGCCCGAGGGACATGGGTTGGTTCACGCCCGCCCACGTCATTGAAGCCGTCCGTGATTTTTACGACGGTCACATTGACACAGACCCCGCGAGTTGCAAAGAGGCACAGGTAATTGTCAAAGCCAAAATTTACTTTGACGTGACCACCGATGGACTGCGCCAACCGTGGCGCGGAAATGTGTTTTTAAATCCACCCTATTCAAAGCAAATTTTGGACAACTTTATCAATACATTGATCGCCAAGGGCGAAGCCCAAGAGTACGAGCAAGCCATTGTTCTAATCCCAAACAGCACCGAAAGCCTAGCCTCTCAAAAAATGCTCGCCCACTGCGCAGCGGTTTGCTTCATGCAGAAACGGCTTCGCTTTGTTCATATCGCCAAGGGCGCAGCGACTTCGCCAATTGACGGCAGTTGTCTTTTTTATCTTGGAAACAACCCCCCAGGGTTCAAAAAAGCCTTTGGACAATATGGCGTGACCCTGACAGCGTAGGCGCTGGATAAAGACTAAAACCCACCCAAAATCCGTGTGGGTTTCTTAACGCCTTTACCCACACCCGAAACCCTGACGCGCAAGCCGTGGACAAGTCAAAGACTTGCCCGACCGCTTCGTTTGCCCAAAAATTTATTTTTATAAAAAGTAATGAGAAGGCTTTGGGAGACCGTGGGCAGGAGTTCCCAACTTTAAGTTTTTAGAAACTTAGTTCGATATCAAAAGTTTAAGAGTAGACCCCACTTTTAGCGCGTTCTATAAAAAAGAAAACACGTTAGACGAGAAGCAAGCCAAGCGCAAAGAGACCAACGACAAGCACGAAGCCGCGAAGGCGGCAAGAGAAGAGCGGAAAAAATATAAATAGTGTGTATAGACTAAAAATTAAGCAGGTTTTCAGTTGCTTTAAAACTTGATAAAATGCCCTTTTTTAACCTTAAAAGATAATTTATGCACAAGATTACTTGTAAAGTAGGCACTAAAACAGAAATTTTTCACCTTGCCAATGTCAAACGTGATATCAAGAAAGTGGCTGCTGTTCTGGCAAATAATCTTTCTTTTGATGACGAGCACACTCCACCAGTGGTTTCGTCTACAAGTAAGGCTAACACCCCATTTTTTGATTATTGTGGAGTTGAAACCCTTACTCTTGAACCCGAAGAACAGTTTAAATATAGAGATAGCCTGCATCGACAAGGCTTTTTAACTGGCACAATCGATACCTTTGGAGATGAAGAAAGAGGGGTGTATACAACTCTTTATAAATTCAAAGTTTTAGAACGTTAGATTAAACCTACAACTTAATAAAAAAAGCACCTTTTAGGTGCTTTTTTTTGTCTTTTAACGCCATCGGATTACCGTGATGGACAACTAACCTGCCCACACCGCAAGGGTGTGGACAGCCCAAAAAGTAAAAGACCCCTTGACATCGGTCAAAGAGTCTTTTACTTTAAATACATGAATGCGTCGGGCATCCATAGATTCAAAGTATCACACTAAGAACTAATGTCAATAGCCCGCCGTTTGTCGGGCTTTTTTATGCGTCAAATTTTCACGATTCGATGAGCCTGTAAATCGAACCCCAAGGGTTCGAGGTGGTGCAAGAATGGGATGATACAGAGCACCGAGGGAGAGCGTCAAAGCCTCACCCCTTGTCAGCGCAGCGACTGCGTGAAGAGGCTATGAATACGGCAGCGCCGCCAGTAGTCGCAGGAATGGGTTTAAAAAGCCACCCACCTGACCCACGCCAAAGCCCCCTTTTACAAAGAGGGCTTTGGGAGACCGTGGGCAGGTGAGTGGTTCAAGTTCCCATCTTTGAAGTTTTTAGGACTTCGTTTGTAAACAGAGTAATTCTTTTAAACCCTACGCATCTTTTTCAATCGCTTCGCTCATTCAAAAGCCGCGTAGGGTTTACATCAAAAACCACGCCAGCATTGACTTTGAAGCGGCTAATCTGATTTTTGAAAACCATGTAAATCGTTGGTTTACTGTGTGTACATTTTGAACCTCTATCTTCTCGGAAAGCCACGCCAGTATTGGCGTACACAGTAATTACAAATTTATTTCCGAATCCCTTGACTTTGTACACACGATCGTTTTAACTGTATTTATGTACAGCAATAAAAGGACGAAAACATGACAGACAAAACCATCAGTTTCAGAGTACCAGAAGGACTTGAAAAGCATCTTTTAAAACATGCCGAGAAAAAAGGATGCAGTGTAGGCGCAGGCGTTCGCCATGCGTTGGATGAATATTTTGCACAAAAAAACGACAGCGACAAACTCGCAAACATCGAAAACAAAATAGGTGGTATTCAACAAACAAACGAGTTTCTTTTTTCTAAATTAGAAAAAATAGAAGCGGCGACCAAGGGCATCGCCCTTGGCTTAGATCAAGTGTATGGAGCAAAAAAATGATTAAGAAATTCAAAAATTGGTTTCACTTTTGGGGTTCGCAGGCTGCACGTGAAGATAGTTTGAGAGCGTGCGAAATGTCATATTTTGAAGAGCAAAGCGCAGCGCCCACTGTTTACACAAAAATCACAAAAATCGATGCGTTCTATGGCGAAGAAGAACTCTCCGAAGTTTTTCTGAAATATCTCGAAAAAAACGGGCACGAAAAAACAAAGCGATGGCTTGCTGCCTCCCATTGGACACCGCTGGATCTGTCGCAGTTCGTAGAAGAACATGGCACAGCAGTTGAAGCAGACGTGGCTTTTCGCTTCTACATGAAATGTAGGATGGAAAGCGACACATGAAAGAAACACACGCGCAATGGTGGATTCGAGACGGCGAAGAATCAGACGACGAAAAACGGGATGCGCACGTCGTTTTAATGATTGACCAAATGCTGGATCAAGGTTGTAATTTTTTTGAATGTTATGCGTTTTATCGCTACCAATTCAACATGAGAACCATTCAACTTTTACGAATTGCGCAAAGGTACAACGACGTTTTTCCATGGTTATTTACCTTTTTAAAAGACCAAATCGCAAAGGTCGAATGTGAAATCCTAGACGAAGGCAATGAGTGGATGTTGAAGGAGAAGCGAATTCATGAGTACTTCTAAAAAAATAATTTACTGGGATTTTGGCGGAATGGTCAACATTCAAGACCCAACGGCTTACCGCCGAGACTTTTGGGGTGCAGTTTTGGGATGCTTGATCGCCTGTGGATTCGTGTTTTATTCATGCCAGTGGCTGACTCAAATCGCATTCAAGATGAATGGCAATTTGTGGGAACTCTATAAGTTTATAAAGAAAAACGGCTTTGAAAATCTCTTTTGGTCACAACAAGCCCGACTCTTTTTTTCAAGCGTGTTGGCAGTGTTGGCAGGCGTATGGGTTTTTCAAGTTGTAAGCGCACCAAGAAATGGATTGAGACACAAAGAAGGACGGCAGTTTTTTGATGGAGACGAAGCCATCAAAAAGGCAAAGCGTGAAAGCGCAAAGGAAACCAAAAAAGAGCAGGAAGGGATTTTTTTAACGCCCGATCTTCAAATTTCACAAGCCCGCGAGTCTACCCATATTTTGGTCACAGGCGGCACGGGGGCAGGCAAAACCGTGATGCTCACTCAAATCATTCGTGAACTTTTTAAGAGAAAAGACAAGGCGATCATTGTGGACTGGAAAAATGACTTTACCCAATTTTTCAAGTGCTCAATTTTTAATCCATTCGATCAGAGAAGCGTCAAGTGGGCAATCGGGCGAGATTGTCGGTTAGAAGAAGAAGCCGTGGAAATGGCGCACGTTTTAATTCCAACCGCCAAAAGCGGCGAGCCTTTTTTCACACTCGCAGGGCAAGGGGTACTCACCGCCTTGATCGTGAAACTTCAACAAGTAAAACCCAAAACATGGGGATGGAGTGATCTCTATCAAGAGTTTGCAAAAGGTCACAAACACATCCTAGAAACAGTCCAAAAATACCGCCCCCATGCCGTCAGTTTCATATCAGAAGAGGGCAAACAAACTCAGGGCGTACTAGCCACTATTTCAAGCCGTTTGGACGTAGTGCGACTGCTCGCAAAGGCAGACTTAGACAACCCCAATGCGCCCTCTTTTAGCATCGCAGACTGGCTTAAAAGCAAAAAATCAGATGGTCAAATCATTGTCGCAGGACTGCCTGATTTTGAAAATTTATGTAAAACGTACATCCGCCTATTCTTTGTTTTTGCAGGTAAAAAGACAATGGGATTGAGTGATGGACACAACAGAAAAATCTGGTTCGTTG
This sequence comes from Burkholderiaceae bacterium, assembly GCA_031538565.1. Classification (GTDB taxonomy): domain Bacteria; phylum Pseudomonadota; class Gammaproteobacteria; order Burkholderiales; family Burkholderiaceae_C; genus JASGCK01. The sequence continues at coordinate 24,460 of JAVKLS010000060.1, forward strand.
CAGACGAATTCCCAAAACTTGGCAAAGTCGAAGCCATCCCATCGTTGATCGAATTTGGCAGAAGCAAAGGCGCGAGGGTTGTTCTAGCCACTCAGGATTTTTCACAAATTGCAGAAACCTATGGCGCGAACACTCAAAAATCTCTTCTAGGCATGGTCGGCACTCAAATTGTAGGAAGAACCGCAGGCGGTGAAACAGCCGAAAAAATCAGCAAAGAACTGATCGGAACGCAGATCGTAGAGCGTAGAAACATCACCCGCCAGAACGGCGGAGGCACAAGTACATCATGGTCACGGGATGAAATCCCAGTGTTCCACTCTTCAAAATTACAGACCGAATTGGGTGTTTCAAAAACTGGAATTCATGCCTTACTTTTGGGATTAGGTAATGGCGTGCATCGTCTCCACTGGACTTTTCCAGACTTAAAAAAGATTCGTGAGGGCGTAGAACTTCGCCCGATTTTTGGTGGGCAGTTACAAAAATTGAAAGAACAAGAGGAGCAATTGGTCACACCTTCTGCAAATTTGCACAATTCAAAAGAAGCCGAAAACGCAGAGGAGGCAGAAGCAAGCGGTGGAGCAGTGGAAGCGGTCTTTGAAGCCGTGATACACGCCAGCCCGTTTGCGCTCGTTTTGGCGGGCTTACAAGCCGCACCAGCGCTATCCGAAGCCACTATGAGGGGCACAGCCCCAGCGATACACAAAACGCAGAAATTGGCTTTGGATAAAGTCGAAGAGTTGGAAGAGGAGCACGTCTAATGCTAACCGTTCAAGCGATCAACGATCTCGACTATTACGAGCATCTAAAAGCCACCGAATACCATGTGAGCAGCGGCGAACCAGCTGGTCACTGGGGGACAGGCTTGGAACAATTGGGGCTTCAAAATGGCGCGGAAGTCAGCGCCAAGGCACTCAATGCCATCATGCTGGGGCATGATATGGAAGGAAAAAAAATCACGCAAAGCGCGGGCAAAAAATCGCATCGTTTAGGTCACGATCTGACATTTTCAGCGCCAAAAGGAGTTTCGATTTTGTGGGCAAATGCAAGCCCAGAGGTTCAAGAAAAAATCTCTCACTTACAAGCCGAGGCGGTCAAAAAATCACTGGATTTTTTAAAGTCCAAGTGCCAAGCCCGCACGGGTAAAGATGGAAAGGTATTGATCCCAATTGAATCTTTTATTTCCGCCACGTTTGAGCATTCGAACACACGCGAAAACGACCCCCAACTTCATACCCATCTTTTGCTTAGTTCCACCTGCATCAGGGAGGACGGCAAAACGGGCACGTTTGAAAACAGTGGCATATTGAAGCATTCAAAAATTGCGGGCGCACTGTACCGCGCCGAACTTGCCAATGGCTTGAAAGCAATGGGCTTTCACATCGAACAAGACGAAAACTATAAAGGCAAGGGCGACGTGTTCCGAGTCGCAGGCATGAATCACGAACTCGAAAAACATTTTTCAAAGCGTTCGATTCAAATCACCCAAAAAGCCAAGGAGACCAAAGCACTCTTTGGAGTCAGTGGCACATTCGTTAACCAAAAAATTGCACTGGCTACACGGAAGAAAAAAGAGACGGTGAACCGCCCCGTAAACTTCGCCAAATGGCAGGCAGAGAGCCAAGAGAGAGGCTTTGACACGCAGGCGTTAGAAAGCCTTAAAGCAGCCCAAGCCAAGCCGTTCGAGCGCCCCAGCGTGGAGCAAATCTTTGATGAATTGACGGAACACGAAAGCACTTTTTCACGCCAAGATTTAGAGTTGAAACTGGCAGAGTTTTCACAATATGAGTCGGTGGACATTGAAGCCGAAATTGAAAAATTCATGGGACAGGAGGAATGCATCCATCTTGTTCAAACACGCCAAGATTCAAAGGGCAATGACTACATCCACGAAGCATTCACATCAAAAAAGATGTTGGAGATGGAAGCGAAAATTGTAGAGGACGCAAAGGCGCGAAGTGGCGAGACACGGCACATGATCGACCCCGCCATGGTCACACAAATCATTCAAGCAGCCGAAGGCAAAAATGGCTTCACGTTTAGAGACGAGCAACGCCAAGCTATTCTCGATTTAACCACCAAAGCGGGCGGCGTTTTGATTTTCAAGGGCAAGGCAGGCGCAGGAAAAACAACGTCGCTAACGCCCGCGATTGAATCCTACAAAGCCAGCGGTTATCAGGTGTATGGCGCAACCATCAGCGCCAAGGCGGCGCAGGTGTTGCAAGCCGAAACGGGCTTAAAAACGTCCACCATTGCCCAAACCCTGATCGACTTAGACAAGGGAAAAATGATATTGAATTCAAAGTCTCTTTTAGTCATTGACGAAGTGGGAATGCTGGGAAGCCGTGAATTTTCAAGACTTCAAAATCACTGTGACCGCGCAGGCGCAAAACTCATTTTGGCAGGGGACGAGCAACAACTTCAAAGCGTGGGAGCGGGCGGAGTTTTGAATTCCCTTCAAAAACACGGCGGACTTATCGCCAGTGAACTCACTGAAATCACACGGCAAAAAGACGACCAAGAGAGAGAAGCCAGCCGTCTATTTAGTGAGGGCAAAGCAGCCGAAGCCCTTGAAATTTATGAAGCACGTGGACAGATTGTCATTGAAAAATGGCGCAATTTAAGCATACAAAAACTAGCGTTAGACTATGCAAACGACACGACCAACGCAACCCAAAAAATAGCCATCACGTCCACCAATGCTGACCGCATGGCGTTGAATCACGCCATCCGTGAGCAATTGGAAAACACGGGGAAAATTGATCGCTTCGGTGTCAGTTTTGAAAATCACGAGGGCGACATGTTGGAAATCGCCAGAGGTGATCGCATTGTGTTCAAACGAAACGACAAAAAGGCAGGCATTCAAAACAACCTGAGCGGCACAGTTCAAAAAGCCACCCAAAACGGCAAGCAAGCGACGCTAGAAATTATGGACGACGAGGGGAAAATTCACCACATCGACACCCAAAAATACAACGACGTTTTTCATGGCTATGCCATTACAGCCCACGGGTCACAAGGTTCAACCGTAAGCAATGCTTACGTTCTTTTTAACAAAAGCATGGACGGGCAAGGGGGCTATGTGGCAATGACGCGCCACCGTCAGCACTGCCAAATTTATGCCACGACGAACGACCGCGAAGCCTTAGCCGTTTCGTTTGCGCGTCAAAATTTAAAAGGCACGACGCTTGATTTTGCAATCGTTGAAAAACTACCAGAAGCCCACATTGAACTATCCCAAGCACCTGAAAGTCAAAGCCTTGATCAAGCGATGGAGCGCCTCAATTCAACCGTCCAAGGCTTCGCCAAGCGACACGCCCAAGAACAGGAGATTGGGGATTAAAGAGGTGCGACTCTGCGTTTTTTAGGAGTGTCCAAGGGGACACCCGCATAATCCGCGAGGGCTTGATTTTCCACCAATTCGATCAGTTCGCGACTTGCTTTTTCATGGTCACGCTTGGCTTTGATGAAGCCCGTTTGATCGTCCAAATCGCGCAACTTGTTCGCCCTACTTTCAATTTGCATTTTTATCGCCATCAGGCGGGTGTCATAGTCGCTTTTAGACTTGACTTTTAGTGTGGTTCTTTGAGGCATATCCACCACACAAACCTCGTTCGCTGGTGAAAAGGAGACTTCGCCGCACAGCCACGCCGCCAGCGGCAGCGTAGGAAAAAAGATGCGAGCACCAAAACGCACGAGATCAAAAGGCACATGCCCGCGTTTGATCATCTGCGTGATGTTGTTGGCCGTGCTGCGGATGAAGTCCGCCGTTTCTGCCAGTGTCAAGGTTGGCACGCGTCCAAATTTTGCTTCGATTAAAGCGAGGTTTCCCTCGACGCAGGCAGTAAAAATAAAGTGGTTTTTAGGTAAATTCATAGACACTATTTAGACATTTGATGTTTCAGACCATGTCATTTCCTGTCATTTTGCGTTAGAAATAAAAAAATCATGAATTTTTTAAGTTCATGATTTAATTAAGAAATTTGGTGGTGATAGGTGGATTTGAACCACCGACATCAGCATTATGAATGCTGCGCTCTAACCAACTGAGCTATATCACCCGTGTGCAATTGCGAGCGCGTATTCTAGCGCAATCGACAAATGAGATCGGCTACGTTTGAATTTAAGCCGTGCACACAGAGCAATGTGGATTTCGCATTGTTTGAATTTCGTCAAAATGCATACGTTTGCCGTCTATGAGCAAAAGCCTGTGCGTGAGTTGCGAGGGCATTCCTGCCAGAATCTTGAGTGCTTCCCCTGCCTGCATGGCGCCTACCATGCCAACCGAAGGGCCGAGCACACCCAGCGTGCTGCACGCGGTTTCCTCTAACTGCTCGCCTGGAGGAAAGACGCAGGCGTAGCAAGGCGCGCTAGAACTGCTGACGGGGTAATAAACGCTGAGCTGTCCGTCGAAGCGAATTGCTGAACCGCTGATTAAGGGCTTGCCGCCTTGCACGCAAGCGGCGTTGATGGCGTGACGGGTAACAAAGTTATCGGTGCAGTCCAGCACGACGTCGGCCAATTGCACCAACGCGGCAAGATTTTCAGGCGTTGCCCTCTCGCAGCGCGCGTGGATGTTGATTTCGGGGTTAATCGCCTGCATCGCAGTTTTGGCGGAATTAACTTTTGCCTTACCAACACGTGCTGCGCTGTGTGCGATTTGGCGTTGTAAATTGGTCAAGTCAACGCTGTCGTGATCGACTAGCGTAATCGTGCCTACGCCTGCGGCTGCAAGATACAGCGCGGCGGGAGAACCTAATCCGCCTGCGCCCACAATAAGCGCGTGCGCTTGGCAAATACGCGCTTGCCCTTCGATGCCGATAGTGTCTAGAAGGATGTGGCGTGAATAGCGCAGCAGCTGTTCGTCAGTCATGGCGCAGCGCTTTGTATCAGTTGTCTTTTTTCTCTTCTTTGCGTGGTGCTTGCACTTTGCTGGTGACAACGGGCTTGCCTTGCAATTGATTCAAGGCTTGGCGCAATTGGAAGTCACGCTCCGAGCCAAACTCGGGGATGATGCGCTGATCGGCAGGTTTTTTCAGCTCTTCATCTAGGCGTTTGCGAGCATCTTCTCTGGCGGACTCAAGGGCTTTGGTGCTGGCGGCACGCTCTGCATTGGTCATTTCGCCTTGCGGATTTTTTAAGTGCTTGTCAAAGTCCGCTTCGCGTGAGCGCAGCAGGGCAAAGGGACTTCCGCCCTCTGTGTCGTCCACGAGTACGTCGGGCATGATGCCAATCGATTGAATCGAACGACCGCTGGGCGTGAAGTAGCGGGCAATGGTCAGCTTCATGGCGGCCTTATCACCCAAGGGACGAATGTTTTGTACCGAGCCTTTGCCAAACGTTTGACTGCCCATTAGCGTCGCGCGTTTGTGATCCTGCAAAGCGCCAGCAACAATTTCGCTGGCAGAGGCAGAGCCTTCGTTAATCAGCACCACCACGGGAATGGTTTTGATGACGCTTGGTAGGTTTTTGAGTGGGTCAACCCCTGACGAGGCGCGATAAAAATCGGGGGCAGCTTTGTACACGTATTGCGTTTCTTTGAGTTGTCCTTTGGTGGACACAATATCCGCATTGGCGGGCAAGAAGGCGGCTGAAATACCAACGGCAGCATCTAGCAATCCACCTGGATCGTTGCGCAAATCGAGCACCACGCCTTTTAGCTTGGGGTTTTGTTTGAGCATGACCTCGACTTGTTTAACAAAGTCAGTCACGGTTTGCTCTTGGAACTGAGCAATACGAATCCAGCCGTAATCGCCATCCACAATTTTTGACTTAACCGATTTGGTTTTAATTTCTTCGCGGGTAATCGGGACGGCGAAAGTTTTGTTTTCTGATTTGCGAAAAATGGTGAGCACAACTTTAGTGCCTGGCTCGCCGCGCATTCGTTTGACGGCTTCATTCATGGGGTTGCCCTTGGTGTTCCAGTCATCCACCTTGGTAATCAAATCCCCCGCTTGAATACCCGCGCGGAAAGCGGGCGAGTCTTCAATAGGCGAGACGACTTTGACAAAGCCATCTTCAGAGCTAATTTCGATTCCCACTCCTACAAACTTGCCGCTAGTGCCTTCGGAGAATTCTTTAAATGATTTTTTATCGAAATACTGCGAGTGCGGATCAAGTCCTGCAATCATTCCTGCGATGGCATCGGTGATAAGTTTTTTTTCATCGACAGGCTCGACATAGTCATTTTTAATCGTGCCAAAGACCGCTGCGAATTGCTGCATCTCTTCTAACGGCAAAGGTGCCAGAGATCCCCGCGCTACGGCTTGCAGTTGTGCGCTGATGAGTGCGCCTGCGATGACGCCAATTGAAATCCAGCCCGCGATTTTTAATTTGGAACTCATGTGTTATTGCTCAAAATGCCTGCAATCCTTGCACCATGCTGGTTGCGGACTTAGGCGCACAGTATAGACCATGCCTTGTCTAAGCGTTTGCTACTCACGGGCTGCGGGGTTTTTAACTCTTGCGCAAAAAAGCTCACGCGCAGCTCTTCTAGCAGCCAGCGGTATTCCATAAGCCGTGCGTCAAGGCGTCCTTTTTGCTCGATTGAGCGGCGCAAGTAACGCTGCTCTAGCGGGCGCAGCTCGGCCAGTTTGCTTGCGTCGCGGGCGGGGTCGGTGCGCCATTTGTCTAGCCTTAGCACGATGGCTTTTAAATAGCGCGGCAAATGTTGCAATTGCGTGTAAGGTGTTTGGGTTGCAAAGTCTTTGGGCATCAGCCTTTGCAACTGCTGTTGCACGTCTGCAATCGGCTCGGTGGCATTTTTATTGTCTTTAATTTTTTGCGTCGCGGCACCGTACTCCAGTAACACCGCGCCCGTCATGCGCGCAATCTCACCTGCGATCAAAGTGAGTCGGCCGCGCCCCTCGTCTATTCGTCGCTTAAAACTTGGCGCATCGGTGGGCAACAGCTCCTGCAAAAAAGCGCGGTCTAGTGCCAAATGAATGATCTGGTTTTTGAGCTCATCTGCCGTGCCAAGGGGCATATACAGCGCCGTCATTTTTAATAGGTTGGGTAGGTTTTTTTCTAGATATTTGAGTGCGTCTTTGATTTGCAGTGCAACCAAACGGCGTAGTCCTGCGCGGTGTTTGGCAGATGCGACATCGGGCTCGTCAAACACTTCAATACTGACCGCGTCACCTGCGTCAATGAGGGCGGGAAATCCGATGAGATTTTGCTTGCCGTTTTGAATTTCCATCAGCTCGGGCAGCTCACCAAAGTCCCATGTGGTGTGGCGGGCGGTTGCTTTTGTCGTTGCATTCGCATTCGCGCTTGGTGTGCTTGTCGGTAAATTGGAATCAGATCGCAATGGAGTCGCACTTGCAATCTCAATTGCTGTTTGACGCTCTAGCTTCATTCCTGCTAACGCTTGAAATGCGCCGCGGGCTAGGCTGCCAAGTTCGGTTTTGAGCGCCGCTAAGTTGCGACCTGTGCCAAGCTGCCTGCCGTGCTCGTCCACCACGCGAAAGTTCATGTAGTGGTGTGCCAGCAGCGTCTCGGGTTTGAAGTCGTTACGCTTAACGTCAAGACTGGTTTCATCACGCACACGCTTGAGCAGCGCATCCAACAGACTGCCGCTCGCCCAAGTGATAGGCTCGCACAGTAGGTTTGCCAAGCGCTCGCTGGACGCGGGTAGCGGCACAAAGCGCGAGCGCGGACGCTGCGGCAAACTCTTTAGCAGGGCCCAAATTTTGTCTTTTAGCATTCCAGCGACTAGCCATTCGCAGCGCTCACTGCTGACTTGGTTGAGTGCAAAAACGGGGATATCCACCGTTAGCCCATCGTTGGCGTGACCAGGTTCGTGCAAATACGCGGCTTTGCAATCCACGCCGCCTAGTCGAATCATTTTTGGAAATTGCTCGGTCGTAATGCCTGCTGCTTCGTGGCGCATCAACTCTTCGCGTGACAAAAGTAGTAACCCAGAATTGCCCCGCACAGTCTGCTTGAACCACGCCTCAAACGTCCGCCCACTGCACACATCTTTGGGAATGTGCTGATCGTAAAAAGCAAAAATCAGTTCGCTGTCCACCAGCACGTCTTGGCGGCGCGATTTGTGTTCTAGCTCCTCTACCTTGGCAATCATTTTCAAATTGCTTTGCAGAAATGGCAGAGGCGTATCCCAATTGCCTGCGACCAAAGCCTCGCGGATAAAAACTTCTCGCGCCGCAGCGGGGTCAACTTTAGAGAAATCGACACGGCGGTTGTGATAGACGATAAGCCCGTACAGCGTGGCACGCTCTAGCGCCATGACTTGTCCTGCTTTTTTTTCCCAATGCGGGCTTAATAGTTGGCGCTTGAGCAAATGCCCTGCGACTTGCTCAATCCACTGCGGATCAATGCTGGCAATGCCTCGCCCAAAGAGTCGCGTGGTTTCCACTAACTCCGAGCACACAATCCAGCGCCCAGGTTTCTTAGATAAATTGCGTCCAGGATGTGGGTAAAACTTGATGCCGCGTGCCCCTAAGTACCAATCCTCTTCTTCCGATTTGCAGCCGATATTGCCCAGCAACCCCGCCATGAGACTGATGTGGAGTTGCTCGAACGACGCGGGCGTGGCTGGAAAACTGGGGACAGTCCCCAATTTAGGCTTTGCAAAATTAGCGGTCTGTCCCCAGGTTTCAAGATGCTCGTGAGCCGCCTGCTGCAACTGCTGATAAATATCACGCCACTCTCGCACGCGCCGTGCCGAGATGAAGCTGGTTTTGAGCCGCTGCTCAAACTCGCGTCTGGTTTCTTTGCCTGCAGGGGGTGCTGACTCACGCCCCTCCAGCCACTTCCACAATTTGAGGTAGCCCACAAATTCGCTTTTATCGTCGTCAAACTTGGCGTGCGCTGCGTCGGCTTGCGCTTGTTTGTCCAGCGGGCGATCGCGCACGTCTTGCACGGAGATAGCGCTGGCAATGACCAGCACATCGTCTAATGCGCCGCGCATTTGCGCCTCTAATAACATTCGCCCAAGGCGTGGGTCTAGTGGCAGTTTGGCTAACCTAGCACCGAGCGGCGTGATAGTGTTGCCCTCATCGACCGCGCCTAGTTCGGCAAGCAGTTGGTAGCCGTCCGCAATGGCGCGGCCACTGGGAGCTTCTAAAAATGGAAAGTCCTCGACGCTGCCAAAGTGCAGCGCCTTCATCCGCAAAATCACGCCAGCCAACGATGAGCGCACAATTTCGGGATCGGTAAACAAAGCACGATTGGCAAAATCTTGCTCGCTGTAGAGCCGAATGCAAATGCCGCTTTCAACACGCCCGCAGCGCCCCGCACGTTGGTTGGCTGCCGCTTGGCTAATGGGCTCTATCAGCAATTGTTCGACTTTGTTGCGATAGCTGTAACGCTTGACCCGTGCTGTTCCCGCATCGATGACGTATCGAATTCCAGGCACGGTCAGCGAGGTCTCGGCCACATTGGTCGCCAGTACGACGCGCCGTGCGCCGTGCGGTGAAAAAATCTTTTCTTGCTCGGCAGGTGTGAGCCTTGCAAACAGCGGCAGCACTTGTGCCGAGCGCAGCACGGGCGAATACGCAAGGTGTTTGCGTAGGTGATCTGCCGCCTCACGGATTTCGCGCTCGCCAGGCAAAAAGACCAGCACGTCGCCTTGCTGCGAGGGTTCACGCCACAGCTCGTCCAGCGCGTCGGCGATCGCGTTGTTGATGTCAAAGTCACGCGACTCCTCAAACGGACGATAGCGCTGCTCCACGGGAAAGGTGCGTCCCGAAACGCTAATCACAGGTGCAGGGCCGTGGATGCTTTCAAAGTGCTGGGCAAAGCGCTGCGCATCAATGGTGGCGGAGGTCACGATGACGGTGAGGTCTGGGCGACGCGGCAGCAGCTGGCGCAGGTAGCCCAGCAAAAAATCGATGTTCAAACTGCGCTCGTGCGCCTCGTCAATGATGATGCAGTCGTAGGCGAGTAAGTCGGGATCGGTTTGTGTCTCCGCCAGCAAAATGCCGTCAGTCATCAGCTTGATTTGTGTCGTTTTGGAGAGCTTGTCGGCAAAGCGAACCTTAAATCCCACCACCTCACCTAGCGGCGTTTTGAGCTCATCAGCAATGCGCTTGGCGACGCTGGAGGCGGCAATGCGGCGTGGCTGTGTGTGCGCGATGATTTTGCGCGTGCTGGTGTTATCGCGCGCTGCTTTTGTTCGCTTTAGTCCCAGCACAATTTTTGGCAATTGTGTGGTTTTGCCAGAGCCCGTCTCGCCGCACAAAATCAGCACCTGTGAGGCGCGCAGCGCATCTTCGATTTCCGCGCGGCGGGCACAAACGGGAAGGTTTTCGGAAAAGGTGATTGTGACCATAGGCGGGGCTGATAATACAAAGCTTATGGAAAATGAAATCGCCAGCTTCAGCAATAGCCAAATCGACAGGCTAGGCGAGCGTTTGAAGTTAGGGGGGACTAGTGACGAAGATGTCGAGATGCTTTCTAGTTATCGCAACAGCTTTGCGGCGGCAGCCAACTCGGGGGCGCAGGTCGTGCGAGAGTTGTCAGGGCTTGAAGTGACTGTGCGCTCTTTGAAGACAACGTTGTCCATTGTGGCGAAATTAAGACGGGAAGGTGTGCGGCAACTATCGGCAATGCAAGATATTGGTGGATGCCGCGTAACCGTAGACACTTTAATAGTTCAGAATGAGTTGATTGAAAAATTGATGATTGCATTTCCTGATGCAAAGTTGTATGACCGAGTGAAAAAACCAAGCCATGGGTATCGTGCCAAACATTTAGTGGTGAAAGTTGATGGGCGGCGAATTGAAATTCAAGTGCGGACTCGATTTCAGAATTTATGGGCGCTGTTTTCAGAATGCGCGGCTGATTTATTTGGGCAAGAAATAAAATATGGCAAGGGTCCTTCTAACGTTCTTTCCATATTGAGTGCGATGTCGAAGCGATACGAATTTTTTGATGAATCAGAGGTGCCCGATGAAGTGCTTAATCAATTTGAATTGATGCATGAGGAAGTGCGAAAAACGCTTTTAAAAAATGATTTACTACATTGAATACAGTCGTGAGCGGCAAAAATTGCAGTCTTTTTTGCCATACCCTGATAGCCAACGAAGCGAGGTGCAGGCGTATGCTTTGCAACGCGAAAAAGAGCTGTCGCGCTTGCCTGGTGGCTTGCAGTTAGAAATTGTGATCCTAGAGGCCGATAGTGAAGCAACGATTCGCAATACACACGCAAGGTATTTTGATAATCTGTTTGATGTCCGTACGCTCAAACAATCTTTAGCAACTGCAAAATGACCGCCATTGCTAACCCCCATTTCGTCCCGTGGTTTCGCTCTGTTGCGCCGTATATTCATACGCATCGCGGCAAGACTTTTGTTGTTGCCGTGTGCGGCGAAGCCATTTTTGATGGCAAGCTCAGCCTCATCGCGCAGGACGTGGCTTTAATTCAAAGCATGGGCGTGCGGATTGTGTTGGTGCATGGTTTTCGTCCGCAGGTCAACGAGCAGCTGAAGGCGAAAGGACACACGCCGCAGTATTCGCACGGGATGCGAATTACGGATTCGGTGGCGCTAGATTGCGCGCAAGAGGCGGCTGGACAAATTCGCTACGAAATTGAAGCGGCGTTTAGCCAAGGCTTGCCCAATACGCCAATGGCGGGCTCGACTGTGCGCGTGATCTCGGGGAATTTTTTAACAGCAAAACCCGTGGGTTTAATTGATGGCGTGGACTTTATTCACTCGGGTTTGGTTCGCAAAGTGGACACGACGGCTATCCATCAAGTGCTGGACATGGGCGCGGTGGTGTTGCTTTCTCCCTTTGGTTTTTCGCCCACGGGTGAAGCATTTAATTTGACGATGGAAGACGTTGCAACCAGCGCCGCCATTAGCCTGGCGGCTGACAAGCTCATTTTTTTAACCGAAATTGATGGCATCCATATCAACCCGTTTGATACTGCCAGCGCTGTGGATACAGAGCTACCGCTGGCGGAGGCGGAAAAAATGCTTGCGTCCTTGCCAAATGCTACGCAGCCTACTGACACCGCGTTTTATTTGCAGCATTGTGTGCGGGCTTGCAAGTCGGGCGTGGAGCGTTCGCACATATTGCCTTACAGCGTGGATGGTGCGTTGCTGCTAGAGATTTACGTGCACGATGGCATTGGCACGATGGTGGTGGATGAAAAGCTGGAGAGCCTGCGCGAAGCCACGGTTGATGATGTGGGATCCATTTTGCAACTCATCGAGCCGTTCGAGCGCGATGGCACGCTGGTCAAGCGCGACCGCACCGAAATTGAGCGCGACGCGCACTGCTACACCGTAATCGAGCATGATGGCGTGATCTTTGGTTGCGCAGCCCTCTACCCCTATCCCGAGGCAAAGACGGCAGAAATGGCAGCGCTTACCGTCTCGCCTAATGTGCAAAACCAAGGCGATGGCGAGCGCATCTTGAAGCGCATTGAGCACCGCGCAAAAGCGCGGGGCATTGAAAGCATTTTTGTGCTCACTACCCGCACGAGCCATTGGTTTATCAAGCGCGGCTTTGCGCCTGTCAGTGCCGATTGGTTACCCGAAGCGCGAAGGCAAAAATACAACTGGGATCGCAAATCGCAAGTCCTAGTTAAAAAACTCTAATTCATTTTTAAGGAGCATACATATGGCACGCATGGTCAACTGCATCAAGCTGGGCAAAGAAGCTGAAGGACTGGACTTTGCGCCTTACCCTGGCGAGCTGGGCAAGCGCATTTGGCAGCAAGTGAGCAAGGAGGCTTGGGCGGCGTGGATTAAGCACCAAACGATGCTGGTCAACGAAAATCGTTTGAACTTGGCGGACGCGCAGGCGCGGCAATATCTGGCGCGGCAAATGGAAAATCATTTCTTTGGCAGCGGCGCTGATGCCGCGCAGGGCTACGTTCCCCCTGCGCCTTAAAGCGACGACGCAAGTGGTCCGTGGCTAAATCGGTAGCCATTATCGGCGCGGGATTGGCGGGTGCAGCGTGCGCCAGCGCCTTTGCCCACGCGGGTTACCGTGTCTCGGTGTACGAGAGGGGTGACACTTGCGCCGCAGGCGCGTCAGGCGTTCCGATCGCGCTTTTTGCGCCTAGCGTATCTAGCGACGATGCTGCGCATTCACGCTTGCTTAGGCGCGGCGTTCATGTGCTTCTGGGTGAGTTGCGGCGATTAACGAGTGCAGGTTTTTTGCTGGAAGGTTGGGACTGGGCATTGACGGGCGTGCGTGAGCGCTGCATTCGCGGCAATAAAACGCTTCCCCGCGTGTGGCTTGAGCCCCAAGACTTGCCGCACTTGCAAAGTCAGGTTTTGCCAAACCCCGTGGGTAACGCACAAGAGTTGTGGCACGGTGCGGCAGGCTGGGTCAACCCTGCACGCTTGATTGAGGCGTGGCTTGCCCACCCGAACATCACGCTGCGCACCAATGAGCGCATCCACGATTTGCAGACACTTAGCGCCGATGTCGTGCTGGTTGCTTGCGGTTATCAATCATCCGATTTGTTGCCTGCGCTTGCGGATGCGCTGCAACCGATTCGTGGGCAAGTGGAGTGGGGCACTCAAGCCGTGCAATCGGCACTTTCTGCGGATATGTTGAAGTTGCCCGTCAACGGCATGGGGCACTTTATTTCAGCGCGGGGTGCGTGGTTGGTGGGTGCAACGTTTCAGCGCGACGAAGTGGATTTAGCGCCGCGCCGCAAAGATTCTGATAAAAATTTTGCAAAGCTCGCGCTACTGTGCCCTGAACTGTCCGCTCTTGATCTGACTAAGCTTTGCGCGTCATCCAAATCGTGGGTAGGTGTTCGAGCGGCGCAAAAAAATCGCTTGCCAATTACCGAAAAATTAAGTACTCCGACGCATCTAAATGTGTGGGTGTGCGCGGGGCTTGGTTCGCGCGGGCTAAGTTTGGCTGCGTTTTGCGCCAGTCGCTTGCTCGCGGGCGTTCAGGACAGCTTGGCGCTCGGTTAAAAACGCTTTCACAGAGTCCACCAGTGCTTGGATGGTAGGGTCTTTGATCGCGCCAAAGCGAGCCACAACGGTGATATACGTCGTCACAGCTTCTTCGTTGCGCAGCAAGGTGTTGAGTCTGTAGGCTTTATTCATCATGGCCTTGACGACATAGGTGACAAAAAACAAATTAGCACGACGATTAAATTTTTTGATAAGCGCGTCGTAGGCTGTTACGGCTTCCTCGTTTCGTCCCAAATTTGCCAGCGACGTGCCTGCGTTGAACATGGCAGCGGCAATGACGCGCAAAAAATCGGGATGAATGCGCTCGCCAAACTGCTCGATCACAAAGGTGTAGCGATCCAAGGCTTCGCTGTGCTTGCCTGCGCCAGACAATTCAATGCCTTCGGTGCAGATGCGCTGCGCTGCTTCTAGTGGACCTGTAGAGTTTAGGTTGGACATCGTGTGTTTGTGTAATTTGCGATCAGTCAAATTGCAGTCGTTCAAATTTTTAAGGTGCGACAATTGTTGCATGATTCGTCCCCTTTCTTATCGCGCAGGCTTTGTTTGTAGGGTGTTGCGCGTGACAAAATTCGGGCAGTCATTACATTCACTACAAAGGAAATAAATCTATGTCTCAAGCAGTCATCATTCATACCGCAGGCGGACCTGAGCAAATGCAATGGGTCGATGTGGAGGTGGGGGATCCCAAAGCGGGTGAAATCCGCATTCGTCACCACGCCATTGGTCTTAATTACATCGATATTTATCAACGTTCAGGTGTGTATGCCTTGCCACTGCCGCTGCGCCTTGGCATGGAGGGTGCGGGCGTGGTCGAAGCCGTGGGCGAGGGCGTCACGCACTTAAAAGTGGGTGATCGTGCGGCTTATGTCAGCCAGCCCCCTGGCAGTTATTGCGAAGTGCGGGTTATGCCTGCCAAAACCGTTTGCAAATTGCCAGACGATATTTCGTTTGAAACGGGTGCGGCCATGATGCTTAAAGGCTTTACCGCTTACTACTTGCTCTACAAAACGCAGCCGCAGGCGGGTTTGCACAAAGGCGATCACATTCTCTTTCACGCAGCAGCGGGCGGTGTGGGTTTAATTGCTTGCCAAATGGCGCGCAATTTGGGCTTGCAGCTAATTGGAACGGCGGGATCGGATGCCAAATGCGCCCTCGCTAAAGAATATGGCGCGGCACACACCATTAATTATTCGCGGGAAGATTTTTTAGTTCGTACCAAAGAAATCACGGGCGGCAAGGGCGTCAGCGCGGTGTACGACTCGGTGGGCAAGGATACGTTTGATAAATCACTCGACTGCCTCTCGCCTTTTGGACTGCTTGCAAGCTACGGCAATGCCTCGGGCAATGTGCCGCCTGTGAACATTGGACTTTTGGGCGCTAAAGGCTCGCTCTACATCACGCGCCCTACCGTGTTTACGCATCTTGCGACACGTGAGTCGGCACAGACCATGGCGGACGCGGTGTTTAGCATGGTCAGTGGCGGCGTGATTCGCATTCCTATTGAACAGCGGTATGCGCTCAAAGATGTGCAGCAAGCACACAAGGATTTGGAGGCACGTAAGACCACCGGCACAACGATTTTGATTCCATAAAAAAGAGAGCCTAGGCTCTCTTTTTTATGCGCGTGCGCTGTGGCGGTTTAGGACTGAAAGGGAAGTTTCATATCGCCTAAATCGCGTTTGGTCTCTACCATAACGAGCGGCTCGTTTGTAATTTCAACAACGGGTGCGCGCTCACGCGGAACATGGATAGGTTTAGGCTCCGCTACAATTTGCGCTTGCACCGCTGAAATTTTTGCCGCATCCGAGTTCACCCACTCCAAACCTGAGCTGCTGGCAACTTGCGCCATTTCATCGACGGGTAGAGCGAAGTTTTGTACTTTGGGCAAAGTCGCAGGCACGGATTGCGCAGAAGCTGGTGCAGCAGGTGCAGGCATAGGCGCTGGGGCAGCAAGTTCTGCGCGAGGGGCTGATGGCATGGGCTGCGCCTGTTGCGGCACTTGGACTTCTTGCTGATCTTGCGATTGCTCCGTTGCTTCGCCTTTGCGATCACGGTCGCGACCAAATCGGTCACGGCTGCGGCGCTCGCGCGGCTCACGCGGTTCTCGAGGTTCTCGATGGTCTTGCTCATTAGTGGATGCTTGCGGGGCACTGGCTGCAACGGGTGCATCGCCTTCGCGGGGTTGACGTAGATCGGGACGATCAGGGCGCGGCTCACGCGCTGCCCGAGGAGGACGCGGCTCACGCGGTTCTTGACCTTCACGTGCTGGGCGATCGCCTCTTGGCTCGCGTGGTTCGCGTAGTTCTCGTGCTGGGCGATCAGCGCGTGGTTCGCGGGCTTCGGTGGGTTTGCCGTCTGCCTGCTCGGTGCGTGGGTCACGGGACGTGGCGCGTTCGCCGCGCTCATGGCGTGCACCGCCGCGCTCGCTGCGCCCTTCGCCGTCACTGCGGCCGCGTCCCCCGCGCTCGCTGCGTCCTCCGCGCTCGCTGCGTCCTCCGCGCTCGCGTGAACCGCCGCGTCCAATGTTGGACGTAGGCTCTTCTTTTGTCGCTGCAGGTTCGGTCGCAGTAGGAGCGCCCAATAAACGTTTAATCCAAGCAAGCAAACCGCCACTGACAACTTCTTTTTTTGCTGTAGAGGGGTGTGCATCGGTTTGTGGCTTGCCGCCGCGTGGCGTTGGCTCTGTGTGTGCGGGTGCGGGTGCATCGGGCAGCACGCCTTTGATCACGGGTGTTTGTTTGTTAGTGGGTTCTTGTGCGCGACGTGCGCCGCTGCTGCTGGGGTCTTCAAACTCTTCGGCTAGTTTGTAGCTGGCTGCGGTGCTGTCTAGCCGTGGGTCGTCGTGCTTTAAGCGCTCTAGTTTGTAGTTGGGTGTTTCCAGTGTTTTGTTGGGTATGAGTAAAACGCTAATGCGCTGACGCAGCTCGATTTTGGCAATTTCGTTGCGTTTTTCGTTGAGCAAATAGGAGGCGGCCTCTACGGGCACTTGCACACGCACGGCGGCTGTGCCTTCTTTCATGGCCTCTTCTTGGATGATGCGCAAAATTTGCAGTGCCGAGCTTTCCGTATCCCGAATGTGACCTGCGCCGCCGCAGCGTGGGCAGGGAATGGATGCACCTTCCGATAGCGCAGGGCGCAGACGCTGGCGGCTCATCTCCATTAGTCCAAACTTACTAATCGTGCCAAACTGCACGCGGGCGCGGTCTTGGCGCAGCGCGTCACGCAGTCGGTTTTCAACTTCGCGGCGATTTCTAGACTCTTCCATGTCGATAAAGTCAATGACGATGAGTCCGCCCAAATCGCGCAGCCGCATTTGGCGCGCCACTTCGTCCGCAGCTTCTAAATTGGTGCGCGTGGCGGTCTCTTCGATATCACCACCGCGAATCGAGCGTGCCGAGTTCACATCCACCGAGACCAAGGCTTCGGTGTGATCAATCACGATGGCGCCGCCGCTTGGCAATTGCACGGTGCGGGCGTAAGCAGTTTCGATTTGGTGCTCGATTTGGAAGCGCGAAAACAGCGGTGTGTCGTCGCGATAGCGCTTCACCTTGGCTTCGTGCTCGGGCATGACGTGCGCCATAAACTGACGTGCTTGCTCGTACACATCGTCGGTGTCAATAAGAATGTCGCCAATTTCGGCGTTGAAATAATCACGAATGGCGCGAATGACCAGCGACGATTCTTGGTAAATCAAAAATGCGCCATTGCCCGCTTTGGCTGCGCCATCCACGGCGGTCCAAAGTTTGAGCAGATAGTTCAAATCCCATTGCAATTCTTCGGTGGATCGCCCAATGCCTGCGGTGCGGGCGATGATGCTCATGCCGTTTGGATACTCCAGCTGACCGAGTGTGTCCTTTAGTTCAGCACGGGATTCGCCTTCAATGCGGCGCGATACGCCGCCACCACGCGGGTTATTAGGCATCAGTACCACGTAGCGACCAGCCAGCGAGACAAAGCTGGTTAGCGCCGCGCCTTTGTTGCCACGCTCTTCTTTTTCCACTTGCACCAGGATGTTTTGCCCCTCTTTAATCACGTCTTGAATACGTGCTTGCGATGCGGGAACGTCGGATTGGAAATACTGTTTGGAGATTTCTTTAAAAGGCAAAAACCCGTGACGCTCTTCTCCGTAATCCACAAAGCAGGCTTCTAGCGAAGGCTCCACTCGGGTGACGACGGCTTTGTAGATGTTTCCTTTGCGCTGCTCGCGTCCTTCGATTTCGATTTCGTAGTCGAGTAGTTTTTGACCATCGACAATGCCTAAGCGGCGCTCTTCCGCCTGCGTGGCGTTAATTAACATTCGTTTCATGTTTGTTTCCTTAAAGTCCTAAAAATACCAAGGACACCAAACCAACACGAATCAATACTTGAGAGAGGGAATTGCCAAATTGCCTTGGTTTAACGCGGGGCGTTAAACGTCCGCAAGCCATAGTGGGTGCGGATAACAAGGCGGGGCGCAAAAGCCAAGAGGATTGTTTTAAAAAGTATCATCTAAGCAAAAAATCGGCAGATGGGTATTCACTTCAAACGCATCTACCAACCGAGATTCCATTATTTAAGTTTGTTTCGTTGTGGTTGTAGCGCGACTCTTACTCATCGCGGCAGATCTGTGGTCTGGGGCTTATGAGGGGGAGTAGCGCGAGGCGTCCACCTTATCAACTGGCGCTAACTTGTGTGCGCTGCGGTTGACCCGTGCCATTATAGCGATCGGGATTGCTTTGCTTAATGCGTTTTGCCTAATGCGCGGCTGCGCCTTGCTGCGGGGTCATCAAAATATCCAGCACAGTCTCAGATGGACGGCACAGCCGCACTCCCAGAGGCGTGACCACAATTGGACGATTAATAAGAATAGGGTGTGCCAGCATATACCCCACTAAGTCATCATCTGACCACTTGGCGTTGCCTAAATCCAGCTCTTCGTAGGGAGTTCCTTTTTCGCGCAGTAACTCACGCGCGGTGATGCCCATTGCTTCAATCAATGAAATTAATTCACCCCGACTAGGCGGTGTCTCTAAGTAGTGGATGACGCGTGGCTCTTCGCCAGTATTGCGAATCATGGCCAATGTGTTGCGAGATGTGCCGCAGCTGGGGTTGTGATAAATCGTGATGTTTGTCATGCGTTCGATTATCCGCGCTGCTCTGTCACGCAACTGTCATAAAGACTTTTTACATTTGCAGATGTGGGTATGTGCCCACGCTATACGGATGAACTATCCAAAGGACACCTTATGAAAAACATGGCACAGATTTTTAAAGCAGGCTTTGCTGCAAGCGCTCTTGCGCTGGGTTTTGTGGGCGCTTCGCTGGTGCAAGCGCAAGACGTGGTGGGCGCGGGGGCGAGCTTTCCTGCGCCGCTATACGCCAAATGGGCGGCTGATTTCAATAAAGAAACGGGCATTAAAGTCAATTACCAATCGGTGGGTTCGGGCGCGGGGCTTAAGCAAATCGAAGCCAAAACCGTGGACTTTGGCGCCTCCGATATGCCTTTGAAAGACGAAGAGTTGAAAGCCAAGGGCTTGGTGCAGTTTCCGATGGTCATTGGCGGCGTTGTGCCCGTGGTCAGCATTAAAGGTATTGCGGCGGGGCAACTCAAACTTACGGGGCAGGTGCTGGGCGATATTTATTTGGGAAAAATTACCAATTGGAGCGATCCTGCGATCAAGGCGCTAAATCCTGCGCTGGTGCTGCCCAATAACCCTATTTCGGTGGTGCGCCGTGCGGACGGCTCGGGAACCAGCTTCATCTTTACCAATTACCTCTCTAAAGTAAACCAAGAGTGGAGGGAAAAAGTGGGCGAGGGTACAGCGGTCAATTGGCCAGTAGGCGCAGGTGGCAAGGGCAATGAAGGCGTGGCAGCATTTGTGACGCGTCTGCCCAATAGCATTGGCTATGTGGAGTACGCCTATGTGAAGCAAAACAAAATGGCATACGCCTTGGTACAAAACGCTGCCAAGACCTATGTGGAGCCAGAAGATAAGGCGTTTAAGGCCGCTGCTGCAAACGCAGATTGGGCAAAGTCGTACTACCAAATTTTGACGAATCAAGCTGGCAAAGATGCGTGGCCACTGACAGGTGCAACCTTCTTGTTGTTGCAAGCCAAACCAGAGAACATGGCGAAAACGCAATCGGTGCTGAAGTTTGCGAGCTGGGCGTTTAAAAACGGCGACAAAACGGCAGACGATTTGGACTACGTTCCCATGCCAGCGAGCGTGAAGACTTTGATTGAAAAATCTTGGACGCACATTAAATAAGCATGAGAACGTCTAGCTTTGCGGATACCTTGTTTAGATGGGCGGCCAAGGGCGCGGTGATTTTGACCTTGTCCATGCTGGGTGGGATTTTGCTCTCGCTCGTTGTGGGCGCATGGCCTGCCATTCATCAGTTCGGCTGGCACTTTTTTGTAAATAGCGCATGGGATCCTGTGCAAAACAACTTTGGCGGCTTGGTCATGATTTATGGCACGCTTGCCACCAGTTTCATTGCGCTGTTGATTGCCGTTCCTGTTAGTTTTGGTATTGCTGTTTTTTTAACCGAGCTAGCACCCAATTGGCTACGTCGTCCGCTGGGAACGGCGATCGAGTTGTTAGCCGCTATTCCCTCAATCGTCTATGGAATGTGGGGTTTGTTAGTGCTGGGACCCGTGCTGTCAGCCTATGTGCAAGAGCCGCTGCAAAGTTTGTTTAACGGTGTTCCGCTGTTAGAGGGCTTAGTGGCTGGGCCGCCCGTGGGTATTGGTATTTTTCCTGCGGGAGTGATTTTGGCCATCATGATTATTCCCTTTATCGCCTCGGTAATGCGCGATGTGTTTGAAGTCACACCCGCGCTGCTCAAAGAATCCGCTTACGGCCTTGGCAGCACGACGTGGGAGGTCGTCTCGCGTGTGGTGTTGCCCTACACCAAAACGGGCGTGGTCGGCGGCGTGATGCTGGGCCTGGGGCGCGCGCTGGGCGAGACGATGGCGGTTACTTTTGTCATTGGAAATATGAATCAACTCAGCTCGCTCAGTTTGTTTGAAGCGGCGAACTCCATTACCTCAGCGCTGGCAAACGAATTTGCCGAAGCAGGTGAGGGGCTGCACCAAGCGTCGCTGATTTATTTGGGTTTGGTGCTGTTTGCCATTACCACGCTGGTGTTGGCGGTGTCTAAATTGCTGCTGGCGCAACTGCAAAAAAGTGAAGGAAAAGCCGCATGACCAAATATCAAAAACGACGCTGGGTCAGCCGCGTGGCGCTTGCGCTCTCTACGGTAGCTATGGTGTTTGGACTTTTTTTTCTTGCATGGATTTTGTGGGAAATTGTGCGCCGTGGCATTGCGGGTTTGTCGATTGCAACTTTGACGCAAATGACACCAGCGCCAAACGAAGAGGGCGGCCTTGCCAATGCGATTTATGGCTCGGGCGTGATGGTTTTATTGGCCACTTTTGTGGGCACGCCCATCGGCATTTTTGCGGGTATTTATTTGGCAGAGTTTGGCGCTAAAACTTGGCTGGGGTCGGTGACACGATTTGTGAACGATATTTTGTTGTCCGCCCCGTCCATCGTGATTGGTCTTTTTATTTACACCTTGGTGGTGGCACGCTTTAAAACTTTTTCCGCTATGGCTGGTGTACTAGCACTGGCTTTGATTGTGATTCCCGTAGTCATCCGCACGACTGAAAATATGCTGCGTTTAGTTCCGAATGCGCTGCGCGAAGCGGCGTACGCGCTGGGTACGTCGCAGTGGCGCGTGGTGCTCACGATCACGCTGCGCGCTGCGCGATCGGGTGTGCTAACGGGCGTGCTTTTGGCTGTGGCGCGGATTGCGGGCGAAACGGCTCCGCTGCTCTTTACGGCGTTATCGAATCAGTTTTGGAGTAGTGACCTAGGGCAACCCATGGCAAGCCTTCCCGTGACGATTTTTAAGTTCGCCATGAGTCCCTACGACAACTGGCAAAAGCTGGCGTGGGCGGGCGTGTTCATCATCACGCTGTTTGTGTTGGCGCTCAATGTGCTGGCGCGTTGGCTAACAAGAACCAAATAAGCGACAACCAAATAAGGGATTACAAAATGGATAGTAAAAAAATAAGTCAACCCATAGGTGCCAAAATTTTGGTGCGCGATTTGAATTTTTATTACGGCAAATTTCATGCACTCAAAGGCATCAATTTGGAGATTGAAAAAAACAAAGTCACGGCGTTTATTGGTCCCTCGGGCTGCGGCAAGTCCACCTTGCTGCGCACGTTTAATCGAATGTTTGAACTCTACCCCGAGCAACGCGCGACGGGCGAGGTATTGCTTGATGGCAAAAACATTTTGCAATCGAATGAAGACGTGGCATTGCTGCGTGCCAAGGTGGGCATGGTGTTCCAAAAACCAACGCCCTTCCCGATGTCGATTTACGACAACATCGCGTTTGGTATCAAGCTGTTTGAAAATTTGAGTGGTGTCGACATGGACGACCGTGTGGAGTGGGCGCTGCGACAAGCGGCGCTGTGGGGCGAGGTGAAAGACAAGCTCAATCAAAGCGGCTCGGGTTTGTCGGGTGGGCAGCAGCAGCGGCTGTGCATTGCCAGGGGCATTGCCATCAAGCCCGAGGTGTTGCTGCTAGATGAACCTTGCTCGGCGCTAGACCCGATTTCAACGGCCAAAATTGAAGAGCTGATCTCGGAGCTTAAACAAAATTACACCGTGGTAATCGTCACACACAATATGCAGCAAGCAGCGCGCTGCTCCGACTACACGGCTTATATGTACCTTGGTGATTTGGTGGAGTTTGGATTGACACAAGATGTGTTTTTTAAACCCACACGCAAGGAAACCGAAGACTACATTACTGGGAGGTTTGGCTAAATGGATAAACATATTTCAACCCAATTTGATAGCGAACTGCGCGGTGTTTCTAGTCGCGTGCTGGAGATGGGAGGGCTGGTTGAGTCGCAAATTCGCCTTGCGATTGAGGCCTTGGCTTTGATGAGTGCGGATGTGGCGCTTAAAGTGATGCAGACCGAAGAGTCGGTCAATCAATTTGAAGTTGATATTGACCGCGAGCTCTCCAGCATCATTGCGCGGCGTCAACCCACGGCGCGGGATTTACGTCTTTTGATGGCGATTTCGCGCACCACCGCCAATTTAGAGCGCGTGGGTGATGAGGCCGCACGCATGGCGCGCATGGTGCAATCTATTTGCAATCAAGGCGCTGCGCTGCGCTTGCCATCAGGCGACTTGCGTATTGCGTCTGATCTGGCTGCCAAGCAATTGCGCAAGGCGCTGGACGCATTTGCAAGGTTGGACGCTGCTGACTGCGTAGCGATTTTGCGTGAAGACGATTTGATTGATCAAGAGTGGACGGGCTTTGTGCGCCGACTCATCACCTACATGATGGAAGACCCGCGCACCATTAGCGCGAGTCTGGACTTGCTGTTTATCGCCAAAGCCATTGAGCGTATTGGTGATCACGCTAAAAACATTGCCGAATGCGTCATCTACATTGTGAAAGGTGAAGACGTACGCCACGCCAGCATGACAGATATTGAAACGGCAGTTAAGCGCGCATGAAAAAGCCCTACATCCTTGTGGTGGAGGACGAAAGTGCTATTGCGGAGCTGGTGTGCATCAACCTGCGGCATTCGGGCTTTGAATGCGCGACAGCCAAAGACAGCACTGAGGCGAAGAGTATGGCGTTTGAGCGCTTACCCGATTTAGTGCTACTTGATTGGATGCTGCCTACGATGAGTGGGTATTCGCTGGCAAAGCAGTGGCGCAGTCAAGAGGAAACCAAACGGTTGCCCATCATCATGCTGACTGCCAAAGCAGAGGAAGCGGACAAGGTTGCGGGTTTGGATGCAGGCGTGGACGACTACATCACTAAACCCTTTTCTACCAAGGAGTTGCTGGCGCGGGTGCGTGCTGTGCTACGTCGCCGTGCGCCCAGCGCCCTGACGGGTGGAGAGGTGTTGACTGCGGGGCTTATTTCTTTGGACAGCCAGGCACATCGCGTGACAGCGCAGGGCCGGGAAGTCAGGCTTGCCCTTGCTGAATTCAAGCTGCTGCTCGCTCTCTTGCAGCAAGGCGACAAGGTGCTGAGGCGTGAGACTTTGCAAAACATGGTTTGGGGACATTACAGCGATATTGACGCACGCACGGTTGACGTACATATCAAACGGTTGCGTGAAGCCTTAAGTGCGGTGTCATCCGATGCGGCCGCGCAAATAGAAACTGTGCGCGGCATGGGTTATCGGCTTTCTAAATCTCTGTCGTGATGGATAACGGCATGATTTTTGTGAGTGGCGCTGCGGCGCTTCTTGCTGCCATCATGCTGTGGCAGCGTAGACGTCAAACGCAGCTAGGTAGGCACTATCAGCGCCTGCTCAAGGCGGAGCGACAAAATGCTGCCGCAGAAGCGCAGCGGTTACAGGAATTTTTGTCGGCGCTGCAAGCCTCGCCCAATGGTGTGGTGCTTTTAGATGGCGAGCATCAAATTGAGTGGTGCAACCAAACCGCAGCACGGCTTTTGGGATTGGACAGCGTGCGCGACGTGGAGCAACACATTGCACACTTGGTGCGCGAGCCTCAATTTTTAGAGTACCTTGCGCAAGAAAAATTCCAACACGAACTGCGTTTCAATAACAAAGCTTTGCAGCTGCACCCGTATGGTGGCAAAGGTCATGCGCTCTTGTTGGTGCGTGACGTGACGGACATTGAGCGTGCCGAACAAATGCGGCGAGACTTTGTAGCCAACGTTTCGCACGAAATCCGCACACCGCTGACGGTGCTCTCTGGTTTTATCGAAACGCTGCAAAGCTTAGACCTCAGCGTGGATGAGCAAAAACACTATTTGCACTTAATGGCGATGCAAAGCCAGCGCTTAGGCGCCTTGGTGGCAGATTTGCTGACGCTCTCAAAACTTGACGCGCAAAGTCAGTCCGTGCTCGAGCGTGTGGATGTGGCAAGCGTGCTCCAGCTGTGCGAGCATGAAGCGCGAACCCTGGCGCGCAGCTTGATGCGCCGTATCGAAATTCACTTCGATGTTGCGGCAGGAGATGACGTGCTGGGCTCTGCCAGCGAACTGCAAAGTGCATTTTCTAACCTCATTACGAATGCTGTGCGCTACACACCAAGTGGTGGACGGGTCGATGTGAATTGGCGGCAAGGTCTATTGACCGTAACGGATACAGGGCTGGGCATTGCCCCCGAACACTTGCCGCGCTTGACGGAGCGTTTTTATCGCGTTGATAAAAGCCGCATTCGTGAGCTAGGTGAAGCCGCAGGCACGGGACTGGGACTTGCGATTGTTAAGCACGTGGCGCAGCGTCACAGCGCCCAGTTAGAGATTGAAAGCATCGTGGGCGTGGGATCTACTTTCCGCTTGATTTTTTAGTGCTGCGCTAAACCAAATCGCAACAATGCTGAGTGCAAAGATGGCGGTGAACCAAAACGCACTGGGCGTGCGCGAAAAAATATTGTGCGCGTTGCCATACGCCAAGTAATACCCGCCGCCCAGTCCCACGCCCCACAAAAAGACGCTGTACACAATGAGCGGCATCAAAGTGATGCGGTAACAGCGCAGCAAAAGCATTCCCATGATTTGCAGACTATCGGGCACGTGATAAAAAGCGGCGAACCCTAGTAAGGTGCTGGCAAGGGCAATCACTTCGGGGTCGGTGCTAAACAGCTCGGCTAAGCGGTGGCGCATGATGAAGATGAGTGCGCCCAGCGTGCAGCTAAAGACGAGTCCCCACGTGAGGCTTTGCCGTATCAATTGCGCGGACAGTGCGGGGTTGCCGTGTCCAAGCCAATACGACACGCGGGTGGTGGACGCGACACCGTACGAAATTGGCAGCATAAAAACCAGTGATACCACGGTGCTGGCAATTTGATGCGCGGCGGACGCAGTCATGCCAAGTCTTGCCACGAGCAGGGCTATCAAAGTGAACGATGTAATTTCTACCAATTGACTAAGTCCTGCTGGCAAGCCTAGTTGCAAGTGCCGCTTGATAGCCCCCCAGTCGGGCGGGTCAATCTTGCGCCAAATCGCAAACGGACGGTAGTCTGTGTGCGTAGCGATTAAATACACGCCAATGCCAAGCCCTGCTGCGGTGGCCAGCAGGGAACCCAGCGCACAGCCCGCCAAGCCAAATCGGGTGACAAGAATGAGCGAGAGCGGAATTTTGACAATGAGAACACCCACTTGCAGCCACGTCACAAACCACGGTTTGCCAAGCGCTTGATTAAGCGCGGCGTACATACGGAACAAGATGAAGATGGGCACGACGATGGATTGAATGTGCAAGTATTTTTTAATCTCGGGGATGAGGTGGGGCGGCACTTGCGCGAGACTGAGTAACCAGTCTGGAGAGTTGAGAACTCCAACGGCAATTAAGCCCAGCATCAGCGCCAAATAAAGTCCTTGATGCAGCGTTTTGCCAATCATGGCGTGTCGTCCTGCGCCTCGGTGCTCGGCGTAGAGTGGCAGCAACACATTGAGCACGCCAATTAGGCTAACGATCACGCTGATGTTGAGTGCGCTGGCAACCGAGAGTCCCGCCAGCGTGTCGCTGGAGTAACGTCCTGCCACCACGGTATCGACCACGCCCGAGAGCACCGCCGCCAGTTGCCCTGTGAGCACCGTGAGCGTGTGCGACCAAATGATGGCGCGTTCAGTTTTGAGCATTCACCTTGCGACGATAGAGCAGCCAGTTTTCACGCCCATGCGCAAGGCGCTGGATGTGTCCCGCCAGATGCCAGTCTTGCAGTTGTGCGTGGTTGGGGGCGTGGGCAAATTCGGCGTTATTGACGATTAGCCATGCGCAAGTTTGGGAGTCAGCCATTGGCACAGCGATGCGTCCTGTGTAGTAGCGCAGTGCCGCTTGCTGGTTTGCTTCTAGGCCTTGTACTTGGATGCAAGAGCCGTCGTATGGTTTGTCGCCTAGATATTTTTGTACGTCAAGCATTAAAGGTTGGTAGCTGCGGGCGTAGTCGAGTAGTGGTAACCACAGACTCATCAGCAGCAACCAGCACAGCGCTGCGCCACTTGCGGGTAGCACCATGCTCATCCAAATGGCGGGGCGGTGTTTGCCTATGCGCCAAAAAAATAAAAAGCCCCAAGCAGCGGTTGCTAGCAGTGCCAGTCCAAATGTCCATTCGGAAAACGAAGGCGAAAAACCTGGAACTAGCCTTGCTACGTTGGCTGCGGGCTGGGGCGGAACGCCTGTTTGCATGGCAATCCACACGATCCAGATGATGAGTGCACAGCCGCTAAAAAAGATGAGAGTAAAAAGATCAATCAAGCTCTTCATGCCTCGGCGCAAGGTTGGCAGAGCAAAGGCGGAAAGCGTGGCAAGACAGGGCAGGGCACTTAAAAACCAATTTTCTTTTTTGTCAACGCAAGGTAGCAAAATTAAAAAAAACAACACAAAACCAAGAGGCAGTGCAACGTGAAGTGCGGGCCTGGGGTTTAACCAATGCCTGCGCCATTTGTACAGCGTGAGCGCCATCAGCACCCACGCGGGCCAGGTAAACCAAATCAGCATATGGGCGATTTGTTGCCATCCGAGGGGGGACGACCAATCGCCTCCCGTAAACTGCAAGCCGCGCAGCGCACAGCCAAGTCCAAGAGTGCCAAAAATAATAGCGATGCGTGATTGAATGGGATGGTAGCGGGCAGCAGCAAGACCAAAAAAAACGCAAGCAACAGAGCTTAGTTGCAAGAGTGCGAATGTGGTTTCGTGCGCGAACTTAGCAAGGCCAAGGCAGGCAATGAGGGCAAGCAAGGCGCCATCGGCGAGAGCCCTGGCGTAATCGGTCGGCATGGCTTCTCCGCCAAAAGCAAAGGGGACGGGCTGCGCCGCGTCACGCCTTGCTAAATAGTAAGTGGCATACCATGTGCAGATAAGTGTCAGCCCTAGCAAACCTGCTGCGCCAGAGCGCACAACAAACCAGGCAAGAGGCGATGCATCCATCCAGTGCAATAGCGCGGAAAAGCTTTCCATGTCGGCATTGCGCCAAGGCTCTCGCCCTACAAAACCCGAAGCCACATAAACCCCGCACAGCAGCAGTAAAGCCCAGCGCGGAAAACGCCGAACCGCATCCTGCGCCACGATGGCGGGGGAGGGAATGGGTGCCAAGGGTGATTGTCTATTTGCCATAAAAAAAGCAGCCCAATCTTTGGACTGCTTTAATTGTGCCTTGACGGCTGGTTTGCTTAGGCCGCAGCAGCCTCGTCAGTTTTTTTGCCGCCATAGCGATTCAAGAATTTAGCCACGCGCCCACCCATGTTATCCACGGATTTTTGTGTGCCCGTGTAAAAAGGGTGCGATTCGCTAGAAGTGTCGAGTTTGTACAGAGGTAACTCGCGACCATCGTCCATTTTGATCATCTCTTTTGCGTTAACCGACGAGCGGGTTACGAATTTAAAACCGTTGGATAAGTCCAAAAAACACACTTCGCGGTAGTTAGGGTGGATGCCTTCTTTCATGGGGGATTCTTTCTGTGAGGTTCAAACGCGCCAGCCACACCAATAACCTTTTTTATTGGGCACTTTTCGCAAAGGTTGTGATTATAGGCGAGGTGCAATGCTTGGCTTACCCGCCGCGTCGCATCATTTCGAAGAACTCGCTGTTGTTCTTAGTTGCCTTCATGCTTTTTAAGACCATTTCCATAGATTCAATTTCGTCCATGTTGAACATAAATTGACGCAGGATGCGGGTTTTTTGCAGCACTTCAGGGGCGAGTAGTAACTCTTCGCGGCGTGTGCCACTTTTGGTCAGCTCAATCGCGGGGAAGATGCGTTTTTCGTACAAGCGGCGGCTGAGGTGAACCTCGGAGTTGCCCGTGCCTTTGAACTCTTCAAAAATCACCTCGTCCATCCGACTGCCTGTATCGACTAGTGCGGTGGCGATGATGGTGAGTGAGCCGCCTTCTTCTACATTACGCG
Source organism: Burkholderiaceae bacterium (assembly GCA_031538565.1). Classification (GTDB taxonomy): domain Bacteria; phylum Pseudomonadota; class Gammaproteobacteria; order Burkholderiales; family Burkholderiaceae_C; genus JASGCK01. The sequence goes on from JAVKLS010000060.1 coordinate 53,277, forward strand.
CTGCGCCAAAAAACCGTTTGGGGCGGTGCAAGGCATTGGTGTCAATACCGCCAGAGCCAATTTTGCCCGAGCTAGGCATGACGTTGTTGTAGGCTCTGGCCAAACGGGTAATGGAGTCCAGCAAAATCACCACATCTTTTTTGAGCTCGACAAGACGCTTGGCTCGCTCAATCACCATTTCGGCAACGTGGACGTGGCGAGCCGCAGGCTCGTCAAACGTAGAGCTAATCACTTCGCCGCGCACGCTGCGCTGCATCTCGGTCACCTCTTCGGGGCGCTCGTCAACCAAGAGCACCATCAGATGCGAATCGGGGTAGTTGGCGGCAATGGCGTGAGCGATGTGCTGCATCATCACCGTTTTGCCCGATTTAGGCGAAGCGACCAGCAAAGCGCGTTGTCCTTTGCCAAATGGCGCAATGATGTCGATGACGCGACCCGTAAAATTTTCTTCCGATTTAATGTCGCGCTCCAGCAGCATTTGCTCTTTGGGAAACAGCGGCGTTAAGTTTTCAAACATCACTTTGTGTTTGTTGGAGTCGGGCGCTCCGCCGTTGACCTTGTCGAGCTTGTTGAGCGCAAAGTAGCGCTCGCCATCTTTGGGCGTGCGGACCTCGCCTTCAATCATGTCGCCCGTGTGCAAATTGAAGCGGCGCACTTGACTGGGAGAGATGTAGATGTCGTCCGTGGACGCGGTAAAGCTGGTGTCGGGCGAGCGTAAAAAGCCAAAACCGTCGGGCAAGATTTCTAGCACGCCGTCAGCAAAAACTTGTTCGCCTGCGCGGGCGCGTTTTTTGATGATGGCAAACATCAGCTCTTGCTTGCGCATACGACCTGTGTTTTCAATTTCTAGAGCGTCGGCTTGGAGCAAGACTTCGGACACGTGCAGTGCCTTGAGTTCGTTAATGTGCATGGAATTAGAACTAGGTAAAAAGTAAAAGGGTGGGGGAGATGAGGGGGGCGGCTAAGTCGTATTGACTGCCAAGCATCTAGGTTCAAGCCGCTTAAAGAGTCGATGCGGCGAACAGGCGCGATGATACATGAAAAATCTACTCGAAAAATCTACCCGCCATTGCCCTTATAAATTTGACGCGTGGCGTACAGATGCGCGTAGTTGTTTGTGTGGATCAGTCCTGCCGAAGCCAAATCACCAGGGTTGCCCGCCCTGCGGTAGGCCAGTGTGATGTCGTTTGGAATCGTAAACGCCATGCGGCGGCCCTGCGCGGCATCGGTTACGTGACTGCAAGCTCCAAATCGCACGTTGTTATCCGCCCCAAGGCGGGCAATAGCACGCCCTAATAGTGAGGGTCCTGTGGGACATAGCGGCGTCGCACCGTAGTACTGCTCATGGCAGTGCGCCACAATCATGTCCACGCAAAGCTGAAAAACTTTATGTTTGGATTGGGCGTACATCAATCCATTAGCAATAGACCACGCGAGTGTTGGAAAGTTGGGTGCATCGCGGAAAAAAAATGCAGCAATGCCGTCGGTGTTGATCGTGACATTGTTGCCTTGCATTCCCAAGTCGATGTACCAACCGCCCAGCTCGTGAAGCAAGCAATACCGTGCCAAATCGGCTTTGTAGGCGTAGGGCACAAGTTGGTCGAAAGCCCACACCACTTCGCGTCCAAATGTGCCGTCTATAAAGACGCGCAACTCTTCTTGGCCAAACAAGTGATGCTTGTGGTCTGGAATTTGCGCTAAGAAAGATTGTGTGGCTTGCCAGACTTGCTCTGGCAACTCTAGGCTGGGGCGGTCAGCAATATAAATTTGCGAGACGCATACGGCCATCGTGCGGAACTCTTTACACGTGTTCCTCTACCAGCGCCGTCATTTGACCTTTAGACAGCGCACCGACTTGGGTTTTGACAAGTTTGCCGCTTTTAAAAATCATCAAAGTCGGGATGCCGCGAATACCAAACTGCGCGGGCACGGTTTGGTTTTCGTCCACATTCATCTTCACGATTTGCAGCTTGCCTTTGTAAGCCTCCGACAGCTCATCTAGCACAGGCGCAATGGAGCGGCAAGGGCCGCACCACTCGGCCCAGTAATCTACCAGCACGGGCAAATCGCTTTGCAGTACATCGGCTTCAAAGCTTGCGTCAGATATATGTTTGATGAGTTCGCTAGCCATTGTGTTTTTCCTTTAAGGGTTAAGCGTCGTTGGTAAAAATAGAGCGGGAAGAAGATGCGTAAATTGTGACAGAAGACAAGGGGGCTCTTGCTGCTTGCTGTCAGCCTGTAGGGAGTAAATGAATTGTGAACCTAGCCACAAAAATAGACAGTGGATTCCTTTGAAGGTTTTAATCAACCCCAAAGGAGGACAGAAATGTCAAAACGGCATAGTGATCAATTTAAGCAAGAGGCGGTGGCGTATGCGCTGTCAAACAAAGACAAGC
>JAVKLS010000061.1:0-84731 GCA_031538565.1 Burkholderiaceae bacterium
AAGCGGACAAGTCTATTTACTTGCAACACTTTATGGTCAGTTGGAAGTTTGGCAGCACAGCGGGGTAACGACACTGGATCTGCAGGGGAATTGGGTGTGGCGGGACGCGCACCCCGCCAAGTGTGAAGTTTCCCCTGCCGGTCAAACTTCACTCTTGAAAGTCGTCAACAACTAAACGAAGGCAAAATCACTGGATTCGTTGAACTGAATTTGCAGCATTATTGGGACTTGACTGGGATTGAGTTGTGCTATAGCTTTAATAAATAAGAATTTTTATTCTGGTTATTGTTTGCTATTTAGAATTGCGCAACCAACAAATTTTTGTTGGGTTAACTCAACTACGAAGAGGAAAAATTATGACAACCGAAGCCAAATGCCCGTTTTCAGCCAGTGTGCCTAAAAATACAGTCGCGCATGGCGCGCAAACCAATGCTGATTGGTGGCCCAAGCAGCTCAAGCTGGGCATCTTGCATCAGCACTCATCCAAATCGGATCCTATGGATCCTACTTTTGACTACGTCAAAGAATTTAAAACGCTGGATTTGAATGCGGTCGTTCAAGACTTAACGGTCTTGATGACTGATTCGCAAGATTGGTGGCCCGCCGATTACGGACACTACGGCCCACTCTTTGTGCGCATGGCGTGGCATAGCGCGGGCACGTATCGCACAACGGATGGACGCGGCGGTGCGGGTCATGGCGCACAGCGTTTTGCCCCTCTCAATAGCTGGCCTGATAACGGCAATTTAGATAAGGCGCGTCGTTTGTTGTGGCCCATTAAGCAAAAGTACGGAAAAAAGATTTCATGGGCTGATTTGATGATTTTGGCTGGCAATGTGGCAATGGACTCCATGGGTTTTAAAACTTTTGGCTTTGCGGGTGGTCGTCCCGATATTTGGGAACCAGAAGAAGATACGTATTGGGGTGTGGAAAACACTTGGCTGGGCGACAAGCGTTATAGCGGTGATCGCGTACTCGAAAATCCGCTAGGCGCTGTCCAAATGGGTTTGATTTACGTCAACCCAGAAGGTCCTAATGGCAAACCTGACCCTGTGGCTTCCGCACGCGATATCCGCGATACCTTTGCGCGCATGGCGATGAATGATGAAGAAACCGTTGCCTTGGTTGCGGGTGGTCACACCTTTGGCAAGGCACACGGCGCAGGCGATCCTAGCCTTGTGGGCGCAGAGCCAGAAGCTGCCGCTATTGAAGAGCAAGGCTTTGGTTGGGAAAACGGCCTTGGCACGGGTAAAGGCGTGCACACCACTACCAGCGGCATCGAAGGCGCGTGGACTAAAAACCCCATTCAATGGGATAACAATTATTTTGAAAATCTTTTTGGCTACGAGTGGGCGCTTACCAAGAGCCCTGCGGGCGCTCATCAATGGACGCCTAAAGACGCTGCCGCGCAAAATACCGTGCCCGATGCGCACGATGCGAGCCGTCGCCACGCACCCATGATGACAACGGCCGACATGGCGCTGCGCATGGATACTGCTTATGAAAAAATTTCACGCCGCTTTATGCAAAATCCAAAAGAGTTTGCGGATGCATTTGCGCGCGCTTGGTTCAAGCTGACGCATCGTGATATGGGACCACGTGCTCGCTATTTGGGCACTTTGGTGCCGCAGGAGGTGCTGATTTGGCAAGACCCTATTCCAGCTGTCAACCACAAACTTGTGAGCGCACAGGACATTGCCACGCTAAAAGCAACCTTGTCGGCATCGCACCTGTCTACTGCGCAGTTGGTCGGCACGGCTTGGGCTGCGGCTGCTACGTTTCGTAACAGCGATAAGCGCGGCGGAGCTAATGGCGCACGTATTCGCTTAGCTCCGCAAAAGGATTGGGCGGTGAATCAGCCCAAAGAGTTGGCAAAAACGTTGGGAGCGCTGGAGGCGATTCAAAAAGCATTTAACGAGTCCAAAACTGACGGAGTCAAAATTTCTTTGGCGGATTTGATTGTGCTGGGTGGCTCTGTGGGTATTGAGGGGGCGGCTAAAAAGGCGGGACACGAAGTTATCGTTCCGTTTACGGCGGGCCGTATGGACGCAACCCAAGCGCAAACCGATGTGGAGTCTATGGCTGTGCTTGAGCCAATGGCTGATGGTTTTCGTAATTTTGCCAAGGCAGGACTCGAGAGTGTTGCCGCCGAAATGCTGATTGACAAGGCGCAGTTATTGGCACTGAGCGCGCCTGAAATGACGGTGCTGATTGGCGGCTTGCGAGCTCTCAATATCAACACGAATCAAACTGCACAGGGCGTCTTGACGAGCCAGGTGGGCGCGCTATCCAATGACTTTTTTGTCAACTTGTTAGATATGCGTACCAAGTGGCAAAAATCGACAACCGAAGGTGTGTTTGATGGACTCGATCGCAGCAGCGGGGCGCCTAAGTGGACGGCTACCGTGGTTGATTTAGTCTTTGGCTCGAACGCACAGTTGCGTGCAATTGCCGAAATTTATGCCTCGCAAGATGCACAGAAAAAATTTGTGAATGACTTTGTGGCAGCTTGGAGCAAGGTGATGAACCTGGATCGCTTTGATCTTGCTTAAACAAAATTAGCGGTAAAAGTAAAAACGCAACGGTTTGGCCGACCTCAAGTAATTGGGGTCGGCTGCTTTGCTTGTGATGCCAAATAAATTCCAGGCAAGATAATGGCTGCGCCAATGGCGTGGTAAAGATGCAAGGGCTCGCCAAGCACCAACCAAGATAGCAGCGCAGCATACAAAAGGCCCCAGATAAAGAACTAAAGCGGTGCGTGCCGCCCCAATATTTTTTTGCAGCACACCATAGCCCAGATAAGCTCCTGCGCCAGGAAGCGCGGCAGCAGCAAGAACCAAGCCTGCGGTTTGCCAACTCCAAATTGTTTGCGTTTGTGGTAAGCCTGATGCGGCTTCCAGCACAGCCAGAGGGAGCGTAAAAAGTGCGCCTGCTGCGCCAATTAGCACCAATCTAGCTAGCGGACTAAAGGCGCTTGGCCAGCGTTTTAAAAAAATGGAATAGGCTGCCCATGCGATGGCGCAGCCTAGTACCCACCAGTCGCCTGCTACAAATTCGGTTTGCGTGATGTGCTGCCAGCGTCCGTGAATCACCACGTGCACCAAACCAACCAGCGCCAGAAACGCACCTAGCCACTGCCGAAAGCGCAAGTGCTCTTTTAAAAAGAGTGCCGCGCCCAGCACGATAAACACGGGTGAAATGGCGTAGATCAGGGCGATATGGGTGGCAGCTGTGGTACGCGCCGCCAAATAAACCCAAGAGCCGCAAATCCATACGCCTAGTATTCCTAGCACTAAGCTGTGCCAGCGCTCGCGCCAAATCAAGTGTTGTTTGGCTTTGAGTTCGGGCCACGCAAAAATCAGCAACATCAAAGCGGCCAGAAGCCAACGTGCGCACGCCAGTGCTTGCGGGGCAATCAGCAAAGGGGCGCGGCGGGCAATGAGGTAATTGACGCTCCAAAAAGCAGGAATGGCAAAAATCAAAAACCATGAGGCGAGTGAAATGCGTGTAGAGATCAAAGACGCACCGCCCTGTGCCCAGGCGGTATGAGTATGTGGAGTTTGCGTAGTCATAGAGGACTAGAATCTAGCACCTTTCATTAACTGTCGGCTCACTGAAGCGTTTGCCGAATGACACATGACAAAAGACGCCACCACGAATCAAGCCAAAGAATTGCGCTCTGCTGCGCTTGACTATCACGAGTTTCCAACGCCTGGCAAGATTCAAATTGCGGCGACTAAGCAGCTCACCAATCAGCGCGATTTGGCGCTAGCGTACTCTCCAGGCGTTGCCGCGCCGTGCGAAGAAATTGTGCGTGATCCTGCGGCCGCGTTTAAGTACACCGCACGCGGCAACTTGGTGGCTGTTATTACTAACGGAACAGCGGTGCTGGGGCTGGGAGATATTGGTCCTTTGGCGGCCAAGCCCGTTATGGAGGGCAAAGCTGTTTTATTTAAAAAATTCGCTGGCATTGACGTGTTTGATGTCGAAATTGATGAGCGCGACAACCTCGATAAATTGGTGGACATCATTGCGTCGCTAGAGCCCACATTTGGCGGCATTAATTTAGAGGACATCAAAGCGCCTGATTGTTTTTACGTGGAGCGCAAACTGCGTGAGCGCATGAAAATCCCCGTTTTTCATGATGACCAGCATGGCACGGCTATTGTGGTGGGTGCGGCGGTTTTAAACGGTATTAAAGTCACGGGCAAAGATATCACCAAGGTCAAGCTTGTAACGAGCGGTGCAGGCGCGGCGGCATTAGCGTGCCTTGGCTTGTTACTTAAGTTGGGTATTCCGCGCAAAAATATTTTTGTCACCGATTTGGCTGGCGTGGTTTATGAAGGGCGCACCGAATTGATGGACGAGGACAAAATTCAGTTCGTACAAAAAACCGATGCCCGCACACTCGCCGAGGTGATTGCAGGCGCGGATATCTTTTTGGGCTTGTCCGCGGGCGGCGTGCTCAAGCAAGAGATGGTGAAAGTAATGGCACCGCGTCCCGTTATTTTGGCGTTGGCAAATCCCAATCCCGAAATCAATCCAGATGATGTGTACGCGGTGCGCGATGACGCGATTGTGGCAACAGGGCGCACGGATTACCCCAACCAAGTAAACAATGTACTTTGCTTCCCTTATATTTTTCGCGGAGCGCTGGATGCGGGTGCGTCCACGATCACTGATGAAATGGAAATTGCCGCTGTTCGTGCTATTGCCGAACTGGCGCAGGCCGAGCAAAGCGAAGTCGTCGCGGCCGCTTATGCGGGCGAGCAATTAGCGTTTGGACCCCAGTACCTTATTCCCAAGCCGTTTGATCCGCGCTTGATGGTCATGATTGCGCCCGCCGTTGCAAAGGCCGCCATGGATTCAGGCGTGTCAACACGTCCCATTAAAGACATGGAAGCTTATCGTGAGCAGTTACAAAGCTTTGTGTACGCATCGGGCACAACGATGAAGCCGATTTATGCGGCGGCAAAAAGAGCGCTAAAAAAACGTGTGGTGTACGCCGAGGGCGAAGAGGAGCGCATTCTTCGTGCGATTCAAATCGTGGTGGACGAAGGACTGGCACGCCCCACGCTGGTTGGTCGCCCTGAGGTGATTGCCGAGCGCATCGAAAAGTTTGGACTGCGCCTGAAGCACGAGCAAGACTACGACGTGGTCAATGTCGAGCACGACGAGCGCTACCGCGATTTTTGGCAAACCTACCACGCGCTTACCGAGCGCAAAGGTGTGACGCAGCAACTTGCCAAAATTGAAATGCGTCGCCGCCTCACACTCATTTCCGCCATGATGCTGAAAAAGGGCTATGTGGATGGCATGATTTGTGGCACATGGGCTACCACAGCCAATCACTTGGCGTACATCGATCAAGTGATTGGAAAACGCGCGGGCGTGAGCACCTATGCGTGCATGAACGGACTGATGTTGCCTGGCAGGCAAGTCTTTTTGGTCGATACCCACGTCAACTACGACCCTACGGCGGAGCAGCTTGCCGAAATCACCATCATGGGGGCGCACGAAATGAAACGCTTTGGCGTAGCACCGAAAGCAGCCTTACTGTCGCACAGTAATTTTGGTTCCAGCCAAAACCCCAGCGCCATCAAGATGCGCAATGTGCTGGAGATCTTGCGCGTGCAAGCGCCGTGGTTAGAGGTGGACGGTGAAATGCACGGTGACGTGGCGCTTGACGGAGCCGCACGAAAAATCATCATGCCAAACAACACGCTGACCGGTGAGGCTAATTTGCTCGTGATGCCCAATATCGACGCCGCGAACATTGCCTACAACTTGCTTAAAACTGCTGCAGGCGGCGGCATTGCCGTGGGTCCTGTACTGCTGGGGGCTGCTAAGCCCGTGCATATTTTGACGCCTAGTACTACGGTGCGCCGCATCGTGAATATGACCGCACTGACTGTGGCGGATGCCAACGCAGTGCGTTAAAAGTTATCAGTGACAGTTGGTTTTTTTGCGGAAAACTTTGGGCTCTGTAGGTGATCGACTTGCCCAAAGTCCACGTCTGGCTTGCCGTGCTGACGCTTCTTGAGCTGCGTAAGGTCCGGAATTTCGACCGCTGTGATATGACCACGCATAGCCGTTTTCAACCATCCACGCGCCAACGTCTTTCCCATTTAAATTAACCAAGGCGACGGTGCGTCCGTATTTGTCGCGTGCGCGGCTGGCGATGGTGACGGCTTTGTTTTGAAGATGATTGAGCAGTGCGCTGGTGGATTCGCGCCCGTAGTCTTGACAGATCTCTGGTGCATCAATGCCAAAAATCCGCACATTCATGCCCTCGGGATCGGAGGCTCTTTTCACCCAAATCGTATCGCCATCGGTGATGTGCGTGACCAATGCGCTAACACTTTTGGTGGATTTGCTGTGCGCGCTTTTTGCCTCGGCCGCGCCATAAAGCGAAAGCAGCGCGGCGATAATTAAAAATAAATTTTTTATCATTGCTTCATTTTAAAGAACTCATCTAAAAGTTACTCAATGGCTATTAACCTTCCTCTTATCCAAGCCGCCGACCTCCACCCTGTTGCTGGCATCCGCGTAGGCGTTGCACAAGCGGGCGTACGTAAGGCGAACCGAGATGACCTCACCGTGATGCTTTTGCCAGAAGGTGCGTCGGTAGCAGGCGTTTTTACGCAAAATCGTTTTTGCGCCGCGCCCGTGCAAATTTGCCAAACAGTTTTGCAATCGCAGCCCGAGCGCGTTCGTGCCCTGGTCATCAATACGGGTAACGCCAATGCTGGCACGGGAGCGCAAGGCTTGGTGGACGCCAAAGCCTGTTGCGCCAAGCTTGCTGAGCTTGTGGGCGCACGCGCCGAGCAGGTGCTACCGTTTTCTACGGGCGTCATCATGGAGTCGCTACCTGTCGATCGCATCTTGGCCGCTATGCCTGAAGCGATTGAAAACGCAAAGTCAAGCGCAGGCGCAAACAACTGGTATCGCGCTGCGCACGCCATTATGACGACCGATACGCAGGCCAAAGCCAAAAGCGTGCAAGTGCTGCTAGATGGGCACCGCGTCACGCTGACAGGCATTAGTAAAGGCGCAGGCATGATTCGCCCCAATATGGCGACCATGCTGGGCTACATCGCGACCGATGCCAATGTGGATGTTGCCGTGCTGCAAGCCATCACGAACGAGATTGCTAATGCGTCGTTTAACCGCATCAGCGTGGATGGCGATACATCAACCAACGACTCCTTCATCGTGATGGCAAGTGGTGCAAGCGCCATGCCGCGCATCATCGATAGTGGTAGCCTGTCGGCGCTGGCGTTTAAGCAAGCCTTGCTTGAGGTCGCACAATATCTGGCTCACGCTATCGTGCGCGACGGTGAAGGGGCAACAAAGTTCATAACTGTGATGGTGGAAGGCGGTAAAACGCAAGCCGAATGTGTCAAGGTGGGTTATGCGATCGCGCATTCACCGCTGGTTAAAACAGCTTTCTTTGCCAGTGATCCTAATTTGGGGCGCATCTTGGCAGCAGTTGGCTACGCAGGCATTGACGATTTAGATCAAAACAAAATCGATTTGTATTTGGATGATGTGTGCGTGGCAAAAAATGGTGGGCGTCACCCTAATTACACCGAAGCGCAGGGGCAGCGCGTGATGAAGCAATCTGAAATTGCGGTGCGCGTGAGTCTTGGGCGAGGCGACTCACGAGACACGGTGTGGACTTGCGACTTGTCACACGAGTACGTCACCATTAACGCCGATTACCGCTCTTAAGCGTCGTCATAACCATGAACCAAACGGAACAACTTTTGCAACGCCTTGTGACGAGTGTGGAGGCGTTGACACACAAAATTTCACAAACACTGCCGCAGCCTTTGCAAGCACCTGATTGGAGTGCTGCTGTGGCGTGGCGCTACCGCAAACGCTCATCGGGACATGGCTTGCTGGAGCCCGTGCAGCAGATCTCGCCCCTCAAACTTGCTGACCTAAAAGAGATTGAGGTACAAAAAGAAAAAATCGCACGTAATACCGAGCATTTTGTGAATGGACTGCCTGCCAATAATGTGTTGCTGACGGGTGCGCGCGGAACGGGCAAATCGTCGCTTATTAAGGCTTGCTTGAATGCCTTTATAGATAAAGGCTTGCGATTGATTGAGGTGGATAAATCTGACTTGGTGGATTTGTCCGATATTGTGGATATCACCGCTCATCGCTCTGAAAAATTTATTGTGTTTTGCGACGACTTAAGTTTTGAAGATGGCGAGTCTAGTTACAAGGCGCTCAAGTCGGTGCTGGATGGTTCGGTTGCAGCGACTAGTCCGAATCTTTTAATCTACGCTACCAGTAATCGTCGTCATTTGTTGCCCGAGTACATGAAGGAGAACCTGACCTACCAGCACACAGATGACGGTGAAGTGCATCCTGGTGAAGGCGTAGAAGAAAAAATTTCTCTCTCGGAACGTTTTGGTTTGTGGTTGAGTTTTTATCCGTTTTCGCAAAACGAATACCTCGCGATTGCAAACCAATGGCTGACAGCGTTAGGTGTGCCCGCGCACGATTTGGATGCCGCTCGTCCGCACGCATTGGTGTGGGCGCTGGAGCGTGGTTCGCGCTCGGGGCGCGTGGCGTATCAGTTTGCCAAAGATTACGTTGGCAATCGTTCGCACTAAGCCACCATGCCCGAGCCGTTAATTGCCGATGGCGAGCAAGCGCGCACAGGCGGCGCTGCCAGACCCATGATCGAGGTTGCTGTGGGTGTATTGGTCGATGCGATGGGGCGCTATTTGATGACGACACGTCCCGCAGGCAAGGTTTATGAGGGTTATTGGGAGTTTCCAGGTGGCAAGCTGGAGGCGGGTGAGAGTGTGGTGCAAGCGCTTAGTCGTGAATTGATGGAAGAGATTGGCATCACGATTGATATAACCACCACAACGCTTTGGCGCACGCAAGTGGTGGACTATCCGCACGCTTTGGTGCGGTTACATTTTTGCAAAGTGACAAAGTGGAGCGGTGCGCTTGCCATGCAAGAGTCGCAAATTTTTGAATGGATCACGTTGCCTGCAAAATTGAATCCTGTCTTGCCTGGTGCTTTGCCTGTTTTAGATTGGCTTGGCGCCGAGGCGATAAAAAGCTAGTGGCAAAGTGTTAGCTCAAATGCAATATCGTCCGCGGTTTGCGCGGTACGTTCGCAGATTGAAAGATTCATGAATCGTGCGGTAACCAGTAAGCGGTTGACTGATATTTCAGGTGCAACCCCCAGCGCTTCATTGATCTGTATGCGCACCAATTGATAAGCTTTTCCCTGCGGCACATATTGCTGATACTGTCCGCCTGTTGCTATCATTTTCTGTGCGCTGCCTGAGTCGCGCACAAGGCGCATCAGCAGCAGTATCGCGGTGTGCATTGGTTTGACAGAATCCATCCATGGCTGCAAGTCTTGCTGACGCTGCTGCGCGGGATGCTGCTGCCATGCATAGTAAGCTGGCAGATCAAAAGAGCAAGTTCCGCCTGGGATGCTGGCGCGGCTACGTACCGACATGAGCCAATCGTTTTCACCCAGCACGCCGCCTACGCGGCCTGCGGTTTGACTAAGCTGGACAAAAGCCTGATCGAGTTGTTCGATGACCAAATCGAGCGTGGACTCATCAATGGCAGGATTGCCACGAAATGCCAAGAGTGCATTTTTTTGTTTGTCTAAATCTTTGAGGACATCGGTCTTTAGCTCGGCGCGGCCTGCAATGTCCATGATTTCAAATAGCGTGAACAGTGCGTAGTGATGATCGATAGGCGAATCACGCTGCGCCAATACGTTCATCCGAGCATACAAATGCTCTAGGCGTAGGTACGTTCGGATGCGCTCGTTAAAAGGGTGTTCGTAAAAAATCACGGCTTGATTATTGCAGTTTTGCAAAGACGCTTTCGACCTGCTGCTCGAGTGCCTTCAGCGTGCAGTCGCTATTATCAATGACGATGTCGGCGATGGCCAGTCGCGCTTGTCGCGAAGCTTGATTGGACATGATGATGCGCACTTGCTCGGGCGTCATTTGATTGCGCTGCACAACGCGCTGGATTTGCACATCTTCGCTGCAATCGACCACACAAATTGTTGCTAATTGAGGTCGCCATCCCATAAAGCCTGAGCGCTCGGCAAGCAGCGGGAGGTCAAGCACCACCAATTCGCTTGTTGACTTGGCAATTTGCAACTCCATTTTTGCTTGGATGATTGGGTGAATGATGGTTTCTAGTTTTTTTTTGGCATGGGAATTGGCAAACACGAGATCGCGCATTTTGCTGCGGTTAAGCGCGCCTGCTGCGTCCAAAAAATCATTGCCAAATGCAGCGCAAATGGCGGCAATAGCCTCGCCATGAGCGGCGGTGGTGCTGCGCGAGATGGCATCTGCGTCCACAATGCTTGCTCCTAGTTTTTGCAGCATGGTCGCAACCGTGCTTTTGCCGCTGCCGATGCCGCCCGTTAGTCCGATAAGGCGTGGTTGTACGCTCATTTACACCGACCACCCCGTAGCCAGTTGTAGCGCTGCACCCATGACTAAAAATGGACCAAAGGGAATGTAATCACCCTCGCCATCTACGTCGCGTTCACGTTTGAGTTTGCGCATCACAAGTCCAACAACTGCCCCCGCTGTGGCTGCAACTACGATGACGTGAATTAAGGGCAACCAGCCCAACCATGCACCAATGGCGGCAAATAATTTAAAGTCGCCGTAGCCCATGCCATCTCGACCTGTGATGAGCTTAAACACCCAAAATATCAACCACAGCGAGAGGTAGCCCGCGCAGGCTCCTGCCAACGATTGATGAAGCGTGATCGCTGGCAAAAGACCTAGCGCCGCTGCCGTCAAGCCGCCCCAAGCGAGTGGCACGGTCATGTCGTCGGGTAAATAGGTGGTATCCCAATCAATTAGGGCAAGCGTCAGCAAGGTTGCACCAAACGCGCAGTAAGCGGCGGCCGTGGCTGTGAAGCCCCAGCGCCATGCGCAGTAGGCAAAAATGCCACTCGTCGCAAGCTCAACGAGGGGGTAGCGCCATCCAATGAATTTGTGGCATTGGGAGCAGCGTCCGCGCAACAAAATAAAACTGAGTACAGGAATGTTTTCAAACCAGCGGATGCGGTGACCGCAATGTCCGCAAGTCGATGCTGGTTGACTAAGTGAAAGCAAACCCTCTTTGGGCGGCTCAGCGGCGGCGTTGGTTGCCATTTCAAACTCGGCCTCCAACATTTTTGGTAGGCGATAAATTACTACATTTAAAAAACTACCAAGGCATAGTCCGAGCAAGGCGAAGATGGGCATGGCAAGCGCGGGAGTGATGTCAGTGAATTGCATGGGTTTAATTTTTTCGCTGTAAGGATAGTTGGGGAAGCTCTAGCAGTGCCTCTTTGTAAGTGCTGTTTGGCAGGGGGGTGATGGCATCTATGGCGCGTTTGGCTTGAATTTCGGCGAAGTCCAAACTAATGCTCAAGGCGCCGCTGGATTGAATGATGCTGCTAATGGAGTCTAGTTGCGTCACGTCGCCTTGCTCGATCGCGTTTCGAATTAACGCTTGATCGGATGCGCTTGCGCGCTGCATGGCAATGATGAGAGGCAAGGTGATTTTTCCTTCGCGCAAATCGTCGCCTAAATTTTTCCCCATTGTGGTGGCATCGCCTGCGTAATCGAGTACATCGTCAATTAGCTGAAACGCCGTGCCTAGCGCCGCCCCGTAAGTCGAGCAGATTTGTTCCGTGGCTTGCGAGCTGCCTTGCAAAATGGCGGCCAAGCGGCTACTGGCCTCAAACAATTTGGCAGTTTTGGACTCGATGACGTGCAAATAAGCCTCTGGCGTGAGCGACGCATCGTGCATATTCATAAGCTGCAAAACTTCACCTTCGGCAATTACATTGGTGGCCTGGGCAAGCGCTGAAAGTACGTGCATATTGCCTGTTTCCACCATCATTTGAAAGGCGCGCGAATACAAAAAATCACCCACCAGCACGCTGGCGGCGTTACCGAAGGATTCGTTTGCTGTTGGACGCCCTCGGCGTAGCGTGGACTCGTCCACGACATCGTCGTGCAAGAGGGTTGCGGTATGGATAAACTCCACCACTGCCGCCATCAATAGTCTGTTTTGTCCTTGGTAGCCAAGCGCGCCGCACATGAGCAGCAGCAGCACAGGGCGCAGCCTTTTTCCACCTGCGCTGATGATGTATTTGGAGACTTGACCAACTAGCGGAACATCGGAGGATAAGCGTTTGGCGATCACTTGGTCGACCGCTTGCATATCAGCTTCAATAAGGGATTGATAGAGAGGTTTGCGCATGGTCTCCTATCTTATCCCGTTATCTCGTAGGCCAAGTTATAATCAACGGCTTCGCTGAAATGGGTCAGCGTTGATTTCAAATCAAAAGGTTTTTAAATGTACGCAGTCATAAAAACTGGTGGCAAACAATACAAAGTTGCTACTGGCGAAAAAATTAAAGTAGAACAGATCGCTGCAGACGTTGGCCAAGAGATTGTGATTACTGAAGTGCTCGCCGTAGGTATGGGCGACACGCTTAAAGTAGGCACTCCCTTGGTAAACGGCGCAACCGTTTCTGTTACCGTGGTCTCGCATGGTCGTCACGACAAGGTTCGCATCTTCAAAATGCGCCGCCGTAAGCACTACCAAAAGCGCCAAGGTCATCGTCAAAACTACACAGAGCTGCTCATCGGCGCTGTAAAAGCATAAGCAGGAGTTTTTAGTCATGGCACAAAAAAAAGGCGGCGGCTCCACGCGAAATGGTCGGGATTCTCAGCCCAAAATGCTGGGTGTTAAGCGCTTCGGTGGCGAGGTCGTGGATGGCGGAGCCATCATCGTTCGCCAGCGCGGCACAAAGTTTCACCCTGGTAACAATGTTGGCATTGGCAAAGACCACACCTTATTTGCACTGGCAGCAGGTACGGTCAGTTTTGCACACAGAGGCAGCTTGAATAAGCACATAGTTGATATAACACCTGTGGTAGCTTAAGAAGATACTTAACTCGCCAACGCAGGAAGCCCCGTTATCATTAGCGGGGCTTTTTTGTTGGTAGGCATGACACACAAATCGTATGAAATTTATTGACGAAGCAGATATTGACGTGATTGCTGGCGATGGTGGCGCTGGCTGCGTGTCATTTCGTCACGAAAAATACAAAGAGTTTGGCGGTCCTAACGGTGGCGATGGCGGGCGGGGTGGTTCAGTGTTTGCCGTCGCGGACGTTAATCTCAATACATTGATCGACTTTCGCTATGCACGCCGCTACGAAGCTAAAAAGGGCGAAAACGGTATGGGCTCGGATATGTTTGGCGCGGCTGCAGACGACATCGTGCTCAAGATGCCTGTGGGAACCATCATCTCCGATGCGGAAACGGGCGACGTGCTGTACGAGTTGCTTACTCCTGGCGAAAAAATTTGTATTTGCAAGGGCGGTGATGGTGGCTTTGGCAATATGCGTTTTAAAAGCGCCATTAACCGTGCGCCGCGTCAAAAAACACCTGGCTGGCCTGGTGAAAAAAAAGAACTCAAACTAGAGCTCAAAGTTTTAGCCGATGTGGGTCTCTTGGGTATGCCCAACGCTGGCAAATCGACCTTGATTGCGGCGATCAGCAATGCCCGCCCTAAAATTGCTGACTATCCGTTTACCACGTTGCATCCTAATTTAGGCGTGGTGCGAGTCGCTGTCGAACAAAGCTTTGTCGTTGCCGATGTGCCTGGTTTGATTGAGGGTGCGGCGGAAGGCGCGGGTTTGGGGCATCAATTTTTAAAACACTTGTCACGCACGCGCCTGCTACTGCACCTGGTGGACTTTGCCCCTGAAGAGCAGCAATTTTCGGATGTGGATGCCGTGCAGCAAGCTAAGGCTATCGTGGCTGAACTTAAAAAATATGACGAAGATTTGTACAACAAGCCACGGTGGTTGGTGCTGAACAAGCTCGATATGGTTGATAACGACAAACGCCAAACCAAGGTGAAAGATTTCATCCGCCGCTTTAAATACACAGGTCCTGTTTTTCAAATTTCTGCACTGACGCGCGAAGGCTGCGAAGGCTTAATTCGCGACATCTACAAATATCTGCAAAAACAGCAAAGTGCGATGCAGCCTCCTGTTTATGTGGATCCGCGCTTTGTGGATGCGCCTGCGTCGGTGGCCGCGCTAGAGGAGGCCAAAGAATATGACCCTCGCTTTAGCTAAGCGCATTGTTGTCAAAGTCGGCTCGTCACTCGTCACCAACGAGGGGCGCGGCTTGGATGAATCTGCTATTCATGCGTGGAGTGAGCAACTCGCCCGCCTCACGCAAAGCGAGCGCGAGGTCATCATGGTCTCTAGCGGCGCTATCGCCGAGGGCATGAAGCGCCTTGGCTGGCAGACGCGTCCCAAAGAAATACACGAGCTACAAGCGGCCGCAGCGGTTGGGCAAATGGGATTGGTTCAAATGTTTGAAGGCTGTTTGCGCAGTTCGGGTGTGGGTAGTGCGCAAATACTGCTGACGCACGCCGACCTGGCAGATCGGGAGCGCTATTTGAATGCGCGCTCCACCTTGCTTACGCTGCTTAAGCACAAAATTGTTCCTGTCATCAATGAAAACGATACCGTTGTCAATGATGAAATTAAGTTTGGCGATAACGACACGCTTGCCGCTTTGGTGGCTAATTTGGTGGAGGCTGACGCGCTCATCATCCTCACCGATCAAGCTGGGCTTTTTAGCGCCGATCCGCGCAAAGACCCTAGTGCCACGCTCATTCAAACGGCTCGGGCTGGCGATCCTGCGCTGGAAGCCATATCGGGCGGGGCGGGAAGTAGCATCGGCAAGGGTGGAATGCTCACCAAAGTGCTTGCTGCCAAGCGTGCGGCGGGATCAGGATGCTCGACTGTGGTGGCTTGGGGGCGCGAACCTAAGGTGCTAGAGCGTTTGCTTGCGGGGGAAGCCATTGGGACGCTTTTTGTGGCAGATCAGCCCAAACTTCATGCACGCAAGCAGTGGATGGCCGATCACCTTCAGTTACGCGGCTCGGTTGTTGTGGATACAGGCGCTGCTAAACGCCTGCGAGAAGATGGTGTCAGTTTGCTTCCTATCGGCATGGTGCGCGTAGAGGGGGAGTTTGCGCGTGGTGACGTGATTGCCATCTGCGATACGGCTGGAAAGCCCATTGCGCGTGGCTTGGCAAACTATTCATGCAGCGAAGCACGACTGATTTGCAGAAAATCGTCGAGTGAATTTGAACATCTGCTTGGCTATACTGCCGAGCCAGAAATGGTGCATCGCGATAATTTGGTGCTGGTGTAAACGTAATTGCTAAATGTTTAACCATGCTCGTAACTCGGCGACTGAGTGAACAATCGCTAGCGGATTGCAGGTTTTTAGAAAATCGGTTTCGTGTGCCCCATAACTCACGCCCACGGCGGGTACGCCTGCATTAATGGCCATTTGCAAATCGTGTGTGGTATCGCCGACCATTAAAGTACGCGCTGCATCTACACCAAACTCACGCATGAGCTCCATAAGCATTTGCGGATGCGGTTTACCTTGCGTTTCGTCGGCGGTGCGCGACCCATCAAATAGCGTTGCCAGCTTGGCGCTGTGCCCTGCAATTTGTACATCGCGGGCAAGCGCTGCGTTTAAACCCTTGCGTGACTTGCCCGTGCCAATAGTGACCCAATAGTGCTGCGCCTTGAGATCTTGCAGCAGATCAATCACACCATCAAAAAAACGGATGTCATCTTGCTGCGCAAAAAAATGATGACGATAGCGCTCACCTAGCAGCGGGTATTGCTCTTTAGGAACGTGGGGCGCAGCATGGGCTAGGGCTTCGATGAGATTGAGTCCAATCACGTGCGATGCTTGCTTTTGCGTGGGGCGCCTCCCGCTAACATCTTCCACGGCCGCTTGAATGCACGCGGTGATGATGGCGGTGGAATCAAATAGCGTGCCATCCCAATCGAAGACGATTAAGTCGTAGGTTTTGCTGCGTGGTTTGCTGGAGGTGTCCATTAATAGCCTGCTTTCGCGCCTTGGCGTTTGGTTTTAAAAAGTCCGGCTTTTTTAATGCCTTGCTGGTTGAATCGCTCGCGCCGCGCCGTCATCGGGTCAACACGTAAATCACGCACCAGTTCCACGCGGTCACCTGCTTGCAGTGGGTAGTGCAAACTAACGGCGCGTCCCCATACTGCGGCGGTGAGTTCGTGCGCAGCAACACGGTTTGCAAGATGAGGCGGGAGGACTTTGTCAAGTGACGTGCCTTCCAAAACAGTCATCGATATGTGCTCTATTTTTCGATTGGCCGGTGCGTAATAAATGTCGACATTCATAGGTAGATTTTTTTTGCACGGTCAACAAATGCATCTACCAGCGAATTGGCAATTTTGTCAAACGCGCCGCCAATGGCCATTTGAAGTAGCGTGCTTTTCATTTCATAGCGCAAGTCGAGGGTAATTTTGCAGGCAGGCGTGCTGCTACCTTCAATCGGATTAAACGACCATGCGCCTGTGAGTACGGAAAAAGGACCGTCAAGCAAATCCATTTGCACAGCGAGCGCGCCGTTGGGTTTGGTTCTGTGCGTATTTTGTGTGGTGAAGGACTGTTTGAAGTGGGCTAACTGCATCTCGATGCTCGCACGCATTCCCGTAGGTGTTTTCTCGAGTACACGCGATTGCCCGCACCAAGGCAAAAATTCGTGATATTTAGCCACATCTGTGACCACATCAAACATTGCTTGCGGGCTGTACCAAATAAGAACGGACTTGTGGAGGGTTTTCATACGGAAAAATTGACCTCAATAGAATCAACAAAATGGCAACTACAAAACCGACATCACCACAAAATAAAAAAAGTGCGCCCAGCAGCGCAAAAAAGGCTGCGCCTTTGGGGAAAATTGCTGATAACAAAAAAGCAATCTTCAACTATTTTATTGAGGAACGCTTTGAGGCGGGTATGGTGCTGGAAGGCTGGGAGGTCAAGGCCGCTCGAATGGGTAAGGTGCAGATTACGGATGGTTACATCATTATCCGAGATGGCGAGCTTTTTATGATGGGTTGCCAAATCAATCCGCTGCACACCGCATCCACACACGTTCAACCCAATAGCGTGCGTAGCAAAAAGTTGCTACTTAAAAAAGATGAAATAAAAAAACTGATCGGAAAAACTGAGCAAAAAGGTTACACGCTGGTGGCACTCAATATGCACTGGAAAAATGGAAAAATTAAATGCGAAATGGCGCTTGCCAAGGGCAAGGCCGAACACGATAAGCGCGACACCATCAAAGACCGAGAGGGCAAGCGCGAAGTCGAGCGGGCGATGAAATCACGTAGTCGCGCATGACGGCTCGCTAAAGTCGATCGCTAGTTATTAACTCTTCGGCAACAAATCCCGCTTGCAGCCTAGCGGCTATATTGATGGGCGGCTTTAAACGCGGGGCGTCAAACGCAAGCGCCAATTTTTTGTAGTGCGCAATGGGATCTAATTTCTCGCGCTGGCACAGCCAGCGATACCAGTGATTCCCAATAGCGACATGTCCAATTTCTTCGCGCAGGATGATGTCCAAAATTGCATCGGCACGCCTTGCCATTTCGACACCTGCTCCTTTTATTTTTTTGAGCTTGGCTTGCACGAGTGGCGTGGCGTCTAAGCCCCGTGCTTCAAGTGTTCTAGGCACAAGCGCCATACGGGCCACGATGTCGTGTTGGGTGATTTTGCACATATGCCACAGTCCATCGTGCGCGGTAAAGTCGCCATATGCATAACCAAAATCACGAAGCAACTCCTCCAGCAGATTGAAATGATGAGCCTCTTCGTTTGCGACGCGCATCCAGTCTTGGTAGTAAAGCAGCGGCATACCATCAAATCGCCATACGGCATCTAGTGCTAGGCGGATGGCGTTCCACTCGATATGCGCAATTGAATGCACCATCGCAGCAAATCCAAGCGGTGTGTGGATGGAGCGTTTAGGAACTTCAAGATGCGGAACCATGCGCGGCTGATTCGGGCGAGCAATGTTGCGGTCGCTTTGCGCTTTGGCGCTTTGACGCAAGGCTAAAGTGACCGCGTGGTTATGATCGTCAATGCTCATTAAAGGTTCGCCCAACATACTAGGATTTTGACATGGCTATTTATCAATTGGACGATCTCGTTCCGAACATTCATCCCTCCGTTTATGTGGCAACTAGCGCTGAAGTGATTGGTGACGTGCATTTGGCGCAAGATGTGTCGGTGTGGTTTGGTGTGGTGATTCGCGGTGATTCAGAGACGATTCGTATCGGCAAAGGCAGTAATGTGCAAGATTTAGCGATGCTGCACGCGGATGCGGGTGTGCCGCTGACCATTGGCGAGAACGTCACGGTTGGGCATCAAGTGATGCTGCATGGCTGCACCATTGGCGACGGTTCGCTCATTGGTATTCAAGCTGTGGTACTGAATAACGCCAAAATCGGTAAAAATTGTTTAGTGGGTGCAGGATCGGTCGTGACGGAGGGAAAAGAGTTTCCCGATAACGCGCTCATCCTCGGCAGTCCCGCCAAGGTGGTTCGCATCATGGATGAGGTGCAGATTGAGCGCCTGCGCGGTGCGGCCAAACATTATCAAATTAATGGCCCGCGCTTTGCGAAGGGGCTTAAAAAATTACGTGATTAGTCACTATAAAAATACGATGTCCGAATTGCACCCATTTATTTTTGAAGGCTTGCCCGTGCGCGGCGCGATGGTTCGCATTACGGACGATTGGCAGGAGTTGTTGGCTCGTCGCAGCTATCCGCCTATCGTGCAAAGATTGCTGGGCGACATGACTGCCGCAGCGGTGCTGTTGCAGCACAATGTCAGTTTTCATGGCTCATTGATTTTGCAAATTGTCGGCAGCGAAGGACGTGACGCGAGTCCTGTGAAATTGGCGGTGGTGGAGGTTGCCGCAGATCTTGCGTTTCGCGCTACGGCAAAATTGGTGCACGAAGTCTCGGGTCTGGAGACTCTGGGTGAGTTGATTAACGCAGGGCATCACGCACGCTGCGTCATTACCTTAGATACTGCCAGCAAAGCCAACGGTCAGCAGCCGTATCAAAGTGTGGTGCCCTTGCAGGACGTGCACAAAAAATCGCTGCAATCGATTGCTGAAGTTTTAGAGCATTACATGCGGCAGTCGGAACAGCTAGATACTAAGTTTGTGCTTGCAAGCAGCGCGAAAATGGCGGTAGGAATTTTGATTCAGCGTATGCCCCGCAAGGGCGCAGGCAATTTGGCGGGAGAAAACGACAGCACGGGCAGTCTCGGCGCTAATGAAGACTTCAACCGCATCGCTTTGCTGGCAGCGTCTATGAAGCCAGGTGAGTTGCTCACGCTATCGGTTGACGACAGCTTGCATCGTTTATTTTGGAATGAACCGATTGTCCGTTACACCGCTGTCGATTCTGCGCCCAAGTTCCATTGCACGTGCTCACGCGAGCGCGTTGCCGCCATGCTAAAAAACCTTGAGCAAACCCAAGCCGAGCAGATGGCAGATGAAAAAGATGGCATTAGCGTGCATTGCGATTTTTGCGGCAAGCTTTATCGTTTTGAACCCACGGATGCACAGTGATCAATGCGCGCAGCAGCAGATGCGTTTGTCAGCGTCCCCTGCTGAGCGGCTAGTGGTCTATTGCCCAAATCGCTTTCGCAAAAGTCTAAGCGCAATCGCAAATGAAATGAGCGTGATGACGACGAGCACAGCGATGTTGACCGCGATGCTGCTTGGCCAGGTTCCAAGAAATAAGGGGCGTACAAGATTAATAGCTGCGGTCAGCGGCAGATAGGCGGTGAGTAGTTGTGCGATGGCGGGCAATTGCTCACGCGGGAAAAACCCCCCAGCCATAAACATCATGGGCGTTAAAAAAAGCGTCATGTAAAACGAAAAAAAGTCGTAGCCTTTTGCCAGTGCTGTAAAAATCATGCCCATGCTAGAAAAGCACAGCGCCACAAGCGCTAGCACGGGTAGTGCAAAAACCATGTGCCACGAAAGCGCGTAGCCATTGTGAACAAGCAGCAGCAGCATCACAACAAAAATAATGGCGGCAGCAAACAAACCTTTAAAGGTTGCCCACACAATTTCGCCCAGAACAATGTCGTCGATAAGAACGGCGGCATTCAAAATACCGTGCCATGTTTTTTGATGATCGAGTCGGGAATAGGCAGAGTACAGCGCTTCAAAACTTGCAGAGTTCATGGTGCTCATGCAAATTAAGCCGCTGGCAATAAATAGGAAATAGGGAATCGTGCCAAGTGGCGTTTGCACATTGCCGACTAATGACCCTATGCCGTAGCCAAAAGCGAGTAGGGCGATGAGTGGCTCGGCAATATGCACGACCAAGCTTCCCCACATTTGCTTACGCCACACGAGAAAATTGCGTTGCCAAATCGAAACCCAGCGTAGCGCCATCAGGGTTTCTAGCATTTGCTTATCCATTACGAGTCCATTCTGATTTGACGCCCCGTGAATTTGAAAAACAAGTCTTCTAAATTGGTGCGACGCTTCAAAATACCCACGCCTTCAATGTCTTCAGTTATTTCTGACGGTAAATGCTCGGCAATCAAATCGTGCGGTGTGCCTTCGATGAGTTTTTTGCCGTGATCAATCATGCACAGGCGCGAGCACAGACGCTCGGCTTCATCCATGAAATGCGTGGTGAGCAAAATCGACATTCCTGTGGTTAGTAGATCCCTCAGTCGTTCCCACATCAGATGGCGGGCTTGCGGGTCCAGTCCCGTGGTGGGCTCGTCTAGTACCAAAAGCTGCGGCTCGTTGACAAGCGCTCGCGCCAGCGACAAGCGCCGCTTCATACCGCCCGATAGTTCGCCAGGTCTTGCTTTCGCTTTGTGCGTGAGCGCGGCAAAGTCGAGTAATAGGGGGATGCGCTTGCGAATCGCTGCATCGCTCATGCCGTAATAGCGCCCGTAGGCGAGAATGTTTTCTTCACAAGAAAAATCGGGGTCGAGCGTATCAAACTGACTCACTACGCCCATGCGGGTTTTGACTGTGAGCAAGTGGCTAGGCACATCGAACCCAAAGGCTTCTACTGTTCCGCTGTCGGCGTGGGTTTGTCCAAGGCAGATTTTGAGCGTTGTGGTTTTGCCCGCGCCGTTTGGACCAATGAGTCCAAAGCATTCGCCGCGTGCAATGTGAAAAGAAAGATCATCAACTGCACGCGCCTGCCCATAGGCTTTGATCAGATGCTTGGCTTGAAAAATTAGCACGTCGTAAAGCCTTATTCGGCTTGGCTTAGTGATCCGCTACAAAGGGGTAATTGCCGCGCGGTATGAGTGATAAAAACTCATGGCGCAAATTAGAGTTTTGTAAAAAACTGCCGCGCATGACGGAGTTAATCATTTTGCTATTCATGTCTTTGACACCGCGCCACTGCATACAAAAATGACTAGCTTCCATGACGAGTGCCAGTCCATCGGGATGTGTTTGTTTTTCAATCAAATCGGCAAGTTGAACCACGGCCTCTTCTTGAATTTGCGGCCGGCCGAGTACCCACTCGGCAAGGCGGGCGTATTTGGATAATCCAATGACGTTAGTGTCTTGATTGGGCATGACGCCAATCCAAATTTTCCCGATGACGGGGCAAAAGTGGTGGCTGCACGCGCTGCGCACGGTGATGGGGCCAATGATCATTAACTCGTTGAGGTGCGAGGCATTGGGGAATTCGGTGATCGCAGGTGCTGGCGTGTAGCGTCCTTTAAACACCTCGTTGATGTACATTTTGGCAACACGCCGTGCGGTGTTTTGAGTGTTGTGGTCGTTTTTGGTATCGATGATGAGGCTGGACAGTACGCCTTCCATTTTGCTAGCGACTTCGTCCAGCAAATCGTCTAGTTCGCCGTCTTGAATGAACTCAGCAATGTTGTCGTTGGCAAAAGCGCGGTGCTTGGCTTTGGCAATGCGCTCGCGAATTTTGACGGAGATGGGTGTTCCCGCATCGGGTAGTTGGTTGGATGATGTCATGCCCCAATTATGCCGATGAGTGATGCCAAAGATTTATGCAGTCAAAGTCAGTTTCATTTTTTTCATGGCTGCAACTTCAATTTGGCGAATACGCTCTGCGCTCACCCCATATTCCGCCGCCAAGTCGTGCAGCGTCATGCCGCCACTGCCGTTGTCGTTAACTTTTAGCCAGCGCTCGGTCACAATGCGGCGGCTACGCTCGTCAAGCGCTGCTAAGGCGGTGGCAACACCGTCTGTTGCTAGCGTGTCCTTCTCGTTGTTTTCTAGGGTTTGCACAGGATCAAAGCGCTCATCGCTTAAGTAGTGGATGGGGCCGTAAGCTTCATCGTCATCTGTGCTGGTGGGGTCAAGCGCCACATCGCCGCCCGACATACGGCGCTCCATTTCACGCACTTCGGCTGGTTTGACGCTAAGCTTTTTGGACATGACCGCCACGTCTTTATCGGACAGTGTGCTGCGATTGGTGTTGACGCCATCCTCCAAGTGCAGGTCGTGCATCTCGTGATTAGACTGCGCTAGAAGTGCCTGTTTCATGGAGCGTAAATTAAAAAATAGTTTGCGCTGTCCTTTGGTGGTTGCCACTTTCACCATACGCCAGTTTTTGATGATGTACTCGTGGATTTCTGCCTTAATCCAATGCAGAGCGTAGCTGACCAATCTAACGCCCATCGTGGGGTCAAAGCGTTTCACGGCTTTCATTAAGCCGACATTGCCTTCTTGAATTAAATCGGCGTGCGGCAATCCATAGCCTAGATATTGGCGCGACACGGATACCACCACGCGAAGGTGCGAAAGCACAAGTTTGCGCGCAGCCTCTAAATCGCCAGATTCTTTCAGCGACTTAGCAAACTGCTGCTCTTCTTCCAAAGTCAGTAGCGGCAAGCTGTGTACCGCTGTAATGTATGCCTCAAGGTTACCCAGCGGCGGAATTAGACCCCAAGATTTCTCTGGGGTGGTTAGTGCAAAATTTTGTGATGTCATGGTTTTCTCCTGACGTAAAAACTACCTTTAATCAAGGGATAACCCGAATCATACAGAAAAATTAGCACTCTGCAAGTGAGAGTGCTAATAGTTGCGGCGAGTAAATGAAGTGCTTTGTTTTTGGTAAATGAACTGTCCGCTTTGCTAATCACCACTTAACACCCAGTTTGACAAAAAGCTTGGACAGTACAAAGAGCGGGCCGACCCACAGGTATTGGATGTCTTCAAAGAAGGAAGGTTTTTTGCCCTCAATTTTGTGACCGATGAACTGCAAAATCCACGCGCCCACAAACACGGCAACGCTTGTCACTAAGAGCTTATCGCCTAGCCCCTGAATGATCCAAAGCATGAGGGCTGAAAAGATGAGCATGGCGATGAGGAAAACGACAGACAACCGTGCGTAGTACACAAAGCTGGCAGTTAAAAAAACGTAGAGCACTACGGGATGCGCCGTGTATAGCAAACCGCAGAGGCTCAGCATGATGAGCGGAATGGCGATGATGTGTATTAGCGCGTTTTGCGGATGCTGGTGGCTAGTGCCGTAGTAGGTCAGCAGCGTATCGATTTTGCGTGAGGCGGTCATGTTGATGCTCTCCTTGTCCAAGCTTAATTTTTTGGTTGAAAGGCTTGCCAGCCTGCATAAATTCTAGTGACGGTGGTTACAAGGCACATGGCTGAAAACCCGTAGGCAAGCATGGCGAAATGCTGCGGCATGAGACACATCAAAGCGAAACCCAATAGCGTCTCAAACGCCTCTGTGAGGCCGCCAAGGTAGAGAATTGCTTTTCTGGGCGATGGGGAGTCGCCACGCTTGGCGGCGATGCCCGCGTAGGCAAGAAAGCTGCTGCTGCTGCCCATGAAAGTAAATAGCAGTGTTGTAGCAGCCAGCGCGTTGTGCGCGGGGTTTTGCCACGCAAACGCCAGTGGGATACTGGCATAAAAAATGAAGTCGAGGGTGATGTCTAAAAAACCACCTCGGTCAGTGGGTTTTGTTTGTCTTGCGACGGCGCCGTCTAGGGAGTCTAGCACCCGAGACACCAGCAAAAGCGCTAGCGATGTTAAGAAAAATCCCGTGGCAATCAGTCCTGCGCTTGCCAAACCCAGAAAAAATCCAGCCCATGTGAGATGGTCGGCACGCAGCCCCACTTGATGTGCTCGCTTTGCGATGCCATCCACGCAAGGCTGAATCCACAAGGCTATCTGGTGGTCTAGCATGGTGCGCTGATTTAACTCAGCAGAGCCTGGGCAAACTCGCGGGCAGAAAAGGGCTGCAAGTCTTCTAACGCCTCGCCAACGCCAATAAAGTAAACCCTCGGGGCGGTGCGACCCGTGGCTTGCAACTCACGTGCCCACAAGGCAATAGCCGCTAGCACGCCGCCTTTCGCCGTGCCGTCTAGTTTGGTGATGATTAGCCCCGTGAGGTTAATGGTGGCATCAAACGCCTTGGTTTGTGCAAGCGCATTTTGTCCTGTGTTGCCGTCTAAAACCAGCAAGGTTTCGTGCGGGGCGGACGCTTCGGCTTTTTGAATGACGCGCTTAATTTTTGCCAATTCAGCCATCAAGTGCGCCTGTGTGGGCAAACGCCCTGCGGTATCGGCAATTACAAGATTGCTGCTGCGTGCTTTGCCTGCGATGACGGCGTCGTAACACACACTGGACGGGTCTGCGTCGGCCTGACTGATGACTTCTACTTGATTTCGCGTTGCCCACACGGCAAGCTGCTCACGCGCTGCGGCACGAAAGGTATCGGCGGCGGCCAATAAAACGGATGTGCCAAGATTTGCAAAATGCCAAGTCAACTTGCCAATGCTGGTGGTTTTGCCCGCGCCATTGACGCCTGCCACCATCATGACCGTGGGCGTGGCGGTCAGTGTCAGCCGTCCCTCCAGCGGCGAAAGTAAATCGGTCATGGCATCAATCAGCAGTTCTTTGACTGCGCTGGAATCGCTCGCTTTGTTTGCTTTGACGCGAGCTTTGAGATCGGTCAAAAGATGCGCTGTTGCCGCAACGCCCGCGTCGGACATAAGCAACGCGGACTCCAACTCTTCATAGAGGATGTCATCAATTTGCTTGCCCGTAAAAACTTCGGCTATCGCTCGATTGGTTTTTTTAAGGCTGTCTTTGAGCTTAGAAAAAAAGCTTGCCATGTGCTTATTCTTTTGTGACTTTTGGTTTTGGCTTTGTGTGGATGAGTTTGGTAGCGGATTCCATTTCACCTGCCAGCAAAAGCGCCACTGCGTCCAAGCTTCGTGCAATGGCGGCATGAATAGTTTCGCGCTGCTCGGATGCAGGCTTTTGTAGCACCCAGTTAATGACTTCTTCGCGCACGCCTGGATGTCCAATGCCAATGCGAAGTCGCCAGTAGTCGCTAGAGCCTAGCCTTGCATGGATGTCGCGCAAGCCGTTGTGCCCCGCGTGCCCGCCGCCAAATTTCATTTTGAGCTGGCCAGGCGGGATGTCTAGTTCGTCGTGGACGACCAAAATTTCTTCAGGTTTGATTTTGTAAAAGTTTGCCAAGGTGCTGACAGACTGCCCTGATAAATTCATAAAAGTTTGTGGCGCTAAAAGCCAAAAAGCTTGTCCGCTCGCGCTGCCGCGGGCGACCAAGCCTTTATAAGTTTTATCAGCGCTAAGCGTTAGCCTGTGCTTGGCGGCCAAGGCTTCCAGCCACCAAAATCCCGCGTTGTGGCGAGTTTCTTGGTACTCGTTGCCAGGGTTGCCAAGTCCAACTAATAACTTAATCACAGCAACTTGAGTTGTGGCTTATGTGACTACTTTTTAGCAGCAGGCGCTTTCTTTGCGGCGGCTTTGGCGTCGCCTGCGGGTGCTCCTGCCGCAGCATCAGTTGCAGGTGCTTCTTCCGCAGCTTGCGCCACCACAGAGACGACCACGGGATTATTGGTTCCGTGTTTGACGAGTTTGACGCCTTTAGGCAGGGATAAATCGGACGCGTGTAGCGAGACCCCTTTTTTGAGTTGACTCAAATCAACAGCGATGAATTCTGGTAGCTCAGAGGGAGCGCAGGTGATTTCAAGATCCGTAATCACGTGCGTGATGAGGCAGTTGTCGATTTTGAATGCGGGTGATGTTTCTTGACCCGAGAAGTGCAGAGGCACTTTCATTTTGAGTTTGGTTCCAGCCTCTACGCGCTGAAAGTCAAGATGCAAAACTAATTGGCGGAAGGGGTGCATTTGCACGTTGCGCAGTAAAACTTTGCTGGTTTTACCGTCTAGCTCCATATCCAAAATGGAAGCATGGAAGGCTTCTTTTTTAAGAGCGTGCCACAAATCGTTGTGGTCGAGCTCAATTTGCATGGGTTCGGTTTCGCCGCCATAGACGATGGCGGGTGTGCGTCCTGTGATGCGGAGACGGCGGCTCGCACCCGTGCCCTGCAATGTGCGCTTGTGAGCGATAAATTTCATGGTGATTTTCTTTTCAAAAGTTAAAGTTAAAAAATCAAAGTCCACCGCGACCAGTGTGACTTTGCCTGTCTGGTTCTTGGCTTAAAACAGTGTTGGACTGTCTTGCTCCGAGAACAAACTCATAACCGACTCTCCCTTTGCCATGCGCTGTATGGTCTCAGCCATTAGCGGGGCTACGGAGACTTGTCGAATTTTGTTGCAAGCCTTTGCGGCGGCAGAAAGTGGAATCGTATTGGTCACAACCACTTCGTCTAGCGCCGATCCTTGGGTGATGCGTTCGATTGCAGGGCCCGAAAAAATAGCATGCGTGCAGTAGGCATACACTTTTTTGGCACCGCGCTCTTTGAGCACTTCAGACGCTTTGACCAAGGTGCCTGCCGTGTCAATCATGTCATCCATAATGACGCAGTTGCGGCCTTCAATTTCGCCAATCACGTGCATGATTTCAGACACATTCGCTTTAGGGCGACGCTTGTCAATGATGGCGAGATCGCAGTTCAATTGTTTTGCCAGCGCACGGGCGCGCACTACCCCGCCTACGTCGGGCGATACCACAATCAGATCTTGGTAGTTTTTGGTTCGTAGATCGGCCAGCAACACGGGCGAGGCATAGATGTTGTCGACCGAGATATCAAAAAATCCTTGGATTTGATCTGCGTGCAAATCCATGGTCAGCACGTGATCGACACCCACGGTCTCCAGTAAATTAGCCACGACTTTCGCGGAAATAGGGACGCGGCTTGAGCGCGGACGGCGATCCTGACGTGCATAGCCAAAGTACGGAATGATGGCAGTAATGCGCTCGGCGGAGGAGCGCTTGAGCGCATCCACCATGATGAGTAATTCCATTAAATTTTCGTTCGTGGGGGCGCAGGTCGATTGCACCACGAACACATCGCGAGCGCGTACATTTTGTTTGATTTCGACGGTTACTTCGCCGTCGGAGAATCGCCCTACAGTAGCTGCGCCGAGTTTCGTTCCCAAATGAAAGGCAACTTCGGCAGCCAGTTCGGGGTTGGCATTACCCGTAAAAACCAAAAAATCTGGATGGTGGCTTGACATAGCAGATCGGGCAAATAGTTGGGCGATGGGGTGACTCGAAACATGGCAGGGGTGGAAGGATTCGAACCTTCGAGTGCTGGAATCAAAATCCAGTGCCTTAACCAACTTGGCGACACCCCTACGGTGCACATTACAGCGTCATTTTATTGCTGCACAACTTACACAACCAACCAGCGGGCAAGCTGGGCGCAGCAGTTAGGTCAAAAGAATCGGAGACTGGCGCAAAAACTGCGCTTCCCGACCCTGTCATCCTGCCAGTAAGTCCTTGGTTTTGAAACCAGTGCAGCGCTTGTGCGATGTCGGGACATAGTTGGAGGGCAACTGACTGCAAATCATTGCAGCCAAATGGCTCTAAATACTGCTGCGAGGCATTTGATTCAGTCCATGCAGCAAAGCTCGCGATTGTAGCAGTCTTTGTATTTCTCACTAAGTTAGGAGCAGCAAATACCTGGGGCGTTGCGAGGCTTTTCGGTGGCTTGACGACCAAAAACCGCGAGGGGATTGGTAGCCTTGACAGGTTAATTGGCGTCACTTTTTCGCCAATACCTTCCACCCACGCGTCGCATTGGTGCAGAAAAAATGGCACATCCGCACCCAAAGTGACGCCAATGTTGATTAGCGCATCTAGCGGCAGCTGTGTTTGCCACAGATCGTTGAGTGCTAATAGCGTGGTGGCAGCATCGGATGAGCCTCCACCCATGCCCGCTTGGCTGGGAATGTGCTTTTCTAAGCGAATATGTGCACCCAGTCGCGTGCCTGTTTGCGCTTGCAATGCTTGCGCTGCGCGGACTGACAAATCGATGGCAGGAACTATTTGCTCCGTGGTGTTTTGCATATCCTCACGCGTGATGCTGCCGTCGTCCGTAACGGTAAAGTGCAGTGTGTCGTACCAATCAATGCGCGTGAAGATGGATTGCAAAAGGTGATAACCATCGGCGCGCTGCCCCGTAATGTGCAAGAAAAGATTGAGCTTTGCGGGCGCGTGACGGGTGAGGGTTGGCGTGGGCATCTAAAATTGACGTCTTCTTTAATGTGAATCTTGATTATGTACAAACTCGTTCTTATTCGTCACGGCGAATCCACTTGGAATTTAGAAAATCGTTTTACGGGCTGGGTTGATGTGGACCTCACGCCGCTTGGTTTGGAGCAAGCCAAAGCGGCAGGGCGCGCGCTTAAAGCGGAAGGTTTTGATTTCGATGTGACCTATACCAGCGTCCTCAAACGCGCTATTCGGACGCTGTGGCATTGTTTGGATGAGATGGACAGAACATGGCTGCCAATGGTGCATAGCTGGCGGTTAAACGAGCGCCACTACGGCGGCCTGCAAGGACTTAACAAAACTGAGACAGCTAAAAAATATGGCGACGAGCAGGTGTTGATTTGGCGTCGCAGTTACGACACCCCACCGCCAGCGCTAGATGCAAATGATCCGCGCAGTGAGCGAAGTGACCTGCGCTATGCCAAATTAAAGCCCGAGCAAATCCCACTCTCGGAGTGTTTGAAGGATACGGTTGTGCGCGTGATGCCGCTGTGGGAGGAGTCCATCGCGCCTGCCATCCAGTCTGGGAAGCGCGTGGTGATTGCTGCGCATGGCAACAGCATTCGGGCGTTGGTGAAGTATTTAGACAACGTATCTGATAGCGATATCGTTAGCGTGAACATCCCCAACGGCAATCCGTTGGTGTACGAGTTAGATGTAAATTTAAGACCGATTAGCAAGCGTTATTTGCTGCCGATCTAAGGTGCGCCTAGTTAGCTTGTGAGTTTGTCGGCTTGGGCTTGCGCTTTGGCAAAGTCTAGGTCGCCCGAGTAAATGGCGCGTCCGCAAATCACACCTTCAATCGCGGCGTCATTGTCTTCGGTGTGCGCTTTGCAAAGGGCTTCAATGTCTTTCATTCCAGACAGCCCGCCCGAGGCAATGACGGGGATGCTCAGCGCCTGCGCCAGTTTGACGGTGGCGTCTATGTTGATGCCGCTGAGCATTCCGTCGCGCCCAATGTCGGTGTAGATGATCGATTCCACGCCGTAGTCTTCAAATTTCTTTCCCAAATCAATCACTTCGTGCCCCGAGAGTTTGCTCCAACCATCGGTCGCAACCTTGCCATCTTTGGCATCTAATCCCACGATGATGTGGCCACCAAAAGCGATGCAGGCTTCTTTTAAAAAACCAGGGTTTTTAACCGCAGCCGTGCCAATGATGACGTAGCGCATACCCGCATCAATGCACTTTTCAATTGTGTCCATGTCGCGGATACCACCGCCTAATTGCACAGGAGTGTCTCCATTGCCAAAACCTTCTACGACTTTAAGAATGGATTTGATGGCGCTAAAGTTTTGTGGCTTGCCTGCAAACGCACCGTTCAAATCGACTAAATGCAAACGTCTCGCACCTTTGTCCAGCCAGCTTTTTGCCATGATGGCGGGGTCTTCGCCAAAGGTTGTGGATTGGCTCATATCGCCTTGCTTGAGGCGAACACAATGACCGTCTTTTAGGTCGATGGCAGGAATCAAAATCATGATCTAAGACTTCCGCTAGGGTTTCCAGTTTAAGAAATTGCGATAAAGCGCCAGGCCTTGCTCAGCGCTTTTCTCGGGGTGAAATTGTGTTGCAAAAATATTGTCTTTGGCAATGGCGGAGGCAAATACTGCCCCGTAGTCGGTTTCGCCTGCAATGTGCTGCTTGTCCAAGGGCTGGGCATAAAAACTATGGACAAAATAAAAATAACTCTGATCTGGAATACCTGTCCACATGGGATGCGCCTTGCCCTTGTATTGGCTTTTCCCCGTCTGTGCGACGCGGTTCCAACCGATTTGTGGCACTTTAAAACGCGAGCCATCGGTTTGCGTTTTCTCTGCTAGATCAAACCTCAATACCTCACCAGCAATCAATCCAAGCGATGCCGTGCCTGCAGCCGTATTGCCTTCAGCGCTGCGCTCTAGCAACATCTGCATTCCGACACATACGCCAAAGAGCGGCTTGTTGGCCGCGGCCTCTAATAATGACTCTAGCAGTCCCGATTGGGTTAATTCATCCATACAGTCGCGCATCGCCCCTTGACCTGGCAGCACAAGCCGCGCCGCACGTCGGATGATGTCAGGATTTTGGGTTATCACGACTTCAAAATCATCCCCTGCGGCTGCGGCTTTGACTGCTTGCGACACCGAGCGCAAATTGCCCATGCCGTAATCGACCACAGCGACTGTTTGACTCATTGTGTGGCTCGCCAGTTACAGCGATCCCTTGGTTGATGGAATGACGTTTGCCGAGCGAGGGTCAAGCTCGACCGCCATGCGCAGCGCACGCGCAAAAGCTTTGAAGACGGTTTCGCACTGGTGATGCGCGTTGTCGCCTTTGAGGTTGTCGATGTGCAGTGTCACAAAAGCGTGGTTGCAAAAGCCTTGAAAAAACTCGTGCACAAGCTGAACGTCGAACGAGCCGATCATGTTTGATTTGAATGGCGCATCCATCACCAAGCCTGGGCGTCCCGAAAAATCAATAACGACGCGGCTAAGCGCCTCGTCTAGTGGCACGTAGGCGTGCCCGTAGCGACGAATGCCTGTTTTATCTCCAATCGCTAGGGCAACGGCTTGCCCTATTGCAATGCCCACATCTTCTACCGTGTGGTGTCCATCAATGTGCAAATCGCCCCTAGCGGAGACATCAAGATCGATGAGAGCGTGGCGTGCAATTTGATCGAGCATATGGTCAAAAAAACCAATGCCGGTACCAAAGCTGGATTTACCCGTGCCATCCAAATTCACAACAACGGTGACTTGGGTTTCGTTTGTCTTGCGAGAAATAGTAGCCGTACGTTGTGTGGTCATTGGAGTGCCTTGAGTAGCGAAGTGTTTTCGTCAGAAGTGCCAACCGTGATGCGTAAACAATTGACAAGCAGTGAATGCATTTTAGAGACGTTTTTGACCAAGATGCCTGCTGATTTGAGTGTGGAAAAAGTGGCATCTGCATTTGCAAATCGAGCGAGGGCCATGTTGGCGTCGCTAGGAAAAGGCGTCACGCCAGGCATTGCCGCAAGTTCAGCCAGCAGGCGCGTGCGCTCGGTTTTGATTTTGTATGCCTGCGCATCAAACACAGGTTGATTTTCAAGTGCAAACAGTCCTGCTTCTGCGTTTAAGTTGCTCACGTTGTAGGGCGGGCGCAGCTTGTTGATTTGCGCGATTAAGTCTGCTGGCCCGAGCATATAGCCAAGTCGCACGCCCGCAAGCCCAAACTTGGACAGCGTCCGCATGAGCAGGACATGGCTATTGGCTTTGGAGTCTGCGCGAATTTCATCCAGCCATGTGCGACTAGAAAATGGCTGATACGCTTCGTCCATCACCACGAGTCCGCCGTAACTTTTGCACACCGCAATGATGTGCTGAATGACGGATGCATCCCACAAGTTCGCAGTCGGATTGTTGGGGTAGGCGATATAGGTAATGGCAGGTTTGTGCCTTGCAACGGCAGCCAGCATTGCGACCTCGTCCAGCTCAAAGTGAGCGGTTAGCGGCACACCTACAAACGAAAGCCCTTGCAATTGCGCGCTCATTTCATACATCACAAAACCTGGCAGGGGCGCAAGAATGGTATTTTGTGGCTTGTCTTTTGCTGTTAAACACGCCATGGCGAGCAGGGAAATCAACTCATCCGAGCCATTGCCCAGCATGAGTGAATAGCCATCTGGCAGAGCCACATATTGTTCAAGCGCTAGCTGCAAATGAGCAACGGACTGGGCGGGATAGCGATTGATGGCGACTGCGCCCAGACGCGCTCCCAACTTGGTTTGTAGATCGGGCGGTAGCGTGAATGGATTTTCCATTGCATCTAGCTTAATCATGCCCTGAGAATCTTGCACAGCATACGCGTGCATACCCTGCACATCTTGGCGGATAAAGCGCAAAGTAGAGGGCGATGCGGATGGTGTCATGCGTTTAATTTTAATTGGAGACTTGTGGTTGTTTTTGACTTTGCTCGGCAGGGCTTTGCTCGCCAACCACGCCTTGTTCTTGCTGCATATGCCACATTTGGCTGTAACGCCCGCCTGCGGCCAGTAGCGCCGCGTGGTTGCCTCGCTCGATGATGCGCCCTTGATCCATCACCAAAATTTCATGCGCGTCAATGACAGTGGATAGGCGGTGAGCGATGACTAGCGTGGTCTTGCCTTGTGTAAGATTTTTAATTTCTGCTTGAATGGCGCGTTCGTTTTGGGTATCAAGGGCCGATGTGGCCTCGTCAAAAATTAAGAGACTAGGATTTTTTAGCAGCGTTCGGGCAATGGCTACGCGCTGCTTTTCTCCGCCCGAAAGTTTGAGCCCGCGCTCGCCTACCATCGTGTCATAACCCTTGGGTGTGCTGACAATAAAGTCGTGGATATGCGCGGCCTTGGCGGCCTGCTCAATTTGCGCTTGGTTTGCCAGCGTATTGCCGTAGCCAATGTTGTAAGCCACCGTGTCGTTAAACAGTACCGTATCTTGCGGCACGATGCCAATACTGGCGCGTAGCGAAGCTTGCGTGACGTTTTGAATATCTTGCCCGTTGATGCGGATGCATCCTGCCTGCACATCGTAGAAGCGATAGAACAGTCGTGCCAATGTTGATTTGCCTGAGCCTGATCGACCGACAACCGCTAGGGTCTTGCCAGCGGGAATTTCAAAACTGATGCCATGCAAGATGGGTCTCGTGGCGTCATACGCAAAATCAACGCAGTCAAAAGCAACAGTGGGTGCTCCTTGTAGGACGAGCGGCTGCGCCGAGGGGCTGTCGGCAACTTCTCGTCCGCGCTCCAACAGTGAAAACATTTTTTCCAAATCCGTCAAGCTTTGTTTGATTTCGCGGTACATCACGCCTAAAAAATTAAGTGGCAAATACAGTTGAATCATGAACGCGTTGACCATGACCAAATCACCCAAGCTCATTCGACCTGCGACTACGCCTTCGGTGGCGCGCCACAGCATGGCAACCAAGGCAATGGCAATGATGAGTTGCTGCCCCGTATTGAGCATCGAGAGCGTTGTCTGACTTTTGATGGCAGCTTGTTGGTAGCTAATGAGACTTTTGTTATAGCGCAGGGCTTCGTACTCTTCGTTGTTGAAATACTTAACCGTTTCGTAGTTGAGTAGCGAGTCAATCGCCTTGCTATGCGCGGCGGAGTCTAGCGTATTCATTTGCTTGCGAAACTTGGTACGCCACTCGGTCACAGTAATTGTGTAGGCGATGTAGAGAATGAGTGCAGCCAGCGTAATCGCCGCAAACCAAGCATCAAACTGCACGGCAAGCAAGGTGAGCACCATCACCATTTCAATCAAGGTGGGGATGATGCTGTACAGAGAGAATGAAATCAGCGAATGCACGCCGCGTGTTCCGCGCTCAATATCTCGCGTCATGCCGCCTGTTTGGCGCTCAAGATGAAAACGCAAACTGAGGTTGTGCAGATGGCGAAACACTTCCAGCGAAATGCTACGCGCGGTGCCTTCGGTGGCTTTAGAAAAAATTAACTCACGTAATTCGGTAAACAACGAAGTTGCCAGTCTGAGGGCGCCGTAGGTCACCAATAGCGCCACGGGCACGGCTAGCAAACTCCGTGCAGGCGTGAGCGTCATGTCGTCTACTAAATTTTTAAGCAGCAACGGAACGCCAACATTTGCCATTTTTGCGCCAACCATAAAGGTCAGTGCAAAGCTGACGCGCCATTTGTAGCGCCAAAGATAAGGCAGCAACCGCCGCAGCGTCGCCCAGTCTGAGCGTGGTGCGGCGTTGGTGGGGGGAGGTGAAGAATCGCTGGCGTGGTGGTGTGAGCGCATTGTCTAATTGTCGCTGCTATAATTCGCAGCCTTGGCCCGGTAGCTCAGTCGGTAGAGCAGAGGATTGAAAATCCTTGTGTCGGTGGTTCGATTCCGCCCCAGGCCACCAAGATCAAACGCTTACCTGTTCACCGCCCCTTGTAACCACGCCAGCTGCGGTTGACAAAAAGAGCAAGCAAACCAATAAACAAACCGCCGATAAGGCCAATTGCAACGACCATCAGCCTTTTAGGGGAGACTGGTTTTTCGGGAGCATAAATAGGTTCGAGCAGCTTTATGGGCTGCGTCAGTGGCTCAGTTAGCTGGACTCGCTGTTCGCGATAGAGTTTTTGCAAAGTGGTTAAATCCCCTCGCTTTAACAGCATCAGAGTAGAGAGTTCGCCAGAGACGGGCGAAGACGTTGCGCGCTTTTCACCTGCTGCCAAGAATCGCTCTACATCGTCAATTTGTTGTTTGGTGGAGACCTGTTGGCTCTGTAGCTCTTTGATTAGCGGAGCCGCAATCGCAGCCTGAGAGTGCGTAAGCTGCGTCACGATCTTGCTAATACAGGCATTTGCCAGCACCGAAGATTCGGCACGGTAGCTGATGGATAGGAGATTGTTGCCTTTGATGAGATTGACTTTTACGTTGTTGGCTAGGTCTTTCGCCGAGACTGCATCACAGGCTTTGACGATGTCATCGCTGTAAAACGTCACCAGCTTCAAGCGCTCGAGCGTTTGTGCAACAGGCTCTATTGGCGTCGTTGTCGTTGTCGTTGTCGTTGTCGTTGTCGTTGTCAACGCGCCAACAGTTGCAGGCTGAACCACGGCAGTTGCTTCATATTGAGCAGGAGCCAAGAGTACGAACCCGATCGCCCCAGCCAGCGCAGCCACACCACCGCCAACCACCCATTGCCATCCATCTTTGATCTGATTCATCAACTCCCACAGGTTAATTTCGTCATCAACTGACTCGATATGTCGTATGTCTTGATTCATAGTTTTCTGTTCTTGTGTGCAATAACTGCTACTTTAAATTGGTGTTTTCTAGTTTAAGGCGATTTGGATTTGCCCTAGCCCCACGGGCGGTGAAGTGTTTCGGAATTGAAGCGGGATGAGTGTAATCTGAACCCCGCTATCACTTTGGATGAGGTGATACGTATTTATTTTTGACACCGCAAGCGCACTATTTTTCAGTAGCAATTTCTGCGATCATTTCAATTTCCACGCACGCACCAAGTGGCAGCTGTGCGACGCCAAAGGCTGATCGCGCATGACCGCCGATGCTGCTGCCAAAAACTTCCGCTATCAATTCAGAGGCGCCATTGGTGACAAGGTGCTGCTCGGTGTAGCTTTCGGTGGAGTTCACCAGTCCCATAATTTTGACGATGCGCGTGACGGCATTTAAATCTTTACCTGCGGCTTGGCAAGCTGCCGCGAGTGTGCCCAGCAAATCAATTGCAACGGCGCGTGCCGCGGCTTGACCTTGCAAGGTTTGTGTATCGCCGCCCAGTTTGCCTGTCCATACCTTGCCATCTTTTTTAGCGATATGCCCGCTTAAAAAAATAAGATTGCCCGTTTGCACAAATGGCAAATAAGCAGCGGCGGGCGCGCCCACAGGCGGAAGGCTAATACCCAGTTTGTTTAGTTTTTCGTATGGCGTTGTCATGTAGGTGTTTCCTATAAATTTACTTGTAGAGTTGTGGGGATGTTAGTGGCATTTTTTCTGGGCTTGGTGGCGGGCATTGCTGCTCAATTGCAACAAGCTTATCTCTGGACGTCTTTATTTTATATGGCGTGCGTGGCGTTTTCTGCTGCGGGCTTTGTGCTGTGCTGTTTATTTTTAGGCTGCCGCGAAGACCGGGGGTGGCTGCGCCGATTGCGGATGGCTTTGGTTTGTGCACTGGCTGCGATCGTGACGTTTGGCCTCACGGGTTGGCGCGCAACTAGTTATTTGAGTGCAGCCATCAACCCTGCGCTTGAGGGCAAGGACATCGAAGTTGTGGGCGTTGTCAGTGCCATGCCGCAGCGCTTAGATACGGGACTGCGCTTTCGTTTTGAGGTAGAGGCGGCGTATTTGGATGGCAAGTCCGTGACTTTGCCGCCGCGCTTGCTTTTGTCGTGGTACAGACGCGATTTCAATGACGATGGCACGTCGCTCGATTTGGAGCGTGCGAGCAGCACGCCGCGCGCGGGCGAGCGTTGGCAGTTTTTGGTGCGACTTAAAGCGCCGCATGGAAACAGCAACCCACACGGTTTTGACTACGAAATGTGGCTGTGGGAGCAGGGCATAGGCGCCACGGGCTATGTGCGCGATAACCGCTACCAGTCGCGTCGCCTTGGGCGGCTTGCTGGGTGCGCGACGTGCAGCATGGAGCGTCTGCGTGGAGATGTGCGTGATCAAGTATTTCGGCGCCTAGGCGACGCAGTCAATCGCCCTGCCGCAGGCGTTATTGCGGCCTTGGTGGCGGGCGATCAAGCCGCCATCGAGCGATCGGATTGGGATATGTTTAGAGTCACGGGCGTGGCGCATTTGATGAGCATTTCGGGGCTACACATCACCATGTTTGCGTGGTTTGCCGCGTGGTTGGTGGGACTTGTGTGGCGGCGCTCGGTGCGATTGACGCCGCGTCTGTGTTTGTGGCTCCCCTCGGTTCATGCGGGGCAGATAGGCGGCGCGTTGCTAGCCACGCTGTATGCGTGGTTTTCGGGCTGGGGCGTGCCCGCGCAGCGCACGGTATGGATGCTGCTCATGTTCTCCATGCTGCGCTTGCTAGGACTGCGATGGCCTTGGTATGCCGTGTGGCTATTGGCCGCATCGCTTGTATTGGCGATTGATCCGTGGGCGATGTTTCAAGCGGGGTTTTGGTTGAGTTTTGTAGCGGTAGCGGTGCTGTTTGCCTCGGACACTACGCAAACGCAAACGCAAACGCAAACGCAAACGCAAACGACGATGCGCTTGCCAAGCGTCGCCTCGCCCCTTCTTCGTATGCTCCGCGAGCAATGGATCATCACGCTTGCGCTGGCGCCGCTGACACTGCTTTTGTTTCAGCAAGTCTCTCTGGTGGGACTGGTGGCAAACATGGTAGCAATTCCTGTGGTCACTCTTGTGGTCACGCCGCTGGCGATGCTGGGCGTGATTTTTCATTCGCTATGGGACGCGGCCGCGCTGTGCATTGGCTATTTAATGGCACTACTCCAGTGGATGGCAGACCTGCCTTACGCGGTTTATGCCGCGCCTGCGCCGCCGCTTTATTGGAGCGCGCTGGCGGTGGTGGGGGGGGTGTTGTTTGTGGTGCCGCTGGGGAGTGGTGGCAAGGGGGATGACAAGGGTAATCGCAAGATCAAGGACTGGCGTGCTTTTGCGGGCAGGGCGATGGTGTCCGTGCTGTTATGTCTCCCTGCCTTGGTGTGGCAGCCGCATCGACCCGCGCAGGGTCATTTTGAATTGCTTGCGATTGATATTGGGCAAGGCAATGCGATTCTTGTTCGCACAAATGCGCACAGCTTGTTGTTTGACGCAGGACCGCGGTTTTCGCGTGAGAGCGATGCGGGTCATCGCACCATCGTGCCCCTGCTACGTGCGCTGGGTGAGCGACTGGATGTGCTGCTGCTGAGCCACAAAGACAGCGATCACACGGGCGGCGCGAAGGCGGTGCTGGCAGCGCAGCCCTCGGTGCGCGTGATGACCTCGGTGACTCGTCCATCCGATCTTGCGGCATTGGGTTTGCCTGCGCGTAGTGAACCTTGCCATGCAGGGCAAAGATGGATTTGGGATGAGGTGACATTTCAAGTGCTGCACCCTGCCCCGCAAGATTTAAATCCAGACAAGCAGCGCAAACCCAACGCCATTGCCTGCGTATTAAAAATAACGGCGCAGTCAGGTGTGTCGGCGCTGCTCACCGCTGATATTGAAGCCCCGCAAGAGAAAGCGCTACGGGACTTGCAAGCCAACGCACTGCCTGCCACCGTGCTGCTTGTGCCACATCATGGCAGTAACACCTCGTCAAGCGAAGCGTTTATTGATGCAGTGCATCCCAAAATCGCGCTGGTGCAGGCGGGATACCGCAATCGTTTTTTGCATCCTCGCCCCGAGGTGATGGCGCGCTACAACCAACGCAGCATTCAGATCATTGACTCCAGCAGTTGTGGCGCTGCGCTGTGGGTGAGTGATGTGCCAGAAAAAGTAGCGTGCCAGAGGGAAATCGAGCGCCACTACTGGTTGCATGATGCGCGATAACTTGCGCCGCACGGTCATTGCAAGGGGCCATGCATACGCTCTTCTAGCATCGTGGATGGGTTTGACGCACAATTGGAAGGATGTCAAAGTCAAAAACTCTCCAGCAACTATTTGATAACAACCGCGACTGGGCCGCGCAAATGGAGCGCGAACAGCCAGGTTTTTTTAATCAACTCAAAGGGCAGCAAACCCCCAAATACTTATGGATTGGGTGCTCAGACTCGCGTGTGCCTGCCAATCAAATTACAGGGCTTGCGCCTGGCGAAGTGTTTGTGCATCGCAATGTGGCTAATCTTGTGCCGCACTCCGATTTAAATGCGCTTTCGGTCATTCAATATGCGGTTGAGCACCTCAAGGTCGAGCACATCATCGTGGTGGGACATTACGGCTGCGGCGGCATAGAGGCCGCGTCGCGCGGCAAACGCATTGGGCTTGCGGATAACTGGCTGCGTCACGTCGTTGATGTGAAGCTGCGCCATCGCCATCGCCTCATGCATTTATGTCAGCTTGACCAAGAAAACTCGCTGTGCGAAATGAATGTCATTGAGCAAGTCGGCAACGTAGCAATGTCCAATGTGCTGCAAGACGCTTGGTCGGGTGGACAAAATGTATCGGTGCACGGCTGGGTGTATGGGCTTGGGGACGGACTGGTCAAAGATTTGGACGTCACCATGAGTCGTGCCGATGAAGTGGTATCCGTCTTTAGCCGTGCGATTAAGCGGTATCCGCGAGGGGACGCTTAGCCAGTAAAGCCTTTGCGGTTCGGGAGTTGGTTGGACGACCAAGCTGCTGGCTGATAAATTGCCCTGCATCCACTAACGCATCTAAATCAATGCCCGTCTCTATGTCCATGCCGTGCAGCATATAGACCACATCCTCGGTTGCTACGTTTCCTGTTGCCCCTTTGGCGTAAGGGCAGCCGCCTAGCCCCGCAATGGACGTATCAAAAGTCGCCACGCCCATCTCTAGCGCCGCCAAAGTGTTGGCAAGTGCTTGTCCGTAAGTGTCGTGAAAATGTCCTGACACATCCGCCAGATCAAAAGACTGCAGCACGCGCTCAAACACCGCTTGCACTTTGCGCGGCGTGCCTGTGCCAATGGTGTCTGGTACACCCATGTGCTGCACGCCCATGTCTTTTTGCGCACGGGCGATGCGTCCCACCACGGCGGGATCGACTTCGCCCTCGTACGGGCAACCCAGCGCACACGA
The DNA here is from genome assembly GCA_031538565.1 of Burkholderiaceae bacterium. Lineage (GTDB taxonomy): Bacteria > Pseudomonadota > Gammaproteobacteria > Burkholderiales > Burkholderiaceae_C > JASGCK01. The sequence continues at coordinate 39,634 of JAVKLS010000061.1, forward strand.
GACCGTGCCGCGCACGGACAGTCCTGCCGCTCGCGCGTTTGACACGACGGGTGCAATGCGCTCCAAACTCTCGTCAATAGAACAATTGATATTTTTTTGACTAAACGATTCGGTGGCTGCTAAAAACACCACAATCTCTTGCGGACGAAGTTGCAAAGGCAAATCCAGCAATGCTTCCAAGCCCTTCATGTTGGGCATGAGTGCGGAATAACGCACATTTGCTTTGCGCTCAATGCCCGCCAAGACCAGTACGTTGTCCTTCATTTGTGCAACCCACTTGGGCGAGACAAAACTTGTCGCTTCAATGGCGCGAAGCCCAGCGTTTTGCAAGCGGTGGATGAGCTCGATTTTGACTTCGGTGGGCACAAGCATTTTTTCGTTTTGCAGGCCGTCGCGTGGTCCCACATCAACCAAGGTCACCTTGCTGGGAATCATTGAAAGCTCCTTTTTAGAAACTCAATCATCAAAGTTTGAGATGCCGCTTTTGCCGTGGGCTCTTTTCCTGCATGGACAAACTTTTTTGTCGCGGGACTGATGATGCCTTTAATGGTGCTCACAGGCCAGGCGCTATCAAAGCCGTGGTGCGCGTGTGCGTAGGTCGTGGCTTGAATGAGGTCGGGGTAGCGTGCCGCCAAGGCTTGGCAAGTGGCGGGTGGGGTCCAGTCATCGCTTTCGCCTAGCAGCATCAAAACAGGCTGCTGGGGTCGCCAATCTTGAGGTAGCTGGGGCGGGTCGCAACTGGGATAAAACGCTACAAAGGCACGCGGTGCAGCTGCGTAGTTGACGTTTTGACCGCTAGAGAGCAAGGCGCTGGATCCGCCGTGACTCCAGCCCACAACGCCTAGGCGCGAGCTGTCCACCATCGCTTGTTGGCTCAACCATTGCAAGGCAGCTTGTACGTCCCCGACGCGAATGGCGGGAGATACGTTTTGCAAATTTCGACACACCGAGCGCTTGTTCCGCCCCGAGAGGCTATCGACAAAGAGCACATGCCAGCCTTGTTGATTGAGCAGCCGCGCATAGCTGTTGCTGCGTGCGTTGGGTTTATGGGGCTTTTCGAGCATGCCACCACATCCGTGCAAAGCCACAACGGCTGGGGCTTTTAGATTTTTAGTTGTTTGGGCAGCATAAAAATAGCCGTCTAGCTGCGTGCCGTGGTTATCGAACTGAATGTGCGTTTGCGCTTGCGCGCGAGCCACCAGCACAGCGCATACACACAGCAGTAAAAATTTCATTGAGCTTCTTTTTGTAAAAAGTCAATCAAATCAAGATCGGGGCTCGACTCTCCCATGATGGATAGCGCTGCTGCGATTTGTCCGCGGTGATGTGTAGCGTGTTTGAAGACGTGAATGAGTGCTGGCACAAAGGGCATGGACACATTTTTCCCGCGCGATGTGCTGTAGGTTAAAGCACCGTTGAGACGTTTGTCGCTAAGGCCTTCAATCATGGAAGTCCAGGCCGCCGCCGCCGCCGCTTGACGCTTGGCAAGTGTGGCTCTGTCCATTTCGATTTCTTCGTTTAGCTCAACGGCAGGCGAATTGCCCTCGGTAAAACGCCTGTACCACAATAAATGTTCACCGACCAAAAGGTGATTGAGCGTGCCGTGAACGGATTTGGAAAATAAACCCACATCGCGGCGGTAATCGTTTTCGCTTAAACGTGCAATATGTTCACTTAAACGCTGCGTTGCCCAGACGTGGTAGCGGGCAAGAGTGAGTAAATGGGTTCGCATAAAGTGGTTGAGCTGAGAGTTTAAAAATGTCAATGATGTGTTTCGGATGGATTATGCCGCCACTTCTTACAATGCCTGCATGACTTCATTCGCATCTTCTTTTGATGTTTGCATTCACGGCGCGGGCTTTGTGGGGCGGACGTTGGCGCTTTTATTGGCTGGGCAAGGTATGCGTGTGGCGCTACTGGCGGATGCGGTAACAGATGCTGCGGCAAAAGATATTCGTGCTTTTTCCTTAAACAGCGCATCTAAAAATTTATTGACACGCATTCAAGCCTGGCCTGCGCGGGCTGCAGTCACCCCCGTATCTTGCATGAAGGTGTTTGGTGATGCGGGCGGCGAGCTGGTGTTCAACAGCAAACTCGACGGCAATAGCGCGCAAGCACTCAATTGGATTGTTGATGTTCCTGTTTTAGAAGGCGCGCTGAAAGAGCAAGTTGCAGGTGAACCACGCATTCAAAGCTTTGCAAGCAATGCAAAATTGCAAGCCAAACTTCACGTGCTGTGTGACGCACGAGCACTTCAAGCGCCAAGCGGTGTATCGGCGCAGCTTGGCATTTCGCACGAGACGATTCGTTATCCGCAGCACGCATTAGCGGCAAGGCTTGTGTGTGAAGAGGGCCATGACAGTGCAGCTCGGCAATGGTTTAGCGCGGCGGGCGACGTTTTGGCTTTGTTGCCAATGAACGAGCACGCGGGTCATCAAGTTGCGCTGGTATGGTCGTTAGAGTCTGAGCACGCCAAGACGATGCTGGCGTGCCCAGATCTTGAGTTTTTGACAAGTTTAGAAGCGGCGTGTGGCAAATCTTTAGGCAGGGTGCGGCTTGTGAGTGAGCGGACGCTGTGGCCACTCAAGCTCACAAAAGTGCGTCCGTGGACAGGCGCACACGCCAGTTTGGGCGCGTGGGTTCTGGCGGGTGACGCCGCGCACACCATGCATCCGTTGGCAGGGCAAGGTTTGAATGTGGGCTTGGGCGATGCAGCACTGCTTGCACAAATGCTGGAGAGCATTCGCGGTGCGTCACCATTTTTTGCGCCATCCCATACGGCGTTGATGCGCGCCTTGCGCGGCTACGCACGTAAGAGGCAGGCGGCGTTTGCGCCTATTGCGGGCGTGACGGATGGATTGCATTGGCTGTTTTCGCACCCCTATCAAGTGGTTGTGTGTGTGCGCAACTTCGGTCTGTCGTGGCTTAATAGAACCCGTGGCATTAAACAAATCCTCACTCACCAAGCACAATAAGGAACTATGAAAATCACTAACTCAACTCACGCACGCACACTTTACTTTTTTGCATCCATGACGCTACAAGCCTTGCTGGGCGTAGCCTCTTGTAGTGTGATTGCACAAGAGGATGTGATTCGAAAAAACCTTCCAGTGCATATGCCTAAGCTGCCCAAAATTACCGAAGTGACACAGTCTCCCATTAAAGGTTTGTACGAAATTCGTTTGGGTGAATCTGATATTTATTACACCGATGCGGCTGGAAGCTATCTTATCGAGGGGCAACTCATTGATGCGAAGTTGGGAAAAAATCTGACCGAGGAGCGGGTGAACAAACTTACGGCAGTTGACTTTAAAAACTTGCCACTCAAGGACGCCATCACCATTAAGCGCGGTACGGGGGCTCGCAAAATAGCCGTGTTTGCAGACCCGAACTGCGGTTATTGCAAACACTTTGAAGCGCAATTGCAAAAGATTGACAACATCACGGTGCATCTTTTTCTTCTTCCCGTTTTAGGCGCAGATTCGGCTGAAAAATCTAAATCGATTTGGTGCTCCGCGGATAGGGGGAAAACGTGGCAAGACTGGATGCTGAACGAAGTGCCTTTGCCAAGCAAACCCAAGTGCGCTACGGAGGCGATGGGGCGCAATTTGGAGTTTGCTGCAAAGCACCGCATCACGGGCACGCCCACGGCATTTTTAGCAGACGGCACGCGCATTCCTGGTGCGGTCAGCAGTACGCAGCTCGAAAAACTATTGGCAGACGTTAAAACCAATGGAAAGTGACCACGCAGTGATGGTTCAGCACCAGATTGAATTAAAAGATCCGCGTACGCATCTTTTTTACGTCACGCTGAGTATTCCAAGGCCTGCGCCCAGTCAAATTTTTAGCATGGCGGTTTGGATTCCTGGCAGCTATTTAGTGCGTGAGTTTTCTAAACAGGTGCAAAATCTCGCCGCCATGCAGGACGGTCAAGCTATTGCGATTGCGCAAATCAATAAAAATACGTGGCAACTTGCAAACGCGGGTATGGCACCCCTCACCGTGAGCTATCAGGTGTACGCGTTCGATGCCTCGGTGCGCACGGCATTTTTAGATGGCACGCGTGGGTTTTTTAATGGCACATCGCTATTCATGCGCGTGCTGGGGCGCGAGCATGAGCGGCAGCAAGTCGTGATTAAAAAATCCGCGCTTGTGGCGTGTGATGAAGTGTCCAACAATTGGCGCGTAGCGACTGCTATGCCAGCCCACGCCGTGGACAGCGAGGGTTGGGGCGTTTACGAAGCTAGCAGCTATGACGAACTTGCCGATAACCCATTTGAACTGGGGCAGTTTTGGGAGGACTGTTTTACGGTACGCGGCATCGCCCATCGCCTGATCGTTAGCGGTGCAGCGACGGCGTTTGATGGTGCGCGATTATTGGCGGATACACAGGCCATTGTGCAGTCCGATCTTGCCTTTTGGCATGGCGAAAATGACCCAGTACCGCCGTCCTTGCAGTACAAGGGCTACGTTTTTATGTTGCGCGCTGTGGACGATGGCTATGGCGGACTAGAGCATCTGAATAGCACAGCCTTGATTGCCAAGCGCAGTGATTTGCCGCGCGTGGGCGAGCCAGTCATGCCAAGCGGCTACGTGACGTTACTGGGCTTGATTAGTCACGAATACTTTCACACATGGAACGTGAAGCGCTTGCGCCCAGCACAACTTGTTCCGTATGACTACGAGCGCGAAAACTACACGCCGCTTTTATGGTTTTTTGAAGGATTTACCAGTTACTACGACGACTTACTTTTATGCCGCGCAGGGTTGATTGACGAGCAAACCTATCTTGACTTGCTTGCCAAAACCATCAACCAAGTTCAGCAAACCCCTGGACGTTTGGTGCATTCTTTGTCCAGTAGCAGTTTTGAAGCGTGGACTAAGTACTACCGAACGGACGAAAACAGCGTCAATAGCACGGTGAGTTATTACGGCAAAGGCTCGTTGGTTGCGCTGTGCTTGGATGCGCGCCTGCGCGCAAACGGCGGCAGTTTGGATCAGATGATGCGTACGCTGTGGGAGCGGTATGCGGCAAACAGCACGGGCAGCATTACCGAGGCCCATATCATGGCAGCCATTGCCGACCCTGACACCCAGCAAGCGCTGCGTGACTGGGTGCACACAACGACCGAGCTTCCGCTATCCGAATTACTTTGCAGTATGGGTGTGGAGACGATCGCGGTGAAGGCGTCGTTGGCGCAGCAACTGGGGGTGCGTGTGAAGGCGCAAAGCGGCAACATCCAAGTGACGCACGTGCTTGCGGATACGCTGGCGGCCAAAGCGGGTTTTGCAGCAGGCGATGAATGGTTGGCCGTGGAGGTGGATGGACAAACGTGGCGCATCAATAGTTTGGAGGATGTGCTGGTGTACGCGCCTGCTGGCAAGTCCTTCGCGGCGTGGGTTGCGCGGGACAAGAAAATACTGAGTTTCAAATTAACACTGCCAAGCCACCCGATGACAAATGCGGACGTGCGTCTTATCATCACGAACGATATGCGCGCCAAGATGTGGCTGCGTCCCTTTCTTTAGGTGGCACTAGGCGGCGGGAATGACTGTGCCTGCAATTTGGGCGCTCTTGCCGCGCATGAGTGCAATCGTTTCGCCCGTTTGGTTGGTGACGCGCATATCGTAAACGCCGTGCCGACCTGACAGCGTTTGCTCCGCGCCTTCGCAAGTCAGCACATCGTGCAAATGTGCGGGCTTTAAAAATTCGATGCTGCATCCCGCTGCTACGGCAACTTTGTTGTAGCTATTGCAGGCAAAGGCAAAAGTGGAGTCTGCCAGCGTAAAAATAAATCCGCCGTGGCAAATGCGGTGTCCGTTTAAATGCATCTCGCGCACTTGCATCTCTAGTACGGCGCGACCTGGCTCGGCGGTGACTAGGCGCATCTGCATGGTGTCCTTGGTTGCTATGTCCTGAGCCCACATGGAGGCGGCAACGACCGTGGCTAGTTGCTGAGGTTCGGTTGGTAGTTGGTTCACAGTTTTAGGCTCCCTTAAATTGCGCGGGGCGTTTTTGCAAAAATGCGCTAACGCCCTCGATATAGTCGTGCGTGCGCCCTAGTTTGGCTTGCATATCGCGCTCTAAATCTAGTTGCTCTTGGAATGTGCGGGTGGCAGCGCTGCGTAGCAAATGCCGGGTTTCTACCAGCGCCTTGGTGGGCATGGCTGCCATGCGCAAAGCGATGTCCTGCGCGGCTTGCAAGGGATTGTCCGCCACCTCCCAAATTAAGCCCCAATCTTTGGCATTGGTGGCTGACAGCTTATCGCCCGTCATGCACAAAGCCATTGCCCGCGCCATACCCAGGCGCTCGGGTAAAAGCCACGAGCCGCCCGAATCGGGGATGAGTCCAATTTTGCTAAATGCTTGGATAAAACTTGCCGCAGGTGCGGCAATGGTGATGTCGCAGCCTAGTGCATACGACGCGCCCGCGCCTGCCGCTACGCCATTAACGGCGGCAATGGTGGGTACGCGCAACGTTTGCAGTTTGAGGGCTGTGGGGTTGAAGTAGTCGTTAATCACGGCGCGCGGATTGGCACGCTCCATCAAATGAGGGCCCTCGGAGAAATCGAACTCGTACAAATCTGCGCCTGCGCAAAAACCGCGCCCTGCACCCGTGAGCACCATGGCGCGAATATCGGTATCGGCTTCAATTCGGTCAAACGCCGCCCATAGCTCGCGGTGCATGGCTTTGGTAAAGCTGTTGAGTGCGGCAGGACGATTGAGCGTAATCACCGCTACCGTATTTTGAACTTCAAATAAAACGTCACTCATACGTGCTCCTTGGCATTTAATAAATTGGGGGGGGGGATCCTAATTTATTTTAGGTGTTGCAAAATAGCGGGGATACAACCACGCAACACACAAATACTCATCACTCTAAAAGGAGCAACATCATGACGTATCAGCACATCACCGCAAAAACAGAAGCCGAGAAAGTAGGCATCGTCACCTTAAATCGCCCCAAGCAACTCAACGCCTTAAACGGCGAGCTTATGGATGAGCTGGGAGCGGCGCTAAAGGCCTTTGATGCTGATCCCACCATCGGCTGCATGATCGTGACGGGAAGCGACAAAGCCTTTGCCGCTGGTGCCGACATTGGAGCAATGGCAAGCTGGGGTTTTTCTGATGTGTACGGTGCGGACTACATCACGCGCAACTGGGAAGCCATCCGCAGCATTCGTAAACCCGTTATTGCGGCGGTGAGTGGATTTTGCCTAGGCGGTGGCTGTGAGCTTGCCATGATGTGCGACTTCATCATCGCAGCGGATAACGCCAAATTTGGACAACCCGAAATTAAGCTGGGCATCATCCCAGGCGCGGGCGGAACGCAGCGTTTGCCCCGCGCGGTGGGTAAATCTAAAGCGATGGACTTAGTGCTAACGGGGCGCATGATGAACGCTGAAGAAGCTGAGCGCGCGGGGCTTGCTAGTCGCGTGGTTGCGCTGGATAAGCTGATGGAGGAATCGCTGGCGGCAGCCATCATGATTTGTGATTACGGACAACTAGCAACGATGGCAGCCAAAGAGTCCGTCAATCGCGCCTTTGAAAGCGGCTTATCGGATGGCATTATGTTTGAGCGTCGTTTATTTCACGCGCTTTTTGCGACGCAAGATCAAAAAGAAGGCATGGACGCATTTGTGAACAAGCGCAAGGCGAAGTTCGTCAATGCGTAAGCGCTAAATTTTTGCCAGTCGATCCAGCGCCAGCTGTAACGTCTCGTTGCGTTTGGCAAAACAAAAGCGGACGATACGCTGGTCAAAGCCGCTGCTATAAAAGGCGGACAGCGGAATAGCTGCCACGCCAATTTCGGTGGTGAGCCATTTGCAAAACTCGGCTTCAGATAAATCGGATACGCCCGAGATGTCCACGCATTGAAAGTAGCTGCCCTCGGAGGGCAAAATTTTGAATTTGGTTTTTGCGGCTAATCCTGCACGAAAAAACTCACGCTTGGCCGCGTAAAACGCGGGTAAGTTGAGGTAGGGTGCGGGGTCTGTCAGGTAGTTAGCAAGCCCGTATTGGACGGGCGTGTTGACGGTAAAGACGTTGAATTGATGAACCTTTCTAAATTCAGTCGTTAAGCTTGCGGGAGCGCAGACTGTTCCTACCTTCCAGCCTGTGACGTGGAGAGTTTTGCCAAAGCTGGAGACGATAAAGGCGCGTTCGGCAAGTCCTGCGAACCGCGCAGCGCTTTGATGGATTTGGTCATCAAAGACCATGTGCTCGTACACCTCATCGCTGATTAAAAAGATATTCGTGGGTGCAAGCAGCTCCTCAAGGCTGCGCATTTGTGCCTCTGTCCAAATGGTGGCACTGGGGTTGTGCGGACTGTTGATCAAAATAGCGCGCGTTTTAGGTGTGATGGCGCGGGCGATTGCGTCGAAATCGGGTCTAAATGTTTTGGGCTGAAGCGGCACGCGTACCACGGTGCCGCCTGCTAGTTCGATGTTGGGGATGTAGCTGTCGTAACAGGGCTCTAGCACAATGACTTCATCGCCCGATTGCACGACGGCCAAAATCGCGGTGAGGATGCCTTGCGTGGCGCCTGCGGTCACGGTGATTTCGGTCTGTGGGTCGTATCGCTTGTGATGCAGCGCCTCGATTTTGCTAGACACAACTTGCCGAAGCTGAGGGATGCCTGCCATCGGCGGATATTGATTCAGTCCTTGCTGCATGGCGGAAGTGACGGCATCCACCAATTTGGGGTCGCAATTGAAATCGGGGAATCCTTGTCCAAGATTGACAGCGTTTTTTTCCGTTGCCAGCGCCGACATCACCGTAAAAATGGTTGTGCCAACGGCGGGCAATTTAGTGTGCAGGTTTGGAGTGCTCATGATTGGAGTGCGTGATCGATGGTGGTTTTGGTCAGTGCGGGTGCAAGTGCTTGGCTGAAGGCGTACACAAAGTTGCGCAGATAGGCTCCGCGTTTGAACGCAAGCTTAGTGACGTTTTCGCCAAACAAATGACCTGTGGGTCGCATATGCAGAGGCTGGGGCGAGGCGGTGACATTATCAAGACTCCACGCCATTTCTGCCACGATGCCCACGCCAAGTCCTAGTGCCACATAAGTTTTGATGACATCCGAATCAATGGCCTCTAGCACAATCTGCGGCGTGAGGTTGCTTTTGGCAAAAGCCGCGTCAATTTTGGTGCGCCCCGTAAAAGACGGGTGATAAGTAATTAACGGCTCATCCGCCAAATCAGCCAAGCTGATATTTTTTTTATGCACCAAGCGGTGATCTGCTGGCATTACCAAGACGTGCTGCCAAACGTAGCAAGGCAGGGTGACGAGCTCGTCGTAATCCGCCAACGATTCGGTCGCAATGCCAACTTCTGCGGTTTCGTCAATTAGCATCTGCGCCACTTGATCGGGGGATCCTTGGTGCAAGCTGATATTGACCTTGGGGTAGTCTGTGCGCAGCTTAGCAATGGGATTGGGCAGCACGTAGCGAGCTTGTGTGTGCGTGGTGGCGATGCTGAGCGTTCCGCCGTCTTGCGATCGGTATTGCTCGCCAATGCGGCGCAAATTGCCAAGCGAGTGCTGAATGGTTTCAATGGCTTTAAGCACCTCTTTACCCGGCTCGGTGACGGCTTTTAGGCGCTTGCCGTGGCGTACAAAAATTTCTATGCCCAGCTCGTTTTCAAATTCGATGATGCTTTTGGAAATACCAGGTTGAGAGGTGTGCAGCACCTTGGCGGCCTCGGTCAAATTGAGTCCCGTTTTAGCCACGGTCTGCACGAATTTGAATTGGTGAAGGTTCATTGGAGGGTGACAAGTTATAATTGAAACAATTATCCACCCAGAGTTAACCCGATTGCTTTTGATTGCGGACTCATTTTCCAAGGAAATCACACTATGGTCGTCATTCGACTTTCTCGCGGCGGTTCTAAAGGCCGTCCATTTTTTAACGTCATCGTTGCCAGCAAGCGCGAGCGCCGTGATGGCCGCTTTATTGAGCGCCTTGGTTTTCATAACCCTAGCGCCATTGCGACAGAAGAAGGCACGCGTATCAATGCAGAGCGCTTGGCATATTGGGTGAGCGTGGGCGCACAAGTGTCGCCCACAGTGGCACGTTTGGTTAAGCAAACGGCAGCCAAAGCAGCGTAATTTGCAGATCAAATGCCTTTGATGCTCGATGCGGCAACGCTGCCGCAAGATGCCATCGAGGTGGGACGTGTAGGAGACGCTTGGGGCATTAAAGGCTGGTTCAAAATCCACGCTTTTAATACTGACCCCCAAGCGTTTTTTTCATCTAAGCGCTGGTATTTGCAAGTGCCCGAGCCGCGTGCGGGTGTGCGTATCAACTTCGATGCGTTTACGGGGACGGTGCTACTCAAAATCACAGAAGCCAAAGACCACTCGGGGGTCGTCGTAGCGACGTCTAGCGAATTGCTGGACCGCAGCGCAGTGCAGGGGCTGAAAGGTGCACGCATTTTTATTTCGCGCGCCAGTTTTCCAACCCCCACCAAGGATGAGTTTTATTGGGTTGATTTACTGGGCCACAGCGTCATTAACCGCGAAGACGTGACGCTTGGAACAGTAGAAGACTTGCACAGCACGGGGCCAAACACCGTACTCGTCCTTGGAAAAATCATGATTCCTTTTGTGAGCGTGTACATTGATTCGGTCGATCACGCCAGCAAAACCATCCGCGTTGATTGGCAAGCGGATTACCTCGATTAACCTAACCTCTCATTTTTAAAGAAATACGCCATGAGTTTGAAATGCGGCATCGTCGGCCTACCCAACGTCGGAAAATCCACGCTTTTTAATGCGCTCACCAAATCAGGCATTGCCGCTGAAAACTATCCGTTTTGCACGATTGAGCCCAACGTTGGCATTGTCGAATTACCCGATCCGCGTCTTGCACAATTGGCGCAAATCATTACGCCCGAGCGCATCGTGCCTGCGATTGTGGAGTTTGTCGATATTGCGGGCTTGGTAGCAGGTGCGAGCACAGGCGAGGGACTAGGCAATAAGTTCCTCGCGCATATCCGCGAAACGGATGCCATTGTGAACGTGGTGCGCTGCTTTGAAGACGATAACATCATCCACGTGGCAGGCAAGGTTGATCCCATTTCGGACATCGAAGTGATTAACACCGAGCTGGCGTTAGCGGATCTTGCTGTTGTGGAAAAGGCGCTGCACCGCTTTCAAAAGCTGGCGCGTGCGGGTGATAAAGAAGCCATCAAAATGGCGGCACTCTTGGAGCGTCTGTCTCCGCCGCTGAACGAGGCGACGCCCGTACGGGCGATGGGTCTTAGCCGCGACGAGCTGGCACTGCTCAAACCCCTCGCGCTCATTACTGCCAAGCCAGCCATGTTTGTGGGAAATGTCAGCGAGTCGGGGTTTGCAAATAATCCGCTACTGGACAAACTCAAAGCCTACGCAACCAAAGAAAATGCGCCTGTCGTGGCCATTTGCGCCGCTATTGAAGCCGAAATTTCCGAGCTATCTGACGACGATAAACAAGTCTTTTTAGCGGACATGGGAATGACCGAGCCTGGGCTGGATCGCCTCATCCGCGCTGGATTTCATTTGCTTGGGCTGCAAACCTATTTCACCGCAGGCGTGAAAGAAGTGCGGGCGTGGACCATTCCAGTGGGGGCAACAGGTCCGCAAGCGGCAGGTGTGATTCACACAGATTTTGAGCGCGGGTACATTCGCGCACAAACGATTGCTTTTGACGACTTCATCACCTTTAACGGTGAACAAGGCGCAAAAGAGGCGGGTAAGATGCGTGCAGAAGGCAAGGATTACGTCGTCAAAGATGGCGATGTTTTAAACTTTTTGTTTAACGTTTAAATGTTTAGCACGCATCGACGTTTTGGCGTTTGAAGCGAAACGACTGGGTCATGAGGCGCATTTTTTATGGCACATATTTACATCTACTCACCTGCGGGGGCAGTGCGCGATAAGGCTGGGCTGAAGCGCGGCATTAAACGCTTAGAAACTCAAGGTCATCAAGTCGAGCTAGACAAAGATGTCTTGACGGGTTTTCAGCGCTTTGCAGGTGATGATCAGACGCGGTTGAAAGCTATTTCCCGTGCAGCAACAAGCGACGCAGATCTTGCGCTTATTACCCGCGGCGGCTATGGCATGACGCGACTTTTGCCGCACATCAACTACGCCGCAATTGCTGCATCGATTGAGCGTGGAATGCGCTGGATGGGTTACAGTGACTTTTCTGCCCTTCAGGCGGCTTTGTACGCGCGCACGGGAGCTGCAACGCTAGGCGGTGCGGCTTTGATTGCTGATTTTGGCGGGATAGACGCACCAGACGACATCATGCAGGCTTGCTTTGACGACGTCCTTGCAGGGCATAGCGAAGGAGCGGGTTGGATGCTGCCTAAGCTCAAATCAGAGTCAGGCGTGCGCGAGCAGTACGCCCAAAAACCTTTGTCTAGTAAGGCGGGCAAGCTGTGGGGCGGAAATTTGGCGGTGCTCACCAGCTTAATTGGTACGCCTTATCTGCCGCAAATAACGGGCGGTGTGTTGTGGTTTGAAGACACGGGCGAGTCGCCATATCAAATTGAGCGGATGCTCACGCAGTGGCTGCACGCAGGCATTTTGGCAAAGCAGCGAGCGATTGTGTTTGGACAATTTTCCCAATCCAAACTCTATTCGCACGACAAAGGATTTAATTTGCAAGCCGTGGTGGCGTGGGTGCGTAGTCAGCTTAAAACGCCTGTGCTAACAGGCTTGCCATTTGGTCACGTGCCGACCAAGGTCATGCTGCCGTTTGGTGCATCCGTGCGGTTGCTGTGTGATGGCTCCGATGCCATGCTGCTGTGGGATGCGGCTTTGTGACAATTCGATAAGGGGGCAAGATGAGGGTTTGGTTGAATCGCGTTGGCAAGCTTTTTGCCGTGATCGTGCTGTTGCTGCTGGGGGCGTTTGCGGCGTACGTGTATCGTTCTTTTCCTGCGGTTGACGGCGCGGCAAAGATGGCTGGACTTGACGGCGAGGTGAGTATTCGCCGTGACGCATCCGACGTCACGCACATTGAGGCTAAAAATCCACTCGATGTGTGGCGTGCTATCGGCTATAGCCACGCGCAAGAGCGCGGCTGGCAACTCGAACTCAACCGCCGCCTCATGCATGGTGAGCTATCTGAAATGTTAGGCGCGGCCACGCTGGAGACGGATAAGCTGATGCGCACCTTGGGCATCATGCCCGCCGCCAAAGCGCAGTACGCCAATTACCCTTTTGATGTCAAAGCAGCATTACAAGCGTATGCCGATGGCATCAATGGCTTTTATGCATCCAGCAACCAAGCGCTGCCACCCGAATTCCATCTCCTTGGCGTGCGACCTAGCAAGTGGGAGCCTACGGACAGCGTGGCTTGGGCGCTCATGATGGCACTCGACTTGGGCGGCAATTGGGGCGCTGAGTTTGCACGGCTTTCAAGCCTGCAAGTGCTGTCCACGCAGGAGCTTTGGCAAATGATGCCCGCGTACACGGGCGAAGCGCCTGCAACCAAAGTCGACCTTGCCAAACTCTACAAAGATTTAGATGTTTTTATTAAGCCAAAAATCCAATTAACCCATGCGCCTGTGCGCCACTTGCAAACCACGGCATCACTTTCGGACGCGCTGGCTAGAAGCATGAATGACTGGGCAGCGGGTCTTGGGCAAATTGATAGCCGCGGCTCCAACAACTGGGTGGTGACGGGCAGTCGCACCGAATCAGGCAAGCCGCTGCTCTCCAACGACCCGCATTTGGCGCTGTCTGCACCTGCAATTTGGTATTTTGCGCATCTCAAATCGCCCGCGGTGGATGCGATTGGCGCAACCTTACCTGGCTTGCCTTTTGTCATCTTGGGTCACACGCTAGGCGTGGCTTGGGGCTTTACTAACACGGGACCAGACACTCAGGATTTATATCTAGAGCAAATCGATCCGGCCAATCCCAAGCAATACCGCACACCCACGGGGGTGACTGCGTTTGGCGAGCGCGAAGAAGTAATCAAAGTCAAAAAACAAGGCGACGTCAAAATCACGGTGCGCTCTACGCGGCATGGGCCTGTGGTGAGCGACGTGCAAAGCGCCTACGATCCCATTTTGAATAAAGCCAAATACGTTGTGGCTTTGCGCTGGGCGGCTTTGGATGCCAGCAATGTTTCCTTGGTTGCAGGCTTTAAAAGCATGAGCGCAAAAACCATTGACGATTTGGTGCTTGCATTTGCCAACTACCACGCCCCCATGCAAAACATAGTGATGGCGGATACCACAGGGCAAACCATGTACAAAGCAGCGGGCAAAGTTCCGCTTCGGGGTGCAGAAGACGACATCAAAGGCATTGCCCCCAGCCTAGGCTGGATGGCTAAATACGACTGGGTTAGCTGGCTGCCTTATGACCAAACACCTGCGGTCAAGCCAGATGCGCTGGCAGCTAAAGGTTGGTATGCCACGGCGAATCAAAAAATCACGCCCGATGACTACCCCTACTTCATTGGACAAGACTGGTCGCAACCCTATCGGTACGATCGCATCAGCACACTGCTTGCCGCCACGCCAAAGCACAGCATGGCGAGCATGGAGCGCATTTTGAAAGACCATGTCTCGCTAGCGGCGCAAAAGCTGTTGCCTACCATCAAGCCCATTCAATCCGATCATCCAATGGCCGCGGCGGTGCAGGTGCAGCTCAAAAATTACGACGGACTGATGTCTAAAGACACGGTGGCTGGAACGGTGGTTAATTTTTGGGTGGACGAACTCACACGGCAAATACTGGGCGATAAGCTGGGTGCGGATAAGCTGAAAAACCTCTACGGCAAGCGTCAGTTTAGGCAGGGGATAGAAGAAATTATTGCGGCAGATTTGGGACAAGGCAATCAAGCGTGGTGTGCGCCCAAAAGCTGTGCCGAGCGCTATCGTGATGCCTTTGATGCGACGCTCCAATCATTAAGCGCGCAGTACGGTGGCGACTTGAGTTTGTGGGCATGGGGACGCATTCACATGGCGCAGTCCACGCACAAGCCGCTGTCAAACGTGCCTGTGCTTAAAAACTTTTTTACCGTATCTGTCCCTAGTGTGGGCGATCCGTTTACGCCCAATGTAGGGCAGTACTATTTAGCGGACACCGATCGTTTTGCCAATCGCCATGCACCCTCTATGCGTGCGGTGTACGATTTGGCAGATTTGGAAAACTCGGTATTTATCTATCAAACAGGACAAAGCGGTTTGGTGTTTTCTAGTCGCTACCGCGATATGGCGCAGGAGTGGGCGGACACCCAATTTAGAAAACTACAAATGAAGCCCGCCAGTTTTATGCACACACTCACACTCACGCCTTAATTTTGATATGACAGTCTCGCATCAAGCCGCCGAATTTTCTCTGGCATCTCAGCTTCCTAACTTGCGCAAAAGCTACGAAAACGCGGCGCTAGACGAGGCCGCGTCCCAGGCCGATCCGCTCCAGCAGTTTGCGCAGTGGCTGGGCGAGGCAATTGCTGCAAAAATTCCCGAGCCTAATGCCATGACGCTGGCAACCGTGGGATCGGATATGCGCCCTAGCACGCGTGTGCTACTCATTAAAAATTTTGATGCACGCGGCATCGAATGGTTCACCAACTACAACAGTCGCAAAGGACAGGAGCTGGCGGGAAATCCCTACGCCGCCTTGCAATTTCATTGGATTGAATTGGAGCGCGTGGTGCGCATTGAGGGCGTTGTGGAGCGCGTGGACAGCGTCACCAGCGACGCGTACTTTGCCATGCGTCCCAGGCTCTCGCAGCTATCGGCAGTCGCGAGTCCGCAGTCGGCAAGGGTTGCTAGTCGCACCGAGCTAGAAGAGTGCATGGATGCTGCTGCACAAGCATTCCCCGCGCAAGTGACGCGCCCCATGCACTGGGGTGGTTACCGCTTAGTGCCCGACCGCTTTGAATTTTGGCAAGGACGTCGAAATAGACTGCATGACAGACTGCTCTACAGCAAAGAAAACGGCAATTGGCTGCGCTCGCGTTTAGCCCCCTGATTGGCATGCTGATTTTTGAGCCATAATCCGCCCGTGTTCAACTTTTCAAGGAGTATTTTTATGTCTGAAAACCTCACTTCTCTTAATACTCATGCGTTTGGGCAAGCCGCTGGCATCAGTGATGCACAGGTGCGCCATCGCGTGCTACGCAACACATATATGCTTTTGGCGGTTAGCCTGCTGCCCACGGTGCTGGGTGCATATCTTGGTGTGAGCACAGGACTTTCCCGCGTGCTGTCGGGCTGGGTGGGCATGATTGCCATGTTGGTAGGCGCTTTCGGTTTTATCTATGCGATTGAAAAAACCAAGACCTCGGCGAAGGGTGTCTATGTTTTGCTGGCGTTCACCTTTTGGATGGGCCTGATTTTGTCTAGTTTGATTGAGCATACGCTGCGTTTTAAAAATGGCTCAAGCTTAGTGATGACGGCGTTTGGTGGCACAGCAGGCGTATTTTTTGTCATGGCAACACTGGCAACCACCATCAAGCGCGATTTGTCTGGTATGAGTAAGTGGCTATTTTGGGGTGTGGTGGTCCTGCTGCTAGGCTCCGTTATCAATATGTTTGTTGGCTCTACTATGGTAATGGCAGCAATGAGTACATTGGCAATTGGCATTTTTAGCGCCTATATGCTCTATGACATCAAACAGGTGATTGATGGGGGCGAGACTAATTACATCAGTGCGACGCTGGCCATTTATCTTGACCTTATTAACATTTTTCAGAGTTTGCTGTCACTTTTGGGAATTTTTGGTGGTGAGCGCGATTGAGTTTTAGATAACGGTTTGAATTGTGCTCAGCTTCAAAATGAATACGCGGATGCCGAGAAGCTGCGCACTGAGGCCGATAAAGAAAAGAGTGTCACAGGTGGGAATGTACTTAGAGCCATTTTTTTCTGGCCTGCAATTCTAGGAACAGCAGCTAACGCAAATGAAGCGATAGCTGCTGCAGATTCACGCAAAATTTACTTGGCGAATTTGATGAATCAAAAAAATTGCACTGTACCTGGCGCAACTTCCGCTACACCAGAGCCAGAGTCCATTAAACCTACCGCACCAGCTAAGTAAAAACAACCAAAAATGGGTTGTTTAAACAGATCTTAGCTGAAGTCTTAAATCGCCAACCGCCCAAACTGTCTACGGGCATAGATAAGTGGTTCGGCGTGATCATTGCTGTTCACACCAAAACTCAGCACCCGCCCGAGCATGATGTCGTGATCGCCCGCAGGGATGATGCGCTCAAGCGCGCAATCAAACCACGCGGCGCAGCCCAGAATTTGCGGGCGACCCGTGGGCAGTCGCACAAGGTCTAGTTCCGCAAAGCGTTCATTGTGCGAGCCTTTCGTAAAACGCATAGCAAGAGGCTCTTGTGCGTGAGTCAGAATGTTGACGGTGTAACCACCTGCACCCTCAAAGTGAGTTCGACTGCTGGAGTTTGTGCGCAACGACCACAGCACGAGCGCGGGCTCTAGCGAGACGATGTTAAATGAGTTACACGTTAGTCCAAAGTCTTGCCCTGCGTGATTTGCCGTAATAACGGTTACGCCTGTGGCAAAGCAGGACATGGCGTGCTTGAGAGCTTTTTCTTGCATCAAGCGACTTGGCGTCCTGCGGCCAACTCCAAAAGCTCAAACCATGTTTGGCGTGGCATTGCCACTTTGAATGCGTCTGCGAGTTTGGCAGTGCGCTCTATACGAAAGCTGGAGCGCAAGCTGCCATCGGGTACGTCAAGGTGACGGTAGTCATCTGAGCACAGAGGTGCAAACCAAGACACTTCCGCAGCATTTAAGTCTTGACTTTTGACGGGCGCAATAGATTGGTGAGTTGCGTTCATAAGCCGAAGTATATCAATAGTAAATGACTTTAGAATCAACGTATGTCACATCCGTCTGTTTCGTTGCCGCGTTACATCCAAATCAGCGAATTGCTGACGCGCGAAATTGCCGCAAATTTTTATACCGCTGGTGATCGCTTGCCGCCTGAGGCAGAGCTTGCAAAGCGCCTTGGCGTGGCGGTGGGCACACTTCGAAAATCTTTGTTGGAGTTGGAGTCTCGTGGGTTGTTGATTCGCAGACAGGGCTCTGGCACGTATATCAATAGCTCCGCCCGCAGCGCAGTGCTGCAAAAAAACGTGTATGAGTTTTTTCGGTTGGAGTTGCCGTGCGGCGGTGGTTTGCCAACGGCGCGCATTTTGGCTTTCGATATCATTCAAACGCCGACGCCCTTTCGCTCCGCATTTACCAAGCAGTGCTATCGCTTGCGGCGACTGCGTTTATTGGATGGTTTGCCCGTGGCTTTAGAGGAGATTTATTTTGAAGCACGGCGCAACGCAAAATTAAAAAAATCCGATTTAGGTGAAGCGCTGTACGTTTTTTATAAAGAGCGACTTGGATTTTGGATCGCCAGCGTCCAAGACCGAATCACACAGGGCTTTGCCCCCGCTTGGTCGCCTGCCAGTTTGGCTTTGCCAGCGGGCACGGCTTGTCCGCGTGTGGAGCGTGTGGCGCGGGATGGAGCTGGCGATATCCGCGAGTACTCGGTCACGTGGTTTGATGCCGCGCAATGTCACTATGTCAACAGAATGAAATAAACGCAAAAAAGAATAGGAGCACCATATCAAGATCGGAACTAACGCCGCACACCATCCGCTACGGATTTATTGGCTGCCGAGCACTCCGCGCAAACGGGACAAGCGGTTAGTCTGCAAAACGGCGCTTACAAGCTGACGAACTAAGAAGATTACGAGCCAAGGATGGTGGCTGCGTAAGCAAGTCCCGCTAAGGCAACAAAGTAGAGACATACGCCAAACACACCGATGTCGCGGATGCTTTGATCTGCGTGTCCCTTGCCCCATCCTGTCAACATAGTACGGACTAAATTTTCGCGGTGCAAGCACGAGCTTGCCAAAACAGCAAACACGTGCACGATCACCAAAAGTAAGGCGAGATTGGAGAGTGTTTCGTGCCACCGACCCATGCGCGTGCCGCCGATGTCGTTGTACGCCATCCAGCCTGTGCTGCTGGCAAGGGCACTCAGACTGAGTAACCCGACCACGGCCCAGCCGCCCGCAGGGTTGTGCCCCGCGTGGTTCTCTGGACGCAACGTGGCAAGACTTTTGAGATAGCCGATTGCCTGCCTGGGTGCACGCACAAAACTGCTAAACCGTGCGTGCTGCGAGCCGATAGTGCCCCAAATGAGGCGCATAAAAACGGCAGCGACCACAACACAACCACTTGCCACATGAACCATGCGCCAGCGCTCGGATTCGGCGCTTACGTACGCCACGAGAAAACTGAGCGCCAGCAGCCAATGCCCTATTCGGACAATACGATCCCATACCAAAATGGGCGTGTTTGGCGCGTCCATTAGTTTTGTAGCAACCATGCGGCTAAATCAGATTTTTCGGCGGCCGTGCATTCGCGGCCAATGACGTCGGTGCAATTGCGTTTAAACCATTTTTCGGATTTTGCAGCGTCCGTAAAGCGCTCGGCGTTGGCACTTGGTGCAAGCGGTTTAATTTCTTTTCCTGTGATGACGTGCTTGCCAATTCCTTTGGGGTTTGCCGTGTGACAGCTGCTGCAGCTTGCCATATCAGAGCCAGCGCGAAAGATGCGGTCATAAAAATGCTGCCCGCGCTGGGCCGAGGGTGTAAAGGCGGCATTGGCAGTTTTTGCATCGCGTGTCCAGTTGGTGTGCTGCTCTTGCAAGGTGGTGGCAAAGGCGCTGCACAGTGTTAGCAGCATGAACCCGGCGATGTTGACTTTAATAGTGTGTGAAAGTTTCATTTTTTTGGGATTTGAACAGCGTGCTCGTCAAAATTGCCGTGCTCGGCTCCGCTGTGACAGGCGATGCAATTGGATGCGTTTTTAATGGATGCCCTCTTCCAAACATCGTTGCTCACTTCGTGGTGCTTGCGGACAAACCATGCGGAGTCGGTGATGCGACTGCTGGCGGTGATTTCCGTGGCGCGTCTGTACGTGCCGCCGTTGGCTTGCAACCAGTTGGCAATGCTGGCAAGCAAAGTTGCGTCGTCAATTGAGGCGTCGGTGCCGTAGTGTTTGGGCAGGGCCTCCATGATTTTTTTCCATGACTGCGCGGGCAAAAGTCCAGCAGGGTATGCCATGTGGCAGGCGGCACACTCTTGCTTGTAGGCAGGAAGATCGGTGCGGGGCTGAATGGGTGCATCGGCCCGAGCCGTTGCCACCACTGCCGCGCCCAGCATTAGCACCGCGCACAGACTGCGGATAAGTGGCGTCATTTCATTTCTACCTTGGTGGCAATAAAGATGCCGCTTGCGCTGGTGCTTCCCTTGGCCTCGACAAAACGCCCGTTGCTAATCGCGCGGCCATGCTCAAAGCGTGCGCCCGACGCATTGACACGCACGCCGCCGATGTAGAAGTCTGCCAGCGACACATAGTTACTGACCGTGCCATAAATTTCGTAGTTGCTCCCGCTAGTGTCGTCCCCGCTACTGCTACGCGAGGTGGTGGATTGAACGCTAGTGGCGACTAATACGCCGTTAGTCATATTGCCTTTAATTTCTAAATACGTGCCGACTGCGAGGCTCGCGGGAAGGCTTGTAACGTTGCTGGCGTTGACGGTCACGCCTTGCACGACAAAATTCGACTTAGATGTGAATGATGTCACCGCGCCATACAGCTCGTATTTGCCACCGCCGTTGACGGTGCGGGCTCTGTGGCCTTCAAACTCAACCACGCGAGCCTGCAATTTTGTGCCATCCCAAGTGCCCTTCACCTCAAGCGCCGTGCCTGTGGTGATGGCAGAGGCAGATCCGCCCTGGTAGCTTGCATTGGCAAGATTAACGCTAAGACCTGCCAACGTGATGATGTTTGATACGGGCGCGCCAGTTGCGATGCCTTTGAGTTTGACGCTGCTCGTGCTGGCAACGCCTGCCACCAAGCCGCCCGCGCCATCGCCTGTTTGTACGCGCACCGCTGTTGCCGTAAGCACGCTGCCGCTGACTTCGGTGGTGGCTTTCACGCGAACCCATGCGGCATTGGCAAGCGTGCCTGTGATTGCGCCCGCGTTGTAGTTAACCGTCAAAGTGCCGATTGCAAAAGTTTTGGCGTTGGTGTCTAAATTGCTGATCTGTCCTCGCACGCGGTAAAACGCTTGTGCGGTGCGTCGCTCAATTAGCGTTGCTAAAAAACTACCATCGGCTTGCACCAAACCGTGAACTTCTACGTAGTCGCCCGCCACAATTTTGTCAGCAGTAATGTAGGACGCTGTGGGTTTGTCGTAGTAGTTGGTGCTGTCGTTCACGATTACTTTTTGCTTTAGTACGATCAGTGCATTGCTGGGGGTATCGACGCTATCGATTTTTCCCAGCAACGCAGGTGTGAGCGTGATAGTGCTGGCAGTTCCTGCGGCGCTGTCGTCGCTCTTGCCGTTTACGTGGACGATGCTGCCAAGGCGAAGGTCAGACGCATTTAAGGGTGTGTCGTCGTCGGTGGCGACTGCCGCGCCGACCACATCAAAACGCGTTCCATTGACGACGACGGAACCAAATCCTGTGATGGGTCCCGTGTAATTAGTGGCGGTGGTCTGCGCCAAGGGTGGTGGTGTTTGATTGACAGCAGTATTGTCGCTTGTGCCTGAGCTACCCCCACCGCCGCAAGCCGCTAAGACTGCGAGCAGTAAGGAGGCTACGAAACCGCCCAGAAAGCTACGGTTGGATGAGGTCATGAAGTACTCCTTGCTTGTTAAAAAAGACAGCCTAACTGTAATGCGTGAGTCTGAAGGGCGGATGAAGTGCGTCTTCAGTTTCGGTTAAGGTCATGTGGTGCGCTTTGACTACATTGACACACCATTTTTGATTTGCAAAGGATATGCTGTGAGAGGACTTTTGGTGGAGGATGATGCGCCTTTTGCCAGTGCTTTGCTGGGGCTACTCAAGCTGCGCGGCTACGCCATTGATGTGGCGCATACCTTAGCCGATGCGCTGGACAAGCAGCGTTTTGCAACTTGGGATTTTGTGCTGCTTGACTTGCATTTACCTGATGGCGATGGATTGGATTTTTTGTGCGCTCTGCGTCAAGCCGAATCTGCCGCGCGGCTTGCACCCACGTCCGTTATCGTGCTGACCGCCAAAGACCAAATCAGCGATCGCGTACGCGGTCTCGATGCGGGCGCAGACGATTATTTAGTCAAACCTTTTGATACCGAAGAACTACTGGCTAGGCTGCGTGCCGTGGCGCGGCGCGGAATGCAGGTGGAGTCGGTCGCTGCGGGGGCTGTGCTGCGATTGCAAGATTTAACGATTGATTTTGGCAAAGCCAAGGTGCGAATGGATGGGGTGTGGGTGACGCTTACCGCTAAAGAATGGGGCTTGCTGCGCGTGATGGCAACAAAGCCTGATCGCATCCATACGCCCGAGTCGCTGATGCACGCGCTCTATGGGTTTGAAGACGAAGTAGGTAGCAATACGCTACAAGTTTTTATTAGCGGCCTTAGGCGCAAGCTAGGCGCAAACTGCATCCAAACGTTGCGCGGACAGGGTTACCGCTTAGTGGGGACAAAAACATGATAGTGGGCAAAACTTTGGTGCGCCGCTTGACGGTGAGCCTCATGCTTTGGATGTGCGCGTTATGGACTTTGAGCGTCACAGGCGTTGCCTTCTATGTGCACTACGAAATCAATGAGTCCTTTGAGCACGCTTTAGAGGAAAGCCAGGGCAAAGACGATAAAAAAGAGCGCGTAGATCACCCCATGCATCACTCTACGCATCACCGGGGTCACTCCATGCGTCACCGCGTCCACGCTTTTTATGAAACCATGCAGTGGCTCGTGCTACCCACGCTGGTGTTTTTGCCCCTGCTGGCCTTGATTGTGCGGCGCGTTGCAGCAAAAGAGCTGAGACCCGTGCAGCAACTCACGATGCAAATTGGCGAGCGCGGTGGACAAAATTTAAGTCCCTTGCAAATTAAAGATGATTTTCCTAATGAGCTCATCGCCATTGTGGAGAGCGCCAATCGCTTGCTAGAGCGCATGGGCGCTGCATTGGATGTGGAGCGCAGTCTGGCCGCAAACGCCGCGCACGAGCTGCGCACGCCTATTGCGACAGCGCGGCTGCGAATCGATAACGCCATGCAGCACGACTTACCCCAAGCCGCACGTGCCGAGTTGGTGGCGGCGGGGGCGGGGCTGGTGCAGTTGACACGTCGCGCCGAAAAGCTGTTGCAACTCTCGCGTGCCGAGGGCTCACAAAGCTTGGCCAGTGAGCGCATCGATCTTGCGCGAGTTACCAGTTTGGTGGTGCAAGAGTTTTGGGCGGAGCAGGGCGTGCAGCGCAGACTGCATTTGGTGTTGCCAGAGGCGGATACGCCAGGCGCCACGCAAGATCAGCACGCCATTTGGGTCATGGGCGATATGGATGCGCTAGCGTTGGCGCTGCGCAACTTGATCGAAAACGCGCTGCGACATTCGGCAGGTGCGGACGTGACTGTGCACGTGGGTGTCCAGCATACGGCAGGCGCTGACGCAAAGGCTTTTGTTTCTGTGACTGATCAAGGCGCAGGGCTCACCGCTGATCAGCTTGCCAAACTCACACAGCGCCATGTGCGGCAATCGCACAATCAAACAGGATTTGGATTGGGGCTGTCGATTGTCAAAACCATCGTCGATAGACAAAAAGCCAGACTCAGCTTTGCTTCGCCACCGCCAGGTTTGACGCAGGGATTAGCAGCGCGTATTGATTTTGCGTGATTGATTTTTTGTGAGCACGCGGACGAATCTTCCAATCTGCCAAACGGCGCTTACAAACGTGTCAGGTAAAGGCGGCATAATTCGCGTGTCAGTTTCGCTCCTTCTGTGATCGTAAATGTCAATCCGCTAATCGGTTCAGCCGAAATATGTAGCAATACAGCGCGGAAGGTTTCTCAACCAGCTAATGTCCCCTGAAGGGGGAGAGAGGTCAGCAATGTCAGTGTATTCAGCGTACAGCGGTAACTCGTATCTTTTTGGCGGTAACGCGCCCTATGTCGAAGAGATGTACGAAAACTATCTTGCCAACCCAGGCTCTGTGTCCGACGGTTGGCGCTCTTATTTCGACGCCTTGCAGCACGTGCCTGCAAGCGATGGAACGGCGGCGAAAGACGTGCCGCATCTCCCCGTCGTTAATGCGTTTGCCCAGCGTGCCAAGCAAGGCGTAACCCATACCGTGGTTGCCAGTGGTGACGCGGCTATGGGTAAAAAGCGCACCGCAGCGCAGCAACTGATTGCCGCCTACCGCAATGTGGGTGCGCGCTGGGCTGATCTTGATCCACTGAAACGCGCTGAACGCGACAACATTCCCGATCTTGACCCCGTTTTTTATGGTTTTTCCGATGCTGACCAAGAGGCAGTGTTTGACACCAGTAACACCTATTTTGGCAAGGCCTCCATGAGTCTGCGCGATTTGCTCAATGCGCTGCGCGAGACTTATTGCGGAACGATTGGCGTGGAGTTTATGTACTCAACCAATCAAGCGGAAAAGCGTTGGTGGCAAGAAAAATTTGAATCCACCCGCGCCAAGCCCGCGTTTAACGCCGCGCAAAAGAAAAACATTTTGCAAACGCTAACAGCAGCTGAGGGTTTGGAGCGCTATTTGCACACCAAATACGTGGGGCAAAAACGCTTTTCGCTAGAAGGTGGTGAGAGCTTTATCACTTCAATGGACGAGCTGGTGCAAAGCGCGGGCAAGGCAGGCATTCAAGAGTTGGTGATTGGAATGGCGCATCGTGGGCGCCTCAATGTGCTGGTGAATACGCTGGGGAAAATGCCCAAAGATTTGTTTGCCGAGTTCGAGCACACCGCGCCCGAGGATTTGCCTGCGGGTGACGTGAAATATCACCAAGGTTTTTCTAGCGACGTGACCACCGACGGTGGGCCTGTTCACCTCACGCTGGCGTTCAATCCTTCGCATCTAGAAATTGTCAACCCCGTGGTGGAGGGCTCTGTCCGTGCCCGCATGGACAGGCGTGCCGACCCCGATGGCAAACAAGTGCTACCTGTGCTGGTGCATGGCGACGCGGCCTTTGCAGGGCAAGGCGTGGTCATGGAGACGCTGGCGCTGGCGCAAACCCGTGGCTACTACACGGGCGGAACGGTGCACATCGTCATCAATAATCAAATTGGATTTACCACCTCCGATCCGCGCGATACGCGCTCAACGCTGTATTGCACCGATGTGGTCAAAATGGTGGAAGCGCCTGTATTGCACGTCAACGGCGATGATCCCGAAGCCGTGGTGTTATGCACGCAGTGGGCGCTGGAGTACCGTCAAAAGTTCAACAAAGACGTAGTGGTGGACATTATTTGTTTCCGCAAACTCGGTCACAACGAGCAAGACACCCCCGCACTGACGCAGCCGCTGATGTACAAAAAGATTGCTGCACACCCTGGCACGCGCAAGCTGTATGCCGACAAGCTGACAGCGCAAGGTCTGGGTGAGTCTTTGGGCGAGGACATGGTTAAGACTTATCGCGCGGCGCTAGACGAGGGCAAGACGACATCTGATATCACGATTACCAACTTCAAAAGCAAGTTCGCCGTGGACTGGGCGCCCTTTCTCAATAACAAATGGACGGACGTTTGCAACACGGCGGTTCCGCTGTCGGAGTGGCGACGCATTGCCGAGCGCATCACCAAAATTCCTGATGGCGTGACGCCGCATCAGCTCGTCAAAACCGTGTACGACAATCGCGCCGCAATGGGGCGTGGTGATCGCGATGTGGACTGGGGCATGGGCGAGCACATGGCGTTTGCAACGCTGGTCGCAAGTGGCTATCCCGTGCGCTTATCGGGCGAGGATTGCGGGCGTGGAACCTTTACGCACAGGCATTCGGTCATTCACGATCAAAGCCGTGAAAAATGGGATTCGGGCACGTACATTCCGCTGCAAAACGCGGCCGATGGGCAAGCCCCTTTTGTGGTCATTGACTCCTTGCTGTCCGAAGAGGCTGTGCTGGGTTTTGAGTATGGCTACGCATCGAACGACCCCAATACGCTGGTGATTTGGGAGGCGCAATTTGGCGACTTCGCCAATGGCGCGCAAGTGGTGATTGACCAGTTTATTGCGTCGGGCGAAGTCAAGTGGGGGCGCGTCAACGGCATCACGCTGATGTTGCCGCATGGTTACGAAGGGCAAGGCCCCGAGCACAGCTCGGCACGTGTGGAGCGCTTTATGCAATTGGCGGCGGACACGAATATGCAAATCGTGCAGCCCACCACAGCAAGCCAAATCTTCCACGTACTGCGTCGCCAGATGATTCGCAACTTGCGCAAGCCCCTCATCATCTTTACGCCCAAGTCTTTGCTGCGTCACAAAGATGCAGCCTCCCCGCTGGCGGAGTTCACCAAAGGGGCGTTTCAAACCGTGATCCCAGATGCGGGTGAATTGGATGCCAAAAAAGTCCGCCGCGTGGTGGCTTGCTCGGGCAAGGTTTACTACGACTTGATGAACAAGCGCAAAGAAAAAGAAATAGGCGACACCGCCATCATCCGCGTGGAGCAGCTCTATCCTTTCCCGCACAAAGCGTTTAGCACGGAGCTAAAAAAATATCCCAACTTGGCCGAGGTGGTGTGGTGTCAGGATGAGCCACAAAATCAAGGTGCTTGGTATTTTGTGCAGCACGATATTTTTAAAGAAATGCAGGATGGGCAAAAGCTGTCGTACTCGGGCCGCGCTGCCAGCGCGTCTCCTGCGGCGGGATACGCGCATTTACACCAAGAGCAGCAAAAGCAGCTGGTGGAGGGCGCATTTTCTAAGCTCAAAGGCTTTGTTCTTACCAAATAATTTTTTAGCAATTTAAGGAATACACATCATGGCAAGCGTAGAAATTAAAGTCCCGCAGCTCTCCGAATCCGTGGCAGAGGCCACCATGCTCACATGGAAGAAGAAGGTGGGTGATGCCGTCACCGCCGATGAAATTTTGATTGAAATTGAAACCGATAAAGTGGTGTTGGAAGTGCCCGCGCCTGCCTCGGGTGTGCTCTCCGAGCTACTGGTGCAAGGCGGCACGCAAGTGGTGAGCGATCAAGTGATCGCCAAAATTGACACCGAAGGCAAGGCGTCCGCAGCCCCAGCAGCACCCGGCAACCAAGCCGCAGCGCCCGCTCCAGTTGCGACAGCCGCAGCTACAAGCAAGAGCATGGCGGGGGTTGCGATGCCAGCGGCGGCAAAGCTAATGGCCGACAGCGGTATGGCCGCGGGATCAGTTGCAGGGTCAGGCAAAGATGGTCGCGTCACCAAAGGCGATGTGCTGGCAGCAGCTACGGCGTCAACTTCGCCCGCTACCGCCATTCCCACAGGCGCACCCACTAAGGCGCTACCGCAAGTGGCAACGGCTGCGCCCGATTTGGGCGACCGCCCCGAGCAGCGCGTGCCCATGTCACGCCTACGTGCACGCGTGGCCGAGCGTTTGCTGCAATCGCAAGCAACCAACGCAATTTTGACTACCTTTAACGAAATCAACATGGCGCCCGTCATGGAAATGCGCAAACGGATGCAAGAGCGTTTCGAAAAAGAGCATGGCGTGAAGCTAGGTTTTATGAGTTTTTTCGTCAAAGCGGCTGTGCATGCTTTGAAGAAGTTCCCTGTGCTCAACGCCTCGGTGGACGGCAACGACATCGTCTACCACGGCTACTTCGACATCGGTATCGCGGTGGGATCCCCACGCGGATTGGTTGTGCCCATTTTGCGCAACGCCGATCAAATGAGCTTTGCCGACATCGAAAAGAAGATTGCTGAATACGGCGTCAAAGCCCGTGACGGCAAACTGAGCATGGAAGAAATGACCGGAGGCACCTTCTCCATCAGCAACGGCGGCACGTTTGGCAGCATGATGTCCACCCCCATCATTAACCCACCTCAGTCCGCAATTTTGGGCGTTCACGCCACCAAAGACCGCGCCATGGTGGAAAACGGTCAAGTCGTGGTTCGTCCTATGAACTACTTCGCGATGTCGTATGACCACCGCATCATCGACGGCCGCGAAGCTGTGCTGGGCTTGGTGGCGATGAAAGAAGCGCTGGAAGATCCAGCTCGCTTGTTGTTTGATATCTAAGCAGCAACTTTGCTAGTGCGCAATGCCAGAGCAAAAGAAAATCATCATCATTGCTGGCCCCAACGGGGCTGGCAAGACGACTTTTGCAAAGGCGTTTTTGCCGAACGAAGCGAACTGCACCGCGTTCATCAATGCTGATTTGATTGCTGCTGGTATTGCACCGTTTGCGCCCGAATCGGCTGCGATTGCAGCAGGGCGCATCATGCTGAAAATGATTGATGAGGCTGTGAAGCGTGGTGACAGTTTTGCATTTGAGACAACTTTGAGTGGATTGGGTTATGCACGGATGATTCCAAAGTGGCGCGCATCTGGTTATTTTGTGGAGTTGTTTTTTCTGGCGCTGCCCAATGCTGAAGAAGCAATTACACGTGTTGCAAGACGTGTTCGTGAAGGTGGTCACTCTATTCCAACGGATGTGATTAAGAGGCGTTTTGCTGCTGGATTAGATAACTTGCATAACGTGTACAAGCCGCTCGTTAATGCTTGGTCACATATCGACAATTCTGTGACACCTTATGTGGTGATTGATTGGAGTGAACAATGAATGTGAATCCGATGGCAAATGCCAAAACCCCTGATTTTCGTAACGCCCATGCTGCCTTGCTGAGAGCCGCAGAGGCTGCGCACGCTAGAGCAAAACAATTCGATACGCTATTAGCCAAACAGCAAAACGCACGGCCTGTACAGCAGGCGGTGAACTAACTATGACCATCGCCCGCATCGACTACTGCAAGCAAAGAGACGCAAGCCCGCCGCATGATTTTGGCGCTATCGCTGCGCGGGTGGTGAACAGCGTCATGACCGACGTGTTCAGCATCCCCGCGAGCGAGAACTATGTCGTTGCCCAATCTCATGCTGGGCAAGATGTATTGCATAACCCCGAGCACGTAAGCTCAGAGCGGCTTGCCAGCATTGTGTTCATTCAAATCACGCTCAATAGTGGTCGTTCGGCAGAATTGAAAGCCACGTTTTATGACACGCTCACCGCTGCACTAGGCAAGGCTTTGAACGTGCCGCCAGCCGATGTGTTTATCAATTTAGTGGAAGTGGCTAAAGAGAATTGGTCGTTTGGACGATCCACAAAACTCATTTGAAAACTTAACTTAAGAAAGAAAAATCATGTCAAAACCATTCGACATCATCGTCATTGGTGGTGGCCCCGGTGGCTACATTGCAGCCATTCGTGCTGCGCAACTCGGTTTCCAAGTCGCTTGTATCGACGAGTGGAAAAACGCAGCCGGTGGCCCAGCGCCCGGTGGCACGTGTACCAACGTGGGCTGCATTCCCTCTAAGGCTTTGCTGCAGTCCAGCGAGCACTTTGACCATGCCAACCACCACTTCGCCGAGCACGGCATCAGCGCCACGGGCGTGAAGATGGACGTGGCCAAGATGATTGCCCGAAAAGACACCGTCGTGAAGCAAAACAACGATGGCATCTTGTACCTGTTCAAAAAGAACAAGGTCACGTTCTTTCACGGCCGTGGCAGCTTTGCGGGTAAGGCTGAAGGCGGCTACAGCATCCACGTGGCTGGCAAGCTAGAGGAGACCATCACGGCCAAGCAAGTCATCATCGCCACAGGCTCCAACGCCCGTGCCTTGCCAGGCACACCGTTTGACGAAGTGAATGTGTTGTCCAACGACGGCGCTTTGCGCGTGGGCGCAGTGCCGAAGAAGCTGGCCTTGATTGGTTCTGGCGTGATCGGTTTGGAGATGGGTTCTGTGTGGCGTCGTCTAGGCGCTGATGTGACCATCCTCGAAGGTCTGCCTACATTCCTGGGTGCCGTGGACGAGCAAATCGCCAAAGAAGCCAAAAAGGCTTTCGACAAGCAAGGCCTGAAGATCGAACTCGGCGTGAAGGTTGGCGAAATCGTCAACGGCAAGAAGGGCGTCACCGTCAACTACACCAACGCCAAAGGCGAAGCCATCAAGCTCGACGCCGACAAGCTCATCGTGTCCATCGGTCGCGTGCCCAACACCGTCGGCTTGAATGCCGAAACCATTGGCTTGCAACTGGGCGAGCGCGGGGAAATCATTGTTGACGCTGAGTGCAAGACAAACGTCCCTGGCGTGTGGGCCGTGGGCGACGTGGTGCGTGGCCCCATGCTGGCGCACAAAGCCGAAGAAGAAGGCGTGGCGGTGGCCGAACGCATCGCGGGCCAGCACGGGCACGTCAACTTCAACACCATCCCTTGGGTCATCTACACCAGCCCCGAAATCGCTTGGGTGGGGCGCACCGAGCAGCAACTGAAGGCCGACGGTGTGGCGTACAAGGCTGGCACATTCCCCTTCCTGGCCAACGGTCGCGCCCGCGCTTTGGGCGACACCACTGGTATGGTGAAGTTTTTGGCCGATGCTACGACTGACGAAATCCTGGGCGTGCACATGGTGGGCCCGCAAGTGTCTGAGTTGATCTCTGAAGCGGTGGTAGCGATGGAGTTCAAAGCTTCTGCTGAAGACATCGCTCGCATCTGTCACGCACACCCTTCGCTGTCTGAGGCGACCAAGGAGGCGGCTTTGGCGGTGGACAAGCGGACGCTGAATTTTTGAGTGTTCTTCAGATTTACCAAGCCGAGTTAGCTAAGCGCGGCTACACCTCTGACCCCGCGCAGCTAGCGGGCGTGGAGGTTTTGGACGTTTGTGCGCGTGCGTGGGAGGCGTATCTTTCGCAGCGATCAAACAAACTTAAAAAGATGTTCGTCCACCCCGATATTCCGCAAGGCGTTTACTTGTACGGTGGCGTGGGGCGCGGTAAAAGTTTTTTGATGGATTGTTTTTTTGAAGCCGTGCCGATTCAGCGTAAAACGCGCTTGCATTTTCACGAATTTATGCGCGAAGTTCACCGCGAGCTTGCCGATTTACAGGGTACGGTTAATCCACTCGACGAGCTGGGCAAGCGCATCAGCAAGCGCTATCGGCTGATTTGTTTTGATGAGTTTCACGTTGCGGACATTACAGATGCCATGATTTTGCATCGCTTGCTCGTAGCCATGTTTAACAACGGCGTGGGCATGGTGACGACGAGCAACTTCAAACCCGATGACCTCTACCCTAATGGTTTGCACCGAGACCGCCTCAAGCCCGCGATTGAGCTACTTAACTCTAGGCTCACCGTGCTCAATGTGGATAACGGGATGGATTACCGCCGAGTCACTATGGATTTGCTGAGGCTGTATCACTATCCACTGGGCGCTGCGGCTGATGCGGCGTTGATGGATGCATTTTCACGACTTGCGCATATTCAAGGCGATGATCCTGTGCTGCGCATTGAGGCGCGAGAAGTGAGAACGCTTAGGCGATCGGGTGGCGTGGTGTGGTTTGATTTCAAAACCTTGTGCGGCGGACCGCGCAGTCAAAACGATTATTTAGAAATTGCATCGCAATTTCATACGGTGATTTTGAGCGACGTGCCGCAAATGTTTGTGCGCCACGCCTCGGAAGCGAGGCGCTTTACGTGGTTGGTGGATGTGCTGTATGACCGCCGCGTCAAACTCATCATGTCTGCCGCCGTTGCCTCTGAATTTCTGTACACCGAGGGTCCGCTCGCCCATGAGTTTCCGCGTACCATTTCGCGTTTGAACGAAATGCAATCCAAAGATTACATGGCTCTAGATAGGCGTCATGTGGATACAGGATTGTCCTTATAAAGCAAGCTGTTACACTCCGCACTTACTTTTTTTTCATAGTCGATTGAGATAACTTAAAGGCGTGTATGCGGATTCTTCCTATCTTTGTGGCAGCATTAGCGTTTGCTTTTGCGGCACAGTCGCAGGCTTGGGTGCAAGAGCCCAGTATGCGTGTCGTCAACAAGCAAGCCAAAAAGCAAGCTCAAAAGCCAAAGGGAGCCGTTAAAAAAACGAATGCCAAGCGGGCGATGCATACTGCAGTCGAGCCAGAAGTTCCCTCTGTAGGACAACTCTCGGGCTTACATGGCACACCTGATGCGCTTGATTTGAAATCCAGCGTGGCTTTAGTGGTGGATCAAGATACGACCGAGGTACTGTTTAGCAAAAATGATTCGGTTGTGCTGCCCATCGCCTCCATTACAAAGTTGATGACGGGCATTTTGATTGCCGAAGCTAATTTGCCTATGGATGAAATGATCACGATTACGCAAGACGATGTGCGTAACACGGCTTACTCTAGATTGCGTGCGGGCACGACGATGTCGCGCCTCGATATGCTGCATCTGGCTTTGATGTCTAGCGAAAACCGCGCAGCCTACGCGCTGGGGCGCAGCTATCCAGGTGGGTTGGATCGGTTTGTGCAATTAATGAATGCCAAAGCAAAATTTCTGGGCATGAACAACACGCAATATGTGGAGCCTACGGGGCTGTCTAGTGACAATCGTTCAACCGCGCAAGACTTGGCCAAATTGGTGGTTTTTGCCTCGCAAAATCCATTGGTGAGTCAGTTGTCAACGTCCACGGGCTATCAAGTGGCGGTGGGTCATCGGACGATGAATTACATCAATACCAATCGCTTGACCTCTAATCCCAATTGGGAAATTGATATTCAAAAGACGGGCTACATTTCGGCGGCGGGTCGCTGCTTGGTGATGCAAACCAAGGTGGCAGGACGTAAATTGGTCATGGTCTTTTTGGACTCCGTCGGTAAATATTCGCGCCTCGGCGACGCCGAGCGTGTGCGGGCATGGGTTGAGAGTCGGCCCGCAGGCTTGCCGCGCGTTTAGTGGCGCGGCAAGCTTTTGTTAGGATTGGTAGCCAAGGGCTGCCGAAATCGTATCCGTGGTATCTTGCAGCAAAGCCAGCCATTCAGTTCTGAGTCGCTGCGTGGGTGCGGAGATGGACAAGCCAGCTATTAATTCCCCTCGGTCATTGTGGATGGCAGAAGCGATGCAGCGTACACCAAGCTCTAACTCTTCTTTGTCGTAAGCTGAGTGAGTTTTGGTTACTGCCTTCAATTCTTTTTTAAGCAACTCCAAACTGGTGATGCTATTGGGTGTTTGTCCTTTTAGCCCTGTGCGCTCGGCGTAGGCTTGCAGTTGCACATCGGTGTCTTGCGATAAAAATAGCTTGCCCACCGATGTCAGATGCAGTGGTGCACGCCCACCAATGGCGCGAACCACTTGCATCCCCGAGCGCTCCGAATACGCGCGATCAATGTACACAATGCTGTCGCCTTGTCGAACGCTTAAGGAAACGGGTTGTCCCAATTGGTCGTGCAGCATGCGCATGGGCGATAGTGCCACTTCGCGCACGTCGAGTCGGCTTTTGACTAAATTACCGAGCTCTAAAAAACGCAAACCGAGGCGGTACACATGAGGCTGAGGGTGCTCCACGTAGCGTGCGAGCACTAAGTCACGCAAAATGCGGTGCGTGGTGGAGGGGTGCAGTTCCGCCAGTTCGCTCAGGTCTTTCAGACTTAAGGCTTGCGAGCGTTTGGCCAAAATATCGACCAGCAAAAACATCCGCTCAAAAACTTGTATCGTGGGTTTAGCTTGCATTAACCGATCTTACTAGCAGGGTCAAAAAATCTTGGCGTGCCATAGGACGCGCACCAAGGCTTGCCAGATGCGGGGTTTGCTGCTGGCAGTCAATCCACGCAATGCCTTGCGCTTGGCAAAAATCGACCAGCGCAGTCAACGCAATTTTGGATGCGTCCGCTTGCAGCGAAAACATGGACTCACCAAACACGGCACGGCCAATTTGCGTGAAATAAAGTCCGCCCACTAGTTGCTTTTGCACCCACACCTCCACACTGTGGGCGTAGCCTGCGCGGTGCAGCGCGATGTACGCCTCTTGCATGGCAGGCACAATCCATGTGCCCGCCTGACCCGCACGGGGGACGCGGGCGCAACAGGCAATCACCTCGTCAAATGCGCTATCCATACGCACTTCGCAGCACGGATCAGCATAAAAGCGCTTGTGCGCTTGCAACAGCGAGCGACGGCGTTTGAAATCAGCGACTTGCAGCACCATGCGTGGATCGGGACTCCACCACAAAATTGGCTCCCCCTCGCTAAACCACGGGAAAATGCCTTGACTGTACGCGGCGACTAAGCGCGTCGTCGATAAGTCTGCTCCCGCGCACAAAAGTCCTGCAACGGGGTCATCATCACCCCACGCTTGGCTTGAGGGCGGGAAGGGTGAATCGCTACTGAGCACAGGCAGGCGACGGGTGGGCGTAGGGTTTTTCATGTCAGTTTGCATAAGATTTTCCATCAATAATGTTCAGTTATGACTCATCAAGCTAAACCCAACTTAGCCGATTGGCAAAAAGCTGCGGCCAAATCTGCACCTAATGGCGACGTCGGCAGTTTGAATTGGCAAACGCCTGACGGCATTACTGTCAAGCCGCTCTATACCGCTGCGGACACAGCGCAGTTGCCGCACATCGACTCACTGCCTGGGTTCGAGCCTTATTTACGCGGTCCGCAGGCAACCATGTATGCGGTAAGACCGTGGACGATTCGGCAATACGCCGGCTTTTCTACTGCCGAGGCGTCTAACGCCTTTTACCGCAAAGCGCTCGCCGCTGGCGGACAAGGCGTATCCGTCGCGTTTGATTTGGCGACGCATCGCGGCTACGACTCCGATCATCCACGTGTGACGGGCGACGTGGGCAAGGCGGGCGTGGCCATTGATTCGGTCGAAGATATGAAAATTTTGTTCGATCAAATTCCGCTGGATAAAGTGTCGGTCTCCATGACCATGAACGGCGCGGTGCTACCCGTGCTGGCAGGCTATATCGTGGCAGCCGAGGAACAAGGCGTTTCGCAGGACAAACTGTCGGGGACGATTCAAAACGACATCCTCAAAGAATTCATGGTGCGCAATACCTACATTTATCCACCTGCGCCGTCGATGCGAATCATTGGAGACATTATTGAATACACGGCAAAACATATGCCTAAATTCAATTCGATTTCCATCTCGGGCTACCACATGCAAGAGGCGGGTGCGAATCAGGCATTGGAGCTGGCGTTCACGCTGGCGGACGGGCGCGAGTACGTGCGCACCGCTCTGGCAAAGGGTTTGGATGTGGACGATTTTGCGGGACGGCTGTCGTTCTTTTGGGCCACTGGCATGAACTTCTACCTTGAAGTTGCCAAAATGCGCGCTGCCCGTGTGCTGTGGCATCGCATCATGACAGGCTTTCATGCCAAGTCTCCCAAGAGCTTGATGCTACGCACGCATTGTCAAACCAGCGGTTGGAGTTTGACTGAGCAAGACCCCTACAACAACATTGTTCGCACCACCATTGAGGCGATGGCTGCCGTGTTTGGCGGTACGCAAAGCCTGCACACCAACAGTTTTGACGAAGCGATTGCGCTACCAACCGAGTTTTCATCCCGCATTGCCCGCAACACGCAAATCATTATCCAAGAAGAAACGCACATCACCAGCGTGGTTGACCCTTGGGCGGGCAGCTACATGATGGAGAGCCTCACGCAAGAGATGATTGACAAGGCGTGGGCCCTCATCGAAGAGGTCGAAGCTATGGGCGGCATGACTAAAGCGGTGGACAGCGGCTGGGCAAAGCTCAAAATTGAAGCAGCCGCAGCCGAGAAACAAGCCCGCATCGACAGCGGACAAGACGTGATTGTGGGCGTTAACAAATACAAACTGAGTCGCGAAGAGGCGCTGGCAGATCAGCCCGACATTTTGGTGATTGACAACGTGATGGTGCGCGATGGACAAATCGCCAAACTCAAAACCATTCGCGCCACGCGCGATGCGGCGGCGGTGAAAAACGCCCTGCAAGCCTTGACCGATGCGGCAGCCAGCGGCACGGGGAATCTCTTAGACTTAAGTGTCAAAGCCATCAAGCTACGGGCCACGGTGGGCGAAGTCAGCGATGCACTTGAGCAAACATTTGGACGGCATAGAGCCGATACGCAAAAGGTGACAGGCGTGTACGCAGCAGCATACGAACAAGAAGGCGACTGGGCAAAAGACTGGGACGCCATTAAAGATGAAGTTAAAAACTTTGCTACCAAGCAAGGTCGTCGTCCGCGCGTGATGGTGAGTAAGCTGGGGCAAGACGGACACGACCGCGGTGCCAAAGTGGTGGCCACCGCGTTTGCCGATTTGGGTTTTGATGTCGACATTGGTCCACTTTTTCAAACGCCTGAAGAGTGCGCCCGCGCCGCGATTGAAAACGACGTCCACGCAGTAGGTGTGTCCACACTGGCGGCGGGTCACAAAACGCTCATCCCCGCCATCATCCAAGCGCTTAAAGACCAGGGTGCGGACGACATCATTGTGTTTGTGGGCGGAGTGATTCCGCAGCAAGACTATGCCTTTTTGTATGAGGCTGGTGTCAAAGGCATCTACGGCCCTGGCACGCCAATTCCCGCTTGCGCGAGGGATGTGCTTGCGCAGATCGAGAAGTCAATCGGATGACCTTTACCAACTCTGTTTATTCTGATTTCTCATCCGTTCGCCCTGAGCTTGTCGAAGGGCTTACTTGTCAATGATGTGCAGCTATCTGAATCATCCTCTGCGCCAGAAGTTAATTGATGTGGCATTGCAGTGGGAGTTGCGGTACAGCGTGCTACCGCGTGTGGGTGATGCACTTTCTGAGTTTGATGCGGCAATGCTGGTGGGGCATACACCTGAGTCTTTTTCAGACGCAATGGTTGGAGCGACGGCTGTTCAGAAAGGTTTTGATTTTCGTTTTGGCGCTGTACGTTACCAAGTGAAACACAATCGACCTAGCGGGAAAAAGGGATCTAAAGTAACAAACGCAGGAAAAGTCACTTCAAATTTTGAGTGGGATGTTTTGATTTATGTTTTGTATAAAAAAAACTTTGAAATTCAAGGCGTTTGGACATGGGATCGAGAGACATATCAGTTGGCGTTTGCAGGCAAAGGGCAGAGAAGCATTCGGCTTACGGAAATGCAAAAAGGCACGCAACTGCTATGAAACCTTTCCATGTTTACCTTCTCCGCTGTGCTGATGATTCTTACTATTGCGGCCAAACCGATAATTTAGAGACTCGTTTACATCAACACGATGTTGGTGAAGTTGGCTATACCGCCACTCGTAAGCCAGTTCAGCTTGCATGGCAAGGTGAGTTTGAGACTCGCGATGGCGCAATTGCGTTTGAGCGGCAAATTAAAGGTTGGTCTAGAGCTAAGAAAGAGGCTTTGATTGCGGGGGATTGGGCGAAGATTCAAGAGTTAGCTAAATCTAAAAATGCCCTTCGACAAGCTCAGGGCGAACGGTTTGGCGGGGAAGCCCTTCGACAAGCTCAGGGCGAACGGTTTGGCGGGGAAGCCCTTCGACAAGCTCAGGGCGAACGGGTTCCTACTTCGGCCATTCAGACTAAATCCGCCTCCGTTCGGGCTGAGCTTGTCGAAGCCTTAATAAGCCCTTCGACAAGCTCAGGGCGAACGGCTGGGGAGAGAAGCCCTTCGACAAGCTCAGGGCGAACGGGTTTTGGGGAAATCCCTTCGATGAGCGCAGGGCGAACGGTTTTATTAGAGTCACTTCAAAGCAGTCATCAAATCACCCAGCGCCGCGCCGTTGCTAAAGCTATCACGCTTTTGGAGTCCGCCCGTGCCGACCATCGCGCAGAAGCAGACGCGCTACTCACCCAGCTTTTGCCGCATACGGGCAAAGCACTGCGCCTTGGCATTAGCGGCGTGCCTGGGGTTGGCAAATCCACCTTCATTGAAGCGCTGGGACTTTTTTTAATTGAGCGCGGCCACCGCGTGGCGGTGCTGGCAATTGATCCGTCTAGCTCCGTTTCGGGCGGCTCCATCTTGGGTGATAAAACCCGCATGGAGAAACTCTCTGGCAACGAGCGTGCTTTTATTCGCCCCAGTCCCAGCGGCGGTACGCTTGGCGGCGTGACGTCGCACACGCGCGAGGCCGTGCTGGTGTGCGAGGCGGCAGGCTACGACGTGGTGATTGTGGAGACCGTGGGCGTAGGGCAAAGCGAAGTCGCCGTTGCCAGCATGACTGATTTGTTTGTGCTGATGCAGCTTCCCAATGCAGGCGACGATTTGCAGGCCATTAAAAAAGGCGTGATGGAGCTGGCCGATTTAGTTGTCATCAACAAAGCCGATTTGGATAGCGCTGCGGCGACAAGAGCCCGAGCGCAAATTACCAGCAGCCTGCGAGCCTATGGGAGGCATGGTGCACAGGATGCATGGAGTCCTGAAGTCATACAAATGAGCGCGTTGCAAAGCGTGGGTCTTGATGTTTTTTGGCAGCACGTCACCCAATACCAACTGCTTCAAACAAAAAATGGACAACTGCCGCAGCGCCGACAAGCGCAAGCCCTGACGTGGATGTGGGAGCAAGTGCAGAGCGGGTTGCAGGCACAATTTCATGGCAACCCAAAAGTCAAAGCGCAGTTAGAGACAACGCTGCACGCAGTTGCAAATGGCAGTCTTGCTGCCTCTACTGCGGCGCGGCGGTTGCTTGGTTTAGTTAACTCGGAAGGTAAATAAATGCAAAACATACTTGAACAACTAGAAGATAAACGTGCCGCAGCTCGCATGGGCGGGGGCGAAAAGCGCATTGCGGCGCAGCACAGCAAGGGCAAGCTCACAGCGCGTGAGCGGCTAGAAGTGTTGCTGGACGAAGGCACGTTTGAAGAATGGGATATGTTTGTCGAGCACCGCTGCACCGACTTTGGTATGGCGGATAACAAAATTCCAGGCGATGGCGTGGTCACAGGCTACGGCATGATTAACGGGCGTTTGGTGTTTGTGTACAGCCAAGACTTCACAGTGTTTGGCGGTGCGTTATCAGAAACGCACGCCGAAAAAATTTGCAAAATCATGGATCAAGCCATGAAAGTGGGAGCGCCCGTGATTGGGCTTAATGACTCGGGTGGTGCGCGTATTCAAGAAGGCGTGGCCAGCCTTGGCGGTTACGCTGACATCTTCCAAAAAAATATGCTTGCCAGCGGTGTGATTCCGCAAATTAGCCTCATCATGGGTCCTTCGGCAGGTGGCGCGGTGTACAGCCCCGCCATTACCGACTTTATTTTTATGGTGAAGGACTCTAGCTATATGTTCGTCACGGGTCCCGAGGTTGTGAAGACCGTGACGCACGAAGAGGTTAGCGCCGAAGAACTCGGCGGAGCCATCACGCACACCACTAAATCTGGCGTAGCCGATTTGGCGTTTGAAAACGATGTGGAAGCGCTGCTGATGCTGCGCCGTCTCTACAACTATCTGCCGCTATCGAATCGCGAGCGCGCACCCGTGCGCCCAAGCGGTGATCCCGCAGGGCGCATGGATATGAGTCTGGACACACTCGTCCCCGAGAACCCTAACAAGCCTTACGACATGAAGGAGCTG
Organism: Burkholderiaceae bacterium; assembly: GCA_031538565.1. Taxonomy (GTDB): domain Bacteria; phylum Pseudomonadota; class Gammaproteobacteria; order Burkholderiales; family Burkholderiaceae_C; genus JASGCK01. The sequence goes on from JAVKLS010000061.1 coordinate 78,958, forward strand.
ATTGCCAAAACGGTGGATGATGGTGACTTCTTTGAGATTCAAACCGAATACGCTAAAAATATTGTGATTGGATTTGCACGTATGGATGGGCAAACCGTGGGCATTGTGGCGAATCAGCCGCTGGTGCTGGCGGGCTGCTTGGATATTAAATCCAGCATCAAAGCCGCGCGGTTTATCCGCTTTTGCGATGCATTCAATATCCCTGTGATTACCTTTGTGGATGTGCCAGGTTTTATGCCTGGCACAAGTCAAGAGCTGGGCGGCATCATCAAGCACGGCGCGAAGCTGCTCTACGCCTATGCCGAAGCGACGGTGCCAAAAATCACCGTCATCACCCGCAAAGCCTACGGCGGCGCTTACGACGTAATGGCATCCAAGCATTTGCGCGGCGACGTCAACTTTGCGTGGCCCCACGCCGAGATTGCGGTGATGGGCGCAAAAGGCGCGGTGGAAATCATCTTCCGCGAAGACAAAGGCGACCCCGTAAAGTTAGCTGCACGCGAGTCAGAATACAAAGCAAGGTTTGCCAATCCCTTTGTGGCTGGGGCACGTGGCTTTATTGACGACGTCATCTTGCCGCACGAAACGCGCAAACGCATTTGCCGAAGCTTGGTCATGCTGAAAGACAAAAAGTTAGAAAACCCCTGGCGCAAGCACGGGAACATTCCGCTGTAAGTGGCGTTAGCAGTGAAAAACAAGAGATTTTTAAAACCATGAACATCATCCGAAGTAAAGATTTCACAGCACAGACGGCGTGGGGTAGTTTGCCCATTGCTAACTTCGCAGAAACAGCCGTCAAACTGCACTGGACAGATCAACCCTACAAGTGGCACATCAATGATGGGCAAGAGGTGTTTGCCGTAATGGACGGGGTCGTTCATATGCACTTTATGGATGCGGGCACTGAACAAATGACAGTGCTGTCTGCAGGCGATATTTTTTATGCGAGCGTCGGTACGCAGCATCTGGCAAAGCCGCAAGGCGCAGCGCGAATTTTGGTTATTGAAAAAGAAGGAAGTGTTTGATGTTTGAAAAAATCCTCATTGCCAATCGCGGCGAAATTGCTTGCCGCGTGATTGCTACTCGCCGCCAGCCGATCCTCAACGCTGCGTGAAAGCTAAAAATGGTGCAATCCATCATTGTCAAAGGTTCTGAAATTGGTCTGATGTCGCGTGACGGTCAAGACTATATTTCCCTGACTGACATGCTTAAAGCCAAGGATGGTGAGTTCTTTATTTCTGATTGGCTTCGTAATCGCAATACGGTTGAGTTTTTGGGTATCTGGGAATCCATTTACAACCCTAGTTTTAATTACGGCGAATTCGCCACAATTAAAAGTTTTGCTGGTTTGAATAACTACAAAATTAGTGTCAAGGAATGGGTTGAAAAAACGAATGCGATGGGTCTTTATGCCAAAGCGGGTCGCTATGGAGGGACATACGCCCATAAAGATATCGCTTTTGAGTTTGGTATGTGGATTAGTGCTGAATTCAAAATCTATCTCATCAAAGAGTTTCAGCACCTCAAAGATGAGCAAGCTAGAACCAATTCGCTTGCATGGAGTGTGCAACGAACTTTGGCAAAGGTAAATTACAAAATTCACACAGAGGCCATCAAGGCGCATCTTATTCCTGCTCGACTAACAAACTCGCAAATCGCTGTGGTTTATGCAAGTGAAGCTGATTTGCTAAACGTGGCGTTGTTTGGACAAACGGCTAATCAATGGCGGCAAGGGCATACCACGCAGACAGGCAATATGCGTGATGAAGCAACGTTAGAGCAATTGGTCGTGCTATCGAATTTAGAAAGTCTCAACTCTGTTTTTATAAAGCAAGGCTTAACCGCGAAACAGCGGCTGGAGCAGCTCAACACAATTGCAATTACTCAAATGCGCTCGATGGTTGATAACGCTGCGCTACGCAATATTGTTGCAGCACCCTTGAAGCTGTCGAGTTCTCATTAATATCAAAATTAAAAAGTAAAGAAGGTTTGAAATGTTTAAAAAAATCCTTATAGCCAATCGCGGCGAAATTGCTTGCCGCGTGATCATGACCGCCCGAAAAATGGGCATCAAAACCGTTGCGGTTTACTCCGAGGCGGATGCCAATGCTCGGCTCGTGTCTTTGGCGGACGAAGCGGTCTGCATTGGCGCTGCGCCCTCGCGTGAGTCTTATTTGGTGGCGGACAAAATCATTGCGGCTTGCAAGCAGACGGGTGCACAGGCTGTGCATCCTGGCTACGGATTTTTGTCGGAAAACGCAGGGTTTGCCAAGCGCGTGGAGGAGGAGGGGATCATCTTTATTGGCCCCAAGCACCACTCGATTGCGGCAATGGGCGACAAGATTGAATCGAAAAAATTGGCAGGTAAGGCGGGCGTCAATTGCATCCCTGGTGTGAATGACGCCATCGATACCGCCGAGCAAGCCGTGGGCATTGCCAAAGGCATTGGCTACCCTGTGATGATTAAAGCCTCGGCGGGTGGCGGCGGTAAAGGGCTGCGCGTGGCGTTCAATGACAAGGAGGCGTTAGAAGGTTTTACCTCTTGCAAAAACGAAGCGCGCAATAGCTTTGGCGATGACCGTGTGTTTATTGAAAAATTTGTCGAAGAGCCGCGTCACATCGAAATCCAGTTACTGGGCGACAGCTTTGGCAACGTGATTTATTTGAACGAGCGCGAGTGCTCCATCCAGCGTCGTCATCAAAAAGTCATTGAAGAAGCGCCCTCGCCATTTATTAGCGAGACCACGCGCAAAGCGATGGGCGAGCAAGCGGTTGCGCTTGCCAAAGCCGTGAACTACCAAAGCGCGGGAACGGTGGAGTTTGTGGTTGGCAAAGACCAGTCGTTTTATTTTTTAGAAATGAATACGCGCTTGCAAGTTGAGCATCCTGTGACCGAATGCATCACAGGGCTGGATTTGGTGGAGCTGATGATTCGCGTGGCGGCGGGCGAAAAATTACCGCTGACGCAGTCTGAGGTTCGGCGCGATGGCTGGGCAATGGAGTGCCGAATCAATGCCGAAGACCCGTTCCGTAACTTCTTGCCGTCCACGGGGCGCCTTGTGCGTTTTGTTCCGCCTGCGCAGACGATGTTTGCAGCGTCGCAAACCACCGTTCACCCTAAGCTTGTCGAAGGGCGAATTGAGACTTCGACAGGCTCTGTCCGAACGGATCTTTTTGGTGTGCGTGTGGATACGGGCGTGATGGATGGCGGTGAAATTCCTATGTTCTACGACTCCATGATTGCCAAGCTCATCGTGCACGGCAAAGACCGCGCGGAGGCGATTAGCAAAATGCGCGAAGCACTCAACAGCTTTGTGATTCGCGGCGTGAGCTCCAACATTCCGTTTCAGGCGGCGCTGCTGGCGCATCCTAAATTTTCCAAGGGCGATTTCAACACGGGATTTATTGCCGAGCACTACGGCAAAGGTTTTGCGGCGGAAGATGTGCCGCACGACGACGCGAATTTTCTTGTTGCGCTAGCGGCATTTGTGCGCCGAAAATCACGCACTCGAACCACGGGTCTGAGCGGGCAATTGGCGGGTTACAACGTGAGCATTGGACAAGATTACGCCGTGGTTTCGCTGGATAAGGCGGGCAAGCATCAATACAAGCAAGTCCACGTGGACGATTCGCTGGGTCAAATCTGGGCGGCAACGGTTCGTGTGGATGACAAGCCTTATGCCATCGTGAGCCATTCGCGCTTAAACGATATCGTGATTGTGGGCACAGTCAACGGCAAAGCTTTTGCAGCGCAGGTTGAACGCGGCACGGCAAAAAATCCGCTGGCGCTGCGCGTGCAGCACAACGGCACACAAGTGGAGTGTTTGGTGATGTCGCCGCGTATGGCCCAGCTGCATCAGATGATGCCGCACAAAGCCCCGCCAGACATGAGCCGCTACGTGCTCTCGCCCATGCCAGGGCTGCTGGTGGATGTGGCGGTGACGGTTGGGCAAAAAGTGCAAGCAGGCGAGCGCGTCGCTGTCATCGAAGCCATGAAAATGGAAAACGTACTCTTTGCTACGGCAGATGGTGTGGTGGGCAAAGTGCTGGCAAGCAAGGGCGAATCGCTGTCAGTCGATCAAGCGATCGTGGAGTTTTTGTGAGCGAAAAATACAGCGCGCACACCGCCCTGGTAGTCATTGATGTGCAAAACGATTTTTTGCCTGGCGGCGCCTTGGCTGTGCCGCGTGGTGACGAAGTTGTGCCCATCATCAACCGCGCAGCGCGTGCGTTTGAGCGCGTGGTTCGCACGCAAGACTGGCATCCCGCGCACCACATCTCGTTTGCCAGTACCCACGGCGCTGCACCTTTTAGTAGTAAGCAACTGCCCTACGGCGATCAAACGCTGTGGCCTACGCACTGCGTGCAGCAAACCGAAGGTGCGGCGCTAGCGCCTAAGCTGCACATCCCGCACGCGCAGTTGGTGATTCGCAAAGGTTGGCATCAAAGCGTTGATAGTTATTCGGCTTTTACCGAGGCCGACCGCACCACCACCACGGGACTTGCGGCGTACTTGCGCGCGCACGGCGTGCAACAAGTGGTGCTGGTGGGTTTGGCGCTGGACTACTGCGTGGCGGACTCCGCCATCGATGCCCGCGCCGCAGGATTTGATTGTGTGGTGTTAGAAGACGCTTGCCGTGCCATCGACCTCAATGGATCGCTGGAAAAGGCTTGGCAAAAAATGCTTCACGCGGGTGTGGTTCGTAGTGCAACCGATGAGTGGATAAAAAACTCAGCATAAAAACCTAGCAAGAAAGAAATGAATATGACACGCCCCTTCAAAGTTTTAGGCATTCAGCAAATCGCCATTGGCGGCACTAGTAAATCTAAATTACGCGAGTTGTGGGTCGATATGCTGGGCTTGGAGGTCACGGGCAGCTTTCAAAGCGAACGTGAAAACGTGGATGAAGATATTTGCGCGATAGGCTCTGGGGCGTACAAGGTCGAGGTCGATTTGATGCAACCGATTGATCCAAACGGGAAGCCCGCCGTGCACACCACGCCGCTCAATCATGTGGGCTTGTGGATTGATGATTTACCCAAAGCGGTGGCGTGGCTGTCTGCCAAAGGGGTGCGCTTTGCGCCAGGCGGTATCCGCAAAGGCGCGGCGGGTTATGACATCACTTTTTTGCATCCCAAGTCGAGTGATGAATTCCCCATCGGCGGTGAAGGCGTTTTGATTGAACTGGTGCAAGCGCCGCCTGAAGTGGTGGCTGCTTTGCGCTAACCGCCGCCAATTAAAAACGCACCCACAACGTGCCTGCCTTCTGCGGCAAGAATGTTGTAGGTGCGGCAGGCGGCAGGTGTGTCCATGGTTTCCACGCCAATGCGCGCTGCCATGAGGGCTGCTAATAGCTTGGGATGAGGAAAGCGCAGTTTTGCGCCGCTGCCAAAAATAACGAGCTCGGGTTTGCTGGCGGCAAGCTGCTCAAAGTGATGGGCACTTAGCGCATCGAAATGGCTGGCGTTCCAGTCGAGGCGTTCGCCGCGCGAATCTAAAACCACGCTGCGCTCGACGCACTCGCTGCCAATGCGAATGCTGTTTGCATCGATGGCGGTAATTAAAGTTGCGTCGGTTTTTTCGGGTTGAAATTTCATGCCTCAAATCTTAAACGACGCGCCCAGCGCATTGAAATGTTGTAAGTAAATAGACTTGTCCGCTTTTAGATCTCATGAATTGTCCGCATTTGCAAATATCTGCCAAAGGAGCGAAGGGCGAAGCCCGTAGCGGATTTGGCAGATATTTGCGGCCCAGATTGCGGGGCGGGACATAA
>JAVKLS010000062.1:0-64278 GCA_031538565.1 Burkholderiaceae bacterium
ACAACAGGATAATGAGCCGTATGGCAGTGATTGTGGGCTTATGTCCCGCCCCGCAATCTGGGCCGCAAATATCTGCCAAAGGAGCGAAGGGCGAAGCCCGTAGCGGATTTGGCAGATATTTGCAAATGCGGACAATTCATGAGCTCTAAAAGCGGACAAGTCTATTTACTCGCAACACCTCAATGGTGTGCCCATCGGTGGCTAGGATGAATTTTGCTTTGGCTTTACTTGTGGCAGGGCTTGTGCGTAGGGCGCCAAGCGCATCACCTACCTTGCCTTGTTCGCAAGTCAACAAGTGGATGTTGTTGCGTAGCAGCACGCCGCCCGCCACATCGGAGGCGTTGTTCCCACCACTGTTTTTTCGCTTTTTAACCGCTTGAGGGTAGTTTCTTTGTTGCCAAAGGCTTCTAAAAATGCAAACGGAAAAGCCGCCGTATCAAATGGCTCTTGGGCCAAGTCTGATATGGCGGCTTCAATTTCAACGGCATTCATGACGCTTGATTATCGACTACCGTTCGGGCTGAGCTTGTCGAATCCTGCTGTGAGGGAATGCCCTTTCGACAGGCTCAGGGCGAACGGTTTGGCTGTCTCTAAGCCTCAGCCAGCGTCTTATTAAGCGTTGCGCTTGGGCGCATGACGGCGCTCGCTTTCGCCGCGTCGGGCATATAGTAGCCGCCGATATCCACGGGCTTGCCTTGCACAGCGCTTAGTTCGTCAATGATTTTTTTCTCGTTGTCCGCCAAGGTTTTTGCTAGCGGCGCAAAGTGCGCTTGCAATTCTTTGTCGTCCACTTGCGCCGCCAGCGCCTGCGCCCAATAAAGCGCGAGATAAAAATGACTGCCGCGATTGTCTAGTTGACCTGTGCGCGTTTTGGGTCCTTTGTCTAGCTCCAACAATTTACCCGTAGCCGCGTCCAGAGTTTTTGCCAGAACGATAGCTTTGCTGTTGTTTGTTTTGATGCCAAGATCTTCCATGCTAACCGCCAAGGCTAAAAACTCGCCCAGAGAATCCCAGCGCAAATGGTTTTCTTCTACCAATTGCTGTACGTGCTTGGGGGCAGAGCCACCCGCGCCTGTTTCGTACATACCGCCGCCTGCCATCAAAGGCACGATAGACAGCATCTTGGCGGAGGTTCCCAGCTCCATGATAGGGAAGAGGTCGGTGAGGTAGTCCCGCAAGATGTTGCCTGTTGCGGAGATGGTGTCTAACCCACGTATCACGCGCTCTAGCGTAAAACGCATGGCACGAACCTGCGACATGATTTGAATGTCTAGCCCTGCCGTGTTGTGCTCGTGCAAGTACATTTTGACTTTGGTTATCAGCTGCGCTTCGTGCGGGCGATATTGGTCTAACCAAAACACCACGGGCATTCCAGAGTTGCGTGCGCGGGTGACCGCCAGCTTGACCCAGTCGCGAATCGCTGCGTCTTTTGTTTGGCACATACGCCAGATATCGCCCACCTCGACGTTCTCCGACAGCAACACTTCGCCTGTGGCAATGTCCACGATATTGGCTGCGCCTGCTTCGGTGAGCTCAAACGTCTTGTCGTGCGAACCGTATTCTTCGGCTTGCTGCGCCATCAAACCCACGTTGGGCACGGTGCCCATGGTCTTGGGGTCGAACGCGCCATGCCATTTGCAAAAATTAATAATCTCTTGGTAGATGCGCGCAAAAGTGGACTCGGGCATCACCGCTTTAACGTCTTTCAAGCGTCCATCCGCGCCCCACATTTTGCCGCCGTTTCTAATCATTGCGGGCATGGAGGCGTCCACAATCACGTCGTTGGGCGAGTGGAAATTGGTAATGCCTTTGGCAGAGTCCACCATCGCCAGCTCGGGGCGTCCCTCGTGGCAGGCGTGCAAGTCACGTTTGATTTCGTCTTGCTTGGACTGCGGCAGCGTGGCAATTTTGTTGTACAGATCGACCATGCCATTGTTGACGTTAATGCCCAGCTCGTCGAACAACTTGCCATGCTTGGCAAATGCATCTTTATAAAAAATCTTGACGCAGTGACCAAACACGATCGGGTGCGAGACCTTCATCATGGTGGCTTTGACGTGCAGGGAAAACATCACGCCTGTTTTGAAAGCGTCGTCGATCTCTTTTTCGTAAAACTCAATCAGCGCCTTTTTGCTCATGTACATACTGTCGATGACCTCGCGGTCTAGTAGCGACACTTTTTCTTTAAGCACAATCGTTTTGCCGCTGGTGGTGACTAGCTCCATACGTACATCACGCGCTTTATCCAGCGTCATGGATTTTTCGCCGTGATAAAAATCACCGCCATGCATATGCGACACGTGCGAACGCGAGGCTTGGCTCCACTCCGCCATGCTGTGCGGATTTTTACGTGCGTACTCTTTCACTGCTTTGGGTGCACGGCGATCGGAGTTGCCCTCGCGCAAAACGGGATTAACCGCACTGCCCACACAGCGGTTGTATTTAGCACGAATCGCTTTTTCTTCTTCGGTTTTAGGTGCTTCGGGATAGTCAGGCAGCGCGTATCCTTTAGCTTGCAATTCTTTAATGGCGCTAATCAATTGCCCGACAGAGGCGCTGATATTGGGCAGCTTGATGATGTTGGTGTCCGCAAGGTGTGTCAAGTGACCTAGCTCTGCAAGCGTATCGGGCAAGCGCTGCTCGGGCTTTAGGCAATCGGAAAATTGCGCCAATATACGCGCCGCAACAGAGATGTCGCTCTGGGCAATTTCAATATCCGCAGGCGCAGCAAACGTGCGAATAATGGGTAGCAGCGAATGGGTTGCCAACATAGGCGCTTCATCGGTCAGCGTGTAGAAAATTTTTGATTTTTTGATAGCCATAACGATCCTGTATGTAGGGTTAGTGAAGCACGATTGCAGCGTCCTATTTTATAGATTCAAACGACTAAACTCCTCTATATGACATCTGACTTACGCGCCGCACCCACAATATCTTCAACCCACGCGCCTATAGCTCCCGCATCTTTGCAGGCGGCCGTGATTTTTGCTGCAGCGGTGGCGGTGGTCAACGGTTTTGGACGCTTTGCCTACGCGCTTTTACTACCCGTGATGCGGGCCGACTTGCATTGGGATTACGCGCTATCGGGTTGGCTCAATACCGCAAACTCCGCAGGTTATGGCGTTGGCGCGCTTTTGGGGATGCTGCTACTCGCACGCATGAAGTCGGCACATCTTTTTGTTTGGGGGTTGGGCGTGGCAGTCGCGACCTTGTTGCTTTGCGGCATTACACGCGATTTGTACGCCATGATGGCGCTGCGTTTTATTTGCGGCGTAGGCTCGGCTTGGGTGTTTGCCTGCGGCGGAGCGCTCATCGCAGCCAAGTACAGCAACGATCCCGCAAAGTCCGCATCTGCCATTGCCATTTATTACGCGGGGGGCGGTCTTGGCATTGCCATGAGTGGATTACTGATCCACCCCGTACTCACTGCAAGCTGGACGTGGTCTATAGGTTGGTTGGCGCTGGGCGCTGCGGGTGTGCTGTTGTCGCTGTGGCCTGCCAAACTGGCACTGTCCATTGGCGGCACAACCGCAGAGCGTGTGCACACGCCTATGCCTTGGCAACGCTTTCAAGTCATTACATGGGCGTATCTTTTATTTGGTGTGGGCTACATTGTTTACCTCACGTTTGTCATTGCGTGGCTGCGCGAAATGAATCTTGACGATACCGCCGCAACCACCGTGTGGTTGGTGCTGGGCGCGGCGGCTATGAGCTCGGGCTTTGTATGGCGCGGCGTGATGGCGCGCTGGCAGCCCACGACCACCTTTGCCGCATCGACTCTGTGCACCGCGCTGGGGACGGCGCTGCCTTTGCTGTCGCACAGTTTTGGCGTACTGCTCATTTCGGCGCTATTGGTGGGGGGGGCGTTTTTTATGACTCCTGGCGCAATGATGGCTTTAGCTCGCAAAGCATTGCCGCAAATTTTGTGGGCCAAGGCTATGAATTTTTTCACCATGATTTTTGCCATCGGTCAAGCCTTCGGGCCCGTGCTGGCAGGTTGGATGGCCGATACCTACGGCATGGATACCGCTATGGGCATGGGGGCAGGCGTACTGATACTGGCGAGTGGTCTTGCGCTGATTCAATCGCGCCGCGAAGCCGCAACCAAATCCAGCAACTCCGCAGGGTGATGCAGCGCGGCATCGGCGCCCCAGGTGGCAAGTTCGTACTCGCCCTCATAACCCCAAGACACGGCAATTGTTTTCATGCCCGCAGCGCGTCCCGCATCGATGTCGCGCTTATCGTCCCCCACATACCAGCACGCAGCAGGGTCGAGTGGTTGTAGCTTTGCATCCAGCAAGCCAGCAAGTCGGCACGCCTCTAACAGCGGCGCAGGATGCGGCTTGGCGTGCGGTGTGGTGTCGCCACTGACTAGCGCGCACGCACCCTGCAACGCGGGTATTTTCGCCACCAAAGGCTTGGTGAATCGCTCTGATTTATTCGTCACGATGCCCCATAAAATTTTGCGCTGCTCTAACCCTCGCAGCATCGCGCTCACACCATCAAACGTTTGTGTGCGAGCCTTGGATGCACCAATAGAGGCTTCGTAATTGCTAAAAAACTCTTCGCGGTAGGTTAAAAAATCTGTGTGTTCGGGGGGCATACCAAAAGCAATTTGAAGCATCCCGCGCGCGCCCGCACCCGCCATCGGGCGATACAGCGCATCAGGCAAGGAGGGCATGCCGCGCACACGCCGCATGGCGTCGGCAGCCTCGCCTAAGTCTGGCGCGCTGTCGATCAGCGTACCGTCTAAGTCGAAAAAAATGGCCGTTGGGGTTAGCATCGCTGCGCTGCCATCAGGTAGTTCACACTCACATCACCTTGCAAAGCGTAGCGCTGCGTGATGGGGTTGTAGCCCAGTCCTTGCATGACTTTGACTTCTAGCTCAGCATCACGCGCCCAGCGCGCAAGCTCGGCTGGCCGGATGAATTTAGCGTATTCATGCGTACCGCGTGGCAACAGTCCAAGCACGTATTCACCCGCCACAATGGCAGAGGCAAACGCTTTAGGATTGCGGTTAATCGTAGAAAAAAAGACCCACCCCCTAGGCTTCACAAGGCGGGTGCACGCACGCACGATGGCATGGGAGTCTGGGACGTGCTCTAGCATCTCCATGCAAGTGACCACATCAAACGCGGCTGGCATTTCCTCTGCCAAGGCTTCGGCGCTAATCTTTCGATACAAAATACGCGGCGTTTGCACCTCTAATGCGTGAAGCTTGGCAATGGCGAGCGACTCTTCACCCAAATCAATGCCCAGCACCTCAGCGCCTAATCGTGCCATGCTATCAGCCAAAATCCCGCCGCCGCACCCCACGTCCAGCAAACGCTTGCCACGAATGGATGCAACGCCATCTAACCACTCTAGGCGCAGCGGATTGATTGCGTGCAATGCGCCAAATGAAGGACTACGCTTATTCCACCAGTCGTGGGCGAGGTCAGTAAATTTGGCAAGCTCTGCCGCATCAAAATTGGTATTCATAGAGGATGGATTGTCCATAAAAAAACCCGCCACAGGGGCGGGCTCTTTCAATCGCGACACAATGATTAATTGGCGCGTGTTCCAACAACTTCGATGTCTACACGACGATTTTTTGCGCGACCTTCTTTGGTCTTGTTATCAGCAACAGGCTGAGTCTCGCCTTTGCCTTCTGTGTAAACGCGATTTTTCTCAATGCCTTTAGAGATTAAATATGCCTTCACAGAGTCAGCACGGCGAACCGATAACCCTTGGTTGTGTTTGGGAGTGCCTGTATTGTCAGTGTGCCCCACCGCAATGATGACTTCCAAGTTCAAACCTTTAACTTTGCTGGACAAGTCGTCAAGCATGGCTTTTCCGTCTGCTTTGATGACCGATTTATCGGTATCAAAAAATGTATCAGCAGCGTACACCACTTTTACTACGGCAGGAGGAGCAACAACTGCTGCCGGAGCGGTTTTTGCTGGAGCGGGAGCGGAAGCTGGTGCTGGTGCAGGAGCTGGTGTCGCCTGAGGGGCTGGCACAGGCGCAGGAGCGGAGGAGCCGATTGCACCATCGCAGCCTTTAGTGGCTGTAGCTGGCGTCCAAGCGCCACCTCTCCAGCACAGCGATTGGTCAGTATTGCGCCAAGACGCACCTTGACCACTCATCCAGTTTTGGGCTTGTGCGCTAGAAGCGGCTAAAAGGGTTGCGGCGAAAAGCATTGCTACTTTATTGAGTTTCATTATAAAAGTCCTCTGAGATATGGATGATAAATACAGCAATGCTGCGATAGAGACAAACCAAGGGTGGTTTTTGACCACACGGAGCGTATCGTACATCAAAACCGATTCTATTTTTAAATTCGATGTCCTCTAGAATTCACCTGTTCACATAAATGCAACATAAAAGAGCAATCCTTCCATGCAATTCGCCAAAGAAACACTCCCCATTAGTTTAGAGGAGGAAATGCGCCGCAGCTACCTTGATTACGCCATGAGCGTTATCGTTGGCCGCGCCTTGCCTGACGCACGTGATGGACTCAAACCCGTACATCGTCGCGCCTTGTTCGCAATGCACGAGCAAAATAACGACTGGAATCGCCCTTTCAAAAAGTCAGCGCGTATCGTAGGTGACGTGATGGGTAAATATCACCCGCACGGCGACTCCGCCATTTACGACACCATCGTGCGGATGGCGCAGCCATTTTCATTACGGCATATGCTAGTGGATGGTCAAGGAAATTTTGGCTCCGTGGACGGCGACAACGCCGCCGCCATGCGCTACACCGAAATTAGGCTTACCAAAATCGCCCACGAAATGCTTGCCGACATCGACAAAGAAACCGTTGATTTTGGTCCCAATTACGACGGCTCAGAAAAAGAGCCCCTCGTGCTTCCCAGCAAAATCCCCAACCTGCTGATTAACGGCTCATCGGGTATTGCTGTGGGCATGGCAACCAACATTCCGCCTCACAATTTAAATGAAGTGGTGGATGCGTGCTTGCATATGCTCAAAAGCCCAGACGCGTCAATTGACGACTTGATGGAAATCATCCCCGCGCCCGACTTTCCAACCGCGGGCATTATTTACGGCATGAGCGGCGTAAAAGATGGCTATCGCACGGGTCGTGGCCGCGTGGTGATGCGCGCCAAGGTGCATTTTGAGGACATCGACAAAGGTCAGCGCCAAGCCATCATCGTGGACGAGCTGCCCTACCAAGTCAACAAAAAGACTTTGCAAGAGCGCATTGCTGAGCTGGTCAACGAGAAAAAAATCGAAGGCATTTCGCACATCCAAGACGAGTCGGACAAAAGCGGGATGCGCCTCGTCATCGAGCTCAAACGCGGCGAAGTGCCCGAGGTGGTGCTCAACAACCTCTATAAACAAACGCAGCTGCAAGATTCATTTGGCATGAACATGGTCGCCTTGATTGATGGACAGCCCAAACTGTGCAATCTCAAAGATCTCATTAGTGTGTTCTTGCTACACCGCCGCGAAGTGGTGACGCGGCGCACGGTGTTTACGCTCAAAAAAGCACGTGACCGAGGACACATTTTGGAAGGCCTGGCCGTTGCGCTGGCAAACATCGATGACTTTATCGCGCTCATCCGCAATGCGCCCACACCGCCCGTTGCCAAAATCGCGCTAATGGAAAAAACATGGGATAGCGCCGTTGTTCGCGCCATGCTCACCCGCACGCGCATTGATGGCTCGGCGGTCAACGCTGAAGACTACCGCCCAGCTGGGCTAGAGCGCGAATACGGACTACAAGCCGATGGGCGCTATCGCTTGTCAGAGACGCAGGCGCAAGAAATTTTGCAGATGCGGTTGCAACGCCTCACGGGGCTTGAGCAAGACAAAATCGTTGCCGAATACAAAGAAGTCATGGTGGAAATTGAAGACCTGCTCGACATCTTGGCAAAGCCCGAGCGCGTCTCCATCATCATTGGCGAAGAGCTGGCTGCCGTGCGCGCAGAATTTGGCCAAGCCAAGCTAGGATTGCGTCGCAGCGAAATTGAGCATTCCGCGCAAGACCTCTCCACTGAAGACTTAATTACGCCCACCGATATGGTTGTCACCATGAGTCACAGCGGCTACATCAAAAGCCAGCCCTTGTCGGAATACCACGCACAAAAACGCGGCGGACGCGGCAAGCAAGCCACTGCCACCAAAGAGGACGACTGGATCGAACAACTGTTTGTCGCCAACACGCACGACTACTTACTGTGCTTTAGTAATCGTGGGCGTATGTACTGGCTCAAAGTGTGGGAAGTTCCTGCTGGCTCGCGTGGTTCGCGTGGGCGTCCCATCGTCAATATGTTCCCCTTGCAAGAAGGTGAAAAAATTACTGTGGTGCTGCCACTGACGGGCGACAACCGCAAGTTCCCTGCCGACCATTACATCTTCATGACCACCAGCATGGGCACGGTCAAAAAGACACCGCTGGACGACTTCAACAATCCACGCAAAGGCGGCATCATTGCCGTCACTTTGGACGAGGGCGATCACCTCATTGGTGCGGCGCTAACCGACGGCAAGCACGACGTGATGTTATTTTCCGATGGCGGCAAGGCTGTGCGTTTTGATGAGAACGACGTGCGCCCCACAGGACGCAATTCACGCGGCGTGCGCGGCATGATGCTAGACGAAGGTATCAACGTCATTGCCATGCTGGTAGCCGAAGACGAGCAGCAATCGGTACTCACCGCCACCGAAAATGGCTATGGCAAACGCACCAACATCGGCGAATACACCCGCCACGGGCGCGGCACCAAAGGCATGATTGCCATCCAGCAATCCGAGCGCAACGGCAAAGTCGTCGCAGCCACATTGGCGCACTCTGAAGACGAAGTCATGCTGATTACCGACAAAGGCGTTTTGGTTAGAACCCGCGTGTCCGAAATTCGCGAAATGGGACGCGCCACCCAGGGCGTGACCTTGATCTCGCTCGATGACGGCTCAAAACTGAGCGGACTGCAACGCATTGTTGAAAATGATGCCAATGCCGATAACGCAGAAGACTAGCCATGCCCCTCATCAGCACGTTTTATGGTTTGATTATTCGTTTGTATTTTTACGACAACGAGAAGCACCACCTGCCGCATCTGCATGTTGAGTATACGCGGGTGAAGAATCTAGCTTTGATATTCAAACGGGTGACCTGCTGTTGGGTAAGTTACCTGTTGCCAAGCAGCGCTTGATCATGGCTTGGATTGAGCTTCATCGGGAGGAACTCATGGCAAATTGGAAATTGGTAGTCGTTGGCGATAAGCCTGAACGCATTGCTCCATTGAAATAAAGCGATGGAAGCACCCCGCATAAGCTCTGTCACCCCCTTGCTTGATTACCGCTTGCAAGTCGATTTTGCAAATGGGGAACACCGTTTGTTTGATTGCAAACCGTATCTTGATCGAGGCGTTTTTCAAGAACTAAAAAATCCGATTGCTTTTGCACAAGTTAAAGCACATCAGCACTTTATTGAGTGGCCTAATGAAATTGATTTGAGTGCGGATACCCTTTATTTGCGAGGCATCTCTTCGTGAAATCCCTCCCCCAGCTCCGCACAGAAATCGACGCCGTTGATCGGCAACTGCTCGCGCTTCTCAACCAGCGCGCAGCTTTGGCGCACGAAGTCGGTGAAGTTAAAAAAATAGACGGCTCGCCCGTATTCCGTCCCGACCGCGAAGCCGAGGTCATCGCAAAAATACAAGCAGCCGCCTCGCCGCTCAAACCCGAAGGCATCGCCGCCATTTGGCGCGAAGTCATGTCGGCTTGCCGTGCGCTGGAAGAATCTCAGCGCGTTGCATTTTTGGGCCCCAAAGGTACATACAGCGAAGAGGCGGCGATTGAGTTTTTTGGCTCATCAATGGGAATGCTCCCGTGCCCGTCCATTGATGAGGTGTTTCGCGCAACCGAAGCGGGCAGCAGCGAATTTGGCGTTGTGCCCATCGAAAACTCCACCGAGGGCGTCATAGCCCGCACGATGGACTTGTTGCTTGCCTCCAAAGCGCACGTTGTGGGCAATGTCAGTTTGATGGTGCGGCACAACTTGCTGCGCCAGTCAGAGTCGATGGACGGCATTGCGGCGGTGTACGGACACCCGCAATCGCTGGCGCAATGCCAATCTTGGCTGTCTAAGCACTTGCCCCATGCCGAGCGCCGAGCAAGCTCTAGCAATGCCGAAGGCGCAAGGCAAGCCGCACTAGACGCCACCTGCAGCGCCATTGCCAGCGCCCGCGCCGCTGCCGAATTTGGACTGCACACGGCTGCCAAAGCGATTCAAGACGAAGCACACAACCGCACACGCTTCGCAGTTATTTGCCGCCCCGAGGTGATGCCGCTACCAGCCAGAACAGGCAACGACGCGGTCAGTTTGGTTGTCTCCGTCAAAAACCAACCGGGTGCATTGCACGATTTAATTGCGCCAATGAAAAAACACGGCGTGTCTATGACGCGCTTTGAGTCGCGCCCCGCACGCTCAGTGCAGTGGGATTACAACTTTTACATCGATCTTGCAGGACATCTAAGCGACGCGCCCGTCGCCGCTGCACTAGCTGAACTACAAGCGCTTTGCGCGTTTTACAAAATACTGGGTTGCTATCCAGCAGCCAAGGCATGAAGCCGTTTAAACAACTTGGCCTAATCGGCTGCGGGTTGATGGGCGGCTCATTTGCGCTGGCCCTCAAGCGCGCAAAAATGGTCGAACGCGTCGTGGGCTACAGCAAGTCCTCGCGCACAGCGGAGCAAGCCAAACGCATGGGCGTTATCGACGACGCGGCTGCCTCCGTTTTACAAACCGTCCCAGGTGCGGACTTGGTACTCATTGCCGTACCCGTGGCAGCGACGGCAGACGTATTTAAAGCGATTCAGTTTGGACTGCACGCGGACGCGCTGGTGCTGGACGTGGGATCCACCAAGCAAAACGTCATTGATGTAGCGCAAAAAATCTTTGGCGCGGCGCCGCCAAACTTTGTACCCTCGCACCCTATTGCGGGCAAAGAGCGTGCAGGCGTCGAAGCCGCACAAGCCGATCTCTACGCGGGCAAGCGCGTTATTTTGACGCCAACCGAGCACACCCACGCCAGCGCGATCGCCCTTGCAACCGAAGTCTGGCAAGGCATTGGTATGCAGGTCTCCACCATGAGCGCCGAATGCCACGACCAAGTGCTGGCTGCCGTGAGCCACCTGCCGCACTTGACCGCCTTTTCCTATATGCACAGCATTGCAGAACAAAGCAACGCTGCGCAACTGCTGGCAATGGCAGGGCCTGGCTTCAAAGATTTCACTCGCATCGCTGCCAGTTCTCCAGACGTGTGGGTCGATATTTTGCTGGCCAATCGGGAAGAAGTTTTGCAACAATCCCGCCATATGCTGACAAGCCTTGCGCGTTTTGAAGATGCCATGCGCAGCAACAACACAGACGCGCTGCGCCAATTAATAACAAGCGCAAGCAAGGTGCGCGGCAGCTGGACGCTTAATCAAACCGAATTGGCCAGCGATGTTTGAGACCGCATTTTTAGACCTCCCACCACTGGACAGCGTTGCTGGCTCGGTGCGGCTGCCTGGCTCCAAAAGCATTTCCAACCGCGTTTTGCTGCTTGCAGCTTTATGCGAAATGGGCGGCGACGCCCCGCCCGTTCTCCACGACGTGCTGGACTCGGACGACACGCGCGTGATGATTGCAGCGTTGACCGCACTCAAAGAAAAAACCAGCACCACCAAAAAACTTTTCTTAGGCAACGCAGGCACAGCCATGCGCCCCCTCACCGCTGTCCTTGCGCTGCGGGGCGGGCAAACGGGTGGCTACGAGCTGTCTGGCGTGCCACGTATGCACGAGCGCCCCATTGGCGATTTAGTTGATGCGCTCAGGCTATTGGGCTGCGACATCCAATACCTAGGCAAGCAAGGCTTTCCGCCACTCAAAATTGGCGCGCCCAAGCTCAAACTTAATGCGCCCATCCAAGTGCGCGGCGATGTATCCAGTCAATTTTTAACGGCGCTGCTACTGGCACTCCCTCTCGTTGCGCGCCACGACATCCACATCGATGTCGTAGGCGAATTAATTTCCAAACCCTACATCGACATCACCATCCAACTGCTGGCGCGTTTTGGCGTCACCGTTGGCCAAGAAGGCTGGCAGCGCTTTACCATTCCTGCGGGCTCGCAATACAAAGCCCCCAAAGAAATCTATGTCGAGGCCGATGCGTCATCTGCCAGCTACTTTATTGCGCTTGGCGGTTTGGCTGCGACCAAGGCTAAACCATTACAAATTCTTGGCGTGGGTGCAAACTCCATCCAAGGTGATATTCGCTTCATAGAAGCTGCAGCGCAGATGGGGGTACAAATCGACGCAGCAGCCAATAGCCTGACCGTGTGGCGCGAGAGCTGGGACAGCCCCACGGGATTTTTAAAAGCCATCGACTTAGATTGCAACCACATCCCCGACGCCGCCATGACTTTGGCAGTCATGGCACTCTACGCTAGGGGCACAACGCGCCTGCGCAACATCGGGAGCTGGCGCGTCAAAGAAACTGACCGTATTGCCGCAATAGCAACTGAGCTGCGCAAACTAGGCGCCAAGGTGCAAGAAGGCGCGGACTTTATCCGCATCACACCGCCAGCTAGCCTCGCGCATTGGCGCTTTGCCAGCATCCACACTTACGACGATCACCGCATGGCGATGTGCGCCTCTTTGGCCGCTTTCAATTCTGCCAAACTGCCCGTGCGAATTATTGACCCCAAGTGCGTCGCCAAAACTTTCCCCGATTATTTTGATGCACTGTTTTCAGTTGCCAGCACCGCAGCCGCGCACATCCCCGTACTTTGCATTGACGGCCCTACGGCCTCGGGCAAGGGAACACTGGCAGCGCTGGTTGCTAAAGAGCTGGGCTATCACTACCTCGACTCGGGTGCGCTGTATCGTTTGGTGGGTTACGCCGCCTCGCAGGCGGGCGCTAACTTAGCTGACGAGCCAGCGGTTGCCGCCATCGCCGCACAGATGGATGTTTCGTTTGAAGGCGGCTGCGTCCACCTTGCAGGCGTCGATGTGACCGATGCCATTCGGTCAGAAGCTGCGGGGATGCAAGCATCCCAGGTATCCGCCCACCCCCTTGTTCGGCAAGCGCTCATCGACAGGCAATTAGGCTTTCGCAAGCTCCCGGGTCTGGTGACCGATGGGCGCGATATGGGAACCGTCATTTTTCCAACTGCATCTTTGAAGGTGTTTTTGACGGCAAACGCAGCTACTCGGGCAAATCGTCGGCACAAGCAACTGGGCGCAAAAGGGATTTCTGCTAACATTGACGCTCTTCGCGCAGACCTTGAGGCACGTGACGCTAGGGATTTAACCCGAAGCACAGCGCCCCTCCTGCCTGCCAAAGACGCTTTGCAACTAGACAACTCTCATCTCACCATTGACGACTCCGTGCGTCAAGTGATGCAGTGGTGGTCTAGTCGCTTTGCACCCAGCCAGCTTTAATCGCCTTGACAAGCGTATTCATGGTGAATACGCATAAGTACCGATTTCCTCCGAGCTTGGCCAAGAAAGAAAAAATATGTCTGAATCTTTTGCCGCCCTATTTGAAGAATCCCTCAAGCGCAGTGAAATGCGCACGGGTGAAGTTATCACCGCCGAGGTCGTTCGTGTTGATCACAACCACGTGGTGGTCAACGCAGGTCTCAAATCCGAATCCTTTATCGACATCAACGAATTTAAAAACGATCAAGGCATCCTCGAAGTCCAAGTCGGCGACTTCGTCTCCGTGGCCATCGACTCGCTAGAAAATGGTTTTGGTGACACCATGCTGTCACGCGACAAAGCCAAGCGTTTGGCAAGCTGGATGAGTCTAGAGAAGGCTCTGGAGTCGGGTGAGTTTGTCACGGGTCAAACCAGCGGCAAAGTCAAAGGCGGTCTCATGGTGCTGGTCAATGGCATTCGCGCTTTCTTGCCAGGTTCACTTATCGAATCACGCCCCATCAAAGATCTATCGCCATACGAAAATAAAACCTTAGAGTTCAAAGTTATCAAGCTCGACCGCAAGCGCAACAACGTGGTGCTATCGCACCGCGCCGTGCGCGATGTGACAATGGGCGAAGAGCGTGCCAAGGCAATGGAGGGGCTGAAAGAAGGCTCTATCGTCACGGGCATCGTTAAAAACATTACCGAATACGGCGCGTTTGTCGATTTGGGCGGCATCGACGGCTTGCTCCACATCACCGACATGGCATGGCGCCGCGTGCGTCACCCTTCTGAGGTGGTGCAGCCTGGTCAAGAAATCAGCGCCAAGATTCTCAAGTTTGACACCGAGAAAAATCGCGTCTCGCTTGGCATTAAACAAATGGGCGACGATCCTTGGATGGGCGTCAACCGCCGCTACCCACAAGGTACAAGAATGCACGGCAAAATTACCAACATCGCCGACTACGGTGCGTTTGTGGAAATCGAACCAGGCATTGAGGGCCTTGTCCACGTCTCCGAAATGGATTGGACAAACAAAAACGTGGCTCCAAGCAAGCTCGTGGCTTTGGGCGACGAAGTGGAGGTCATGGTGCTGGAAATCGACGAAGAAAAACGCCGTATCAGCCTTGGTATGAAACAGTGCAAGGTCAATCCTTGGAACGAATTTGCAAGCAACAACAAGCGCGGCGACAAGGTGAAAGGGCCCATCAAATCCATTACCGACTTTGGCGTGTTTGTGGGCTTGGCAGCAGGCATCGACGGCTTGGTTCATTTATCTGACTTGTCGTGGACAGAAGCAGGTGAAGCCGCCGTTAAGTCGTTCAAAAAAGGGCAAGAAGTTGAAGCCATCATCTTGGCAATCGACATTGAGCGCGAGCGCATTAGCCTTGGCATTAAGCAATTGGACGCAGACAGCTTTACCACCTTCACCTCGGTCAACGACAAAGGCTCTACCGTAACGGGCAAGGTCAAGTCAGTTGATGCCAAAGGTGCCGAGGTTGACCTTGGCAACGATGTCATTGCTTATTTGCGCGTCTCCGAAATTAGTCAAGACCGCGTGGAAGACGCGCGCTCGGCGCTGAAAGAAGGCGACGAAGTCACGGCTGTGATTGTCAACATCGACCGCAAGTCGCGTGGCATTCAAATTTCCATCAAAGCAAAAGACAACGCAGATCAGCAAGAAGCTATGGCAACGCTGTCGCAGCAGTCGACCAAAGAAAATGCTGGCACAACCAGTCTTGGCGCACTTTTGCGCGCCAAACTAGACGCGTAAACCAGCGCAGCTTGAAACTACTCAACCATGACCAAATCCGAGTTAGCTGAACGCTTGGTCACGCGGATGGAGCAACTCACGCTGCGCGACGCCGAACAAGCGGTCAAGATCATTTTCGATGCGATGTCGGTCAGTTTAAGCAAGGGACATCGCATCGAAATTCGCGGCTTTGGCAGTTTTACCGTCACTCACCGCCGCTCGCGTGTCGGACGCAATCCGCGCTCGGGCGAATCGGTGTCAGTTCCCGCTAAACGCGTGCCACATTTCAAGCCAGGGAAAATTTTGCGCACAGCCGTAGAAGCTATTGCGCCAGACCAAGCGCCAGGCTCGCCCAGCGACACAAACGCCCCTCCGCTTAAGGCATCCACCTCATGATGCTGGATTGGATTTGGTTGCTCATTGCAACTCCAGTCGCGTTTTCTTTAGGATGGATTTTTTCGCGTTTAGATGTGTGGCAGTGGCGACTAGAGTCGCGTCATCAGCCCCGCGCCTATTTCAAAGGACTGAATCATCTATTAAACGGACAGCAAGACGCTGCCGTCGATAGCTTTATTGAGGCGGTACAAAACGACCCCGACACGTCCGAGCTGCATTTCACTCTCGGTAATTTATTTCGCAGACGCGGTGAATATGACCGCGCCGTACGCGTCCACGAGCACTTGCTGGCGCGCGGCGATTTATCCCCCGCCGACCGCGAGCGAGCTACATACGCCTTGGCACAAGATTTTTCTAAAGCAGGTTTACTCGATCGCGCCGAATCGGTACTTGCCAAACTCGATACGATTCCCGCCAAACAATTGCTACTCGCCGTGTGCGAGCGCGGGCGTGACTGGACTGGTGCGGACAAGGTCGCCGAACAATTGCAAGCTCAAGGCGCTGGCAATTACGAGATGCGCCGCGCACACTACTTATGCGAACAAGGGCGTTTTGACGAAGCACTTGCGCTGTCGCCTAGCTCACCACGAGCGTACCTAGAACTTGCCCAGCACAAAATGCAAAGTGCGCCCGAGCAAGCGTTTGCCTTGCTGTGCCTTGCCCTTACGCACGCACCGCAAGCGGCTCCTTTGTTTGCCGCGCCGCTGGTGCAAAGCGCACAAACAGATGCAGACGCGCAAACGGCCACCACTGTGCTAGAGAGTATTTATCACGAGACACAAAGTCTAGACCTGCTGGCAGCCCTCGTCAGCAAAGGCTGGAAGCCAAAGCAAGACGCCTATACGGCGCATTTGACGCACTCCCCTTCATTAGTGGCGGCAAGCTACTTGATCACCGCGCCAGAGACCGCAGCCGCTCTTACCCGAGCCACCGAGCCTTTGCTGCGCTACCGCTGCGCGGCGTGTGGCTTTGAAGTCCGCCAATACTTTTGGCAATGTCCAGGCTGTCAAGCGTGGGATAGCTATCCATTTAAACGCGTGGAGGAGCTTTAAAAATTTTAAGCAACCCACTCTCCACCGCGCGCGTCATCTGGATGTTTTTGGCGTTTGCTTTGGCGTATTTTTTTTCTGCCGCGCTACGTACCGTTACCGCCACGATGGCGCCTGTACTCACCCACGAGTTTGGGCTGCAAGCACGTGATCTTGGGTTGCTTGCGGGTGGTTATTTTTTAGGATTTGCCGTACTGCAAATTCCGCTAGGCACTTGGCTAGATCGCGTGGGCCCCAAGCGCATCCTTTTATTCATGTTGATATTTGCGGTGCTAGGGGCTACGGTGTTTGCATCAGCCCAAAATTTTTACACACTGCTGCTGGCACGCGTGCTGTGCGGGCTGGGTGTCAGCGTCTGCTTGATGGCGCCGCTGACCGCTTACCGCCGCTGGCTTCACCCAGAGATGCAATTGCGTGCCAATTCTTGGATGCTCATGATCGGATCTCTGGGAATGCTCACGGCAACACTGCCCGTGCAAATCGCCATGCCTATTCTGGGTTGGCGCGGCATTTTTGCGGTCATCGCAGGACTCATCGTTTTAGCCATGTTGCTCATCACGCTATGCGTGCCTGCATGGCAAGCCACGCACCGCGAACCGCGTGCAGCGCCAGACGAACAGAGCGCCGCGCCCGTGATTTGGCGCCATCCGAAATTTTGGCCATTTGTT
The DNA here is from genome assembly GCA_031538565.1 of Burkholderiaceae bacterium. Lineage (GTDB taxonomy): Bacteria > Pseudomonadota > Gammaproteobacteria > Burkholderiales > Burkholderiaceae_C > JASGCK01. Next base: position 17,284 of record JAVKLS010000062.1, read on the forward strand.
CCCATTGGATTTTTTATTTATGGTGGCATGGTTGCCATTCAAACCTTGTGGGTCGGTCCATGGATGACGCACGTTGCAGGCTACACCAGCGCAGAAGCGGCAGGCGGCTTATTTGCGATTAATTTCGCCATGCTCGTGAACTACTCCGTGTGGGGCTGGGCCAACCCAAAGCTCGTCGCACGGGGCTGGGACGCTGTGCGCCTCATGCGCGTCGGCTTACCTTTAAGCTTGGTCGCATTACCGCTCGCAGTTTTGATGGCAACCGATACGTTTGCGCTGGGTGTCAGACTTCCCATTTGGCTAGTTTGGATTGCGTACTTCCTCGCCACCTCCGTCGTCTCGCTAGCGCAGCCCACGGTGGGTATGGCCTTTCCTAGCCACATCGCTGGCAGAGCGCTAACCGCTTACAACTTAGTTATTTTTATGGGCGTGTTTACCGTTCAATGGGGCATTGGACTTGGCATTGATTTGTTTGCATGGCTAGGCCTTTCCAGCGCGCACGCCTACCAAGCAACAATGGGCATTTTTTGGCTCTCCTGCCTTGTGTCCTACGCACATTTTTGGCAGCGCACTCATAGATAATGCTTGGCATGAAAGCAGACCCTGCCTTGATTACAAAAGCCCAGCTTGCCCAAGCCAATGTGCTCGTGGTGGGCGATGCCATGCTAGATCGCTATTGGTATGGTGCTGTGGATCGCATTAGCCCCGAAGCACCCGTTCCCGTTGTCAAAATTGGCAGGCGCGAAAACCGCGTAGGCGGTGCTGCAAACGTTGCCTACAACGCCGCAGCGCTGGGGGCGTGCACTTCCTTTTTAAGCGTCGTGGGTGACGACGAGGCAGGACGCGAGCTGGAAGCCCTCATGCAAAAAACAGGCATTGCCACGTACCTCACACGCGACGCCAAACTACAAACCACGGTCAAACTGCGCGTCATTGGGCGAGCGCAGCAACTCATCCGCCTCGACTTTGAAAATATCCCCGAACACGATGTACTGGCAGCGCAAACGCAAACCTTTGAACGCTTAGTGAACGAGCAAGGCGCTGTTTTATTTTCCGACTATGCCAAAGGCGGACTCGCGCATTTATCGACCATGATTGCCATTGCAAAAGCGGCCAAAAAACCCATACTCATTGATCCTAAAGGCTCTAACTACGCGCCCTACCGAGGCGCCACTGTCATTACGCCCAACCGAAACGAGTTAGAGCAAGTCATTGGACACTGGACGAGCGAAGACGATCTTGCCGTTCGCGCACAAAACTTACGCACGTCACTCGATTTAGAAACTCTGCTGTTTACGCGCAGCGAAGAAGGTATGAGTTTGTACGACGACGCAGGTGACTTGCACGTTAAAGCTGCCGCGCACGAGGTGTTTGACGTGACGGGCGCGGGCGACACCGTCATCGCAACGCTAGCGGCCTTGGTGGCGTCGGGCCTCTCATTGCGCCAAGCCATGCCACACGCCAACCGCGCAGGCGGTCTTGTGGTGGGCAAATTTGGCACGGCTGCCGTTAGCCATGAGGAGTTATTTCAATGACACAGCCGCTCTACATCGTTACAGGCGCAGCAGGATTTATTGGCAGCAATATCGTCAAAGGCTTAAATGCGCGCGGCATGGCCAACATCATTGCCGTCGATGATTTAACCGAGGGGGACAAATTTCGCAACTTGGCAGATTTGCAAATTGCCGACTACGTGACTGCTGCCGATTTTTACGACCGCTTTAGCTCAGGCGCCTATGGCAAGGTAGAGGCCATCTTTCATGAAGGGGCGTGCAGCGACACGATGGAGAGCGACGGCGCATACATGATGCGGAATAACTTTAGTCTATCTTGTCAATTGTTTACTGCTTGTCAAATGCAGGGCACGCGCTTACTCTATGCGTCGTCCGCCGCGGTTTACGGCGGCTCCGACACCTTTACCGAGTCGCCAAAGTTTGAGCGCCCACTCAATGTTTACGGCTACAGCAAGCTACTGTTTGACCAGTGGGTGCGGCGGCAAACCAATCTGTTTGTCGCACAAAAAAATCAGGTCGCAGGCTTTCGCTACTTCAATGTTTACGGCCCTCGCGAGCAACATAAAGGGCGCATGGCAAGCGTGGCATTTCATCAATTCCACCAATTCAAAGCGGACGGGGCAGTCAAGCTCTTTGGCGCTTGGGGCGGCTTTGGTGAAGGCGAGCAAACGCGTGATTTTGTGTACGTGGATGATGTCGTTGCGGTGAATTTGTGGTTCCTCGATCACCCCGATAAATCAGGTATTTTTAATTTAGGCACGGGCCACGCTCAGCCTTTTAACGACGTGGCTTGTGCGGTGGTCAATCGGTTAACGCTGCCCCGCACCCATACGGACCCACCCCTTACCGAGCTGGTAGCGCAACAAAAAATTCGCTACATCGACTTTCCAGAGGCACTTAAAGGGAAATACCAAAGTTATACGCAAGCCGACCTCACCGCCTTGCGCCGCGCAGGTTGTGACCACAAGTTTGTCGACGTTGCCACGGGTGTGGCGCACTACTTTCAAGATTTATTAAGCTAAACCTTTTTTAGGAGTTTTATGATGAAGAAGCTACTGACCATGCTGACCCTTTTTGCCGCCATGCTCTACGCTGCGGCTAGCTTTGCAGCCGTTGACGTCAATAAGGCAACTGCTGCTGACTTAGACAGCATCAAAGGTATTGGCCCTTCGATGTCGGCAAAAATTATCGAAGCGCGCAAAGCGGGCAACTTTAAAGATTGGGCAGATTTTTCAAACCGAGTCAGCGGCATCAAAGATAAAAAATCCGCCGCCCTGTCTGAGGCTGGGTTGACCGTCAATGGCGCTGCTTATAGCGTGGCTCCCACCAAAGCGGAAGCTAAAGCCGCGCCCAAAACCGACGCCAAACCTGCCGCCGCATCTGTCACTACACCTGCCGCTACAAATAAACCAGCGGCACCTGCTGGCAAGTAAATCTGCCCGCTTGCAGCAAAGCCTCGTCAGTTCGACGAGGCTTTTTTATGCGGCACATTCTTACTGATAATCAAAGCATGATTTTTCTTCTCTCCCCCGCCAAATCATTAGATTACGAAACCCTTGCCCCCGAAAAACTTGCCAGCACAAAACCTCTGTACACACACCGTGCGGGTGAGCTGATCAGCATTTTGAAGCGCCAAACGCCTGCCCAAATTGCAAGCCTCATGGATTTGAGCGACAAGCTTGCCGCGCTCAACGTAGCGCGCTATTTGGCTTGGCATCCTCGCGCAACGGCTAAAAATGCCAAGCAATCCATCCTCGCTTTTGATGGTGATGTGTATGACGGGCTTGCCGCCAAAACACTCAGCGTTGCCCAGCTTCATTGGGCGCAGGCGCACGTGGTCTCACTTAGTGGGCTGTACGGTGTGCTGCGTCCGCTCGATTTGTTGCAGCCGTATCGATTAGAAATGGGGACGCAACTTGCTAATGACCGAGGGCAGAATTTGTACGCGTTTTGGGGCGCTACGATTGCCGACTATCTGAATCAAGAGCTCAAAAATGAAAAGACACCCGTGGTCATCAATCTCGCCTCGCAGGAGTACTTCAAAGCTGTCGATACCAAACACCTCAAAGCGCGCGTCATTGAATGCGTGTTTGAGGAACAAAAAAATGACACCTACAAAGTCGTTAGTTTTTTTGCCAAACGGGCACGCGGTACGATGGCACGATTTGCAGTTGTGAACAAAATTACCAAGCCTGAAAAACTACAAACCTTTTGCGAAGATGGCTATGCGTTTAGCAAAGCAGCATCCACCGAAAACCGCTGGGTATTTAGACGGAGTGCGTCTCAATGACCGAGCATCATCTCTCGCAAGCACCGCTGGGAAAGGCCTCCAGATACATTGATCACTACGATGCTGCCCTGCTCTTTCCCATTCCACGCGCAAACAAACGCGCCGAAATCGGGCTAGCATCGGGCGCGATCATCCCATTTTTTGGTGCCGATATGTGGACGGCTTACGAGGTGTCGTGGCTCAATCCGCGAGGCAAGCCGCAACTCGCTTTGGCGCACATCACGCTGCCGTGCGAAAGCTCAAACATCATCGAAAGCAAATCGTTCAAGCTGTACTTGAACAGTTTTAACAACAGCATTTTTGCCGATATGGATGCGGTTGCAAACACTCTAAAACGCGATCTTGCTCATGCCGCGTGGCAGGGCGCACAAGCCATGGGCACGGTAGGCGTGCGCTTGATTGCGCCTGCGCTGTTTGACGCCCAGCCCATTCACGAGCTCGATGGACTCAGCCTTGACCGACTCGAACTTGATTGCTTGCGCTACACCCCCGCACCTGATCTGCTGCGAACAGACGCAGGCGAAGTACCCGTAGCCGAAGTATTGGTTAGCAACTTACTCAAAAGCAATTGCTTGGTGACGGGGCAACCCGATTGGGGGTCCGTGCAGATCAGTTACAGCGGGCAAGCCATCAATCAAGAGGGGTTGCTGCAATACTTGGTCAGCTTTCGCAATCACAACGAATTCCACGAGCAATGCGTGGAGCGCATTTTTATGGATATTTGGACGCGCTGCAAGCCAACGCGCCTCACTGTTTATGCCCGCTACACCAGACGCGGCGGACTAGACATCAACCCCTACCGCACCAGTCATCCGTCTAGCCTACCAGCCAATATTCGGACAGCGCGACAGTAAAAAAACCTCTGCAAAACTCCGTTCACCTTGAGCTTGTCGAAAGGTAATTCCAATTAAATCAACTCATTGACGCCGTAGAGCGTTGCCAATTGCGTGAGGCGCGGCGGTGCGTTGTGGACTTGCAGCCTAGCTCCCGCAGCGACTGCGCCACGCCGCAAATCTAGCAACAGAGCCAGCGCTGACGAGTCAAAGCTTTGCAGCTTACTGGCCTCGATTTGCCAATTTGCCGCACGCGCCAACTCCAACCAATTACAGGCGAGGGTGGATACCGCCGCGGCGTGATCAAGTTTGACGGGCAGCGCAAGCATCGTTGTCATTATTTGCTCGCGGTTTTATTTTTTTCGGCAAGCGATTGAATCAAACCGTCGAGACCACTTGAATTAACAACTTCCGAAAATTGACTGCGATAGGTTTCAACCAACCACACACCCAAAATGTTGATGTCATAAATTTTCCAAACCGCAGACGCACCATCGCCCACCTTGCCCACGCGGTAATCTAATTGGATGGGGCTGCCTTTGCCACGCACTTCAGAGCGCACAATGGCATTGATGTCGCTCGGATTCATTTTGAGCGGTCGCACCATCACCGTTTGATCTTTAATTTCTTTAATCGCACCAGCGTAGGTGCGAATCAAGAGCATCTTAAATTCTTCTTGCAACCGTTTTTGCTGTTCAGGTGTGGCTGTGCGCCATGCAGGGCCGACCGAGGATGCGGTCATACGCTGAAAATTGACGAAGGGAAGAATTTTGCTGTCGATTAGTCCCGCAATTTTGACAACATCACCGGAGGCCAAGGTTTTATCTGCCTTAACTGCACCCGTAATTTCGGCAGCCAACCTTGTCACTAAAGCGTCGGGCGCTTCTGGCGTCGTGGTCTGCGCAAAACCAAGTGCAGAAGTAAGGGCAAGAGCAACCGCTAGCAGGCAATGTTTGATATTCATCATAAAACGTTCTTTATTTCAATATGGATGGAAGGCTTGGCATATTAATCGGAATGGGCACTTTGGGCATGGCTTGATCGGGGGGCGGCTTTACGGATTCATCGATCGAGTAATCGATGTCATCGTCATTCGATGCTTTTTCTGGCTTAATCAGATTTTGTCGCCGCTTTAAATAGATATCACGAATAAAGCTATACCTATCCAGCGCAATACTATCCATCGCATCGGTTGCGCCCAGCAACAAAGCGCGCGTATTCACTATCCGCAGCACCGATAGCTCATTGCGCGTGGGCACATCTTTGATGAAGTTGACGGGGTCGTAATACGAAGCCGAAACTGCGCCCACGCCGTCACGCACGGTGGAGGGTCCCAAAATGGGTAGCATCAAAAAGGGACCGCTTGGCACGCCCCATTTGCCAAGCGTTTGTCCAAGGTCGGCTTTGGGAGGCTGAATGCCCGCATCGCTGGCAATATCCAAAACTCCGCCAAGCCCTAAAAATGTATTGATGCCCAGGCGCGCTGCGGTTTGCCCTGCGTACACCAATTCGAATTGCAGGACTTGATTCAGCAGTGACCACAAATCGCCAATGTTGTTAAAAAAGTTAGTGACGCCTTGGCGCACGGGGGAAGGAATCACGGCTTGATAACCTGTTGCCACAGGTTTTAAAACCGCACCATCAACCGCATCGTTGAACTTATACACCGCACGATTGAGCGGCTCCAGCGGATCAGATGAATGCGCGTTTGGTCCCGTTGCACAGCCCGCCACCAAGGCCGTGGTCCAGGCGATTAGGCACAAACGGAAAAGTCGCAGCATCATTTAGCAGAAGTGCCAGCGTTATCCGCTGCTTTGCTGTACAAAAATTTGCCAATCAAATCCTCCAATACCATGGCCGATTGCGTGCTGCTGATGGCGTCGCCATTGGCTAGATTTTTTTCATCTGCACCTGGGGAAATGCCCATGTACTGCTCGCCCAGCAAACCACTGGTCAAAATTTTGAGCGAGCTATCTTTCGGGAAGGCATATTTGTTTTGCAACGACAGCACCACCTTCGCTTGAAAGCTTTTATCGTCAAAGGTAATGGAGTCAATGCGTCCCACCACCACGCCTGCGCTTTTAACGGCGGCTTGCGGTTTGAGTCCACCAATGTTGTCAAACTTCGCCGTCACTTTGTAACTGGAGTCAAAGCTGAACGATAGCAAATTAGCCGAACGCAAGGCCAAAAACAAAATGGCAGCCAGCCCCAAAACCACAAAAAATCCCACCCAAATATCGTTTTTAGAACGTGTCATTTTTTACTCCAAATTTTTCATCAAATACTAAACATCAGCGCCGTGAGGATGAAGTCCAGCCCAAGCACGGCCAGCGAACCCACCACCACCGTGCGCGTGGTCGCGCGTGAAACGCCTTCGGGCGTTGGCTCTGCTTGATAGCCTTGCAAGAGCGCAACAAAGGTCACCGTCACGCCAAACACCATGCTTTTGACAACGCCGTTGCCCACGTCGTGCCACCAATCGACACCGCCTTGCATTTGACTCCAAAACGAACCCGCGTCAATACCAATCATCAAAACGCCCACCGCCCAGCCGCCCAAAATACCCACGGCGCTAAACACGGCTGCCAGCAAGGGCATCGCAACGACACCGCCCCAAAAACGCGGTGCAAGAATGCGGCGCACAGGATCGACCGCCATCATCTCCATTGCCGACAATTGCTCGCCCGCTTTCATAAGACCAATTTCAGCGGTTAGCGATGTGCCCGCACGTCCAGCAAATAAAAGCGCCGTCACCACGGGACCGAGCTCGCGCACCAGACTGAGCGCCACCAGCAAACCCAAGGCTTCAGACGAGCCGTAGCGTTGCAAGGTGTAATAGCCTTGCAGCGCCAACACAAAACCGACAAACAATCCTGAAATAGCAATGATGGACAGTGAGTAATTGCCTAAAAAATGGATTTGATCGCGCACCAAACCAAAACGTTTAAGACAAGCACCGCAAGAGGCCGCTAGCCGCACAAACAACTTTGCGCCGCCGCCAATGGCTGCCAGTTTGCTGCGTACCGCGTAGCCAATGTCGGCTAGCAAATGAATGACAGCGGCGTTCATGCGGCAACTCCAAAATCGTCCAGCACAGTTTTGGCAGGGTAGTGAAAACGCACAGGTCCATCGGGCAGTGCGTGAACAAATTGATGCACCAGTGGATCGGTGCTTTCGCGCACCGCGTCAGGCGTACCCTGCGCGGCAATTTTTCCGTTTGCCAGCACAATGACTTGATCGGCAATGCTGAATGTCTCCTCTAAGTCGTGCGAGACGATCACGCTGGTAATGCCTAGCGAGTCATTCATCGTGCGAATCAACCGCGCTGCTGTTCCTAGGGAGATGGGATCAAGTCCTGCAAAGGGCTCGTCGTACATCACCAAGTCGGGGTCTAGGGCAATCGCACGCGCAAGCGCCACGCGTCGCGCCATGCCGCCAGAAATTTCGCTAGGCATCAAATCCCGCGCACCGCGCAATCCCACGGCATTGAGCTTCATCAGCACAATGTCGCGAATCATGGCCTCGCTTAGATGGGTGTGCTCGCGCAGCGGAAACGCCACGTTGTCAAACAAACTGGAGTCGGTAAAAAGTGCGCCAAATTGAAACAACATCCCCATGCGGCGGCGCATGGCATACAGCGCGGCTTGGCTCATTGCGCCCACATCGTCGCTATCAAACAGCACACGCCCGTTATTGGCGGTGTACTGCCCCGCGATGAGCCGCAGCACCGTGGTCTTGCCCCCCCCCGATGCGCCCATGATGGCGGTGACTTTGCCACGCGGGATGGACAAACTGATGTTGTCCAAAATCACCCTCTCGCGTCCAGCCGTAGGGTAGGCGAACGTGACGTTCTGGCAAGTAACAAGATTGTCATTCATGCGGCGCATTTTGCCATGACGGTGCGAGCAAGCCTTGCAAGCGGTCGCTTAACGCGGCAAATCACTCGATCCCATTAAAAATTCATCCACCGCGCGAGCCGCTTGGCGACCTTCGCGAATTGCCCACACCACCAAGCTTTGGCCACGGCGCATATCACCCGCCGCAAACACCTTCGCTACGTTGGTTTGATAGCCCCCTGCAAACTCTGTCGATGCGCGGGCATTGCCGCGTGCGTCTTTGTCCACACCAAAAGACTCCAAAACCGTTGCCACGGGATGCACAAAGCCCATTGCTAAAAATACCAAATCGGCTTTGTAGGTTTGCTCCGAACCCGCCACCTCCACCATCCGCCCATCCTTCATTTCGATTCGAACGGTGGTGAGCTCCGTCACCTTGCCGCCCTTGCCGCTAAACGATTTGGTGGAAATTGCAAACTCGCGCTCTAACAATCCTTTTTCTGCGCCCTCGTCGTGGCTAGAACTGGTGCGCAGCTTTAAAGGCCAATACGGCCACACCAGCGGTTTATTCTCCATCTCGGGGGGCTGAGGCATCACTTCAAACTGCGTCACACTTGCCGCGCCGTGGCGGATGCTGGTTCCCACGCAATCAGAGCCCGTGTCGCCGCCACCAATCACAATCACGTGCTTGCCATCGGCGCGGATTTGGTCTTTGACTTTATCGCCCGCATTGACCTTGTTTTGTAGCGGCAAAAACTCCATCGCAAAGTGAATGCCCGAAAGTTCGCGCCCAGGCACGGGCAAATCGCGCGATTGCTCCGAGCCGCCCGCCAGAAGCACCGCGTCAAAATCTTTTTGCAATTGTTTAGGATCAATCGTCTCTTTAGACCAATTAGCAACCTTGCTGTCCTTAGGAAAATCGCCCACCATCACACCCGTGCGGATATTCACACCTTCGGCTTCGAGCTGCTTGACGCGGCGGTCGATGTGCGACTTTTCCATTTTGAAATCGGGAATGCCGTAGCGCAAAAGTCCACCCACACGATCATTTTTTTCAAACACCGTAACCGCGTGACCCGCTCGCGCCAACTGCTGCGCAGCAGCCAGCCCTGCGGGACCAGACCCTACAACCGCCACTTTTTTACCCGTTTTGTGTTTGGCAGGTTTTGCCACCACCCAACCTTCAGCCCACGCTTTGTCAATGATGGCGTGCTCGATGGATTTAATGCCCACGGCATCGTCGTTCACATTCAAAGTACAAGCCGCCTCGCACGGCGCGGGGCAGATGCGACCCGTGAACTCGGGGAAGTTATTGGTGCTGTGCAGCACCGTTGCCGCATTTCCCCAATCCCCTTGATACACCAAGTCGTTGAAATCGGGGATGATGTTATTGACAGGACAACCGTTATTGCAAAACGGAGTGCCGCAGTCCATGCAGCGCGCGGCTTGCTGCTTTGCACCCGCATCATCCAGACCAATGACGAACTCTTTGTAATGCTTGAGCCGCTCAGGCACAGGCTTGTAGCCCTCTTCGAGTCGCTCAATTTCCATAAAGCCAGTGATTTTCCCCATGATTTGTTTTTCCTCTCTCATTCTTTTTCTGAATCAATGTTGAGCGCAGTGATTGCACCAGAAGCATCTAGTGTTTTACTCAACGATCTCTTCGCGAGCGCAATTTGCATCCCCAAATTCGGACAGTACTCTCGAAGATCGCGACCAATTCGATCGTTTTTCAAGAAGGCATTCATATCACCGCGATACCCAGGCTCAGTGAACAACGTATCTTCAGCATTCGTGTCGCGCCGCAAGTACTCATCCACCGCAGACACTGACTCCTCGCAAAACTCACGTAAATGTCCACTCAAGTCCCAGTGCGCAATCGCGTGCGCTAGGGAGGGCTCTTCGTTTAGATTTTTTTTGCGTAAAAAATCCTGCATCAACTCGATGGCCACCATGATGAAAAGATAGCGCGTTTGACCACGCGAACTTGCATGATCGCCTGTTCTTCGTCCAAAGCCGTATGAATCGGCCTGCTTTTGCATCAGCCATGCGGCATACAAGTCGTTTACTCCGAAAGAGGCAAGTCCCGTGATTTCTTTGTACAAAATCCCGCCTGGCGCAAATGGTGGATTTTTGGCGTATGCAATCCCTGGTTTGCAAAGCCAACCCGCCGCAAACGCTTTAAGCAAATCAAACGCATTGGCCATTTCTTCAAAACGTGGTGTGCAGTCTGGATGCTGTTTTTGAAAGGCCCGGCGCGCATCCCAAGCGCCGCGCTGAATCTCTAAGAAGACACCGTACTGCTTCGCAAATTGAGAAGCCCACTCTTTGAAACCCTTCTCTAACGCGATGAAGTCTTTATCCAAGACTTGGTTTTGAGAGTTTGTCGCCCGCGTTGTGGCGTTCAACAAATCCTCTCCGTCTTTGCCTACCGCCACAATTTTGGTAACAACGACACCCTGCGCTAACTTGCGCTCCCACGCTTGTCGCTCTTCATTTTTAGCACTGCCACCGCTATCTAGTCTTTTCTTCAATACATTCCAAATCGACCGCGTTGTCTGACAGCCATTGACGATGTATGGATTGATGAGAAGCAGTTCATTGAGCGATGCCATTTGCTGCACTTGGTCCGCAACAATGGTGATTCCATTGTTGTAAAGCCCAAATCGCTCAGGCGAATCTTCTAGCGTTTTTTCAATGGCTTTATTAACTTTGCGGCGACTCCCAAGATGCTTTCGCACGTTGCGCTCGTAGAGCACATCTAAGTCACGTGATTCACGTTCATAGGTTTGCATGAAGTGATAAATATCGGTCAAAGGCGTCGCGCCTATCCATAAATCTTGGCCCGATTGAACAGCTGGTGTTTGCAGCTTCACTTGCAGGGCGTGATGCGACTGTTCATCTTCTTCAGTAACTTGGGCAAATAAGGTTTCAATGGAAAGCGCCTGCACTTCAAAACGTTCTCCCCACTTAGCACGTCCGAGCATTCGGACATCGTCTAGCGCTGCACGCTCCTCCTGTGTTAGACGACGCGATGTAACAAGTACGTATTCCAAGTGATCAGCGCTTGACTGCGATTGAAGAAAATTCTGAATTCTCTCAACCAGCTCTGCGCTAAGCCCAGAGAGTGATGCTCTTTGTCCCGCTAAAGTTGAAAACACTTTTTGCGCTTCTAGCAAAATGGTTTCAACGCCTTGCATCGCACTACCATATTTGCTTTGCACCAGCATCCATTTATCGCCCTCAATGCCCTCTTGCACATCTTTGGCTAAAAAAACTGCCGCATCTATCCCACCATCGCCTGCACCATCGCAATAAATAATTTCAGCCGTATCTTCATCAATACCATCCCAATCGCGCAGCATCTTGGCAGTAAAACGATGCGCTAACCGCGTGGTACTGGGGTTATCGGCTTGGACACTCTCAAGCCATTGCTCGGTGTATTCATCCAGTGTTAATAGACTCATGGTGCGTTTATTTCTTCAAAAAAGTTCCTGCCGCTGACACCCAACGACTTGTTCGAGTTCTTCTGTCCAAGTCCACTGTGAGCTTTGCCACAGTTTGGCCGAGGGCGTGAGTTGAGTAAATGATGTTCACGAATTAGTTTCCCCGCCTTGCGGCCCCCAAAACACCACCCAAGTCACAAAATCTGGTGTGAAATTTAAGAACCGATGCTCTGCGCCCGCAGCCACAAACAAGCAATCCCCCGCTTGGCATTTTTTAACTACGCCGTCCAAATAAAAATCTGCTTTTCCCGATTGCACAAAATACAGCTCATCTTGTGCGTGCGGTGTTTGTGGATCACTTCCCACAGGGGCGTACAACTCCACCGACATCGTCCCGTGTCTTAACGCCTTAGCAAAACGAACGCCATCAGGCCACTCCGCTGTCGCTTTGCCTGGGATGCTCGCAAGAAGGTTTTGCAGCGATGCTTTCAAAGCAATCCAATCTTGGCTTTTATCGCTGCCGCCACAAGCTGCTTGTCTTCAGTTTTGTATGCTTCATTATTTACCTCATGGCTTGGTGTCTGCAAAGGCGGAGTAATCCTCACGATTGGCTTTCCATACCGCGTAATGATGAATGATTCACCACGGCTGGCGCGCTCAACAATCGAATCAAATTCGCGCCGCGCTTCAGTCATGGAGTAAACCGTTTTCATACTCAAATCGCCGCAGCCTTTTTCACTTTTGCAGGCGCTGCCTTTTTTTCTTTTGCCGCAGCCATTTCGCCAAGCGCACGTTTGTACTCGTTCGGAAACACTTTAACGAACTTGGTACGGGCTGCATCCCAGTTATCTAGCAACTCACGCGCACGTTTGCTGCCCGTCCAGCGGTGATGGTCTTCTAGCAACGTTTTAAGCTGCACTTCATCCACCAAGCCTTTGTGCCACGTGGCTTTGGGGACGCTGGCTTCTTGCTCTTTTGCGCTTAAAATCTTCTCCATACTGACCATTGCCATGTTGCAGCGCTGGTTAAATGTGCCGTCTTCATCAAGCACATAGGCGATGCCGCCGCTCATGCCTGCGGCAAAGTTGCGTCCTGTTTTGCCAAGCACCGCCACGGTTCCGCCCGTCATGTATTCGCAACCGTGATCGCCCGTGCCTTCCACCACCGCGGTTGCGCCCGAGAGCCGCACCGCAAAACGCTCGCCTGCCACGCCACTAAAAAACGCTTCGCCGCTCGTTGCGCCGTACAGCGCGGTGTTGCCTGTGGTGATGTTTTTGGTGGAATCGCCACGAAAGTCGATGCTAGGCCGGACCACCACACGTCCACCCGATAAGCCTTTGCCCGTGTAGTCGTTGGCGTCACCAATCAGGTACAGGGTGATGCCTTTTGCTAAAAATGCGCCAAACGATTGCCCACCCGTGCCCTCTAGTTGAATGCGGATGGTGTCGTCAGGCAAGCCTTCGGGGTGCACCTTGGTGACTGCGCCCGACAGCATCGCGCCCACAGAACGATTCACGTTGCGCGCCACTTCAATGAACTTGACTTTTTCACCGCGCTCAATAGCGGGCTTGGATTTTTCAATCAAGATGTTGTCAAGTGCCTTTGCAAGGTTGTGCTCTTGATGTTCGGTGTGAAATTTGACGACGCTGTGCGCCGCGTTTGGCACGGCAAGCAAGCGCGAAAAGTCCAGCCCCTGTGCCTTCCAATGCGAAATACCTTTTTGTGTGTCGAGCAAATCGGCTCTGCCAATGAGGTCGTCAAATTTGCGAACGCCCAGCTGCGCCATGATTTGCCGTGCTTCTTCGGCGATAAAAAAGAAGTAGTTCACCACGTGTTCGGGCTTGCCAGAAAATTTCTTTCGCAGCGCGGGGTCTTGCGTTGCCACGCCCACAGGGCAAGTGTTGAGGTGACATTTACGCATCATGATGCAGCCCTCGACCACCAGCGGTGCAGTTGCAAAGCCAAACTCATCTGCGCCCAGCAGCGCGCCAATCACCACATCGCGCCCTGTCTTCATTTGGCCGTCGGCTTGTACGCGGATGCGGCTTCTAAGGCCATTGAGCACAAGGGTTTGCTGCGTTTCGGCAAGTCCAATCTCCCACGGACTACCTGCGTGTTTAATGCTCGACCAAGGCGAAGCGCCCGTGCCACCGTCGTGTCCAGCAATCACTACGTGGTCGGCCTTGCACTTGGCAACGCCTGCGGCAATCGTGCCTACGCCAATTTCGCTGACCAGCTTTACGCTAATGGATGCGTGAGGTGCGACGTTTTTAAGATCGTGAATCAGCTGCGCCAAGTCTTCAATCGAATAAATATCGTGATGCGGCGGTGGCGAAATGAGTCCCACACCTGGCACAGAGTAGCGCAGCATGCCAATGTACTCGGACACTTTGCCACCTGGCAATTGACCGCCTTCGCCAGGTTTTGCGCCTTGCGCCATTTTGATTTGAATTTGATCGGCGCTACTTAAGTACTCCGCCGTCACGCCAAAGCGGCCCGACGCCACTTGCTTGATTTTGGAGCGCATGGAGTCACCCGCATGGAGCGCGTAGTCCACTTCAAACTTATCGCTCCCCAACAAGTCCGCCATCGTTTGCCCTTGCTTAATCGGGATGCCTTTGAGCTCTTGCCGATAACGTGCTGGGTCTTCGCCGCCCTCGCCCGTATTGCTTTTGCCGCCAATGCGGTTCATGGCGACGGCAAGCGTGGCATGGGCTTCGGTGCTAATTGAACCCAGCGACATCGCACCGCTGGCAAAGCGCTTGACGATTTCAGCAGCAGGCTCAACTTCGTCCACAGAAATGGCTTTTGCGGGATCGACTTTGAACTCGAACAAACCGCGCAGCGTCATGTGGCGCTGGCTTTGGTCGTTAATGATTTGTGCGTACTCTTTGTAGGTATTGAAATTGTTGGCACGCGTTGAGTGCTGAAGTTTGGCAATCGCATCGGGAGTCCACATATGCTCTTCGCCCCGTGCGCGCCACGCATAGTCACCGCCTGTCTCCAGCATGGTCTCTAAAACGGGATCGTTGCCAAAAGCGGCTTTGTGGGCGCGAATGGACTCTTCGGCAATTTCAAAAACGCCAATGCCCTCCACGCGCGTGGGCGTGCCCGTAAAGTATTTTTTAATCGTTTCAGTATTGATGCCAATGGCTTCAAACAACTGCGCGCCGCAGTAAGACATATAGGTGGACACGCCCATTTTGGACATAATTTTGGACAGTCCCTTGCCAATGGCTTTCACGTAGTTGTCAATCGCTTTATCGGCAGACAAATCGCCCGTCAAATCTTTGTGCAGATCTTGCAGCGTCTCCATCGCCAAATACGGATGGATAGCTTCTGCGCCATAGCCTGCCAGCACCGCAAAGTGGTGCACCTCACGCGCCGTGCCAGTCTCCACCACCAAGCCCGTCGTGGTTCGCAAGCCTTCGCGCACCAAGTGCTGATGAATAGCCGAGAGCGCAAGCAGCGCGGGAATGGCAATTTGCGTACTCGTCACCGCACGATCGCTAATGATGAGGATATTGCTGCCCGATTTAATAGCGTCCACAGCTTCAGCGCACAAGGACGCCAGCTTGGCCTCCACACCCTCGCGCCCCCATGCCAGCGGATAGGTAATGTCCAGCACACTGCTTTTAAATTTACCCTGTGTATGCGCGGCAATATCGCGTAGTTTTGCCATGTCGGCAAAATCGAGAATGGGCTGCGACACCTCTAACCGCATGGGCGGGTTGACTTGGTTGATGTCCAGTAAATTGGGCTTGGGGCCGATGAAGGACACCAGCGACATCACAATCGCCTCGCGGATCGGGTCAATCGGCGGGTTGGTCACCTGCGCAAATAGTTGCTTAAAGTAGTTGTACAGCGGCTTGTTTTTACTAGACAGCACCGCCAGCGGCGAGTCATTGCCCATAGAGCCAATCGCCTCCTCGCCGTTGGCTGCCATTGGCGCGATAAGGAATTTGATGTCCTCTTGCGTAAAGCCAAAAGCCTGCTGGCGGTCCAGTAAGTTGGTTTCCGTTCGGACTGAGCCTGTTGAAGCCTTGTCAGCAGCCCTTTCGACGAGCTCAGGGTGAACGGTTTGGTTGTTTTTTACATCATCGAGCTTGATGCGCAAGTTTTCAATCCACTGCTTGTAGGGCTTGCTATTGGTGAGGTTGGCCTTGAGCTCCTCGTCATCAATCATGCGCCCTTGCTCAAGATCAATTAAAAACATTTTGCCTGGCTGCAAACGCCATTTGCGCACGATTTTGCTCTCGGGCACAGGCAGCACGCCCGACTCCGAGCCCATGATGACCATGTCGTCATCGGTAATGCAATAGCGGCTTGGGCGCAGACCATTGCGGTCTAGCGTTGCACCAATTTGCCGACCATCAGTAAACACAATACTGGCTGGACCATCCCACGGCTCCATCATGGCGGCGTGATATTCGTAAAACGCGCGGCGGCGCTCATCCATGGTGGTGTGCTGCTCCCACGGCTCGGGAATCATCATCATTACTGCTTGTGCCAGCGGATAGCCCGCCATGGTGAGCAGCTCGAGACAATTGTCAAACGTCGCGGTGTCGGACTGATCTGCAAAACTAATGGGATACAGCTTTTTCAGATCGGCTGCCAGCACGGGACTGGACATCACGCCTTCACGCGCCTTCATCCAGTTGTAATTGCCTTTAACCGTATTGATTTCACCGTTGTGCGCCACGTAGCGATAGGGGTGTGCCAGCGGCCACTCGGGGAAGGTGTTGGTGGAGAAACGCTGGTGCACCAACCCCAGCGCCGATATGCAGCGCGAGTCTTTTAAGTCTAAGTAGTATGCCCCCACTTGGTCGGCAAGCAGCAAACCTTTGTAAATCACGGTGCGGCTGGACATACTGGGCACATAGTACTCATGGCTGTGCTTGAGCTTAAGATTTTGAATAGCGGCGCTTGCGGTTTTGCGGATCACGTACAGCTTGCGCTCGAGCGCGTCTTGCACAATCACGTCGCTGCCCCGTCCAATAAAAAGTTGCCGCAAAACGGGTTCCTTTTCGCGCACCGTAGGCGACATAGGCATCGCCCGATCTACCGGCACATCGCGCCAACCGAGCAAGACTTGACCTTCGGCTTTAATGGCGCGCTCAAGCTCTTGCTCGCAAGCCATGCGACTGGCGTGCTCTTTGGGCAAAAACACCATGCCCACGCCGTACTCCCCTGCGGGCGGCAAACTCACACCCTGCTTAGACATCTCCTCGCGGTACAGCGCGTCTGGCAGCTGAATCAAAATTCCAGCACCGTCACCCATGAGCTTGTCCGCACCCACCGCGCCGCGATGATCCAGATTCATCAAAATTTGCAGCGCATTGCTCACAATCGCGTGGGATTTTTGCCCCTTGATGTGCGCCACAAAACCGACACCGCACGCGTCGTGCTCGCTGGCAGGAACATACAAACTGGGCTGGTTAAATGTGATGTCGGGCATCGTGCCACTCCTTAGCAAAATCTAGAATGACACGAGGATAAATGCTTTTTTACGCATTTAATTATGGCCTGTCCCCAATTAAATTAAAGACATCAATTGCCCACATTTAATTGGGGACAGACCCCAATTAAATGCGCCGCCTTCCAGCGCTGAGTTTAGTCACGCGCCGCTGCGTGGCGGTTTGAAGCTGCAGGGTGAACGCCTCATCGCCCAGTGCCCAGCCTTTAAAAGCGGAGTCGGTCAGCATCTTTTGCTGATCAGCTCCTAGTCCCGCCCGTACCAATTCACGATAGGCCTGCTCCCTAGAAAACGGCGTATTGCCCAGCGCCCACACCAGCGGGTGCGGCGTCACAAGGGGCTGGATCTGTTGCCCGATGTAGTGGCGATGCGTGGACCACGCAAAGTCGGAGGGGGCTTGCACCATGCTCGCCCGCACGGGGTTGAGGTCGATATACGCCATGCACGCGAGCAGGTAACGATCCGACTGCACCAAGGTAGATTTGTAGCGCCCTTCCCACACCGTGCCCGTGTGTTTGTGGAAGTAGTTATAGCTTTGGGTGTAGCGTTGTCCCAAGAGCTGCATGCACTTGGACAATCCCTGCTCCGATTTGGGTGTCAGCAGCAAGTGGGTGTGGTTGTCCATTAGCACAAAAGCATGGACGGCAACTTCGAACTCCTTGGCATATTCACCAAGCCAAGCTAGATAAGCCTTGCGGTCTTCATCGGTGTGAAAGATGGTCTGCTGGTTGTTTCCGCGCTGGATGATGTGGTGCGGATAGCCCGCTAACGAAAGCCTGGGCTGACGTGCCATTATTTCAAAGCAGCCACCACAAGCGCTTCAGGTGCGGCTTGCACTGTGGCGTGGCCAGGTTTGTCAATCACAACAAAACGCATCATCCCGCCCTCGGCTTTTTTATCTACGCTCATGTGGTGCAAATAATCCGCAGACGCCAGAGATGGCGGGGGCCTCACAGGTAAGCCCGCTCGAATCAGCAACTGCGTGACACGCGCCACAAACTGCGCGTCCACATAACCCAAACTTTGCGACAAACGCGCCGCCATCACCATGCCGCAAGCCACAGCCTCGCCGTGCAGCCACACGCCAAAGCCCAGTCCTGCCTCGATGGCGTGACCAAACGTGTGTCCAAAGTTCAGCGTTGCGCGGATGTTGCTCTCGCCCTCGCGCTCATCCATGCTCACAACGCGCGCTTTGATGTCGCAGCTGACCTGCACGGCGTGCGCTAGTGCCGCGCTATCGCCTTGCATCAGCTTGTCCATGTTTGCCTCTAGCCACTCAAAATACGACCAGTCGGCCATCACGCCGTGCTTGATGACTTCGGCCAGGCCTGCGCTTAACTCTCGCTTAGGCAGGGTTGCCAGCGTAGCCATATCCGATACCACCAGCGCAGGCTGATAAAAGCTGCCAATCATGTTTTTACCCATCGGGTGATTGATGGCGGTTTTGCCGCCGACGGATGAGTCAACTTGCGCGAGCAACGTGGTTGGCACTTGCACAAACGGCACCCCCCGCATATAGGCACTGGCGGCAAAGCCCGTCATATCACCCACAACGCCGCCGCCCAGCGCAAACAAAACGGTTTTGCGATCGCAGCCGTTTTGTAGCAATGCGTCAAAAATCAAGTGCAGCGTTTGCCAGTCTTTGTGCCGCTCACCGTCGGGCAAAGTCACTTGCAGCACGCGCGCGTAGTGCGTGCGAAGACCATCCGCCAACTGCTGGGCGTAGTGCGGCGCAACGACGGTATTGGTAACAATCATGGCTGCGCTGGCTTTGGGTAGTCGCGCATAGAGTGCGACATCGCTCAGTAGCGCCTCGCCAATAATGATGTCGTAGCTGCGCTCGCCCAGTTCGATGCGCACATTCGTGTGGTTGTTAGATGACACCTGATACCTCCAACCGATGATGGATTTGATTGACTAAATAGTTGAGCGATGAACGTGAAGTTTCAAAAATTTCATGCGCTGTTTCAAGGTATTGCGGATGGCGCGTCTCGTACAAGTCGCGCAATTTTGCCAGCGGATCGCTTACCTGCAACAGCGGACGCGAGCCATCGCGTCTGATGCGGCGATAAAGCTCATCGGGCGTGGCTTTGAGGTAAATCACGTGCGATCGCGTATTGAGATGCTCGCGGTTAGCGATTCGCCCACACGCACCGCCTCCGGTGGCAAGCACGGCGTTATTTTTGAGCGTGAGCGATTCAATGGTGGACTGCTCTAAATCGCGAAACCGCGCCTCGCCTTCTTGTTCGAAAAAAGTACGTAACGAGTAGCCAATTTGCGCCTCAATCACGTGATCGGAATCAAAAAAATCAACCCCCAAACGACGCGCCAAAGCCCGACCGATTGTCGTTTTTCCGCTCCCCATAAGACCAATGAAAGAAATGAGCACGAAGACCATCCGAAGGAATCAGCGCACTGCACGCTGGCTGCCAATTATCCCTGCTTAAAAAAGCCAAGCGCCTGCGCAGTTGACGGTGTCCGTTGTTGCCCAGGCAGCCAAGGTCGTGCCGCTACTGAGGGTTTGCGCTGCGGTGCAGGTGGCAACGCCGTCAGCACCACCCGTCGTGCTTTGTCTAAACAAGCCCGTGCTTGGCAAACCATCGTCGGCTTTGATATCGACTTGTTGCAAGGTTGCGGCGCTGATTTGCGCACCCGTGGTCAAAATGTTTCTAGCAGGAGACGCGCTCATATCCAGCCAATAAATCCCCGCTGTTGACGGCGCTGTTTTGCCGTATTGCAGATAAGCCGACTGCGCATTGAGGGGGGAGTTTTGATTGCTGGCAATGGCATTGCCGTTCGCCGTACAAGTTGCGCAAATTAAAAATCCCGTCGCAACTAGATTTTGGAAAACCAGCACGGAGGCGTCCCCCGTCGAACCCGCAAGCATGATTGAACCCGATCCAGCGCTACTGGACGCCGCCACGCCGCCACCAATAAAGTTGGCCTGTGCTGGCGTCAAATCGCCAGCGGTTGCGTTGTAGCGATTGGCAAACGCCACAATCGCGGTGCGAATGCTGCTTTTTTGGTCGATGATGTGGCGTGCTTTGGCGGCGCTAATCATCTCCTGCCCGCGTAAAACACCGCCCATCAAAAGGCCCACGACCACTAAAACAATTGCCATTTCTATCAAAGTAAAACCCTTCGTTTTACTAGGCAGCATCACGGATAAATTCCTGCATTTAATAGCTTGGCAGCCAACGTGTTGGCGGACATAAAGGTGAGCAAGTCATCAAACTCACCCGCCTTGCTGGAGTTATCGGTACGCGCACGGGCAACCGACTGACGACGTATCTCGCTCGCAGTTGCAAGCTCGGGGGCATTGGCAGCTTGATCGGGGATGAGCGCAGCCTGTGCCGCTGTAAAAGGTCTGGATGATGCCGTGCTACTAATGCTCGTGCCACCCCAGCCGTTTTCCCCTACGGAGTACACCACAAAGACTACATTTTGCGCAACCACGTAATTGGTGGCCGCCGTATTGGTAGCGGACACAAGGCAGCCGGGCGCAGGAAGATATCCCACGATATTGACGTTTGGATTGCCGCATCGAACATCTAGCAGCGCGGTGACGCCGCCCAAAGTTGTGGGAAGGGCCAAGTTGTTATTCATGGATGGCGACGCGCCTGCAAGCGGTGTAAACACCGCATAGCGCAGTCGATTATTCCAAGCATCTGCATTGCCAGGCGCAGCAAGTCCTAACGTTTGCCAAGGCAAATCGCCCCAGCTAGCACCCGTGGAGGTCACCGAACTGGTGTAGTTGAATTTGCCGCTTGCCGTGCCGGGTGCGCACGTTGCGTTGTCAACCGTGCGGTCTTCAACACCGTCGCGATTGTCCACGGCAGCTAAGGCCGATGTGTTGACATCGGGGCAAGGCAAGCGTCGGTTCAAAATCGCAAAGCCAACTAGCGCTTCTACCGCCTTATCCAGCGTCGCCTGCGTATCCACGTAGCGCTGCTCGGTAATGCGCTTGCTCATAGGCACGGCCAAACCGCCCACCACCAAAGCAACAATGGACAAAGCGATGGCAAGCTCAATGAGGGTGAAACCTTTTTGCAGCGTAACTTTCATGGCAATACTCTTTTATTTATGGTAATCGAACGAGGTAATCGTTACTTCCTGCTGGCGGCAAGCCAAACACGGCATTGCCGATACGGGCTGCGCCTGCGGCATTGGCAGGCAGCGTATTGACGACCGCGTTGTTAAGCAAGCCCTCTAGGCACAGCGACATATCAAGCGGTGCAGGCTCCGCGCCGGATGTGGCGGTGCAAGTCTGTCCCGCCTGCGCTCTGCCACGCATCAAAATTAGTCCATGTCCGCCCACATTGGTAGTTGCCCCTGCGCCAAGGGCGTGGCACGGCGCAGCAGCGCCGCCCAAAATGCAGTCTTGCGACACCGCGTAATGCGCTTGACTTGCCCACCAGTCGGTATCTGGATTCAAACTCGCAGCCAAGGTGAGCGACACCGTACCCGAAGCGCACGTGTACGGCACATAGCCTTGCAACCTCCCCGCTACGCAAGCCCCCCTAGGCGTTGCGGCCGCAGACGGATAGCTGCCAGCCGCCACGTTGTAACTAACAAGCGCATTGGCGTAGAGCTGCGCGACCCGTTTGGTGGCGGCTCTTGCAAACTCCTCCGCAGTAATAAAAATCAGCTGATCGTTTAATTTTTCTTGTCCCGTATCTGCTTGCACAAACGTATTGAGTTGCGTATTCGGTACGGAAATATTGCCAATATGCGCCGTTAAGCCTGCAGGCGGATTCATTTGGTTGTACGCGCTGATGCTTGTACCGATGTAATTTTCAAGGTATTGGGCCACATCGGCAGCAGCCTTGCCTGTCGGTGTGGCACAAGGGTTTTTAGCAGTCGCAGGTGTGCTCCGAGTTTGATTGCCCATGGGTGACCCTGGCGCAAAAATGACCGCCACCACGCGGTTCGGATCTGTTGCCGCAGACGCCTTTGGATTGCCCGCTAATAAAACCTCCAGCCATGAACCTGTGGCGTTGTTTTTAACGGGTTGAATGACCGAAAAGCTACCAAACGAGTCCGCGTTCGCCGTGATGGTTGGGCTTACGTTCGTGCCAGGGGTAGGCGCAGCATTGGTAAAAGGCTGAACTTTAAAAAGACCATCAACGGCGTACCACAAACATTCATGCGTGCTATCACGCAGCGGAGGGATGCCCAGCGTCGCCCAAGGCAAAAGCCCAATGCTATGCAAGCCTGCGGCGCCGCAAGGTGCATCGTTTGCAGCAGTGGCAGCGCCATCACCATTTTGATCGGGACAAGGTAGTCGCGCGCCCAGCGCCGTGCTAGTCAGCGCCCCCAAATTAGAGATAAAGCCAATCTCCACAAAATTGAGCACCGACTCTTTGGCTTTTTTGAGCGAATCCTGCGTCGTCTTTTGTTGCAAGGCTTGCGGATCACCGCCCCACAAATTTTTACTAAACAGCGAAACAGCAGCCAACGCAATGGTGACCAATAAAACAATAGCCACGAAACCTTGCGCTGGACGGCGTTGACGAATTTGTCCGTACCCTTCTTGCGCAGCGATCATGGTGCTTCTTTGGGGGCTTCTTCTGCTAATTGACGCGCCCGGGCTTCTTGTTCCGTTTCAGGACGCGTGATGCTGTCGCCTATTTTGGCAAATTCAATTTTGTTTTTGCCTGTTATAGATTTCACGCCCACCACCTTGCCGCGCGCATCGCGTACCAAGCTCAATCCTTTAGGTAGCTCAAATTCGCGGTGAGGGCGACCATCAATCCAAAGCGTCACGCGCCGCCCCAGGGGTTGATCGGGGCGGGACGTGACGCCATCCAAATGCCACGTTTGCTCCGTAGGTGTCGTCTCTTTGATGACAACAGGTGGAAGAATATGAAACCGTGCGTCATCCATTTTTTTACGCTCCGCCTCGGTCGTAATCAAACGCCCCAGACCTACGCCATAGCGGGGCGGAGTCGTCGCGGCATCGGTAGGTGCGGCCACGGCCATCTCCAGACCTTGCGTTGCCAGCAAAGTCATAACCAAAAATTTAATAAGAGAAGTTTTTTTACGTTCGATGAGGTTCATCATGGCGTATAGGATTTCATGCTCACCCACACCAGCTCACAATCTGCATTCATGCCTGCGACAGGAACGCCGTTAGGAAGTCTGGTAGAAAAATCGCTGCCGCTGATGCGTCTAAAACTACAGCGCGTGACATCAAAACGGCCTAATTTTCCGGCTTTTAATTCACTCAAAATTGCCAATACATCGCCTTCGTGCAATACTCGAAAATTCAGACTCATTACCGTTGTAAATACGCCAAAACTTTTTGCCGCTTCTCCGTTTGGTAATAATTGCGTCGACGCTGGCGCTATCGCCGACAGCATCCCCGCCTTAGCCTTAGGAGGCAGCAGATTTTGAGCTGCAATTTCGTATCTGATGCTTGTGCCTGGCCACCGCTTTTCAAGCGTACGAAGAAGCTCAACCCACTCCAGCCTCTTTTCTTCGCCAAAAATATTGCCCGCCTCTAACTCATTGAGCAAAGGCAAGTTCGCCTCAATATCCATGCGCTCTTTCCCTGAGTTTCGCAATTGATCTTGCGCTTGTTGCTTCAGCTTATTTTGCTTTTTAAGCTCGGCGCTAAAGTAGTCATCCGCCCACATGACTGCGCCAACCAAAGCAACTAGGCCGACAAGAAATGAAAAGAAAACAATCACCGCGCGCCGCAAAGCCAAAGACCACGTTGCCCATTGCCACGTCAACACCATTGCGCCAGACGTACTCTTGGCCGCATCCCCATCTATGTCTTTGGCAGTATCTGTGTTTATCGTTGCCATAATTTAATTTCAAAATTAAGTTCCGATTTTTCTTGCGTACTAGAGCCACTAAAGACCGCTTTGGCACTAAGGTCTAGCGGACGCCGAATCACCTCCACGCGGATATTGGACTGCAAACTGAAGTCGGTCTCTAGCTTTGCAAGCGCATCGCGCGTACCGCGTAAATCGTCACTCGCAATGCCGCGGATGCTGCCCTTCAATACCAATGCAGCCACATCATTTTTTACCTTGACAGTTTTAGGCGGAAGGTTGGGCGCCTCTACAACGGGCGGAGCAACCGACCACTCTAGCTCGTCCAAAATAATAGAAGGATGGCGCTCTAGTGTTTGCCCAGCAACTTTCAGCAAATCTTCCATCTCAGGCGAGGCGCTGGACTGAATGTCTTCCCATCGCTGGCGCATATCCAGCAACTGGCTAGTCGTTAGCGGTGACTTTAAAAAAGTTTTAGCAACGGTTTGATATTGGTTTGTTGCCAGTTTTGCAGCCTTGGTTGCCATGTCAGTGTCGATACTTTTTTGCCAAACCTCCCAACCCATCATCAAAACAAGCGCCATCGCCACAAGACTCAGCACCGCGCAGCCCATGTAGAGAGCGCCGCTTAATTGCAAACTTTGATCGCGCCACCGATAAGCTGCTGGAGCCAACTGCTGCCACGACTGCGCTTTGGACAGCGCTTTAATGTATAGCTGCGTAGGCGCAGGATCATTCAGCCACTTGTAATGATCGTTCTTATTGGGTTCAAGCGTCTTTGCCGTAGTTGCAAGTTTGACTGCCTCTTGTGGACGCACCACGTAGATAGACATTTCCGTTTGATCGCTAGGCAACAATTGCGCGTTGGTAAGGTACTCGCGCAGGCGGGTTGACTCTTTATAGACAGTTTCAAGCCAAGAACCGCCGCGCATCTTGGTGGTCAGCACAAAACGTGAAAATCGCACGCGCCCGCCAACTAACACCGTTTGGCGCAGACCTTCCGCACTGGGCGTCACAAGAACACTAACGTCTTTAGAACTATTAGAGAGCTTAATTTTTAAAGTTTTACAAACGTCTGGCGTGAGCATCGCAGGGGCATACATACCGCGAATCCGTGCCTTACAAGCTTGCAAAGCATTGAGCCAAGACGCAATCACATCCACACGACCGAGCGAGTAACCCAAGATATCTAGCTTGTCAGGCTCCGCACGGTTTTTGCCTTGCACCAACCACTGACGATAGGGGGTTCCCTCTCCCGCTTTTGCGGACAAGCGCATTAGCCATGCTTTTTTAGCCGTCCCGCGCAAATTAGGCATGGAGTCGGTTTGGAACATTTCTTCGCTTTGATCGACTAGCAACGCCCACGGTACTTTGGAGTTTTTTTCAACCAATTGGGCAAACTCCGCAGGCGGCGCATCAGTTGCTGCGAACTTTTGAATCAACTGCATCTTTCCTGATTTGGCACGGTACACATACGCACGATGCGAAACCAAATACAGCACATACAGCGTAGAGCTCTGGGGAAGCGAGGTTAGAAAATTGGACATGCTAAAACTTCGCGCTTCCAATGACCGACTCGTACAGTGGCCCCAGCGTAAACACCATGATTAATGCCAATATCCCACCTAGTACGACCGTCATGATAGGCTGCAAACTGGCTTGCAAGTTCTCAACTGCTTCGCGTGCTTCTCGCGTGTACATATAGCTCACGTTTTTTAACGCTTTATCCAAAGAGCCCGTCGCCTCACCCACGCGCAGCATACTGACCACCATGGGCGGGAAAAGCTCACTACCCGAAAACGCCACCGATAAACTTTTTCCTTTGCCAATTTGATACCGCGCAGCGCGGATGGCGCTTGCCATCGCCTGATTGCCAACGGCTTTTTCCACCACCTGCAACGCCTCGGTCACCGTAATACCTGCGGCATACAGCATCGCCAGAACATAAGAAAACCTGGCTAGCGCAATGCGATTTAAAACAGGGCCAATCACAGGCAGTCTGAGTTTGAGTTTATCCACCCATGCGCTCATAAATTTAGGAACTTTGGCAAAAAAGAAACCAAAAACAGCTAACACACCAAAAAAAAGCGCAATCAACTCGCCGTGGTGCACGATGCCATCGGATAAAAATATCAGCACCTTGGTTGGCCACGGCAAATCCACGTTCATGGTCTTAAGCAGTTGTGAGATTTGCGGAACGACAGCACCCAACATAAACAGCAGCACACCCGTAATCACTACCGAGACGATGATCGGATAGGTCAGCGCTTTTTTTGTCTGGCTCGCCATTTCGTGCTGCCACTTGAGTGTCTCTGTTAAGTCTTCTAGCACTTCGGTGAGTTGCCCTGTTTGCTCACCCGCTTGGATTAAGTTGACATAGACTTCGTCAAATACTTTGGGCTGACTTTGCATGGCTTGCGAAAGCGTTTTACCACTAGACAAAGTTTCAACCAGCGCGCCAATCACGCTGCGCATGGCGGGATTGCCTTCCGCTTCCGCCACGTCGCGCAATGCCTCCAAAATCGTCACGCCTGCACGCAACATCATGCTGAGTTGAAAGCTAAAGTTAAGCAACGACTCGCGCCCAACCTTTTGCCCCCCAAACGAAAATAAAGAGCGCACCACATTGGCCTTGAGTAGCAACTGCCCCGACTGCTCAAGCTGCGCGGCAAGTGCGGCTAAATCGGCGGCCGTACTTTTTCCAGATTGAGTGCGTCCATCCGCAGTAAGAGCTTTCCACGCATATTCGGGCATATTGATTCGCTTTTAGTTGTTTTATGTTTAGCGGCGCACCAAGCTCACCACACGGCTCACCTCTTCGATGGTGCTGTCACCCGCCCACACCCGACGAATGGCGTCCTCACGCAGCGACTGGAAGCCTGCGCTTCGGGCGTACCGTGCAAGCTCTGGCGGGCTGGCATTATTGGCAACAAACTCATCCATTTTTTCATCAAAGAGCAGCACTTCCATCAACACAAAGCGCCCCCGATAACCCGATCCAGCGCAGTATTCGCATCCAACGGCTTTGTATAGCGGCGCGGCGCTATTCCTAGGGTTTGGTCCGCCTAGTAGGTTAAGTTCATCCTGCGTGGGTTCGGCAGACACCTTGCACTGCTGGCATAGTTTTCGAGAAAGTCGCTGCCCAATTGCGCCAATAAGGTTGCCCGCCAAAATTTCGGCACTCACCCCTATATCGCGCAGCCGCTGCACCGCCGCCAAAGCGGAGTTTGTATGCAGCGTCGCAAACACTTGATGACCCGTCATGGCGGCGCGAAAAGCCATCTCAGCGGTTTCTTGGTCGCGAATCTCACCCACCAAAATAACGTCGGGATCCTGTCGCATGAGGGCGCGCACACCATCCGCAAAAGTAATTTTTTCAGTAATCTGGGTCTGCCGAATCATCGGCAGCGGATATTCGATCGGGTCTTCCAGTGTCATCACGTTCACGCCCTCCGTGCTGACCTCCGATAGCACCGAGTACAGCGTCGTGGTTTTGCCGCTACCCGTAGGACCCGTGACCAAAATAATGCCCTCGGGTTTGGCGATCGCATTTTGAATGCTGAGCCTTGCATGGTCGCTAATGTCCATGCGTTTAAAGGCCACGATGTTTTTGTTTTTATCCAGCAATCGCAGCACAATGTTCTCGCCATAGGCGGTTGGCAAGCAAGCGGCGCGAAAATCAATTTCGTGAATACCCAGTCGCAGTCCAAATCGTCCGTCTTGTGGCGATCGATTTTCGGCAATGTTCATGCCCGCCATCACCTTAAGACGCACGGCAATCCCCGCCCAAAGCGATGAATGCAGCAAATGCGTTTGCTGCAGCACGCCGTCTATGCGCATACGAATACGAAGAAAATGCTCGCTCGGCTCGAAGTGGACATCGGATGCTTCGGAGTCATGCGAGTGCTGCAAAACTGCTTCCACAATTTGCTCAATAGGCGGCTCTCGTCCGCCCGCTGCGATGATGCTGTCCACCGTGACGTGCTTGCCAAAAAGTCGATCAATTTCGCGGTGCAAATCTGTCAGCGATGCAAGTCCAATCTTCACTTGCGTGACACCTTGTCCGCGCAGATACGCAGTGACTTGGTCAATACCAATCAAATCACTAGGATCATGCACTGCAAGCAGCACATGCCCTGCATTCGATTTGGCAACGGGAAGAATTTTGTGATACAGCGCCAGCGCGCTAGAAATCAGCTTGACGACAACAGGGTCTGGGCGCTGAATGTTTAAATCAACACTAGGCAGCTGCAGTATGGAGGCACGAATATCCCGCAAAATAGACGGCGACATGAGACCCAGCTTGATGATGTGGTCATGCAGATGTCCACCTGTGCGCACCAACTCCTCCAAAGCGATGTTGATTTCACTTTCTGCGAGGCGCTTGTCACTGATTAGCTTAGTTGCTAACTTGCGATCGGTGCTTCGTAACGAATTCCAATTCGCATTGCTTTGCATCATGGCTCACTAGTGAGAACACGAAGGCGAGCACGAGCAACCGAGGAGTTAAACGCGGCACTAGATTGACTGGCCAAATTGAGCGCCAAAACGTATTTCTGCGCGGCCTCACGCCTGCGACCCAGTCGGTCAAGCGATAGCGCCAAATTGAAAGCGTAATCAGCTTGCGCGGGGTTGATGGATAGTGCGCGATCGAAAGCACGCTCGGCCTCGCCAAATCGATTTTGATCAAAATACAGCACGCCTAGCGCGTGATACAGGGGGGCAGGACGCTCACTGCGTTCAAGCAACAGCTTAAGGTTTGACTCTTGCACTTGCGCTTCGCCGCCGCCAATGAGGAAAAGTGCACTCGCAGCATCGCCATCACGCGGATACAGCTCAATGAGTCGCCGCAAAGTCGCTAGCGCTTGCGTGGTATCCCCTAACCCATAATGCGTATAGGCCATGCCCAGCAAAGCATCGCGCTGCGTCGGACTACGCAACAAAACTTGTGCATACGCCTCGCGTGCTTGGATGAGTTGATTTTTTTGCAAAGCCGTGTAGCCACGCATGAGATCTGCGTCCACCTCATCCGAGGACTGACGCCGTGTAATTTTGGGCTCTACCTCGGCTTGATTGTCCGCCTTCACCGACCGACTAACACTGGGCGGCGCCGCCGAACACACCATCGGCAAAAATACGAGAAAAGTCCAAATGTAGTGCCGATATTGCTTCATTTTTGAACACCCCACGCATCAGCAGGACTGCCTTTAAAAAAGGTATTGGTAGGCAACTGGGATTTGAACTCTTTATAGTCGCCATTTAGCGAAGGGTCTTTAACAACCACGGGGCGCATAAAAACAATCAATTCGGTTTTAGTGCGACTCTCGCTACGCTGCCCCCCCAAGACCGCACCCCAACCTGATTGGCGGTTCGTACCAGCTAGCCCCTGCTCGGTTGAGTCGCTTGACTCTTGCATGAGACCGCCGAGCACGGCAATTTCACCGCTTTGCACACGCAGCACCGATTCCAGCTCGCGCGTTTGAACCACAGGCAAAAGATTCACAATAGGCGGCGTGCTGTTAAGTAACGCAGGATTAGGATCAGTGATTTTGCTAACCACACGCGTGATACTAGGGTGCACATTCAGCGTGACATCCCCCGCATCCGAAATTTGCGGCGTCACCGTCATCACAAAACCCACAGGAATGGTGTTAATGTTCGATGTGTACGTCGCTGGGGAAGTGACCCCGCCCGATGCACTAAACGTTGGCGCTATGTAGCTGATCGTGACATACACATAGTCATCGACCACCTTGATTATGGCGGTTTGATTATTGATAACCGATAGCTTCGGGCTAGAAAGCACCTTGGCTTGCCCAAACTTCTCCAGCAAGCTGATGGCTGATGAAATCGTGCCCCATGCATTGTCGCCTTTGTATCCAATGCTGGCAATGCTAGCACCGCCCGCCCCTGCCGTAGAGTTACTCACAAAACCAGGTGCCGCCGCGCCAAGGCCAATCGACAACCCCTTAGCTGTTCCATTGGTAATAAGCTGAGACCAATTAACTCCCGACTGGGAGTCGGCCGAGAGCTGCACCTCAACAACCGTCGCCTCAATCAGTACCTGCCTACGCGCTCCGGCCATCACTTTGTCGATGAAAGTGCGTACCTGCTGATGCCCTTTAGACGTGGTATTCACGCCAATTACACCCGACTCTTTATTGACCATTAATGGGTTACTGGCAGGGGAACCAGACGAAGCGCCACCCCCAGCCGATCCACAAGACGCCGAAGCCCCCGCTGCTTGCGCCGCCGCATTGTTATTTTGAGAGCCACCAACGCTTGCTGTTCCGCCTGACGCACCCGCACTCCCACTGCGTCCGCCAGCCGCAACCGCGTTGCTTGCGCCGCCCGTTGCAATCGCAGCAAGCGCAGCATCTGAATTTGCACTGCCGCTAGTCGCCCCAAACGCGCCCATCACTTGACGCATTAAATCTCCAGCACTGCCCGATAAACTGCCGCCAGTTGATCCGGGACTGGCCTGCCCCGCACCGCCCTGTCCAGCGGGCTGAAGCGCCTTTGTAATTTCGAGCGCAACGCGGAGGCGATCATCACGATCTTGCTGCCGCTGAAGCTCAATTTGCTCATCTCGTTGGTTGCGATTTTGATTGGATGCCAAAACGATTTGACACACATTCGAAATCAAAGTATCCCAAAAACGATTATCCGCACTAGATTTAATTGAGGAGTCTGAACTTCCACCACCACCGCCGCCCGCACCCAAGGAGGCACTCACCGACACATTGCTGCTGGATTGACGCTGCAGATTAACGTAATCAATTGTGTAATTGATCAGATAGGGCGTATCGGGCTGCACTCGCAGCAAATTGCCGCTAATTTCGTAACGGATATCACTTTGCGCCGCGATGCGCTCCAGCAATTGAGGCAGCGTTTGGTCGGTGGCATTGAGCGTGACCCGCCCACCCACCGAAGGATGGATGTCCACGTTCAATTTATTGTCCCTTGCCAAAGCAAAAAGCAAAGTCTTCACAGGGACATCGTTGACCACTACGCTAAAAACCTCTTGCGCGGCACGCGGCGTAGGCAAAGGAGGCATTGCAGGCAAGCGCACAGGGCGCAAACTAGGCGGCGTGATCGCCGCCGTAGTTTCGGGCGTCTCGCCAACATGGCGCGTGCTCGTTGTCTGTGGCGGCAGCGGCGCACAAGCACTCAAAACCAAGGTCGCTGCAAGCAAAAGTAGATGACGTATCATGCCCGCTAGTATAAAAGCAAAAAAGCTACATTAACCAAGCTGCTTCGCAATTAGTGACGCTAGGATTTGCCCAGACAGCTTGATTGCCAGCTGCCAGCGCCACTGTGCCCGTGCAAGCACCTGCGCCAGTAAAGCCAGCGTTGCCATCGAAATTGGCATAACGATAGCCGCCTGTGAGGGGGTAAGTGTCATCGGACTTGCGATCGACTTCCACCAAGATATTGCTAGGGGTATTAGCTCCTTGCGCCAGTATCAACTTTTGCACAGCCGTTGCATCCACATACGTATCGACGGGTACTGCCGTTAAGCTGCCCGAACCGTTGGCATAACCGAGGCGAACAACGCCGCCAAAAGCATTGGTTGGGCTGTTATTAATAGTCGCCGGCCCATACGCCGTCGAAGTGCAAACCCCGCAACTCATAAAGCCTGCCGCGGTTAAGTTTTGGAAGGCAATCGCTGAGTCGTTCGTTATAAAAAATAAACCGTCGCCACCGCCAGCACCTCCAAAAACCCCATTGCCAACCAGCAGCGCTTGATCGGCAGTTAAATCGCCTGGAATCATTTTGTAGCGATCCATAAATGCGATTTGCGCCGTTTGAATGGCCGCTTTTTGGTCGATGATGTTGCGCACGCGAGCCGACGTAATCAACTCTTGTCCACGCAGCACGCCACCAATTAGCAGGCCAATAATCATCAGAACAATGGCAATCTCAACCAGAGTAAAACCTTTTTGCTTGTTTTTCATGTTACCTCCAAAAAATGAAAGCCCTGCAGTCCACGAGAGAAGCTGCAGGGCGGTCTTGTCATCCAACCGTTAAATTAAAGCATCCAAGCTGCTTCGCAATTAGTGACGCTAGGATTTGCCCAGACAGCTTGAGTGGCAGTTGCCAGCACCACTGATCCCGTGCAAGCACCTGCGCCAGTAAAGCCAGCGTTGCCATCGAAATTGGAATAACGATAGCCGCCTGTGAGGGGGTAAGTGTCATCGGACTTGCGATCGACTTCCACCAAGATATTGCTAGGGATATTAGCTCCTTGCGCCAGTATCAACTTTTGCACAGCCGTTGCATCCACATACGTGTTGGCGGGCACTGCAGCCACACCAGCAGAGCCATTGGCATAACCGAAGCGAACAACGCCACCAAACGCATTGGTTGGGCTGTTATTAATGGTGGCCACCGCAGGGGCTGTTGCAGTGCAAACGCCGCAAGACATAAAGCCTGTAGCTGTTAAGTTCTGAAAAGTTACGGGCGAGTCGCTCAAGGCAGCCGCCGTCACAATCAAAAACACACCATCGCCACCAGTCGCGCCAGAAGAAGTAACACCATTACCAACCAGCAAGGCTTGGTCAGGAGTTAGGTCACCTGGAATCATTTTGTAGCGATCCATAAATGCGATTTGCGCCGTTTGAATGGCCGCTTTTTGGTCGATGATGTTGCGCACGCGAGCCGACGTAATCAACTCTTGTCCACGCAGCACACCACCAATTAGCAGACCAATAATCATCAGAACAATGGCAATCTCAACCAGAGTAAAACCTTTTTGCTTGTTTTTCATGTTAAATCCTCAGTAAATAAATTAAAAACTAACCGCCTTGCACTCTTTGCAATGCTAGCAAGATGCGAGGGTGATTATGAGTGACTCACATAAAAAATGTTATAGGGTTTACCCTTAGTCTATTGTTTTTGTGCGACACCCTAAAATGGTTCATCGCTAAAAGGGCTTATAAAAATGAATGTTTTAAAGGTGTGGGCGCTGACGCGCTTGTGTTTACTGGAGTCATGGCGGGGACGTAGCGCCCCATTTTTGCTATTGATCCTCATCGCTGTGCAGTTATTCGCCATGTTTTTGGTTGAAATGGCAGTTACCGAGTCTCTAGAGTTGCGCTTAACCACGTCGGCTTTTTTATACCGCTTGTGCTTTGTTTTTGCGCTAGGCACAGGAATGATCGCCTCTGTGGTGCGCGAACATGAAAGCGGTTTTGTTTATGTTTTGTTGGCGCACCCCATTTCTCGCTGGCACTATGTACTGGGAAGAATACTGGGCTACGCACTCACCGCCCTACTAGTCAGTTTATCGGCGATGCTGGTTTTAGCAATTTGGACGCCCGTTGCCCACTGGGATGCTTTGCTCGTATGGGCAATCTCCCTGTGGCTAGAGCTAGTCGTCATGGGCGCCGTCGCTCTATTTGTGGCGCTAGGCCTACGCAGCATGGTGGGATCGATGGTCATGTGGCTAGCGTTTTATGTGCTGGCGCGGGTGCTAGACGTTGCTCGCGTCATGGCGGCAACACCTGTCGGACAAGACCCCAACAACGTTGTCGTATTGGCAGGACAGTGGGCATTTCAAGCCCTTGGATGGGTCATCCCGCCGCTGGGCGCATTCACGCACGCAGACTGGCTGCTGGGCAGCGCACCCCCCGTCTGGTCCACCTGCCTGATTTTGGCAACTTGGGCGCTGGCGTACAGCGTAATTTGCACGATCGCCGCTGCCATTGATTTTTATCGACATGAAATTTAATTCGCTACTGTCGCGTCTTCATTTTTTGCGTCATTTTTTTGCCCAGCGCAAAGCGCAAGCACCTGCGCCGCAGGCTTTATGGCTCAGCTTTGGTCTGCTGCTTTGCTTGACCACCGCGCTATCCACCCTACGCGGCGCTCCCGCCAATCAAGCCGAGGCACTCGGCTCTGCGCCCAGTGCGTTAGCGGCGCGACTTTGGTCGCTGGATGAGTCCGTGGCGTTTGCCAAGCTACTCAATTTGGTGGTGCAGGCGCACGATGTCCAGCCTGGGCTATCACTCAGCTATGGGCAACTGGACTACAAACAGCTTGCGGCGTGGATGGATTTGTCTTTAGCGCTTGACCCCAAGGGGCAGTACCCCCTTCTGGCAGGCGCACGTCTTTACACCCAGCCATCGGCGGACGAAGATCGCCAACGCCAAATGACCGACTGGGTCGCCAGTCGCTTTGCCGATGACCCCGCCCTGCGCTGGCAATGGTTAGCCCATGTGGCTTATGTGGCAAAAACTCAGTTTAAAGACAACGCCCGAGCGATGCGCTATGCCGAGCTGCTGCGGCAGCACACCGAATCAATACCCTCGGTTCCCGCGTGGGCAAGGCAACTCGATATCTTTTTAAAAATCGAAATGAAAGACTCCGACCGCGCCGAAGCCTTAATTAGAGCGCTACTTGCTAGCGGACAAATTAAAGACAGCAACGAACTGCGGTTTTTGATTCACACCTTAAACGAATTGGAAGAAGGCAAACGATGAATGCAGCAACACCCAGCGCGTTAAGTGCTTCGAATGTAGAAAAAATTTATGTCTCGCGCCCTAACTTTAAAGCGCTCAACCAAGTCACTATCGACGTCCCCGCGCAAACGTGCTTTGCCTTAGTGGGCGTCAACGGCGCAGGGAAGACCACCTTGATTAAAAGCTGGCTCAACCTCACACAGGTCAACAAAGGCTCATTGTCGATTTTTGGCATCGACTCCAAAAAGCTGGAGGCTCGGGAGCGCATGACGTATATGCCCGAACGTTTTGCGCCGCACGGCTGGCTGAAAGCCAAGGACTATATCCAGCTCGTTCTTTCATTGCACAGCGCCGCATGGGACGAGGCGGCAACTATCGAAATTTTGCAAATCATGGGCTTGCAAGCGGATGTACTCAAACTTGCGATGCGCGAGTGCAGCAAGGGCATGAGTCAAAAAATCGGACTTGCAGCAGCATTTTTATCGCGACGCGAATTGCTAATTTTGGACGAGCCCATGAGCGGACTAGACCCCATCTCCCGCGTGCAAGTTAAAAATCTCATCCGCCGCATGAAAACCGAGGGACGAACCGTGTTTATGTGCACCCACGCGCTAGGCGATGTGGGCGAGTTGGCGGACCAGGTTGCCGTGATGCATGGTGGCGAAATTCGTTTCACCGGAGCGGTTTCGGGTTGGCTGACAAAGCACAACACCGATAATCTGGAGCAGGCTTACTTAGCGACGGTGCAAAGCTAGGTACCAATCATCAATTGAGGCTCCGCCCCAATTAAATTCTAGGAAAACGACAAATGAAGATTGCAGTTTTGGCGGGTGACGGCATTGGTACAGAAATCGTAGATGAAGCCGTCAAAGTTTTAAAAGCACTGAACCTCCCGCTCACAATGGAATCTGCGTTAGTGGGCGGCGTGGCTTACGACGCACACGGCCACCCGCTACCGCCCGCAACGCTGGCGCTGGCAAAAACATCGGAGGCCGTTTTATTTGGTGCGGTAGGCGACTGGAAATACGACAAACTGGAGCGGCAATTTCGCCCCGAGCAAGCGATTTTGGGGCTACGCAAAGAGCTGGGACTGTTTGCCAATTTTCGTCCCGCCATCTGCTACAAAGAATTGGTAGACGCTTCTAGCCTCAAGCCAGAGCTGATTGCAGGGCTGGACATTCTCCTCATCCGCGAGCTAACAGGCGACATCTATTTTGGTCAGCCACGTGGTCGCCGCATCGCAAGCGATGGGCATTTTCCAGGTGCGGAGGAAGCTTTTGACACCATGCGCTACTCGCGCCCCGAAATTGAGCGCATCGCACACGTGGCATTTGATGCGGCTCGCAAGCGCAAAGCCTCGGGCGGCAGAGGCTGCGTCACCAGCGTCGATAAGAACAATGTTTTAGAAACGTCGCAACTGTGGAAAGACGTGCTGGTAGAAATTGGCACGCAATACCCCGACATCACACTGGATCACATGCTGGTGGACAACGCGGCCATGCAGCTAGTGAAAGAGCCTAAAAAATTTGACGTGGTCGTTACAGGCAATATGTTTGGCGATATTTTGTCAGACGAAGCTGCCATGCTCACGGGCTCCATCGGGATGCTGCCCTCCGCATCGCTCAACAGCAAAGGGCAAGGGCTCTACGAGCCCAGCCACGGCTCGGCTCCCGACATTGCAGGCAAAGGCATTGCCAACCCGTTGGCAACTATTTTGTCTGCCGCCATGATGTTGCGCTTTAGCTTGAATCAAACGGCAGCCGCAGATCGCATTGAAAACGCCGTCAAAGCCGTTCTGGCAAAAGGACTTCGCACGGCAGACATTTATGGCAAAGGCGTGGATGCAAACACGATCGCTTTGCAAAAAGTCAGCACCCGCCAAATGGGTGACGCGGTTGTGGCGGCGCTGGCATGATGGATCTTGTCAGCTTTCTAATCGACCTCATCTTGCACGTAGACGTGCATCTAGAGTCCTTCGTCAGGCAGTACGGCATGGTGGTTTACGCGCTGCTATTTGCCATCATTTTTGTCGAGACGGGTTTGGTGGTGATGCCGTTTTTGCCTGGCGATTCGCTCTTGTTTGTGGTCGGCGCTTTATCGGGCGTGGGCTTGCTAAGCTATCCGCTCTCGGTGCTGCTACTCATCACTGCTGCGGTGGCGGGCAATCAGACCAACTACGCGTTTGGACGCTGGGTTGGAGGCAAAGCGTATAGCTGGCAAGACTCCAAATGGTTTAACAAAAGCGCCTTCGACAAAGCCCATGCGTTTTACGAGCGCCACGGCGCAATCACCATCGTTGCCGCACGCTTCATGCCTTTTGCCCGAACCTTCGCGCCGTTTGTGGCGGGCGTTGCCCAAATGACGCGCTCGCGCTTTACTTTGTTTGACGTCACAGGCGGCACGCTGTGGGTGGGATCCATCGTGACCAGCGGTTATTTTTTTGCTAATTTGCCGTGGGTTAAAGCCCACCTTAGTCACATTATTTGGGCCATGATTTTCATTCCTGGCTTGATCGTTTTGCTTGGCTACTTCAAAGAGAAAAAAGCTGCGCCTTAAACCGCGCCTTAAACCGCACCTAACACGCCGCCATCACTCGGAAAAAACCCATGTCTCGCTTGTATTTTCCCTCATATTTCGCCCCGTATTCGTTCGCCCGAAAACTGATCCTGGCACTCATTGCCACTAGCTTCCTTCTCACGCCTAGCCTGACTTTGCAAGCGCAGTCGGCGCTACCCAATATGGGCGACGACACGGCCATGACGCTGGGCGCGGAGCGTCAACTAGGCGATCAAATAGCGCGTGACATTTACCGCGATCCTCTGCTCGTGTCCGATCCCGTGCTGGACGGCTATATCGCCAGCATTTGGCATCCGCTGTATCTGCAAGCCAAAACCAATGGCTCACTTGGACCAGAGATGGACGCGCAATTTGCGTGGCATTTATTTTTAATCCGCGACAAAGCAGTCAACGCCTTTGCCATGCCAGGGGGCTACTTTGGCATCAACTTGGGACTGATCGCACTGTCCGATACGCCCGATGAGCTTGCATCCGTGCTGGCACACGAGACCACGCACGTCACGCAGCGTCACATCGCACGGGGTATGACGCGCGAAAACTCCCAAATGCCACTACTGCTTGGTAGCATCCTAATTGGCTTGCTCGCCATTCCCAGCAATCCGCAGCTTGCCAATGCCCTTCTAGCCACAGGGCAAGCGGGCGCGATTCAAGATCAACTGAACTATTCACGCGATTACGAGCGCGAAGCCGATCGCATTGGCTACACCTTGATGCAACCCGCAGGCTATAGCCCACAAGGCTTTATCGATATGTTCGATATGCTGGGACGGGCTTCACATCTAGCAGACAACGGCAGCTTTCCGTACCTGCGCACACATCCACTGACCACCGAGCGCATCGCCGATATGCGCAACCGCGTGGGCCAGACCCACGGCAAAACGGTCAAACTCAACAGCGCCAGCCCTCAATTTTTGCTGCATCACCTCATGCAAGCCAGAGCCAGCGTGCTGGGTGATTTGAGTGTGGATACACAAAATTTTTATGTGCAGCAAGGTCTTCGCACACCCGCCACAAGTCCAGTCTTTTTAGCCACGCAGTATGCGGCTGCGCTGGCAGCATGGCAACTAAAAGACGCCGCCAGCGCTAAGGGGTTTTACGAACACCTCAAAAGCGCAACCTCTATCCAAACACCGCCGCCTGTGCTGGATGCCGTGCGCTGGTTGGGAGCAGAATTACAACTGCCCATGCAGCTTGATTTGCAAAGCAACTCGCGAGTTGAAATGATGTACGCCGCGCAGCAGCGCCTTGCCAATCCCGACATCAACGCCGCCAATTTACGCGCCGTAAACGAACGCCTACGCGAATGGCTAAGCGCCAACCCCAAAGACGCCGATGTATGGGGCTTGCTCTCCCGCACCGAGTCACGGCAAAACGAGCGCATCCGCGCCATGATTGCCAGCGCCGAGCAGTCGCGAGCACAACTTGCCAACAGCGCAGCACTGGCGCAATACCAAGCCGCGCAAAGCTTGATGCGTCAAGGCGTGCCTACCAACAGTGTGGACGCCGCTATTGTTGACGCCAAAGTGCGCGAGTTGCAGCAGCTAGAGCGAGCAACCCCGCCGCGACCAACACGCTAGCCATTTAGCTGCGGATTTCCCCATCCCCCAGCACCACATATTTCAGCGAGGTTAGCCCCTCAAGCCCTACAGGGCCACGAGCATGAAACTTGTCTGTGCTAATGCCAATTTCTGCGCCAAGCCCATATTCAAAGCCATCGGCAAAGCGCGTACTGGCGTTCACCATTACGCTGGCAGAATCAACTTCACGCACAAATTTATCGGCGCTGGCTTGGTTCGCCGTCATGATGCTGTCGGTGTGGTGACTGGAGTACTGGTTGATGTGGGCAATTGCCTCATCCACCCCGCTCACCACTTTAATGCTGATGATGGGCGCAAGGTATTCGGCGTACCAATCTTGCTGCGTTGCCTGCACCGACGGCGTTTGCAGCAATACCCCCGCCTCCGCGTCCACGCGCATCTCCACGCCCTTAGCAGCAAAAATACTGCCAATTTGCGGTAGAAATTTTGCTGCAACCGAGCGCGCCACCAGCAACGACTCCATCGCATTGCAAGGACTGTATTTTTGTGTTTTGGCGTTGTCGCAAACCTTAACTGCCATCGCCAAATCTGCCGCATCGTCCACGTACACGTGACAATTGCCATCCAAATGCTTGATGACGGGCACACGAGCTTCGGCGCTAATACGCTCAATCAAACCTTTGCCACCGCGCGGAATAATCACGTCCACAAACGCGGGCATAGTGATGAGTGCGCCTACTGCGGCGCGGTCTGTCGTGGGCACAAGCTGCACGGCAGCGTCTGGCAAGCCACTGGCTCGCAACGCTTGCTGCACAAGGTTTGTCAAAGCGTGGTTGGAATCAATGGCCTCCGATCCACCGCGCAAAATGCAGGCGTTACCCGACTTGATGGCAAGACTGGCGGCCTCAATCGTTACATTAGGGCGGCTTTCATAAATCATGCCAAACACGCCCAGCGGCACGCGCATTTGCGCCACGCGAATGCCCGATGGCTGGGTACGAAACGCAGTTAGCGAGCCAATCGGGTCTGGCATGGCAGCAAGCTGCTCGCAGCCCACGGCACAAGTCTCCAGAGTCTTAACGTCCAGCCTCAGTCTGTCCACCATGGGCGCGGCAAGTCCGTTTGCAATGGCGCGTTCTACATCTTTGGCGTTATCCACTTGCAGCGCAGTCATGCTGGCACGCAGCAGTTGCGCAAGCGTAATAAGCGCTTTGTTTTTCATATCGCTGTCGGCGCGTGCCATCACGGTTGCAGCGGCGCGGGCATTTTTTCCAAGACGCTGCAACAGATCAGTAATAGATTCAAGATGAGTACTCATGGAGAGGGGCTATTTAAAAGCAAATT
Organism: Burkholderiaceae bacterium; assembly: GCA_031538565.1. GTDB lineage: Bacteria > Pseudomonadota > Gammaproteobacteria > Burkholderiales > Burkholderiaceae_C > JASGCK01. Next base: position 57,383 of record JAVKLS010000062.1, read on the forward strand.
TTTTAATTGGGTTGTTGCACTTTCAAACCAGTGCTTCAATGCGGTTGCATTTCTAGGTAAGGGGTGACGATAGCCTAGTCCATCGTCTGTGAGCCCTAATGTCCGCTTTCCTTTTGATGCAATCAACACTCTTTTTGCAAATGGATGATAGGCTGGATGCAATCCCCACGCAAACAAAATAACGCCGCACGCGGCAAAACACTTCTTCAATTCGACTTTGCGAGAACTATCAAAAATGCTGTGCGACTCATCTGCAGCGTATAGCTGAAGTTTTTTTCTAAAAATAGCACTATCTTTTTCGCGTAGATCAGACAAATTGATGATTCTTGCGTGCAAGATTTGACCGTCTGAATCAAGCATCAATTTCATGATCTGATTTTGCGTTCGATCAGGATTGGCTGGAACGAAGCCATCGATATTTTCCAAACTAGCAAGAGGCTCTGATTTACCTGGATTCATCATCACAACAATTAAATCAGGGTTTCCAAAAATGGCGCGACTTGGCTCCCAATCTAAGGGGAATATCTCCAAGCGACTTCGCAATTTCTCTGAATGCCCTGCAATTTTTTTTTCGTAAAAATGTCCCCAGACTGAAAAACGCTCCTTCATGTAAACAACTCTGCAAGCGCCACTCCAGGCTCTTTGGCACGCATGAATGCCTCGCCAACCAAGAACGAGTGAACACCTGCGCTGCGCATTTGGGAAACATCTTCACGAGTTTGGATGCCGCTCTCGGTAATGAGTATGCGGTTATCGGGTACGGCCCGCGCCAAATCCAGCGTCGTGGCAAGCGACACATCGAACGTGCGAAGGTTGCGGTTGTTAATGCCAATAAGCGGCGTTTTAAGCGCCAGCGCACGCGCAAGCTCTGGCGCGTCGTGCACTTCAACCAGCACCGCCATATCCAAGCTCAGGGCAATAGCTTCTAGTTCTTTTAGCTGCGCGTCGTCCAAGATGGCGGCGATAAGCAACACGCAGTCTGCGCCCATCACACGCGATTCATAAATTTGATACGCATCGACCATAAAGTCTTTACGCAGCACGGGCAAATGCACCGAAGCCCTTGCTTGCTTGAGGTAGTCCGCCGAACCTTGAAAAAATTGACGATCAGTCAACACGGACAAACACGCCGCACTCACCACGTTTTTTCCGCCACCACCTTGGGCATAGCTTTGTGCGATGTCGGCGGGGATAAAGTCTTCGCGCAACACGCCTTTGGATGGACTGGCTTTTTTAATCTCGGCAATCACGGCGGCATGGCCGTGTGCAAGCTTGGCTCGCATCGCGCCCACAAAATCACGCGTCAGCACGCGGCTTTCGGCGTCTTGGCGCACCGCCGCAAAGGACTTGAGCTTTTGCGCTGCGGCAATTTCTTCGCGCTTAACGGCGACGATTTTTTGAAGGATGTCAGACATACAGTTTTCTAAAGTGAATCAGTTTGACTAATAACCAATGAGCAAAATACCTGCGAGCGGCAGATGTAAGCGACTGGAAATGTAGAGTGTTTCTAAAAAGGTATAAACAATTTCAAAATCATCATGCCCGCGATAATTGTTGCGAACAGCAATAACTAAATACTCCACACCATGCATCATGCAAGTCTGAAAAATATCTTTTAAAAATTGATTGTTTTCAGTAGCTCGTCCAGCCTCAACTTCAATCACAATTTTTCCGTCTGAACTAACCGCATCGGCATTAAAAGATTTATCTATTGCATCGTTATAGCCAAACAAAACAGGTACGCTAATTTTTTGCGTTTGAGATTTGCCTGTTTCAACCTTGTACTGGCATTTTTCCAGGTGAGGGCGTAAAAGTTCTAAAACGCTATTACTCGGCAGGTTATTAATGGTTGATTCAATATCACTATTGACGCGACTAAAACATTCGACAATCGCGCTCATTTCTTTTGTCATGCCTTGTGAGCGTGGAAAAAATTGTGAGCGGATCATATGGCTACCGCCTTATTCGTAAATTGAATCAGTTCTTGCAGCTTGCGCTTGGCAGCGCCGCTAGCAAGCGCTTGGCGGGCTTGGACAATGCCCGCCCCAATATCGCCCGCCACGTTGGCAGCATAAAGCGCAGCGCCTGCGTTAAGTAACACGATATCGGTAGCCGCTTTGTGCGCCGCGCTGGCAGTAGCACCAAGGCCTTGCCCGTCCAGCACCGACAGTATCAGCGTGCGCGAGGCATCGGGTGTGTCCACGCGCAGCGTGCGCGAGCTAGTCATGGCGATGCCAAAGTCTTCGGGGTGGATTTCGTATTCGATAATCTCACCGTTTTTTAGCTCGCCCACCAAAGTAGTTGCGCCCAAACTCATTTCATCCAAGCCATCTTTGCCGTACACCACCAACGCGTGCTCGGCACCAAGACGCTGCAAAGCCCGCACCTGAATACCCACCAAGTCTGCATGGAATACGCCCATCAAAATATTGGGCGCACCAGCGGGGTTGGTGAGCGGCCCCAAGATGTTGAATAGGGTTCGCACGCCCAGCTCTTTACGCACGGGGGCGACATTTTTCATGGCGGGGTGGTGATTGGGCGCAAACATAAAACCAATTCCAACCTCGGCAATCGCTTGTGCAATAAGGGTTGGCGAGAGTTGGATGTTGACGCCTAAATTTTCCAGCACATCAGCACTGCCCGACTTGCTCGATACGCTGCGTCCGCCGTGTTTGCTGATGCGTGCGCCTGCTGCTGCTGCCACAAACATGGCGCACGTCGAAATGTTGAAGGTGTGCGAGCCATCCCCCCCCGTACCCACAATGTCCACCAGATGCGTTTTTTCTTGCACGTGAACGGGAGTACACAGCTCGCGCATCACCTGCGCGGCGGCAGTAATCTCGCCAATGGTTTCTTTTTTAACGCGCAGCGCCGAAATGATGGCCGCCATCATCACGGGTGACATCTCGCCCCGCATGATCAGGCGCATGATGTGCAGCATTTCGTCGTGAAAAATTTCGCGGTGCTCAATAGCACGTTGCAGCGCTTGGGTAGGTGTCATGGGGTGAATGGTGGTTGTCATGATTAAGCCAGCAAGAGATTGTTTTTTACTGTTTCACCGAACATAGCTTCATAGCCTGAAAAACTAAGCGTTTTATCAGTGAAGTACTGAGCTCGATTGAACTCTTTCATACCAACTTCCGTTGCATCCTCAATCACAGCCATAACTCGCATTGGATTTCCTAGACGACGAAGTTCAGACCAAGCCAGTTCTGCTTCTAGCAAACGCTGAGTTGATGGTGCTATAAAAATAGCTAATGGCTTAGCGACCAGAAAAAGGCAATCGGCTGTGAATAGCTTTTTAGAGTCGACAGTGGCATCAAAACGAGCTTCTACATTTGCATCACGCGCTACATCTGCTAATAGCGTCAAAACATTGTTACGGAAAGTTGATTCAGTTCGACTCATCCGGTGTGAAGACATCGCCTGCAATTGCAAAGATGCTTGAGCTACTTTAAAAGCTGCAATAACTAGTTCGGCTTCAGTCACGTCACGACGCTCTAATGTTGTTTCCTTGTCGTTCCAAACCACACCAGCACTGTTGGTTTGAAGCCATGCTTGTATCTTCCCCATAAAAGGATCAACTCCATCAAACATAAGGCGTAGCGCCGCCTCGCCGTTATCATGTACTGCCCAAGTGCCATTATTTTGACGGTCGGCAAAAACAATAACTTCATCGTTGTCATCGTAGCGAAACGGAGTGCGAATTAAAAAACCTGCGGAGGTAGTCTGCATTTGAAAATCACGGCATAACTCTAGTTTCATAGCAACTCTCCTATGTCTCGGCTAATACCGTCACCAACGCTTTTTAAACCGATGCCAAAGCGACTGCAAAATAAATGGACAAAACGTTTTTGATCTTGCTCATCCTCAGGATCAAAACCTGATGCACGCAAATCTCGGTCTGGTGCTGTCAAGTCAAACTCTTTGCATTGAACTAGATTGCGTCCAATGAGGTCTAGAGGTGATTCGCAATTTAATTTCGCATGCAAATTCTTATGACTACAGTGGTAATCCATTCGAATCAGTGGCTCATAACGTTCATGAATCTCACGAAATAGCCAACCATAAATGGCACGCTGCTCCAGCACTTCGGAAGTCTTCAGAATAAACACAGCATACTGATTACTTCCAATTGAAAACCAGTTAGACGCTTTAAATTTTGTCGATCGCAATACGTCTAAAGGTTTGGGAAACTGCTTCTTCTTGAGGGTTGAAAATTTAACGTCTGACAGTTGACGCAAGGGCTGTGACAGAAGATTTTTTAATTCTTTACGGTTCATCTTTTGCCCGCTCCTTAGCTTGGTTGTAAAAAGGTTTGACTTCTAACTTAGGGTCAGCCAGTACCAATAGAAGATCGCGTACAAATTCACGTGGTAAATCAGGATTATCGTTAGCAGCTTGATCTATAATTTTTTGCTGTACTGACTCCATAATTCAATCCAAAAAGTTCTTCAGCATCGCATGCCCGTGCTCGGTCAAGATGCTTTCGGGGTGAAACTGCACGCCCTCCATCCGAGCAGCATGGGGCAAATGTTTGTGGCGAACACCCATGATTTCACCATCCTCCGTCCAAGCGGTGACTTCCAAATCTGCGGGGCAGGTTGCGCGATCAATTGCGAGCGAGTGATAGCGATTGACCACGAACTGCTTGGGCAGCCCTGCAAATACGCCCTGCTCGGTTGTTGTGATGGTGCTGACTTTGCCGTGCATCTGCACTTGTGCGCGGATCACGCGCCCCCCTAGCGCCGCGCCAATGGCTTGATGCCCGAGGCACACGCCCAAAATGGGCAGCTTTCCCATGAAGTGCTCAATAGCTGCCACGCTAATTCCCGCCTCGGCGGGCGAGCAAGGGCCTGGCGAGATGACGAGGCGATCAGCACCCATTGCTGCCATCTCTTGCAGCGTGATTTCGTCGTTGCGGCACGTCACAACATCCGCACCTAACTCGCCAAAATACTGCACCAGGTTGTAGGTAAAACTGTCGTAGTTATCTAGCATGAGCACGCGAGGCTTAACGTTTGACTGCTGGACTGTCATTTCAAAACCCCTCCTCAACCAGTTCTGCGGCACGCAAGAGTGCGCGTGCTTTGGCTTCCGTTTCTTGCCATTCAAGCTCGGGGACGGAGTCGGCCACCACGCCCGCTGCCGCTTGCACATAAAGCGTGCCGTTCTTGACGATGCCTGTGCGAATAGCAATCGCCACGTCCATATCGCCCGCAAAGCTGATGTAGCCGCACGCGCCGCCATAAATACCGCGCTTGACAGGTTCTAATCGATCAATCACTTCCATCGCGTGCACCTTGGGCGCACCCGTGAGCGTGCCCGCAGGAAAGGTGGCTTTGAGCACATCCATGTTTGACATTCCGTCCAGCAGCTCGCCCTCCACGTTGCTCACAATGTGCATGACGTGGCTGTAACGCTCCACGCAAAACGCTTCGGTTACTTTTACGCTGCCGATTTTGGCAATGCGTCCGATGTCGTTGCGCGCCAAATCAATCAGCATCACGTGCTCGGCGCGCTCTTTTGGGTCACCAATCAACTCTGCTTCGGCAGCTTTATCAAGTGCGGGAGTTGCGCCGCGTGGGCGCGTGCCCGCCAGCGGGCGAATCGTCACCATGTGGCGCGCTTGGTCGCCTGCAACAATTTTTTCTTCGCGCACCAAAATTTCAGGCGATGCACCCACAACTTGAAAACTCCCGAAGTCGTAAAAATACATATAGGGGCTGGGATTGAGCGAGCGCAGCGCTCGGTACAGCGACAGCGGGGACTGGGTAAACGCACGCTTAATGCGCTGCCCAACTTGCACTTGCATGAACTCGCCTGCGGCAATCATGTCCTTGGCATCGGTCACGGCGCGGATGTAGTCCGCTTTCGCAAAATCACGTACCGCAGGTTGCGCCTTTGAGGGCAAAACAGGCGGAACCACCACCGATTGGCTCAGCCGCTCTTTAAGCGCCGCAAGCCGTGCCGTGGCGTGAGCAAATGCATCGGGTTTGGCGGGATCGGCGTACACGATCAGATGCAGCTTGCCCGATAAGTTATCAATCACAGCCAACTCTTCGCACAGCAGCAGCAAAATGTCAGGCGTACCTAGCTCGTCTGGCGGGCAAGAGTGCGAGAGTTTTCGCTCGATGTAGCGCACCGCGTCGTAGCCAAAATAACCCGCCAGTCCACCACAAAAGCGCGGCAGCCCCTTTGACAAGGCAACCTTAAACCGCTGTTGATACGCTGCAATAAAGTCAAGCGGATTGCCCGTGTCCGTTTCCACCACCTCACCGCCCGTCACCACTTCGGTTTTTGCGTTTGCACCAAAGTTAGACGCACGCAGCAATGTGTGCGCAGGCAGTCCAATAAAGCTGTAACGTCCAAAACGCTCGCCTCCCACAACGGACTCGAGCAAAAAACTATTGGGACTAGGTGCAGCAGCAAGCTTGAGGTAGAGCGAAAGCGGCGTCTCTAAATCCGCAAAAGCCACTAAAGTTAAAGGGATGCGGTTGTAGCCTTGCTGCGCGAGGGCATTGAATTCGAGTTCAGTCATTCTTTTCCTTCAAATTTTCTATCAATCACCACGGCTTCTTGCGTTTGTAGAGTCGCCGTGGCAGGCGGGGGGATTAGAGATTGGCTAAATGTGGCCAAGGCCAAAGCCAAGCCCCCCGCGCCCAAGCGTGTGCTTGTTTGCCAAATAGAAAAATTGAAAGGGTAAGCATGACGACTAGTTTAGCACCCACATTCAAGTGAAAAGGCTTACGCCGCCCGCTGCGTCAGCACCTCAAACGCGGGCAAGGTTTTGCCCTCTAGCACTTCTAAAAATGCACCGCCGCCCGTGCTGATGTAACCCACCTCTTGCTCGATGCCGTACTTGGCAATCGCCGCCAGCGTGTCGCCTCCGCCCG
>JAVKLS010000063.1:0-6974 GCA_031538565.1 Burkholderiaceae bacterium
AATTCGCGCGGCTTGCGCCCCGCCTTGACCAATTCGACCATTTGCAATCTAAATTGCTCTGGGTACGGCTTGTTCTTCTCTCGCATTTCGGACTCCTTCTGTCTTATCGACAAAGTGTCCGTGAAATCGGGGTAACTTCATATTTGAATGTGCCCGTTGCGGCGGCACAGGGCTTGCCCGCTTCGTCGTAAATAGTGGCCTCGGTAAATGCCATCGTTGCGGTGCGGTGTACGAGTTTGCCTTTGGCGGTGAGTTTTGACAGCGGACAGGGTCGCATGAAGCTGGTCTTCATTTCAATCGTGACCACACCCATTTGCGACTCCGCGCTGCGCGCTGCGATTGCCATCGCCACATCAAGCAGCGTCATGACAGCGCCGCCATGCGTCACCGACAATGAGTTTGCGTGCTCGGGTTTGGGTGTGTAAAACACGGTGGACTCGCCACCCTCACAATGCGCCAGTTCAAAGCCAAGCAAATGGACGAAGGGAATTTCTACGCCAATGCTCATGCCATGCGTCTCTTTAACCGCCCGTCACAATTGACACGCCGCCATCGACTGCCAGCCATTGTCCCGTGATGTGCTTGCCCGCCGCCGAGGCGTAGAGCAAGGTCAGACCTTTTAAGTCTTCATCGTCACCCAGTCGCCCAAGCGGAGCGCCTTCTTTGAGGCGATCCTCACCAAAAGCTTTGAGTGTGCCCTGCGTCATCTTGCTAGGGAAGAAACCTGGACAGACGGCGTTCACGCGGATGTTGTACTTGCCCCACTCGGCGGCAAGCGCGCGCGTAAAGTTAATTACAGCCCCCTTGCTGGTGTTGTAGGCAATGGTTTGCATTCCGCTGGGGTTGCCGCCGAGTCCTGCAATTGACGCAAGGTTGATGATGGCGCCCGACTTACGCGCAATCATGCTTTTTTTGGCGACTTGTTGGCTGAGTAAAAAATAACCACGGATATTGAGGTTCATCACCTTATCCCACGCTTCAATTGGATGATCTTCTGCGGGCGCTCCCCATGCGGCACCTGCGTTGTTGACGAGGATGTCGATATGCCCGAGACGCGCAATTGCTTCGTCAGCCAGTTTGGTGATGTCTGCCTCCGCCGCGCAATCAGCCGCAATAAAGCTGGCTTTAATGCCTTGCGCTTTTAGTACAGCCACCGACTCTTCTAAATCTGCCGCTTTGCGTGACGACAGCACAATGCTTGCACCTGCCTCGCCAAGGCTTTGTGCCATTTGTAAGCCCAATCCGCGCGAGCCGCCCGTCACCAGCGCGGTTTTTCCAGTGAGGTCAAAGAGTTGTTGGATTGTTCTGGTGGTCATCTTATTTCTCCAATAAAAATTCTTGTCGTCGATATTTAAAAGGCGTTTTCGGGCAAATCGGCGCACGTCGAATCGCGATTGCTCACCACGTTTAGCCAAGCATCAATTTTAGGCAGCTCGTAATTAAAAAAGAATTGCATTGCACCTAGGCGACCTGTCGTCGCCGCTTGCGACGACGGGCGATCAGCGGATGCGCCATCCAATTTGCCGATGCAAGTCAGGCCCACATCTAGCCACATCCAGGCTAAAACAGCGTGCCCCATGGCCTGCATAAATGGCACAGCATTGGCCAGCGCCTGGCTTGGCTCGCCCGTTGCCCATGCGGCATTTTTTGCCGCATCAACCTTACCAGCATACGCACGAAGCAATTGCGCATTGGCCTCGAGAGCGGGCGTTTGCAAAGCCTTGTCTATCGTGATTTTGAAACGTGCCACTAGCACACCGTAAGCCTTGCCACCCTCCATCAGCACCTTGCGTCCAAGCAAATCCAGCGCTTGAATACCATGCGTGCCTTCGTGAATCATGTTGAGGCGGTTATCACGCCAGTATTGCTCCACTGGAAAGTCGCGCGTATAACCATAGCCGCCGTGGATTTGAATGGCCAAGCTATTGGCCTCCAGACACCACTCGGACGGCCAACTCTTCACAATCGGAGTCAATACCTCCAACAGCAAACGCGCTTCATTTGCCGCATCCGCTTTAGCCGTGTGCAGTTCATCAACAAGCCTTGCACAATAGAGCGCCAAAGCCAACGCGCCCTCGCCATACGATTTTTGTGCCAGCAGCATCCGCTTGATGTCCGCGTGCTCGATCAATCGCACTTGCGGCGCGGCAGCATCCTTGCCAGATCCAGTCATCGGACGACCTTGCGGACGGCTCTTGGCGTAAGCCAGCGACGCGTAATAGCCCGCCAAGCCCAGCATGGTTGCCGCCATGCCAATGCCAATGCGGGCTTCGTTCATCATGTGGAACATACAGCGCAGACCTTCGCCTGGCTTGCCAACCAAGTAGCCCACAGCACCCGCACTACCACCTGGTTTAAATGCGCCTTCACCAAAATTGAGCAGCGTATTTGGCGTGCCGCGCCAACCCAGTTTGTGATTGAGACCCGCCAGCACCACGTCGTTGCGCTCGCCAACAACCGCTCGCACTGAGCCTGTTGAAGTGTCCGCATTCACCATCTTTTTTGGCACGATAAACAGCGAAATGCCTCGTGTGCCAGCAATCAATCCTCCGCTCGCATCGGGAATCTTCGCCAGCACCAAATGAACGATGTTCTCCGTCATTTCGTGCTCGCCCGAGCTAATCCACATTTTGTTACCCGTGAGGCGATAACGCGGACCAAGTGCATCAGTTGCATCTTCCAAAACAGCCCGAGTTGCAATATCTGACAGCGACGAGCCTGCTTGCGGCTCCGACAAGCACATCGTACCTGCCCAGCGTCCATTAAATTCGTTGGCAGCAAACACTTTTGCTTGCATTGGCGTGCCATGCGTACGGATGCAATTGGCGTTGCCTACCGATAGCAAGTTCGAACCAATGCTAATGCTGGCACAGCCAAAAAACGTATTGGCTGCGGCCTCAACCGTATAAGGCAGCTGCATTCCGCCCTGCTCGTAGTCTTGCGCGGCAGACAGCATTCCTGATTCAGCATACGCAGCACGCGCATCATGCGTGGCTTTTGGAAGAACCACCCTAAGCGCGCCGTCCGTACCCATTTCGGTTCGCGGCTCCTCTGTATCGACCAAGCGATTAAACGGCGCGTACTTCTCGCGCGCTATGCGCTCGCAAGTATCCAGCACCGCATCAAATGTCTCGCGGGAGTGATCTGAAAAGCGCGAACGCCGAATCAAGGAGTCGGCGCCGTTTGAATCAAGTTTTAACCAGTCGTAGAGGAGGAAGTCAAGCGTGGTACGCAGCGACATAGCGATAAGCTCTTTTGCAAGCCTCTTACAGCACCTCAAAAACTCCTGCTGCGCCCATGCCGCCGCCAATGCACATGGTCACGCATACGCGCTTGGCTCCTCGGCGTTTGCCTTCAATTAGCGCGTGGCCCGTCAGGCGCTGTCCGCTCACGCCGTAGGGATGTCCTACCGCGATCGCGCCGCCGTTGACGTTGAGGCGATCGTCTGGAATGCCCAGCTTGTCGCGGCAATAAATCACTTGCACGGCAAAGGCCTCATTCAGCTCCCATAAATCAATATCGTCTATTTTGAGTCCGAGTTTTTTAAGCACTTTCGGAATCGCATACACGGGGCCAATGCCCATTTCGTCAGGCTCTAAACCTGCCACGGCAAATCCTAAAAAGCGCCCTAATGGTTTCAAACCTTTTTGCTCGGCGTATTTTTCGCTGGTCACAACGCAAGCGCCACCCCCGTCTGAGAACTGGCTGGCATTACCAGCAGAAATCAAACCACCTGCAATTGCGGAGCGAATCCCGCTGATACCTTCCTTGGTTGTACCCTCGCGGATGCCTTCGTCTGCGCTCACCGTCACTTCTTTTGTGCGCAGTCCCATGACTTTGTCTGCCACACCCATGGTCACCGTGATGGGTGCAATTTCGTCGTTAAACAAACCAGCCGCCAATGCCGCGCTGGCGCGTTGCTGGCTGCGAGCGCCGTACTCGTCCATGGCATCACGGGTAATGCTGTAACGCTTGGCTACTTGCTCCGCTGTTTGCAGCATATTCCAATAAATGGTGGGTTTGTTTTTAGCCAACCACGCGTCTGCCAACATATGCTGATTCATTTCTTGCTGCACGCATGAGATGCTCTCCACGCCGCCAGCCACAAATACATCGCCCTCGCCCGCAATGATGCGCTGTGACACCATCGCAATGGTTTGCAAGCCCGAGGAGCAAAAACGATTCACCGTCGCACCCGATACGGTGATAGGAAGTCCTGCCCGTAGCACGATTTGGCGTGCAATGTTGGCACCTGTAGCGCCTTCGGGATTCGCGCAGCCCATGAGCACGTCTTCAACGTCGTTGGCATCAATGCCCGCACGCTTGACGGCGTGCTCCACGGCATGACCACCCAGCGTGGCGCCATGCGTCATGTTGAAAGCGCCCTTCCAGCTTTTTGCCAAAGGCGTGCGTGCGGTAGAAACAATTACTGCAGATGTCATGATTTTTCCTTCTAGCTAAATTAGTTAAATGTTTTGCCAGCAGCAGCCAATTTGGCAAGCAGCGGCGCGGGTTTCCAAAAGGCGGCATCGTCAAGCGGATTTTTAGCAAATCGTGCCATCGTCTCCACCACGTTAAACAGTCCTTTTTGATCGGCGTAATGCATGGGTCCACCGCGATAAATGGGGAAACCGTAGCCCGTGATGTACACCATATCAATATCACTGGCACGGCTTGCAATTCCCTCCTCCAAAATGTACGCAGCTTCGTTGACGAGTGCATAGACAAGGCGCTGCACGATTTCGTCGTCGCCAATTTTGCGCGGCGCAATGCCAAGTGTTTCGCGGTGCTTGGCAATCATGTCCTCCACCAATTTAGAGGGAATCGCATCGCGCTTGCCTGCGGCGTAGTCATACCATCCTGCTCCCGTTTTTTGACCAAAGCGTCCTAGCTCGCACAGCAAATCGGCGGTCTTGCTGTAACGCAAATTGGGTTTTTCGGTATAGCGGCGCTTGCGAATGGCCCAGCCAATATCGTTTCCAGCCAAGTCACCCATGCGAAATGGTCCCATCGCAAAACCAAACTTTTCGCAGGCCTTGTCCACTTGCGCGGGCGTGCAACCCTCTTCAATTAGGAAACCTGCCTGGCGGCTGTATTGCTCAATCATGCGGTTGCCAATAAAGCCATCGCACACGCCTGAAACCACCGCGATTTTTTTAATTTTCTTTGCCAGCGCCATCACCGTTGCCAGTACGTCTTTGCTGGTTTTAGATCCGCGCACCACCTCCAAAAGTCGCATCACGTTGGCTGGACTAAAAAAGTGCATCCCTATCACGTCTGCGGGACGCTTGGTAAAGCTAGCAATGGCGTTGACGTCTAGCGTGGATGTGTTGGAGGCCAAAATCGCGCCTGGCTTCATGACCGCATCTAACTGTTTAAACACCTTCTCTTTGACACCAATTTCTTCAAACACCGCCTCAATCACAAGATCGACATCTTTTAAGTCGTCGTAAGACAGCGTGGTGCTTAGCAGTGACATACGCTCGTCAAGCTTGGCTTGTGTGAGCTTGCCCTTGGTCACTTGCGCGTCATAGTTTTTGCGAATCGTCGCAAGACCTTTGTCTAACGCTTCTTGCTTCATCTCTAACATCTTGACGGGAATACCTGCGTTTAAAAAGTTCATAGTGATGCCCCCGCCCATCGTGCCCGCACCAATGACCGCCACGTGCTTAATGGCTCGCTGCGGCGTGTCGCTTGGCACATCAAGAATTTTGCTAGTCGCACGCTCTGCCACAAACAAGTGACGCAGTGCGCGGCACTCGGGCGTCCACATCAAGTTGATAAAAATTTCGCGCTCGGCGGCCATGCCATCGTCGAACTTGAGTTTGGTTGCGTTTTCTACTGCATCAACGCACTTCACAGGGGCAGGATAATTTTTTGCCATCCCGCGAGCCATGTTGCGCGCAAACTGAAAATACGCCTGCGCGTTGGCGTACTTCAGCGGCAAGTCGCGGACGCGGGGCAGTGGCGTGCCGTCCGCGTGCTTGGCGGCCACCTCGCGGGCAAACGCCAGAGCTTGATCGGGCAAGGCCTCGGGCGATGCGGCCAAGGTGTCAAATAACTTTTGATTAGGGATCGTCATCAGCACATCGCTTTTAACGGATTCGCCGCTGACAATCATGTTTAGCGCCGTCTCCACGCCTAGCACACGCGGCAAACGCTGCGTGCCGCCCGCGCCTGGAATCAACCCCAGCTTAACCTCGGGCAGCGCCACTTGCGTGCCAGGCGCAGCGATACGGTAGTGGCAGCCCAGAGCCAACTCCAAACCACCGCCCATGCAAATGCTATGAACCGCCGCAATCGTAGGTTTGGGTGAGTTTTCGAGCAACGAAATCAGCGACAGCAAATTAGGCTCTTGTATCGACTTATCCGAGCCAAACTCCGTAATGTCCGCACCGCTGCAAAACGCTTTGCCCGCACCTGTGACGACAATGGCTTTAACAGCCGCATCCGCATTCGCTTTGTTCACACCATCCGCAATCGCAATGCGCGTGGCATAGCTCAGTCCATTCATGGGCGGATTGGCAAGGGTCACAACAGCAACGTCACCGATCACTTGATACTGGGCAGTCATAAAAGTTCCTTATTCAAAATTACAAACAAACACGTGGAGCGATACAAAAAGCACGATCGTTCGATATTCTAGTTGTTGTTTGAAACCATTTGCACCACCGCAGCTGCCACTGTAGAGAGTAAATGAATTGTCCTGTTTTTAGCAAATGAAATGTCCGCATAGAAAGTTGGGTACAGGAGGTACTCGATATGAAGCGGGCGATTTGGTTGCAGGAGACATGAAGTTACCCCGATTTCACGGACACTTTGTCGATAAGACAGAAGGAGTCCGAAATGCGAGAGAAGAACAAGCCGTACCCAGAGCAATTTAGATTGCAAATGGTCGAATTGGTCAAGGCGGGGCACAAGCCCCGCGAATTGGCAATGGAGTTTGGCTGCCACGAAAGCTCAATCGTTCACTG
>JAVKLS010000064.1:0-16677 GCA_031538565.1 Burkholderiaceae bacterium
CTCCCATTCGCTTTGAGTTTGTTCAAACTTCATCGCCCTTGTCTCCTGCAACCAAATCGCCCGCTTCATATCGCGTACCTCCTGTACCCAACTTTCTATGCGGACATTTCATTTGCTAAAAACAGGACAATTCATTTACTCCCTACAGATTTTTTCTAAACAAAATCCTGCAGCGCCTGGGCAATAAAATCCTTTTTTACCGTTGTCTTTGGTACGTGCTGATCAAACCATTGACGCACATTGGACTCTAAGCCGATGCCGTGCATATAGTTGTACAGCGCTTTATTGAGTGCCACCCCTAGCGCATCGTGATCGACACCTGTAGGGTCGATAAACTGCACATCGTTTTTTGCAAACATCTTGCCAGTTGCCATACTTGGCAAAACCTTGAGCGTAATGCCGTAGGCGGCAGGATTGAGCCCCACGGGCGAATGTGCGGTGCAAGTAAAGCGGTGAAAAAATCCCGATTGAATGCAACCCTCGGCAAACAGTTGCCGCACATACTCTAAGCTGTCCACCGTATCTTGAACGGTTTGCGTGGGAAAGCCATACATTAAATAAGCGTGAACCAAGATGCCCGCTTGGCTAAACGCCTTGGTCACACGCGCCACTTGGGCCACCGATACGCCCTTGTTCATTAGCTTGAGCAACCTGTCGGATGCCACCTCTAACCCGCCCGAAATGGCGATGCAGCCGCTGTCTGCCATCAAATGACAAAGCTCGGGCGTAAAAGTTTTTTCAAACCGCACATTGCCCCACCACGAGATAGCAGATCCGCGCTGCAATAGCTCATGACTAAAGGCTTTGAGCGATTTGGGCGGCGCAGCTTCATCAACCAAATGAAAACCTGTCTGCCCCGTTTCGCGCACTATTTCCTCTACGCGATTGACAAGTATTTGAGCCGACGCGGCATCGTAGCGCGAAATGTAGTCCAGACTCACATCGCAAAAACTGCACTTCTTCCAGTAACAGCCGTGCGCGATGGTGAGCTTATTCCAGCGCCCGTCGCTCCACAGGCGATGCATGGGATTGAGCATATCGAGCAAAGATAGATATTTTTGCAGCGGCAAACCATCCCACGTAGGCGTGCCCACGTCCTCAAATGCAATATCGGACTGCGCAAAATGGGTGTACTGCACGACGCCTGCAACGCGGTGAAAAGTGCGTACCAAACGCTGCTTTGATCGCTTGCCTTGCAAGTGCTCGATCAGAGCCAGCAGTGGCCGCTCGCCCGCATCGAGTGTGATGTAGTCAAAATAGTCAAACACGCGCGGGTCAGAGAGCTCGCGCAGCTCCGTATTGACAAAGCCGCCGCCGAGCTTGCACACAATGTGCGGGTGATGCCGCTTGATGGTTTGAGCAATGCGAAATGCCGCGTACACGCTGCCAGGGAAAGGTGTAGACACAAGCACCAGCGCGGGCTGATGCTGCTCAATCGCCGCCAGTGTGAGCTTGGACAGGATGCGGTCAATCAAGTTAGGCGGCGCGGCCAACGCTGCCGCAAGCGGGTCAAACGTCGGCTCCGATGCGGCAAGCTTTTCGGCGTAGCGCACAAACGCAAAGCGCGAATCGACAGCAAGCGCGATCACGTCGGCCAAATCGTTTAAGTAGAGCGTCGCGATGTGCCGTGCGCGGTCTTGTGCGCCAAGCGCGCCAAACGCCCAGGCTAGCGAATCGCCGCCGTCCTCATCCACCAAATCGTCCAGCGGCTCAAAACGCGGCCCTTCGGGCAAAAAACCGCGAGCACCAATGCGATGCGCGAGCGTAGAGTCATCGCCTTGCAAAAACCGAATCACCGCATCAATGCTATTGACGTAGCGGGCGTATTGATCGAGAAAGCTGTGCAAGCTGGCGGGCCATTGATCGTTTGGTTTGCCAGCAACAGCGGCAAGTGCCGATGCGTGAATCTGGGCAAGACCATCTTTGGAGAGCAACTTCAAAATGAGTGCCAGCGCCAAATCCTCTTGCGCAGCCGAAAAACCTTGTGAACGCAAAAACCCCGTAAGGTACGCCGTGGACGGATACGGCGTATTGAGCTGCGTCATTGGCGGAATCAATGACAAAATTTTCATGCGCAGGCGCTAGGCTTGTGCAAACTGAGCGCGTATGCGCTCAAACTCTTGGTCGCCTTGCATAGTCTTGCGATTGCTGGCATACGCCATGCTGACGTGCGAGCCGTCAACCGATTCGGGGTCAGCACTGGATTTGACCCACACCCATACGCGGCGCTCGCGCACAAAAAGCATAAAAAATACGCCCATGATGAGCAGTATCGCGCCCGTGTAAACAATTTTTTGTCCAGGCGCTTTCGTGACCTGAAACACGCTGGCTTGCACTTGCGAAAAATCTTTCAGCTCAAAAATCATGGGCGCGGGATATGCCCTCGCGTCCGAAAGCGCCAGTGCAGCAAGACTTTCCCACTCTGGGCTGCTGGGTGAGGCGGGCGCGCCAGCAGATGACGTCGTTAGCTCGGCAAGCACGCCATTCAAAATGCGAACCAGCACCTCGCTGGTCTTGACGCGTTCGCCCTCGGGAACATTCTTTTCCAAAAAGTCCGCAACGCCTTGCAAACCATCGCTGGTAAACAGCCCCAAGACGCGCTGGGCAGAAACCTGCAGTGCGGCGCGCATATCGGGGCGTTTGGGATCCACGGCTTTGGCGAGATAGCGGGCGATTGCCGCATCGACAGCGGCTGGGTTTTGCACCGCTTGCAACAAACGCACAAAGCGACCAATGCTCCCCTTGTCGTCCGCAGGAATGCGCCAATAGCGAAAGGGCGACGCGGGGTCGCTGCGCTCACCCAGCAAAAATACGGGGACATCGCTAGCTGGAAACTTGATAGGCTGCATATAGTTTTGAAACTCCCGCGCCTGCCCCGCCTCGTCGCGCAGCTTGTAGGTAATGGAGGGGCCTACATTGCGGAGATCTTTTTTGCTAAAAGTTTCCACATTAAAAGGCCGCAGCGCGGTGTACTCCAGCGTCAGTTTGTCCCTGCCGTTGGCAAGCAGCGTGCTCGAGCCAATCGTCCCTTCAACTGCGATTGGCTTCCCGCCCGCCACCAGCGGCACGGATTGCAGTGCGACACGCGAGCCGCCATCGTCAAAACTAGACTGAAAGATGTTGACGCCCTTGTACGTCACGGGGTGATTGACTTCTACGCGGGCGGTCGTTTTTTCGCCCGTCGCCTTGTCGTGAATGACGATATCGCTGGCAAATAGTTTGGGCATTCCCGTGGAGTAAAACTCGACGATGAACTTTTTAAGCTCAATCGAAAACGGCAACTCTTGCAAAAGCACGCCTGTGGGTTGTTGGATGATTGCCGTGCCCGCAGTTTGCCCCTCTGTCACCAAAAGGTTGGCGCGAAAGGCAGAGTTGCTGGCAGGCAGACGCGACGCCGCGGGCACATCGGCAATCATGCCGCCACCGCTAAATACAACCTTGTCGCCCAGCCACATCTGTGCGCGAGTGAGCAAGTCGCCGTCTAACAACCCGCCCACGCACACCAGCACGATAGCGCTGTGCGCGAGGACATAGCCAATTTTGTGCCCCCCCCCTGCCTTGGCGGCGATGAGCGTGCCGTCCGCTCGCGCTTGTGTTTTTGTGCGCCATCCCATGCCTGCAAAAGATTGTTGAATGTGTGCCGTGGCGCCTGCAGGTGCAGCGCCTGCTGTCCACGCCGCGTTGTGAGAAAAAGACTGAAAACTGCTGGCGCGTAAATGCTCTTTAAAGTTTTGCAAGTCGCGCAAAATTTGCGGCGTATTGCGTGCCACGCACAAACTGGTGCTGATAACGAGAAACAGCAAAATCAGTAAAAACCACCACGCGCTGTAAACTGCAAAAAGCCCCAGCTTGGCAAAAACGGCCGCCCAAAACGGCCCAAATTGATTGACGTAATTAGCGTAAGGCTCTTGCTGCTTGAGGATCGTGCCAATCACGCTGGCAATGCAAATGATGGTTAGCAGCGCGATGGCAAAGCGCATCGCCGACAGCAACTCAACCGCGCTGCGAAACAAGCGAGACCTGCTTTTGAGCCTAAGCCCGTGGGTGGAGACGGACATATTGTTCCGTCGTCACATCAGCGCAAACCTGCAACGTAATCAGCCAGCGCTGCAATCTCTTTGTCGTTGAGGTTAGAGCTGACTTGGCTCATCCATGGACTGTTTTTGCGCGTGCCATCACGAAAGCCCGTCAACTGCGCCGCCACGTAATCGGCATGCTGACCCGCAATGCGGGGAAATTGACTGGGGATGCCCGCGCCGCCAGGGCCGTGGCAACCCGCACAGGCAGGCACTTGGCGCTCGGCAATGCCGCCGCGATAAATTCTTTCGGCTAAAGCGACCCGCGCCTTGTCTTTAGCAAAGCCTGCTTTGGGTTTTTGCGCTGCCAGCCAGTGACCGATATTGACCATATCGCCCTCGGTAAGTCCCGCCACCATACCGCTCATAACGGGGCTGGCGCGTTTGCCCGATTTGAAGTCATGCAGCTGCCGAACAAGGTACTCCGCGCCTTGCCCCGCCAGCTTGGGATTGGCAGGACTGGCCGAGTTGCCGTCTGCGCCGTGGCAAGCAGCGCAAGTGGCCGCAAATTTGGTAGCGCCTGCGTTTAAATCTGGCTTGGCAGCGGCAGGCGCGGCAACAGGTTTTGCGGGCTCTTCGCTTGCAAAAGCAGCGGTAGAGATAAGGGATGCGGAAACGACGAGAGCGGCAAGTAACTTCATGGCACGTAGAAATAAATAAATGACGGAGTTTTTATCAACGCCGCATTTTACAATGCCCCATGCTTGATATGACCGACACACAAATTATGGGCTGGCTACACACAGCCAAATTTCTCACAACCGCGCCTAAGCTGGAGTTTTTGCCCAAACACGACCTCCCCGAAGTTGCTTTTGTAGGACGCTCCAACGCGGGCAAGTCAAGCTGCATCAATACGCTCACGCAGCAGCATCGGCTGGCCTATGCATCCAAAACGCCAGGGCGAACGCAAAGCATCAACCTGTTTGCGCTGGGCAAGCAAAAAATCAACGACGCCATCTTTGCCGACTTGCCAGGTTACGGCTACGCGGCGGTGTCCAAGGCCGATAAAGCGCGCTGGCAAGCAGTCATGGCCAGCTACTTAATCACACGCGAAAACCTCAAAGCTATTGTGCTGATGTGCGACCCGCGCCACGGCCTGACCGACTACGACGAAGCG
This sequence comes from Burkholderiaceae bacterium, assembly GCA_031538565.1. GTDB lineage: Bacteria > Pseudomonadota > Gammaproteobacteria > Burkholderiales > Burkholderiaceae_C > JASGCK01. Next base: position 5,194 of record JAVKLS010000064.1, read on the forward strand.
CTGCTAGAGATGCTGCGCCCGCGCGTGGAGGCGGGGCTGAAGTTTTTAATCGTGCTTACCAAGGCGGACAAGCTAAATAAAACCGAAGCCGCCAAAGCGCTTTCAATTGCCAAGCTAAATGCGGGTGGCGGCGAAGTGCGGCTTTTTTCTGCACTCAAAAAACAAGGGCTAGAACCCGTGGGCCGCCTGCTGTGGGAGTGGACGCGAAGCTAGCTAAACGACCTCCAAAACAGCGCGGCGACCATTGCAAGAACAAAGGACATTCTGCATAACCCTATTCCGTTCGGACTGAGCCTGTCGAAGTCCTTGATTTGATTAAAACTACCTTTCGACAAGCTCAAGGTGAACGGAGTTTTGCAGAGGCTCCTTAGCAAAGTTGCCATGCGCGCCTCGGGCAGCTAGCGCCCCACGCCCCCCCCCGCGCAGCCCACAGCCCCTTGTTGTGTCCCTGCCACAAAAAACGGTTAATTTGGCGCAATTGGGGCGAATCCCTTTGCAAAAACAATCACCTCATGTCTAATCGACCCAGCTTCCTTTTCGGGGAAGTCCGTTTGATGCCAAACCAATTCTGATTTGGCGTTTCTTTTTTAAATTTTGGAGTAATTTCACATGAAAAAAACCCTAGTTGCAGTTGCGGCACTGGTCGCTACAGGCGCATTCGCACAATCTACAGTCACTATTGGCGGTCTTGTTGACGTTGGCGTCAAAAACGTTAACAAAGTTGCGCCTGGTGCATCTACTACCAGCATTGGCTCTGGCAATAACAACCGCATTATTTTCAGCGTGACAGAAGACCTGGGCGGCGGCTTGAAAGCCCTTGCCAACGCACAAATGCGTTTTGATCCCACAACTGGCACGGCTGACGGCAACGGCGCACGCCCCCTGTTCCAAGGTGAGACCCGCCTTGGCTTGAATGGTGGTTTCGGCACTACATGGTTGGGCCGTGGCCTTACCGCCTTGCAAGCTCCTAACGGCTCCAACTCTGATCCATGGGGCGTGACCACTGTTGCTGGTAGCGTCTACGCTGCTGGTTTTGCAACAGACTACGCTGCTGGTGGCGAAGGCCGTATTGACCAAGCCCTTTGGTACGTGTCGCCTTCCCTCAGCGGCTTGACCTTGAGCGCTACCTACTCGCCTAAGAAATTGGCTGCTGCTGGCTCAGCAGCTACGGCTGACACCGCTACTGCGCAAGGCGCAAATGCTGTGACCGCCATTACAACGGCTAGGGTTTCCACGTCCTTGAACGCTTTGTACGCCGTTGGCACCATGCTAAATGCTGGTGTTGGTTACGAGCGCAACCGCGTAGGTGACAGCATTACCCAGTTTTATGGCAACTACGACTTGACCGCTGTCAAACTGTTTGCCAGCTACGCAACCATCCGTGGTGGCAGTGCTGATGACCGTGCAGGCGTGACTTTCGCTGCAGCCGCGGCCGCCGTGAACTCGGGTGCGAAAGGTGCGAGCAATGGCGTTGCTGCTAACGGCGCTATCAAAAACGTGACTTTCGGTGCAACTGTGCCTATGGGTAAAACCTCTTTGCGCGCTGGTTACAGCGTTTGGAACGGCAACGGTTCTGCTAACCAAGAAGTCGACAGCAAGCTTGGTTTGGGCGTGAAATACGACCTGAGCAACCGCACATACGTTTACACAGACATGGCTAACCAGTCTCGTAAGAACAACACGGGCGCAACACCGAACACTGACAACACCAAGAGCACCTCTCTCGACTTGGGCGTTTCTCACACTTTCTAATTCAAGGCTGGCGCAAGCCAGTTGTTGAGTTAGTTAACTGCTGAGTTAGTTAGTTAAAACTTAAAAGCCGTTCCAAGAGCAATCTTGGGGCGGCTTTTTATTTACTTGCGCTGTTGCATTTTGCTATACTGAAACGAATGTCTAAAGTTGATCGTATTAAAGAGAAAATTGGTTGGTACAAGGTGCTGTTTGGCGTGCTTGTTGCGGCATTATTTTCACTCTTGGCTTGGCTGGTGAGCAATTTAAAGACGGCGGAAACTTGGCAGTTGGTTATTACCATGGTGGCTTGTGTTTTTGCAAGTGTGTGGGCTACGGCTATTCATTTAGGCGCACAAAAACAAATTGATTTATTGGAGGATTTATGACTTTCCCTGATGTCGCACTTATCGTTAGCTTTATTTCGGTGATTGCTATGCTTTGCTTTGTGTCATATGACGCTGTTCGCCGCCCTCTGATCAAGTAGCCGAAATTCATTTTTAAAAGCCGGCTCAAGAGCAATCTTGGGGCGGCTTTTTTATTTGGGCGTTATTTGCTATTGCAAATTTAGACATTGCAAATCCATGCGCCTTCGCGCTTTGCTGCGCCGCTGCTAATAAGCTCACCCAGATAAGCTGCAAGCCACGCATCTATGGGCGTGTCCGCAAACCATTGTTGGTGCACGGTTTCAAAATAAGGCGTGGCGTTTGCCCAGCGCATAAAGGCAGATTCTTCGATGCGCCCAAACTCCAGTAATTTGTATTTGAGCAGCACTTTGACCGCGTAGTGCGTGTGTTTGAGTGGGCTTTGCACAAAGCCGTTGAGTCTGCGCCGCGCTGTTGTGAGCGCTGCGCTCACACGCGCACCGCCAAACACAGCGCCGTGCCCAGGGATGACGGTTTGCGGCGCGAGGCGCTCAATGGCGTCCAGAGTTTGCGCCACGTCGTCAAACGCATTGACTCCATGGTTGCCCCTGCCTTCTAGTTCTGGAAAGATCACGCCAAATCCGTTTTCCCACAGCGCGTCGGCAGAAATTAAGGTGCGCGATTGCGGCTCAAACAAAATGATGCTGTGCGGGTCGTGACCTGGGGCGGCGTGGAGCTCCCAGTCCACATCGCCCAGACGGAGGGCGCTGCCATGCTGCATGGTGCGATCAAAACGAAAGCGCGGACAGTTTTGCCCCGTTGCCTGGTAGCTAAGCTGCGCCTCGTCCCAGCTTGCAACGGCCGTTGCCAAGCCGCAAGGGATGTGGGTTGTTAGCGCTGCGCCGTAGTTTGATTGCAAAGCGGCGTTGCCGCCGCAGTGGTCGCTGTGCAAGTGGGTGTTGATGATGTGGTCAAGCGCTCGCTCGTCCAGCTGGGCGCGTACCAGCGCCAGTGTTTGCGGGGCGTGGCTGCAGTAGCCCGTATCAACCAGCGCCGTGCTGTCCGAGCCAATAAACAAAACGTTGTTAGAGGAGAGCCAGCCGCGCTCAAATACCGTCCATGTGGGCGAGGGTGTATTCATGCCATTCAGTCTAATCGAAGTGTGTACGCCTGTTGGCGTAGCGCTGGGTAAAATTCAGCAGGTTTTTTTGTTAAACACTATTTTTAGAAAGTTTATATGGCTCTTGTCTCTATGCGCCAATTGCTTGACCACGCGGCCGAGCATCAATATGGCATTCCCGCTTTTAACGTCAATAATTTAGAGCAAGTGCAGGCGGCGATGGCTGCGGCGGACGAGGTCGGCGCGCCCGTCATCTTGCAAGCCAGCGCGGGCGCACGCAAATACGCGGGCGAAGCGTTTATCAAGCATTTAATTTCGGCGGCGGTCGAGGCCTACCCGCACATTCCGCTGGTGATGCACCAAGACCACGGGCAAAACCCCGGCGTTTGCCAAGGCGCCATTGATTTGGGTTTTAGCTCGGTGATGATGGACGGCTCGCTAGAGGCTGATGGCAAAACCATTGCCAGTTATGACTACAACGTTGCCGTGACACGCCAAGTCGTCGATATGGCGCACCGCTTAGGCGTGACGGTGGAGGGCGAGCTGGGTTGCCTTGGCAGCTTAGAGACCATGAAGGGCGACAAAGAAGACGGTCACGGCACAGACGCCGTCATGACGCGAGAACAATTGCTTACCGACCCCGAGCAGGCCGCCGACTTTGTGCAGCGCACGCAGCTAGACGCGCTCGCCATCGCCATTGGTACAAGCCACGGCGCGTACAAATTTACGCGCAAGCCCACGGGCGACATCCTCGCTATCGACCGCATCATGGCAATTAACAAGCGCATCCCCAACACGCACTTGGTGATGCACGGCTCGTCTAGCGTGCCACAAGACTTGCTGGCCAAAATTCGGCAATACGGCGGCAACATGAAGGAGACCTACGGCGTGCCCGTAGAAGAAATTCAAAAAGCCATTCGGTTTGGTGTGCGCAAAATCAATATCGACACCGATATTCGACTTGCCATGACCGCTGCTGTGCGCGAGTTCTTGCACCAAAACCCAGACAAGTTTGATGCGCGTGAGTGGCTCAAACCCGCCCGCGCCGCTGCGCAAAGTATTTGCAAACAGCGCTACGTCGAGTTTGGCTGCGAGGGTCAAGGCGCAAAAATTAAAGCCGAGTCGTTGTCTGTGATTGCGGGCAAATACGCCAGTGGTGCGCTGGCGCAAGTGGTGCGTTGACACAAATCCCGATCGGCAAACAAAAGGCATGGACTTATGAGTTTTGACGCTGCCTCGCAAGCTGCATGGTTGTTGGCATTGACGGTGCGCGAGTTGCCGGGCGGACCGTCGGGAGGGAGTGGGGCGCGGCTGACTGATCCCGAGGCGCAAAAGAAGGCAGATGCAGTTGCCAAGCGTGCGCTCACCGCCGCTAAAAACAAAGACGAACTTCGTGTGTTTGTAGAGCAGCAAAGCGCTGCCGTTTTATCGAGCTGGATTTGGCAGCAGGCGCAAGAAGACCGAGCTTGGATGTCGGATTTGAAGCTGTGGGCCGCGCAGCAAAAAGCCCAGAGCGATCCTGCGGCGCTGGGCAAGGCAGTCACCGAGGTGCTGCGTAACAGACAAGGTTTTTTGGATTACAACGACTGCCGCATTTACGTACGCCGCGCAGAAAAAGCGCTTCCGCTGCTTAAACAAGCGTTAAGTGTGGATGCGGTACAAGCGCGGCAACTATGCGAATCGGCGCTTAAAAAGCTGTACAAAGTGGGCGAACACGCAGATGACTCAAACGGCGAAATTGGTTGGATGCTAGAGCAAATTCAAGAGATTCATCTCGAGGCCATTCGCGCTGCCCCGCCTGATGCCGCTTGGGTGGAGACTTGGTTTGCGCTCATGGATGCGGATCCATTTGGCAACTGGGATGAGACTCTTGTGCTGGAGGCGGCGGGCGATGCGGTCGTGCAGCAGTATGGGAAAAAAGTGATGCGGGATTGGGACAATTACCTTGCGCAGTCAATGCCAAATCAAAATCCATCCGTTGCATCCCGAGACCGCCGTTTGCCGTATCGATCCGAATCGTTTGACCGTGTTTTTTATAGCGTTCGCAAAAGGTATTTGGCCTATCTGAAACAGCAAGGTGACATACCCGCCATGATTGAAGCAATGCTCAAAGTCGCCAAATCCTCTTGGGATTACCATGAAGCCATTGAGATATGCGAAGCGCACGGCAAGCACCGTGAGGCTTTGGACTATGCACTGAAGGCACAAAAACTGTATGGCAGAGATTCGCATATCGAAGATGATTTGCTGCGCTGCTATGCCCGTGATGGCTGGGACGACGAGGCGCTTGTCATCCACCGCAATCGATTAGAAGCACAGCCCTCCCGTGTCCATTTTTACGTCGCCGCATTAAATGCGGCCGTACGTGCAGGGCGCGACAGGGCGGCATACCGACTGGAACTTTATACATGGCTTGAGCAATACGAGTTGACTAAAGAAAATGGCTATGGCAACTACCGCACAACCACAGGAAAAACACGCAACGTCAGTACCCGTGCATCGTGGTTATTGTTCGAGCAAGAGCCTCTGGCTGCTTTAGCGGTTGCGCTGGGGGACAGCCACTACTGCGATTCATCCATCCTGTACACCTTGGCTACAAAGTTGCCACAAAGCCATAACGCTGAAGCGGTGAAACTCTACAAGACCATTTTTAACGACATGATGCACCGCGCCTCGTCACCCTACAAGGAGGAAATCGAGCTCGTCAAAGAGGTCATACCTCGGATGCCGCCACTCGAGGCTAGCTGCTGGGTTCAAGCACTGCGCGAAACCCATAAAACGAAGCGCAATTTCACCCAAGGCTTGCCGACTACATTTGCAGTGCCCAACTAATCCTACGCCTCCCTTCAATGCTCACCTCTCTTCCCCTTCACTCACGCGGCAAAGTCCGCGACAACTACGCGGTGGGTGCGAATCGCTTGCTAATGGTGGCGTCTGATCGCATCAGTGCGTTTGACGTCATCATGGGAGAGCCCATTCCTAGCAAGGGCAAGTTGCTGACGCAAATGGCGCTTTTTTGGTTTGAGCAGCTCAAGGGTATTTGCCCGAATCACTTAACGGGCGAAGACCCGTTATCGGTTGTGGCTGAGTCCGAGCGCGAGTTTGTGGCTGATCGCTCCATGCTGGTTAAACGCCTGAGGCCCTTGCCTGTTGAAGCCGTGGTGCGTGGCTATTTGGCAGGCGGCGGACAGGCGGAGTACCAAGTCAGCCAAACGGTGTGCGGCGTCCCCCTGCCAGCGGGGCTGCGTAGCGCAGAAAAACTGCCCGCGCCCATTTTCACGCCCGCCGCCAAAGCTGAGGCGGGCGAGCACGACGAAAACATCAGCTTCGCGCAAGTGACGGCCACTATTGGCGAGCCGCTTGCCGTGCAAATGCGGGACATCAGCATTCGATTGTTTGAAACGGCCAGCCGCATGGCGCTTGCCAAGGGCATCATCATTGCCGACACCAAGTTTGAGTTTGGACTGGATGATCAGGGCACGCTGACCCTGATGGACGAAGTGCTCACGCCCGACAGCTCGCGCTTTTGGCCTGCATGCGACTACGCGGCGGCGTTTGCGACGGGCAAAAATCCGCCTAGTTTTGACAAGCAATTTTTGCGCGACTGGCTGGAGCGCCAAGTGGAGCAAGGGCTTTGGAATAAAGCTGCGCCCCCACCCCCGCTGCCTGCCGATGTGATTGCCGCTACCGCCGCCAAATACCAAGAGGCACTCGCCGTGCTGACGACATGAGCAAATCTAACAGCAGCACGCCAATCCAAATAGGCATCGTCATGGGCTCGCAAAGCGATTGGGCAACCATGATGCACGCTGCCAACATCCTCACCGAGTTTGGCGTTGCGTTTGAGGCGCGGGTCGTCTCGGCGCACCGAATGCCCGACGCCATGTTTGTCTACGCCGAGGAGGCAGCCAAGCGCGGCTTGCAAGCCATCATTGCAGGCGCAGGCGGCGCGGCGCATTTGCCAGGAATGCTTGCCGCCAAAACCATTGTTCCCGTGCTGGGCGTGCCCGTGCCTTCTAAACATTTGGGTGGGCAAGACTCGCTGTACAGCATCGTACAAATGCCGCGTGGTGTGCCTGTTGCCACCTTTGCCATTGGCGAGGCGGGTGCGGCAAACGCGGCGCTGTTTGCCGTGGCGATGCTGGCTCGTGCAGACAAGGCGCTGGCAAAAAAGCTGCTGGCGTTTAGAGCCAAACAAACCAAATTGGCGGCGGAGTCTAAGTGTGAGTCGTGAAAAAACCTTGGGCGTTTTGGGTGGCGGACAACTAGGACGTATGTTTGTGCAGGCCGCGCAGCGCCTCGGGTTTGACACGCTCGTGCTGGCCCCCGAAGCGAAAGTGGACGGTGCGCTTAGCCCTGCCGCGCAAGTCAGTCAGCACGTTGTCGTCGCCGATTATGCGGACGCCAACGCGCTTGCCGCGTTGACCCAGCGCTGCTTTGCCGTGACCACCGAGTTTGAAAACGTACCCGCAAGCGTGCTTGCCGAGCTTGCAAAACCCGAGCGCAAACTGGCGGTAACGCCGCAAGCTGGCGCCGTGCAAATTGCACAAAACCGCATCTTAGAAAAGCAGCATTTCCAATTTTGCGGTGTGCCTGTTGCGCCTTACTTCGTAATTGAGTCGCCCCAGCAGTTGGACTGCGTCCAGCCCGACTTTTACCCGGCCATCTTAAAAACGGCGCGCATGGGTTACGACGGCAAAGGGCAAATCACCGTGCACAACAACGCCGAACTGCACGCCGCGTGGGACAAGCTCTTGCGCACCAGTTGCGTGCTGGAGCAACGCTTGGCGCTGGCCCGTGAGTGCTCTGTGCTGCTGGCTCGGCAGGTGGACGCGGCGGGTGCGGAACGCCTCATCCATTGGCCCGTACAGCACAACGTTCATGTGGATGGTATTTTGGCGAGCACTGCGGTGGATGCGCTGCCTGCGCTTGACGATCAGCGCCTTGTTGCAGCAGCGCAAACCATTGCGCGTGACCTAAATTACGTAGGCGTTTTGTGCGTAGAGTTTTTTATTTTGGACGGCGGCGCATGGGTGGTCAACGAAATCGCGCCGCGTCCGCACAACAGCGGGCACGTCACGATGGATGCCAGCTCGCTGTCCCAGTTTGAAGCGCAGGTGCGCGTAGCGGCGGGTTTGCCGCTGGTGCAGCCTAGGCAGCACTCAAGTGCCGTGATGCTCAATGTACTGGGTCAGGCGTGGGCGGGCGGCGAGCCGCCGCCTTGGGGAAAAATAGTGGCGCTGGGCTCTAGTACCGTGGGCGTACACGTGCATTTGTACGGCAAAGAGGAGGCGCGGGCCGGGCGAAAAATGGGACACATCAACATCACGGCGGCAACGCTGGCGGACGCATGGCAGACGGCAACATTGATTCAGCAGCTCTTGCACTAGCCGCCGCGCAAGCCCTTGCGGATGTGCAAGCCGCCGCGCAAGCCCTTGCGGAGGGACAGCTGGTCGCCTTTCCTACCGAGACCGTCTATGGGCTGGGTGCAAACGCTTGCAACGACACGGCGACTGCCCGCATCTTTGCCGCTAAAGGCCGCCCCGCGGACCACCCGCTCATCGTCCACATCGCCAGCCCAAGCGGCGTGGCGCATTTTGCGGCGGCGGTTCCTGCCTTTGCCCACAAGTTGATTGCCGCGTTTTGGCCCGGCCCCCTCACCGTCATCTTGCCGCGCAGGTCGGGCGTTGCACAAGCGGCAGCAGGAGGGCAAAGTTCAATTGGACTGCGCTGTCCCTCGCATCCGATGGCGCTGTCGCTGCTGCGCGAATGTCAAAAACTAGGCGTGCAAGGCCTGGCTGCGCCTAGCGCCAATCGCTTTGGACGCATCAGCCCTACATCCGCCGCCCATGTGCGAGATGAGTTTGGTGCGGCGCTGCTGGTGTTAGATGGCGGCAGCTGCGAAGTTGGAATTGAAAGCGCCATCATCGACTGCACACGCGGCAAACCCGTGCTGCTGCGCCACGGGATGCTGAGTCACCAGCAACTTGTTGCCGCCTGCGGTGAGCCCTTGCTCTTGCAAGAAGCCATGCTAGACAATACCCCTAGGGCGCCTGGAACGCTTGCGTCGCACTACGCACCACGCGCCAAGCTGCGCCTGGTGAGCGAGCAAGAAGCGCTGAAAATACAAGCTGCCAAAGGCTGCGCCCTGTACCGATTACCCGCCAATGCGGCTAGAGCGGCGCACGAGCTATTTGCCCAGTTGCGGGAGTTAGACCAAGCGGGTGTGTCCGAAATTTGGGTCACGCATCCACCCGCGAGCCCTGAGTGGGATGGGGTGCGGGACAGACTGACGCGAGCAGCAGCCTAAAGTCGGGGATGCGCGAACGCGTTATTTTGCGATACCTAAAAACACAGCCAGGCATCGATCTATCTCCTGCATCTCTGCGTAGTCCAAGTTGCCAATAACGCTGCCAATTTTTTCACGCGGTAGCGTGGTGGCTTTGTCAATCATTGCCTGTGATTTTTTCGTCAATCTGTTTTCAGCATTTGGCGCGATCGTCACACGAAACAATGGCGTATCAAACAAAGTCGATGACAGCGGCAACACGGTGACGCTTGGGTGCTCTGCGAAATTGTCGGATTGAATAACCAGGGCTGGACGCGGTTTGCCATAGTCGCCTTGAGCAGCAACAGTCACAAGGTCGCCGCGCTTCACACCCAGCCCTCGATGCTACTCAAAGCTTCATCCATAAGCGTCTGTAGCTGAGTGTCTGCTTTGTCACCCATAGCCACGATTTGACCCTGCCTGCGGCACTCCTCGGCAAAATCTGGGCGGCGGGTATCTGGCACCCAGATTTGAACGGGTCTAAGCCCTGCCATACGCAGGCGTTGACGGTGCTCGCGCACCCTTTCTGTGGCTTCTGCCATGCTTACCCTCCCGATTGTTACATGAAACAATTGTAGTCTTCTTTGCCGTCATATCGGTCGTAAGCCCGCACAGCCTCACACGCCCTGCTTCAGGCTGGCTTCAATAAACGCATCCAAGTCGCCGTCTAGCACTTTTTGTGTGGCAGAGGTCTCTACGTTGGTGCGCAAGTCTTTGATGCGCGATTGATCTAACACGTAGCTGCGAATTTGATGCCCCCAGCCCACATCGGTTTTGGTGTCTTCTAGCTTTTGCTGCTCGGCTTGGCGTTTTTTGAGCTCGAAGTCGTACAGGCGCGAGCGCAAGCGTTTCCACGCGACGTCGCGGTTGCCGTGCTGGCTGCGCCCGTCTTGGCATTGCACCACGATGCCCGTGGGGATGTGCGTCAGGCGCACGGCAGAGTCGGTCTTGTTAATGTGCTGTCCGCCTGCGCCGCTGGCGCGAAAGGTGTCGGTGCGAACGTCTGCGGGGTTGATGTCGATCTCGATGCTGTCGTCCACCTCGGGATACACAAACACGCTGGCAAAGCTGGTGTGGCGACCGCCCGATGAATCAAACGGGGATTTGCGCACCAAGCGATGCACGCCCGTCTCCGTGCGTAGCAAGCCAAACGCGTACTCGCCTTCAATTTTGATGGTCGCGCTTTTAATGCCTGCTGTGTCACCTGCGGTTTCGTCTTCGATGACTGCCTTAAAGCCTTTGCGCTCAGCGTAGCGTAGGTATTGCCGCAGCAGCATGGAAGCCCAGTCACAAGCCTCGGTTCCGCCTGCGCCTGCTTGAATGTCGAGAAAGGCAAAACAGGGGTCGGCAGGATTGTTAAACATTCGCCGAAACTCCAGCCCCTCGACTTCTTGGTTGATTTTGGCGGTTTCACTTTCAATGGTCAAAATGCCTGCCAAGTCGTCATCGGCTTTGCTCATGTGAAAGAGCTCGGTGTTGTCGGCAATGTCGCTGGTAAGGCGGTTAAGTACCAGCACCACACCCTCCAACTCCTTGCGCTCCTTGGCAAGCGCTTGCGCCCGCTTAGGGTCGCCCCATACGGCGGGATCTTCTAATGCCGCGCAGACGTCTTCTAGTTTGCGCTCTTTGTGATCGTAGTCAAAGATACCCCCGAAGCTCTTGCGTGCGCGTAGCCAAGCTTGCAAGCGTGTTTGATAGGATGTTGATGCGTTCGATGTCCATAGTGTGCTGTGCGTAAAAGGTTAAAAAATAAGCGCATATTTTCGCACTGAAGTTACCCCGATTTCACGGACACTTTGTCGATGTAGAGAGTAAATGAATTGTCCTGTTTTTAGCAAATGAAATGTCCGCATAGAAAGTTGGGTACAGGAGGTACTCGATATGAAGCGGGCGATTTGGTTGCAGGAGACAAGGGCGATGAAGTTTGAACAAACTCAAAGCGA
>JAVKLS010000065.1:0-16996 GCA_031538565.1 Burkholderiaceae bacterium
CCACCGCCTCTTGCTTAAATTGATCACTATGCCGTTTTGACATTTCTGTCCTCCTTTGGGGTTGATTAAAACCTTCAAAGGAATCCACTGTCTATTTTTGTGGCTAGGTTCAAAAGCGGACAAGTCTATTTACTTGCAACATGCCGATTTATTGCGCAAAGAGACATCGATACCCAGCTGCTTGAGCTTGCGGTACAAATGCGTGCGCTCTAAACCCGTTTTTTCAGCCACCCGCGCAACCGAGCCGTTCTCCATTTCCAAATGATACGTAAAGTAGGCGATATCAAACTGCTCTTTGGCCTCGCGAAGCGGTTGGTTCAAACGCAAAAGCAATTCTGACTTTGATGTCGTCTGCACGGATTGCGCGGTCAGGCTCTGAATAGACGCGTCCACCTTAGTGTCAAAAAAATGAATTGCAGTCTCGCGCTTCTCGGCAGGCGAGGGCGTCACGCTGATTTTGTTATTCGATTTTTTTAAGCCCAACTCCACAGCCTGCATCAATTTTTGCAAGGTGATGGGTTTTTCTAAAAATGACAGCGCCCCCAATTTGGTCGCGGTGACTGCCGTGTCAATCGTGGCGTGTCCACTCATCATCACCACAGGCATTGTGAGCTGACCAGAGCCCGACCATTCTTTAAGCAAACTCACACCGTCGGTGTCAGGCATCCAAATATCGAGCAATACCAAGTCGGGACAAGCCCGTTCGCGAGCGGCACGCGCCTGCGCAGCGTTTTGCGCTAACTCGACTTGATGACCCTCGTCATTCAAAATTTCAAATAACAAATCACGGATGCCGTGCTCGTCGTCCACTACCAAAATATGTGCCATAGTTTTTATTATCGACTAAGCGCCAACACCCCTTGCTACCAATGGAAATAATAACCGCACACGTGCGCCGCCGCCTTCGTCATCACTTTTATTCAACAACGCAATTTCGCCGTGATGCTCGTGCACTATTTTTTGTACGACGGCCAATCCAAGTCCTGTGCCTTTGGGTTTGGTCGTGTTGTACGGTTCAAAAGCACGTGCCAAAATTTTCTCTGGAAAACCTAAGCCGTTATCGTCAATATCACAGCGAAGCATAGGCGGCGCATCAAGTATGTCCAATCGAATTACAACGCAGGCCATCACTCCTGTGCTTGCGTGCCGCATTTGGGCGGCATCTAAGGCGTTTTGCAATAAGTTGTGAATGACTTGCCGCAACTGCTCGGCATCGCCTTGCATCAAAGGTGGCGCTTCGGGGAATTGCAAAACCACATTGCCTTGCTGTAGTTCGTGCTCATACAAAGACAATGTATCTTGAATAACCGCCAATAAGGAAACAGGTTGCAACCGTGCCGTGGGTAGCCGCGCATAGTCGCGAAACTCATTGACCAGACGTTTCATGGCTTCGACTTGATCGATGATGGTTTTGACAGATTTTTCTAGTAATGCCAAATCTGCGCCTTGCACTTTATTACCCAGCTTCATTGCCAAGCGTTCCGCCGATAACTGAATCGGCGTGAGCGGATTTTTAATTTCGTGTGCCACGCGCTGCGCGACTTCATTCCACGCCTTGATGCGCTCATTTTTTTGCTCGGCAACTCGAGCATCAAATAATTGCTGCGTCATGCTTGCAAACGCGCGCGTCAGGCCCGCCAACTCGTTGTCGTCTGCTAGTGCCAATTGGGGCGTTAAGTCACCCGCACTCACGCGCTCCACCCCGCGAGCCAAAACCAGCAATGGCTTAACCAATTGATTGCCAAGAATCACGGCCAATATGAAAGCACCCAGCACAGCCAAAAACAAACTCAGCGTCAAAGTTCCGATATACATTTTTTGCAAACCGCTGCGTGCAAGCGCTCGTTCATGGTATTCGGTGTAGGCCGTTTGCACGGCCAAGGCATTAGCAACCAAGGTGGTTGGTAATTTTTCAGTCACCACCAAGTACATCGGCTCTGCCAGCAAGCCCACCACGGGTGCATTTAGCGCCACAATGACACGCAAACGCGTCACTTTGGATTCGGAATCAAGCCCCTCAAAAACACTGATGCTGCGCTGCATTTTTAAACTACGCATTTGCTGCACCGTTGGTTTTTCAACTGCCAATTCAAACCGTGAGTCACCGCTGCTGGCCACCAAAGTGCCTGAATGCGTCCAGACCTGCGCGTCGTCAGCGCCCATTTTTTCGCGCACTTGGTTGAGTTGTGTCGTTATCGCAGCGCCACCGCCCTGCTGCAAAATTTGCGCCCCCTCACGCGCCTTGCTTGAGAAATCCGCCGATATGCGGTCAAGCGCCCCACGCCCCAATCCAATTCCCGCCTCTAACGCGCCCTCAACATGCACATCAAACCACGACTCAATCGAGCGCGATACAAATTGATACGACACGCTATAAATCAGCACCCCAGGCAGTACGCCTACTAACGCAAAAATAGCCGCCAATTTAATGAGCAGCTTGCTGCCAAAACGCCCTTCGCGCAAACGCTGACGCAGCCGCCAAGCCATGACAGCAATTGCAACAAACAAAGCGGCAGCAACCGTCGCATTAAAAAATAACAAATAGGCAATGTTTTGATCGCTTAAGTTTCGATGATCGACCGCACGTATCAATAAATAAATAAGCGCCAAGGCTGTGCATAAAATCAACGCCATCATCACCGTCAAAATGCGGCGCGTTGTTTTTGCACTGACAAAACCCGCATGGAATGCTTCCGCATGAAGAGGTACGCGCATCATGACCCGCTGTCCGTTAATTGCACGCGCTGCCGCGTTGTGGCGCCAATTGACCAATCGCCTTGGCCTAAAAGCCCAATTTGCAAAGGCCTGGGCAGTTGGGATGTGTCCAAACGGTAGTTCAAACTCACCACATAAGCGCCATTGCTTACATCGCCCTCCACCGCTAAACGCCAGCCATAAATGCGCTGAACCGCAGCCAGCGCTTCGGGCAGGGTTTCGTAGGCTTGTGCCATTTGCACACCCAGCCCCGATGCACCGTCCGCATCCGACCACGGGAGTACTCGCCATCGCCTTGTAAGCGCTTGATACGAAATCCTTGCCTGGCGATGACTGACGGCGATGGCTTTATCAAACCAATACCAGCGCTCGCGCATGATTTCAGCATCGCACACAAAGGTAAGCGATACGCCCTTGTACATGGCGTCTTCAATGCTGCTGGGTAAATCAAACTTGATGTCGGCAAAAATAAAAATGCCTTTATCGGCTCGCGCGACTTTACTAACTTGAATGTCTGGCGTAATCGCTTGTGCTGCCGCCTGTAATGCGAACAGAGCGCTAAACAGAGCCACATACAGCCCACAAAGCAAGCTCAAAACACTTGGCCTAATTTGCTCTTTTTTCAAAAAGTGCATCATAAAAACCATCGTGCGAAAGCGGAGACAAAGTGGGCAGCCATAGACCGTGCGAGTCTAACGCTTTTGCTTGGCTTTGAACTTGTAAAAACTGCTGCTTGACAACTACGCCTTCCATCTCAAACACCGAGCACGTGGCATAGAGCAAGCGCCCTCTCGCACGCAGCAGCGGCCACAGCGCCTGCAGCAGGGTTAGCTGCACCGCCCCCATCGCTTTGGCGTCCGACTCACGCCGCAACCAGCGCACATCGGGGTGACGGCGCACAATGCCTGACGCGGTGCAGGGCGCGTCGAGCAAAATGGCATCAAATGGCACGCCATCCCACCAGCTTCGCACATCCTGGGCGTCGGCAATTTTGACAATGGCACGCTGCTTAAGGCGGCTTAAATTTTCATGAATGCGTTTTGCGCGTTTGGCATCTATTTCCAGAGCCACCACTTCAAAGTGCTTGCCCCAATCTTCGCCCGCAACAATCGGCATTTCCGCCCGTGCAAACGCTTGCAGCAGACGCTCAATCAAATGCGTCGTTTTACCGCCTGGCGCAGCGCAAGCATCCAGCACGCGAATTTTTCGCCCTTGTTTGGCGTGCGCGACCAACTCCGTTAAAAACTCATCGCTCAGCAATTGATTCGCCGCACCCTGCGCCGCCAAATCTTGCACAGAAAACCAACCCTCCGCATACCTTGGCAGGTTTTGCACCGCAGGTGCGTCGTGCAATAGCAGCGCACAAGATTGTGCAGCCTGCGCTTGCGGCAGTTGCACCGCCAGCCCTTGCTCCGCCAGTAAAGCGATATAAGCATCTCGTGCGGTCTTTGTTAGATTAACGCGCAGCACCAGAGCGGGCTTTAGCTGATTCGCCGTCAAAATAGCTTGCCAGCGGTGTGGCTGCTCGCGGCGCATTTGATCAATCCACCACTGCGGATGGTTGTAAACGGCTTCTTCGTTTTGTAATGCCGCCGATAACAAACTTTCGCGTTCACGCAAAAATCGGCGCAACGCCGCATTAATAAGGCCTGCACCCGAGCGCGTTTTGGCATGGGACTTCGCCGCCTCCACCGCTTGATTGACTAAAGTGAACTCGGTGTAACTCACGCCAGCATCCGTCTCGCACACCAAAAGCGCTAGCGCCGTGCACAAAAGCGCATCGACTGGCGAAGTGGGCGTTCGTGCAACCAACAGCTGACGCAGCGCCAGAGCCAAACCCAAATGCCGCATCACCGCAAAACTAAGCGCTTGCACACCCGCTCGCAAATCGGGTTTGACGACAGAGCCATCGGTCAATACATCACTTAGCGAGCGACCCGCCATGACAAAAGCCACCGCTTTCGCAGTGGCTTTTAATTGCAAAGACAAAGCCAGCATGACACGTAAGCTGTAAGCTCGCAATGCGGGGCTGAGACTTTAAGCCGTCGCTTCGTCCTCGGCTGCGGCGGCGCTATCCGCCTCCTCGGCCTGCGCTTCTTCCTCGGCAATGCGGCGACGCTCGACATCATCCATTTGATCTTTTGCGGCACGTGCTTGGTGATAAGCCAAACCTGTACCTGCTGGAATCAAACGACCGACGATGACGTTTTCTTTAAGCCCGCGCAGATCGTCACGCTTGCCCATGATGGCAGCCTCGGTGAGTACCCGCGTGGTCTCTTGGAAAGACGCCGCACTAATGAAGCTGTCCGTGGACAGCGAAGCTTTGGTAATCCCCAAGAGCACATTGCTGTAAGTGGCGGGTAGTTTTCCTTCGGCACGCAAAGCGTCGTTGACGTTCAAAATTTCCGAGCGCTCCACTTGCTCACCTGCGATGTAGCGCGAATCGCCTGCATTTTCAATCACCACACGGCGCAACATTTGGCGAACAATCACTTCAATGTGCTTGTCGTTAATTTTTACGCCTTGCAAACGATAAACGTCTTGCACTTCGTCCACCACATAGCGCGCCAACTCTTCCGCACCCAGCAACCGCAAAATGTCTTGCGGGTCAGCAGGGCCGTCGATGATGCTCTCGCCTTTATTGACAACTTGACCTTCGTGCACCACCAAATTTTTCTCTTTGGGCACAAGCTCTTCCCACACGTTGCCATCGGGATCGGTAATTTGCAAACGCACCTTTCCCTTGGTTTCTTTGCCAAAAGAAATCGTGCCCGTCATTTCAGCCAGCATCCCCTTGTCTTTGGGTGCACGCGCTTCAAAGAGCTCCGCAACGCGTGGCAAACCGCCTGTGATGTCACGGGTTTTTTGACCTTCCATCGGGATGCGCGCCAACACTTCACCCGGATTGATGTCTTGACCATCGCGCACTTGAATCAGCCCACCCACGGGCAAACCAATTGTTACGGCGTGTTCAGTGCCTGGGATTTTGATTTCTTTGCCTGATGCATCCAACAGTTTCACTTGCGGACGAATCACTTTGGCTGCGCCACGGCGCTTAGGATCAATCACCACCAAGGTGGACAAACCCGTCACTTCGTCAACTTGTTTGGCAACAGTAACGCCTTCTTCGATGTTTTCAAATTGAACCTTACCCGCAAACTCCGAAATAATCGGACGTGTGAGCGGATCCCAATTTGCCAGCACAACGCCCGCTTTAATCGCTTGATCTGGCTTGATTGCCAACACCGCGCCGTAAGGCACTTTATGGCGCTCGCGCTCGCGTCCGTGCTCGTCGTTAATAATGATTTCGCCCGAACGCGCAATCACCACTAATTCTTTTTTACCATTGGTGACGTAGCGCATGGTGGCATTAAAGCCAATCGTGCCACTAGATTTTGCTTCTACGTTGGAAATAACCGCTGCACGCGAAGCGGCTCCGCCAATATGGAAAGTGCGCATGGTCAGCTGCGTGCCTGGCTCGCCAATCGATTGCGCGGCAATCACGCCCACAGCCTCGCCCGCGTTGATGAGTCCGCCGCGTCCCAAATCGCGTCCGTAGCACTTGGCACAAATACCAAATCGTGTCTCGCAGGTAAGCGCCGTGCGAACTTTGATTTCATCAACGCCCGCGGCTTCCAGCATTTCAATGTTGTCTTCGTCTAGCAACTCACCTGCTGGCAAAAGCACGGCGCGAGTTTCTGGGTGCAGCACATCTTCCGCAGTCGAGCGTCCCAACACGCGGTCTTTTAGTGCCTCCATCGTTTCGCCGCCCTCCACAATGGCGCGCATGGTCGAGCCAAGGTAAGTGCCGCAATCGATTTCACGCACCACCAAGTCTTGCGTCACGTCCACCAAACGGCGCGTCAGGTAGCCCGAGTTCGCCGTCTTAAGTGCCGTATCCGCCAAACCTTTACGTGCACCGTGGGTGGAAATGAAATACTCCAGCACGTTCAGGCCGTCGCGAAAGTTGGCTTTAATAGGCGTTTCAATAATCGAACCATCGGGCTTTGCCATCAAACCGCGCATACCTGCCACCTGACGAATCTGCGCCGCCGAGCCGCGAGCGCCTGAGTCCGCCATCATGTAAATCGAGTTGAAAGACTCTTGATTAACCGTTTTTCCGTGGCGATCTTGTACTTTTTCAGTTGCCAATTGCGCCATCATCACTTTGGACACCTCATCACCCGCCTTGCCCCAAATGTCCACGACTTTGTTGTAGCGCTCGCCCACAGTCACTAAGCCTGAGGCGTATTGCTGCGCAATTTCTTTGACCTCGCCTTCAGCGCGCGAAATAATGCCCGCTTTTTCTTTCGGCACAAGCATATCGTCGATCGAAATTGAGATGCCCGCCTTGGTTGCCAAACGGAAGCCTGCTTGCAGCAATTGATCGGCAAAAACCACCGTGGCCTTGAGCCCGCATTTGCGGAACGACATTTTGATGAGCTTAGAAATTTCTTTTTTCGTCAGCGTTTTGTTAATGTTTTCAAACGCCAAACCTTTGGGCAAAATTTCAGACAGCAAAGCGCGGCCCACCGTCGTCGCCCAAATTTTGGTTGATGGCACGAACTCGCCCGTTGCTTTATCGAGCAAGTATTCGATCAAACGCACATTAACCTTGGCCGTGATTTCGGTCACGCCTGCATCAACGGCACGCTCTACCTCGGGCACATCGGCAAAAATTAAACCCTCACCTTTGGCGTTGGTGCGCTCACGAGTTGCGTAGTACAGACCCAGCACCACGTCTTGCGATGGCACAATGGACGGCTCACCCGACGCAGGGAACAAGATGTTGTTTGAGGCCAGCATCAAGGTGCGTGCTTCCATTTGCGCCTCGACGGACAGCGGCACGTGAACGGCCATTTGGTCGCCATCAAAGTCGGCATTAAACGCAGAGCAAACCAGCGGATGCAACTGAATGGCCTTGCCCTCAATCAAGATGGGCTCAAACGCTTGAATGCCAAGGCGGTGTAGCGTAGGCGCACGGTTGAGCATCACGGGGTGTTCGCGAATCACCTCTTCTAGCAAGTCCCAAACAATGGGCGAGCCCGATTCCACTTCCTTTTTTGCCGCTTTAATCGTCGTGGCAATGCCCAGCGCCTCCAGGCGCGAAAAGATGAATGGCTTGAATAGCTCAAGCGCCATCAACTTTGGCAAACCGCACTGGTGCAGCTTGAGTGTAGGTCCGACAGTAATGACCGAGCGACCCGAGTAATCGACGCGTTTGCCCAGCAAGTTTTGACGGAAACGCCCACCCTTGCCTTTAATCATGTCGGCAAGTGACTTGAGCGTGCGCTTATTAGCGCCCGTCATCGCTTTGCCGCGACGACCATTGTCAAGCAACGAGTCCACCGCCTCTTGCAACATCCGTTTTTCATTGCGGGCAATGATTTCGGGCGCCTTGAGTTCCAGTAACCGACCTAGGCGACCATTGCGGTTAATCACGCGGCGGTACAAATCATTCAAATCGGATGTGGCAAAACGTCCACCATCCAGCGGCACCAGGGGACGCAAATCAGGCGGCAACACAGGCAGCACTTCCAAAATCATCCACTCGGGTTTGATGCCCGATTTTTTGAACGCCTCCAAAATTTTGAGGCGCTTAGAGTTCTTTTTGACCTTGGTTTCGCTGCCTGTCAAGTCACCCCGCAAGCGCTCGATTTCACCTTCGATGTCGATGCCAGCCAAAAGCTCTTTAATGCCTTCCGCGCCCATTTTGGCTTGGAACTCATCGCCGTATTCTTGCTCTTTGGAGTCGAACTCTTCCTCCGACATGATGCCGTATTTTTTCAGCGGCGTCATGCCTGGATCAGTCACCACATAGGCTTCAAAATAGAGCACGCGCTCAATGTCGCGCAGCGTCATATCTAACACCATACCCAGACGACTTGGTAAAGATTTGAGAAACCAAATGTGGGCACAAGGCGCTGCCAAATCAATGTGTCCCATGCGCTCGCGGCGCACCTTGGTTTGCGTGACTTCGACGCCACACTTTTCGCAAATCACGCCGCGGTGTTTAAGGCGCTTGTATTTGCCGCAGAGGCATTCATAGTCTTTGATGGGACCAAAAATTTTGGCGCAAAAAAGACCATCCCGCTCGGGTTTAAATGTGCGGTAGTTAATCGTTTCGGGTTTTTTGACTTCGCCAAAAGACCACGAGCGAATTTTCTCTGGTGAAGCCATCGCGATTTTGATCGCGGTGAAATTTTCAGACGGCGTAAACTGCTTGAATAAATCGAGTAGAGATTTCATGGTGCTGTTCCTTTTTCTTTGTCTGATAAAAATTAAGCTTTTTCCAAGTCCATATCGATACCGAGCGAGCGTATCTCTTTGACTAAGACGTTAAATGACTCAGGCATACCCGCATCAATCGTGTGCTCTCCTTTGACGATGCTCTCGTACACCTTGGTACGGCCTTGCACATCATCGGACTTAACGGTGAGCATCTCTTGCAAGATGTAGGACGCGCCATAGGCCTCCAATGCCCAGACCTCCATCTCCCCAAAACGCTGACCACCAAACTGCGCCTTGCCACCCAGTGGCTGCTGCGTAACCAAGCTGTAAGGGCCCGTTGAGCGGGCGTGCATTTTGTCGTCCACCAAGTGATGCAGCTTGAGCACGTGCATATAACCCACAGTCACAGGACGCTCAAACTTATCGCCCGTGCGTCCATCAAACAACTGCGCTTGCGTGCGCGTGGCATTCAAACCTTTGACCTTGGCAATTTCTTCTGGATATGCCAATTGCAGCATCGCTTGGATTTCAGTCTCGGTTGCGCCATCAAACACAGGCGTTGCAAAGGGCACGCCTTTAGACAGCTGCGCCGCCATTTCGCGCACATCTTCATCTTTCAACTTAGACAAATCTTCTTGCTTGCCGCTGGTGTTGTAAATCACCTCCATCGCTTGGCGCAGTTCGGCAACTTTTGCCTGCGCTTGCAGCAAGTCACCAATGCGCTGGCCAATGCCTTTAGCAGCCCAGCCCAAATGCACTTCAAGCACCTGACCCACATTCATACGCGAAGGCACGCCAAGTGGATTCAAAACGATGTCGCACGGCGTGCCGTCTGCCATGAATGGCATATCTTCGACGGGCACAATTTTGGAGACCACCCCTTTGTTACCGTGACGTCCTGCCATTTTGTCGCCCGGCTGCAAGCGACGCTTAACTGCCAAATACACTTTAACCATTTTGAGCACGCCAGGTGGCAATTCATCGCCTTGCGTGAGCTTGGTCCGCTTTTCGTCAAACGCCACATCGAAATCACGACGAGTTTGCTCCATCGCATTTTTAATGGACTCCAGAGATGCCGCCACATCGTCATCTGCCGGACGGATATCAAGCCAATGGAATTTTTCAACCGAGGCTAAATAATCTTTGCTAATTTTTGTGCCTTTGCCCAGCTTGGCAGGACCGCCGTTTGCCGATTTACCAACCAACAATTTCTCAATGCGATCAAAGGCGTCCGCTTCCACGATGCGAAGCTGATCGTTTAAATCAAGGCGAAAGCGCTTGAGCTCGTCATCAATAATTTGCTGGGCACGCTTGTCGCGCACAAGGCCTTCGCGTGTAAACACTTGCACGTCAATCACGGTGCCCGAGCTACCTTGGCTGACACGCAGCGACGTGTCTTTCACGTCACTCGCTTTTTCACCAAAGATGGCTCGTAGCAGTTTTTCTTCTGGTGTGAGTGTTGTTTCACCTTTGGGTGTGACCTTGCCAACCAAGGTGTCCCCTGGCTGCACTTCCGCGCCCACGTAAATGATGCCAGACTCATCTAAGCGATTGAGCTGCTGCTCGGCTAAGTTAGGAATGTCGCGCGTAATTTCTTCAGCACCTAGTTTGGTGTCACGCGCAGCAATGGTGAGCTCTTCGATATGGATCGAGGTGTAGCGGTCTTCGGAGACTACGCGCTCGGAAATCATGATCGAGTCTTCAAAGTTGTAGCCATTCCAAGGCATGAACGCGACGAGCATATTTTGACCCAAAGCCAATTCACCCAGATCCGTTGATGCGCCGTCTGCCACCACATCGCCCTTGGCAATTCTGTCGCCTATTTTGATAATGGGGCGTTGATGGATATTGGTGTTTTGATTGGAGCGTTGGTATTTAATGAGGTTATAAATATCAACACCAACTTCACCCGCCTTGGCTTCAGCGTCGTTTACACGAACCACAATGCGCGTCGCATCCACGTAATCAACGATGCCGCCGCGCGTTGCCGTGACCACCGTACCCGAGTCAATGGCAGCCACGCGCTCAATGCCCGTGCCTACCAAAGCTTTTTCAGGACGCAGCACAGGCACTGCCTGACGCTGCATATTGGCACCCATCAATGCACGGTTCGCATCATCATGCTCCAAAAATGGCACAAGCGACGCAGCCACCGACACGATTTGCGCGGGCGACACATCCATGTATTGAATACGATCTGCCACCACCAAAACCGACTCACCCATTTCGCGCGCAGAAATCAAATCGCCCGTTAAGCACCCCTCAGCATCCAATTCAGCGTTGGCCTGCGCAATCACGTAGCGACCCTCTTCAATCGCGGATAAATAATCAATTTGTTTGGTTACTTTTCCGTCAATCACGCGGCGATACGGCGTTTCAATAAAGCCATATTCATTCAAACGTGCGTACAGCGCCAGCGAGTTAATCAGACCAATGTTTGGACCCTCGGGCGTTTCGATCGGGCACACGCGACCGTAATGCGTCACGTGCACGTCGCGCACCTCAAAACCAGCGCGCTCACGCGTCAAGCCACCAGGCCCCAGAGCCGACACGCGGCGCTTGTGCGTGATTTCCGACAATGGATTGGTTTGATCCATAAACTGCGAAAGCTGACTGGAGCCAAAAAACTCTTTTAGCGACGCGGTAATCGGCTTGGAGTTAATTAAATCATGCGGCATCAGCGGCTCTTGGCCTGGACCGCCTTCGGCTTGACCAAGACGCTCTTTCACCGCTTTTTCGATACGCGCCAAGCCCACACGGTATTGATTTTCTGCCAACTCGCCCACGCAGCGCACGCGGCGATTGCCAAGGTGATCAATATCATCAACTTGGCCATTGCCATTGCGTAAGTCCACCAAAATTTTGACCACGTGCATGATGTCATCGTTCGAGAGAACCATCGATCCCGTGACCTCTGGGCGACCGACGCGGGCATTGAACTTCATACGCCCCACGCGCGACAAATCGTAGGTGTCTGCGTTGTAGAACAAACGCTGGAATAGTGCTTGCACTGCGTCTTCGGTTGGCGGCTCGCCAGGGCGCATCATGCGGTAGATAGCAATACGTGCGGCCAATTCATCAGGCGTTTCATCCGAGCGCAAGGTTTGCGAGATGTATGCACCTTGATCCAGTTCATTGGTGTAAATGCAGGCAATGTCCGTCACATCGCTGGCACGTAATTTTTTCAGGAGCGCCTCGGTCAACTCATCATTAGCTTTTGCAATAATTTCACCCGTTTGGGCTTCCACGATATTATTTGCCAGAACGCGGCCGAGTAAAAAGTCTTCGGGCACACTGATATGCGTGGTTTGCGAAGCTTCCAGCTCTTTGGTGTGACGCGCCGTCACGCGCTTGTCTTTGGCAACAATGACATTTCCTTTTTTGTCGGCGATGTCAAAGCGTGCAATTTCACCGCGCAAACGCTCGGCAACAAATGCCATTTGCGCACCGCTGTCTTGCAGCTTGAATGCGTCGTTGACAAAGAAATTGGCAAGAATGCTTTCGTTGTTAAGACCAATCGCTTTGAGCAAAGTTGTCACAGGCATCTTGCGGCGGCGATCCACACGAAAATACAGAATGTCTTTGGGATCAAACTCAAAGTCTAGCCATGAGCCACGATATGGAATGATGCGCGCCGAGAACAAGAGTTTGCCCGAGCTGTGTGTTTTACCTTTATCGTGTTCAAAGAACACGCCTGGGCTGCGGTGCAGCTGCGACACAATCACGCGCTCTGTTCCATTGATGATGAACGAGCCTTTGTCCGTCATCAGCGGCACTTGCCCCATATAGACCTCTTGTTCTTTCACCTCCTTCACCACCTTGGATTGCGGCGTAGAGGTTTCGCGGTCATAAATAATCAATTGCACACGGGCACGCACGGCAGAGCCGAATGTCAATCCGCGCGTTTGGCATTCACGCACATCAAACGCAGGCTTGCCAAGGCTGTACTCCAAAAATTTCATTTCCACAAAACCGTTGTGCGACACGATTGGGAATGCCGCATTAAACGCAGCCTGCAAACCCAAATCCACACGGTTTTTATTAGCCACATCGGCCTGTAAAAACGATACATAGGCATCGCGTTGCATTTGCAACAAATAGGGGATTGCTAAAACATTTTCGCGCCCGCCAAAACTTTTACGGATGCGTTTGCGCTCGGTGAATGAATAAGTTTGTTTGGTCTGTGTGCTAGCCATGATGAGACTTTCTTAGGGAACAAATGAAGACAACTGCGCGCTGACAAGTGATCTCGGTGCTCTGGCCACTACCAAAGCTTTGGCGGACGATGTGGCATTGCACCACACCCGAACCAAGACAATTTTTACAAAAAGAAAAATACTAAAAAGCACACTCTTGCGAATGTGCTTGATGGTTGTCTCTTTATTTGAGCTCAGCCTTAGCGCCAGCTTCTTCCAGCTTTTTCTTAGCGGCTTCTGCATCGGCTTTATTTGCACCTTCTTTAACAGCCTTTGGCGCGCCATCGACCATGTCTTTGGCTTCTTTGAGGCCCAGACCCGTGATTTCGCGAACCGCCTTAATAACGGACACTTTATTTGCACCCGCATCAAGCAAGACAACGTTGAACTCCGTCTTCTCTTCCGCAGCAGCCGCGCCGCCACCAGCCGCCGCGCCAGCAGGCGCAGCCATTGCAGCAGCACTCACACCAAATTTCTCTTCGATGGCTTTCACCAATTCGTTGAGATCCATAACCGACATCGTATCGAGTGCGGTCAAAAATGCGTCTTTATCAAATGCCATTTTTAAATTCCTAATTTTTTAATTGGTTACCTAAAACAACGGTTGCAATTTATGCAGCCGCCACTTCGCCTTTTTTCTCTGCCAATGCAGCCAACACACGCGCCGTACGCTCCATCGGCGACATGAGCAATCCACAAACTTGTGACAAGAGCACCTCCTTGGTAGGAATGCTTGCTAATTGCTTAACACCGCTCACATCTAACGCTTTTCCGCCATATGCGCCCGCACGAATCACTAACTTGTCGTTAGTTTTCGCAAAGTCAGCCACCACTTTCGCGGCAGCTACTGCATCTTCAGAAAAACTATAAATGAGCGGACCCGTCATCTGCTCAGAAACCACTTCAAACTGCGTACCAGCCACAGCGCGGCGAGCTAGGGTGTTTTTAAGAACACTTAAGCTAACGCCCTTGCTGCGCGCATCCACACGTAGCTCCGTCATTGCCTTAACCGTGATACCACGGTACTCAGCAATAACCAAGGTCTGAGCTTTTGCGGCGAGGCCTGTCACTTCTTCAATGACGGCAGATTTCTCACTGCGATTAAGACTCAAAGTTTTCTCCTAAAAATGTACCCCTTGATTGACTCTTAAGGTACGACCATTTTTTAGCGAGCAACTAAATTCAGATTGAAGTTAGCAAGCACGCCCGTCTAGGTTGGAAATTAAGCATCGCCCTTGCGAGGCAACGCACCAACCGTCTTGGATGAGTTTTCGCTCACCACTTCGCAACCCGTGACAACACCATTACGACGCCGTCACGCTTTGCAAATCAATACGCACCCCCACACCCATGGTGGATGACACAGCAACCTTCCGCAAATAAACGCCTTTGCTTGAAGCGGGCTTGGCTTTGGTCAACGCATCTAAAAACGCAGCCAAGTTGCCCTGGATTTGCTCTGCGCTAAACGAGCGACGACCCAAGGTCGAGTGCACAATGCCCGCTTTATCCACACGGAACTGCACTTGTCCTGCCTTGGCGTTTTTAACAGCACCCGCCACATCAGGCGTAACCGTACCTACTTTTGGGTTTGGCATCAAACCGCGAGGACCCAAGATTTGCCCCAACGTACCCACCACACGCATAGCATCTGGGGCAGCAATCACCACATCAAAAGGCATATCACCTGCTTTGACCATGGCAGCCAAATCATCCATACCCACAATATCAGCGCCTGCGGCTTTAGCTTCTTCAGCCTTAGCGCCTTGTGCAAACACCGCTACGCGAACAGTCTTTCCCGTACCATTTGGAAGCACCACCGCACCGCGCACGACTTGGTCAGACTTTTTAGCGTCAATACCCAATTGCACAGCAACATCAATGGACTCATCAAACTTTGCTGTCGCGTATTGCTGCACAAGCGCCAGCGCCTCGCCAATGGGGTACAGCTTGTTGCTGTCGATCTTGCCAGCCGAGAGTTTTTGTTTTTTAGTCAACTTAGTCATTCACTCACACCCCTTCCACAGTAACGCCCATGGAGCGAGCCGATCCAGCAATAGTACGAACGGCAGCATCCATGTCAGCAGCCGTCAAATTTTTCATTTTTGTTTTTGCAATTTCTTCCAACTGCGCACGCGTAATCTTGCCCACTTTATCGGTATGCGGACGCGCGGATCCTTTCTCTAGCTTGATCGCTTTTTTAATCATGTAAGTCGCGGGAGGCGTACCCATAATAAAAGTAAAACTCTTATCAGCGAATGCCGTAATCGTGACGGGCACAGGCATTCCAGGCTCCATACCCTGGGTTTGCGCGTTAAACGCCTTACAAAACTCCATGATGTTGAGACCACGTTGACCAAGTGCCGGCCCAATGGGAGGGGATGGATTAGCCTTACCAGCTGGTACTTGCAGCTTAATAAAGCCAACAATTTTCTTTGCCATAGCTTTTTTCCTTACGGGTACAAACGTTTGACATGAGCAAATCGCTCTTCAAACTCCCCAGGGTAAACGACTCTTCAATTTACACAAGGTTTTTGCGCCGAGTCGGTAAAAACGCAAAACCGCATGATTCTAACCACCTCAGTCTAGGTCTTCTCCACCTGTGAAAACTCAAGCTCCACAGGAGTTGAACGACCAAAAATAGTAACCGCCACGCGCAGCTTATTTTTTTCGTAATTCGCCTCTTCAACCGTACCATTAAAGTCTGCAAAAGGACCCTCTTTAACGCGCACATACTCTCCTACGGTGAACTCAACCTTGTGGCGCGGATGGTGCGCACCATCACTCATTTGATCGACAATTTTTTGCACTTCAGACTGGCTGATGGGCACAGGCTGATTACGCCCCCCCCCAACAAAGCCCGTCACTTTATTGGTGTGCTTCACCAAATGCCACGACTCATCATCCATGATCATCTCAACCAGAACATAACCCGGGAAGAACTTGCGCTCAGTCGTTTTGCGCTGGCCATTTTTCATCTCCACCACCTCTTCGGTGGGAACCATGATGCGCCCAAATTTAGATTCAACGCCAGCGCGAACAACGCGCTCCATGATATTGCGCTCAACCGCCTTTTCCATGCCAGAGTAAGCGTGCACCACATACCAACGCATATCAGGATTAGATGGCGCAGCCAATCTACCATCCAACGGAGTCACAGAATCGATCATTGCTTTGTCACTCATTATTTTCTCCAGCCCAAAATAAGGTCGTAAAGCACCCACTCAATAATCTTGTCTGTCATCCAGATCGCCAAAGCCATTAGCACCACAAAGCCAAAAACATACAGCGTGAGATGAATCGCCTCTTTGCGAGTAGGCCAAACAATTTTTTTTAATTCGCGCCATGAGTCACGAAGCAACCCCACAAACTCTTTGCCCGACTCCGATAGCAAATACAAAACCACAGCCGCAGCCAAACCAAGAAAAAGCACCACCCATTGAACTAAAGCACCCTGCTTATCTAAAAAATAAAAGCCAACAATCGACACCGGCACCAAAAACAAAGATCCGTAGATTTTGCTTTTGTCGGCAGCACTGCTAACTGTTTGTATAGGTTGATTGGCCACAAATTCTTTCTGCTAAATTCTTTTTTGACTCACACCCACAGTCTGCTTACAAACTGTGGCAGGGGCGGAGGGCATCGAACCCCCAACCTTCGGTTTTGGAGACCGACACTCTGCCAATTGAGCTACGCCCCTACTTTTTCTTTATTTATTAAGCCAAAATTTTTGCAACAACGCCAGAGCCGACGGTACGTCCACCTTCGCGGATAGCAAAACGCAAACCTTCTTCCATCGCAATCGGCGCAATCAGCTTGACCGTGATTCCTGTGTTGTCACCAGGCATCACCATCTC
>JAVKLS010000066.1:0-2731 GCA_031538565.1 Burkholderiaceae bacterium
AGCACGGGGGATAACCCTCGCGCGAGTACACTCAAACCGTTTCAATTTCGAAACATTTAACCGTCCGTGAAACTGGGGTAAGTCCAAAGTTTCTTTTTGCTGGGATTGTTTGCGCGTGCGTCTTGAGCAGGTTTGGACGAAGACGTTGCTGCTGCTTTTGCCTCGGGTGTTTGGGTGGTGTTTGGTAGTTTTTTAGCGCGCTCGCTTTGGATAAGCCAGTCGCTCACGCCGCCCTCGTATTCGCGCCATAGCCCAGGGGTGACATCGCCTTCCCAGACGATGGTGCTGGTGACGACGTTATCTAAAAATGTGCGGTCGTGACTCACTAAAAATACAGTGCCATTAAATTGTTGCAGAAAGTCTTCTAAGAGCTCCAGCGTGTCAATGTCCAAATCATTAGTGGGTTCGTCTAGCACCAGCACGTTGGCGGGTCTTGCAAACAAACGCGCCAAGAGCAATCGGTTGCGCTCCCCGCCACTCAAAGAGCGAACGGGCGACAGCGCCCGCGCAGGTTCAAACAAAAAGTCAGTCAAATAACTTTTGACGTGTTTTTTATTGCCACCAATTTCTACCCATTCCGAGCCTGGGCTGATGAAGTCTTCTAGCGTTGCATCAAGATCGAGTGCGTCGCGCATTTGATCAAAGTACGCAACGCTGAGATTCGCGCCTTGACGCACTTTTCCTGAGTCGGCAGTCAGCTCACCCAAAATGATTTTGAGTAACGTCGTTTTTCCTGCGCCGTTAGGGGCAATCAAACCCACTTTGTCGCCGCGCATGATGGTGGCGGTGAAGTCTTTGACGATTATTTTTTTGTAAGTCTGGCACACATCTACAAGCTCCGCCACAATTTTCCCGCTGCGCTCGCCCGAGCTCACATCGAGGTTCACACGCCCGAGTTGGTCACGCCGTGCTGCGCGATTGGCGCGCATTTCTTTGAGGCGTGTGATGCGCCCTTCAGCGCGGGTGCGTCTGGCCTCTACGCCTTTGCGAATCCATATTTCTTCTTGCGCCAGTAGTTTGTCAGCCTTCGCATTGACCGTGGTTTCAATTGCTAATTGCGCCGCTTTTTGTGTGACGTAAGCAGAAAAATTTCCAGGGTAGTCGCGTAGCTTGCCGCGGTCTAACTCCACAATGCGCGTGGCAATTCGATCTAAAAACGAACGGTCATGTGTGATGGCAATTAAGCTGCCTGGAAAACTCAGCAGCAAGTCCTCTAGCCACGTAATCGCGGTTAAGTCTAAGTGATTAGTGGGCTCATCAAGCAATAGCACATCTGGCTGGGTGACCAGCGCTTGTGCTAGCGCCACGCGTTTTTTAGTTCCGCCCGACAGGGTGCTGACCTGCGCATCACGCGGCAGTCCAAGGCGTTCAATTGCCTCATCCACGCGCTGCGCCCAATTCCATCCGCCTAGGCGTTCGATTTTCGTTTGCAGCTCATCTAAGTTGTCCGCCACACCCGAGCTGTACACATCAATTGCGTTGATGAGCGGCGCAAGTCCTACGCTGACCGCCTCAAATACGGTGGAGGTGGCCTCCAGCAAAGGCTCTTGTGCCACATAGGCAATGCGAATGCCGTTTTGTTTGTGTAGCGCACCATCGTCAAATGAATGCATACCCGCAAAAATTTTGAGTAGCGAGGATTTGCCCGCACCGTTGCGACCAATGAGGCCGACGCGCTCGTTGGATTCTAGCGAAAAGTCGGTGTGGTCAAGAAGTGCGAAGTGCCCAAAAGCGAGTTGGGCATCCAGTAACGTGAGTAAAGCCATGGGTTCATTATCAGCAAAAAAAAGCCTCGGGCGCGTTGGCTTCCCGAGGCTTGAGAGGATGGGTCAATCAGCGGATGGCCGATTGCTTTTTAGTTAATCGTGATGGGCATGGTGGCTTGCGCAGAAAGCTCCTTGCTGTCTGTGGCGGTAATCACCAGCGTGTAAGAGCCACGAACGGGGTTAGCCCAGCGCATGAGGATGCTTTGTCCGCTCACGCTAAAGCGCATGCCTGATTGGTAACCTTTGATGTTGACGCGAAGTGAGCCTCTGATGTTGGTACGAATTGACCCCTCACCAGGAGCAGAAACGTCGATAGTACCCGTCAAAGCTTCTCCCGCCACGCCATTAAGGGCGGGAGCTGAAATCACAGGACCTGGTGGAGGGGCTGTTGCCTTTGCGATTTGAACCGTAATCACACCCGTACCAGTGGCTAGTGTTTTGGTATCGGTGGCTTTAACGGTGATGGGGTAAGTGCCTGCAACTGGATTGGCCCAGTTTAAGGTCCCACTGGATGAAATAGTCATGCCCGCAGGCACGACGCCTACCAAGCTGAATGACAGCGGGTTTTCCGCCTGCCTCAGGATGGTGTAGCTGAAGGGCGTACCAGATTGTCCAGCCACAGTAGCACTCGTCACGATAGGCGCAACCACAGGTTGTGCGACGGTAATGGTAGCGATGGCACTTCCCGTTAGGTGGGTAACTGAGTCGGTAGCAGTTGCTGTGACGGTATACGTGCCCGCCACAGGTGCAGGCCACGAAACCAAGCCCGCAGCGTTAATCGTCATCCCGCTAGGCGCATTCGTTAAATTCCAACTAACAGCATGGGACGAGGTGTACGGCATGGCGAACGAGAGCGCTGTACCAGCTATTCCGTTGATCGTGACGGCTGAAACTGACGGGGGAGGGCCAGAAGGGGTGCTGCCATCCGCGAGTGTGATAAATTTTGACACATGAGGTGTACCCAG
>JAVKLS010000067.1:0-2393 GCA_031538565.1 Burkholderiaceae bacterium
AACTATCAATTTAGCCCAGGCCAAATTGGCAATAAGATTCCCTTGAGAATGGGCAATTATAATTACTCTTTCGGATGATTTTATACTTCTTTTTGCCGCATCAAAAAGTAAATTAACTGGCAATATAATTGAATCCAATTCGAATGGGATTTTATTAAGGACATTCTGCATAACCCCCGCCAAAGCGGAAGTCGGTTGATGAATTTGGTTTAAGTCGTTCATTTTTACGAATGAAGTCCTCAAACCCCGTATTTTGAGCGTTTTCGCCCCGTTTACCTGCGCCTTGGCGCATTTTGGGCGCACTCATCCCCGTGCCCTCAATTGCTGACTCATCAAAGCCCTTCTTGCCATCCATAAATTGGACAACGCAAACAGCGTCACGATTTGCATCGTATTTTTGAACAAGCCCTTGTACCTTGTTTTCCTGTAATGCCATTGGCACTTGATGACCTGAAACGGATGCTCCACCTTAGCCCTAACCCCCGCTTTGATCTTCTCCAATTTCTCGTACAGCGCGTCCAACTCTGTGCCCTTATCCAGCGCCTTGCGCTTGCTGGGCATCATGGCAACGTGCCAATCTGGCTGGTGCTTTTGCTCTTTGATTTCATCCCGCTTGGTCACGCCTCTGTAACCCGAATCAGCAAACACCATCTTCTCCTCGCCGTGCAGTAGCTCGTGCGCTTGCGTCACATCGTGGCTTGATCCTGTCGTGGTGTGGACGGTGTGAACTAAGCCTGACTCCATATCAACGCCAATGTGCGCTTTCATGCCAAAGTGGTAGTTGTTGCCCTTCTTACTGGAGGTCATCTCGGCGTCCCGTGTGCCCTCGTTGTTCTTGGTGGAGCTGGGCGCAGCGATGAGTGTGGCATCCACGGCCGTTCCTGCTTTGAGCAAGAGACCCGCCTGCACAAGCGTGACGTTGACAGCGGCTAGCATTTGATCAGCCAGTTTGTGCTCTTCTAGCAAACGGCGAAACCGCAGAATTGTTGTCTCGTCGGGGATGCGGCTGATCCCGCTATCGAGGCCTGCAAACTCGCGGTAGAGCGGTGTGTCGTGCAGCGCCTCTTCCATCGCGGGATCTGACAGGCCGAACCATTGCTGCATGAAGTGGATGCGCAACATGACGGGAACAGGAAAAGGTGGACGTCCGTTTGTGCCACTGGGTGCGTGCTTGGCAATCAAGCCAACCAAGATGTCCCAAGGAATGATGCGCTGCATCTCATCTAAGAAGATCCTTTTACGTGTCCGCTTCGCGGACATCTCAAAGCCTGTTTGGGAAAGACTGATTTGGTTCATGTGCGATTAACGGCTTCTACGTTTTGGCGATGTCGGGTGTTACCCGACTTTTGCAGAGTGTCCTTAGGAGCTTCGAATGGATACATCACGATTGCGCGCTTTGTTAAATACCAATGTTCATGTGCTAGGCTTGATGACCGATTCGGGACAGGTCGCGCTGCAAAATGGACGCGCTCTTTTTGGCACAGCGGCCGTTCCATTTTTTACGACTTCGCAGCTCTTGGTTGATGCGGTTAATGCGGGGCAGCAATGCTTGGTCATGTCAGGAAGAACTTTTTTTGATCTGGCTGCTGGGCAGCCCGTGGTGCTCAACCCCAAATCAGCTGACCGCCAAGAGTTTTCGGCTGCGCAGGTGCGCGAGGCATTAAACCCACCTGTGGCGCAAGCGCCGCAAGCTGAACCATCGAAGTTTCGATCGCTTTTTGGCTTTAAAAAGCAATAAGCTGGCGACGTTATGCGTCAGCCGTAACGGCGCTGGCGCATCCATTTGGTGGCAATCCATTTTTCACCAGCTTTAACGGGGTCGCCCGCATGTAGTGTGCTGGGTTCGATCTTGCCGTTGTTGTCGCAATACTCAAAATAAATCGCAGAGCCTTTTTTGGGCGTAATGGCCAAGCCTAAGTGCGGGAACGTCGTCTCCCCGCCTTCCATGCCTTCGTTTAAATACAAAATCAAGGTACTGACACGTTGACCGCCTTTGGCTATGTGTACAGCACTGCCGGGGTCATCGGGTGGAAAATAGTCGAAATGCGGGGTGTATTCACCGCCAACTTTGTAGTTCAAAATTTGCAAACCTTCGCCGTTTTCTACGGGCCAATGCATCACAGCGGCAATACGCGCATCTAACTTGGCAATAAAGGCGTTTTCGTTGACAGCAAAGTAAGTGCCATAGCTGCTCCTAGCGGCAATCACTTCGGCTTTGCCCGTTTTGGGATCCACGATGGTGGATTGCTTGAGTTTTACGCGGGACAATGCAATCAGCTGATCGCATTCTTCGTGCGTGAGCAGGTTGTCGATCAGTGCTACTTCAGGCTGCTCGATACGCATCGATACAAAAACCTCACGGTCGGCGGTTTGAATGCGCCGCGTGCTGCGCG
>JAVKLS010000068.1:0-1503 GCA_031538565.1 Burkholderiaceae bacterium
AATTTCAATCGCCTCTTGTCCATAATCGCGCTCGTTTTCGGGGCGATACAGGTAGTAGGCCTCGTCAATAAACAGCACGCCGCCCATGGCTTTTTTAAGCACCTCTTTGGTTTTGGGCGCGGTGTGACCGATGTACTGCCCCACCAAATCGTCACGCGTGACCGAGACCACATGGCCTTTGCGTACGTAACCCAAGCGATGCAAAATTTGCGCCATGCGCAGCGCCACCGTGGTTTTGCCCGTGCCCGGGTTGCCTGTGAAACTCATGTGCAAGGACGGCACTTGCGAAGCCAGTCCCTGCGCCGCACGCAACTTGTCAATCACCAGCAGCGCCGCAATATCACGGATGCGCGATTTGACGGGCGCCAGCCCCACCAGCTCGGTCTCCAGCTCCGCCAGCACCTCGAGCACCTGCGAAGCGGCCAACACATCGCCTACCGTTTTAGGTAGGCTAGGCGCGGCGTCAGCGCCGCGTGTGTTGAGGGTACTGTCGTCCAGCATGACAAGTCATCCGTGCGCTTGGCCGCCGCTTAATAACGCTGCGCTTCAGGCTTGTCCGCACCGTAGCCGCGTGTGGTGTAGCGCAGCGAGCGACCATTGACTTCTTGACGCTCCAGCATGAAGCCAGGTTCGGTTTTGGGACGATTGACGATAAAACTCATCGCAATCGACTCGACACCGCGCGTGGCGTCAAACGCCATCAAGCGAATGTATTGATTGCCAAAAGTTTTGCGGCAATTGTTTAGCTCTTGCAGCACGCCCGCCGCGTCTTTTAAATCAAACATCGGCAAGCCATACATTTCCCAGTAAGTGTTGCGCGGGTGCGGATCGTCGGTGTACTCGACGCTCCAGGCGTAACCTTTGGCAAGGCCGTATTCGATTTGCAAAGTGATTTCAGCATCGGTCAAGTCAGGCAAAAAGCTGAATTGACCTTGGGTCAATTTACCCATTGGATTGGTCATCATGGTGCGGTTCTCCTTAGAAAAAATTAGTTAGACGCGGTCGGCGTGTTGGCGTAGTCGCTGGTGTCGGTTGAGGTGTAGTTAAAGCTGATGTCACCCCAGGTATCGAGCGCGGCTTTGAGCGGAGCGCAGCTTTGCGCCGCTTTGCGCAAAATCTCGGGACCTTCGTTTTTGATGTCCTTGCCCTCGTTACGCGCTTTCACCATGCACTCCAGCGCCACGCGGTTGGCCACTGCTCCCGCTTGAATGCCTTGTGGATGTCCAATCGTGCCACCACCAAACTGCATGATGCAGTCGTCGCCAAAAAGGTCTAACAGTTGATGCATTTGCCCTGCATGAATACCGCCCGAGGCCACAGGCATCACCTTTTTGGTATCCGCCCAGTCTTGGTCAAAAAATAGCCCACGCGGCAAATCGGTTTTGGTGTAACTGTCGCGGCACACGTTGTAGTAGCCTTGAACCGTCATGGGGTCACCCTCTAACTTACCCACCGCTGTGCCCGTGTGCAGATGATCGACACCCGCTAGGCGCAGCCACTTGG
>JAVKLS010000003.1:0-16245 GCA_031538565.1 Burkholderiaceae bacterium
AAAGGTGGCCATACGGTCTTCGTAACCCGCCAAAATCACCACCAAGTCGTCACGTTGGTTTTCCATGACTTGCAGCAAAATTTCAATCGCCTCTTGTCCATAATCGCGCTCGTTTTCGGGGCGATACAGGTAGTAGGCCTCATCAATAAAAAGCACGCCGCCCATGGCTTTTTTAAGCACCTCTTTGGTTTTGGGCGCGGTGTGACCGATGTACTGCCCCACCAAATCATCACGCGTGACCGAGACCACATGACCTTTGCGCACATAACCCAAACGGTGCAGGATTTGCGCCATGCGGAGTGCCACCGTGGTTTTGCCCGTGCCCGGGTTGCCCGTAAAACTCATGTGCAAGGACGGCACCTGCGAAGCCAGTCCCTGCGCCGCACGCAACTTGTCAATCACCAGCAGCGCCGCAATATCACGGATGCGCGACTTCACGGGCGCCAGCCCCACCAGCTCGGTCTCCAGCTCCGCCAGCACCTCGAGCACCTGCGAAGCGGCCAACACATCAGCTACCGTTTTAGGTAGGCTAGGCGTGAGTGGCGCAGCGTCAGCGCCGCGTGTGTTGAGGGTACTGTCGTCCAGCATGACAAGTCATCCGTGCGCTTGACCGCCGCTTAATAACGCTGCGCTTCAGGCTTGTCCGCACCATAACCCCGCGTGGTGTAGCGCAAGCTGCGGCCTTGAACTTCTTGACGCTCCAGCATGAAGCCAGGTTCAGTTTTGGGACGATTGACAATAAAGCTCATGGCAATCGACTCGACACCGCGCGTGGCATCAAACGCCATCAAGCGAATGTATTGATTGCCAAAAGTTTTGCGGCAATCGTTAAGCTCTTGCAGCACGCCCGCCGCGTCTTTTAAATCAAACATCGGCAAGCCATACATTTCCCAGTAAGTGTTGCGCGGGTGTGGATCGTCGGTGTACTCGACGCTCCAGGCGTAACCTTTGGCAAGGCCGTATTCGATTTGCAAAGTGATTTCAGCATCGGTCAAGTCAGGCAAAAAACTGAATTGGCCTTGGGTCAGTTTGCCCGTTGGATTGGTCATCATGGTGTGTCTCTCCTGGTTGAATGAGTTCGATACTTAGTTAGACGCGGTAGGCGTGTTGGCGTAGTCGCTGGTATCCGTCGAGGTGTAGTTGAAACTGATGTCACCCCAGGTATCGAGCGCGGCTTTGAGTGGACCGCAGCTTTGCGCAGCTTTGCGCAAAATCTCGGGACCTTCGTTCTTGATGTCCAGCCCTTCGTTGCGCGCTTTCACCATGCATTCGAGCGCCACTCGGTTTGCGGTTGCCCCCGCTTGAATGCCCTGCGGATGACCAATCGTTCCACCACCAAACTGCAAGATGCAGTCGTCGCCAAAAAGGTCTAGCAGCTGGTGCATTTGCCCCGCGTGGATGCCACCCGAGGCCACAGGCATGACCTTTTTGGTGTCTGCCCAGTCCTGATCGAAAAATATGCCGCGCGGCAAATCGGTTTTGGTGTAACTGTCGCGGCACACGTTGTAGTAGCCTTGAACCGTCATGGGGTCACCCTCTAACTTACCCACCGCTGTGCCCGTGTGCAGATGATCGACACCCGCTAGGCGCAGCCACTTGGCGATCACGCGGAAGCTCACGCCGTGATTTTTTTGTCGTGTGTACGTGCCATGCCCTGCGCGGTGCATGTGCACAATCATGTCGTTTTTACGCGCCCAGTTGGCCATGCTTTGGATCGCCGACCAGCCAATCACGAGGTCCAGCATGATGACGACCGAGCCCAGCTCTTTGGCAAATTCGGCGCGCTCGTAGATGTCTTCCATCGTCGCGCCCGTCACGTTCAAGTAACTGCCTTTGACCTCGCCCGTGACCGCCTGTGCTTTGTTCACACCGTCCATCACGTACAGAAAGCGATCGCGCCAGTGCATAAAGGGCTGCGAGTTGATGTTCTCGTCGTCCTTCATAAAGTCCAGTCCACCCTTGAGGCCCTCGTAAATCACACGCCCGTAATTGCGCCCCGACAAACCCAATTTCGGCTTGGTGGTTGCGCCCAAAAGTGGACGACCAAATTTGTCTAAACGTTCACGCTCTACCACCAAACCCGTAGGTGGTCCTTTGAATGTTTTGACATAGGCCACAGGAATACGGATATCTTCCAAGCGTGCCGCTTTGAGTGGTTTGAAGCTAAACACATTGCCAATCAAACTGGCTGTCATGTTGGAGATGGAGCCTTCTTCAAACAAGATCAGGTCATAGGCCACGTAGGCAAAATATTGCCCAGGATTGTTAGGCACGGGCAGCACTTTGTAGGCCTTGGCGCGGTAGCTGTCGCAAGCGGTCAACCTATCTGTCCACACAACAGTCCACGTGGCGGTAGAAGACTCGCCCGCCACCGCAGCAGCAGCCTCTTCAGGATCAACGCCGTCTTGCGGCGTGATGCGGAACAGACAAATGGTGTCCGTTTCTTTGGGCACGTAATCGGGCATCCAATAGCCCATTTGTTTGTATTTCAAAACGCCAGCGCTGTAGCGCTTTTTGGCATCCTGGATCACTCCTGTTTCTGCGCCGTCACTCATAGCTCTTCTCCTTTATGGTTAAAAATTTGCAATGGGGCGACTGTAAAATTCGACCAATGAAAAGTAAATTCAGAAATTTCTTTGTGTTGATTCAGACATAACTTAATCAAAATGATTCGCGCGGTCAGTTTATGAAAAACGCCACCTTTCGCCAATTGCGCGTCTTTAGCACGGTTGCCAAAACCTTGAGTTTTGTGCGGGCTGCCGAGCAATTGCACCTCACGCCGCCAGCCATCACCATGCAAATCAAGGAGCTGGAAGGTCACGTAGGGCTGCCGCTGTTTGACCGCAATGGCAAAAAAATTAGCCTGACCACCACGGGCGAGTACATGCTGGTCTATGCCCGCAAAATTTTGGCCACCATCAAGGATGCGGAAGACGCGGCCGCGCGGTTTCAGCGCATCGAAACAGGCGTGCTCACCATTGGGTTTGTGAGTACGGCTAAATATTTTTTGCTACGCCAAATTGCCGAGTTCAAAGACAAGCACCCAGGCGTTGAAGTGCAGATCGTCACGGGTAACCGCGAGCAACTCGTTAAAGTTTTAGAAGCAGGCGAGGTCGATATTGCCGTGATGGGCAGACCACCCAAAGAGCTTAAAACCCGCGCCGAGCCTTTTGCCGCCCATCCGCACGTGTTTGTTGCCCCGCCCAAGCACCCACTGACGCGCCACGACAACCTCTCGCCCGAGGCGCTGGGCGGCTACGATTTTGTGGTGCGCGAACAAGGCTCGGGCACACGCGCCGCGATGGAAAAGTTTTTTACCGACCACCGTATCGAACCTCGCCTTGCCATGCAAGTGCCTAGCAACGAAACGCTCAAACAAGCGGTGATGGCAGGCTTGGGACTTGGTTTTTTGTCTTTGCACACCATTGGCTTTGAGCTAGAGCATCAAACCATTAGCGTGCTAGACGTTGCGGGTGCGCCCGTAGTGCGTGCGTGGACTTTGGTGCACACGCTGTCCAAAGTACTCTCGCCCGCTGCGGAAGCCTTTCGTTACTTTATGCTTGAGCAAGGCGAAGAAAATTTAGCCCGTCAATTTGGTCACCACCTGCGCATCCACAGTTCATCTACCACTGAGCCTAAACTTCAGAAAAATTGAATGCAACTTGCTCGCAAACGATCCTATCCATCTATACCTTGATTTATCCTTGATTGATGCAAACAGAACAAACGCTTATTGACAACATCCGCCTTTTGGGCCGCTTGCTCGGCGACGTGATCCGCGAGCAAAACGGCAAGTCCACCTATGCGCTGGTTGAGCGCATTCGACTTCTATCGGTCGCATTTCGCAGCGAGCAGCACTCTAGCAAGCAAGCCGCGCTTGCCACGCAAATCAAACGCTTGTTGCGTGGTTTGACCGCCGATCAAGCCGTGCAAGTCATTCGTGCGTTTACGTTTTTTAGTCACCTCGTCAATCTTGCCGAAGACCAGCATCACCTGCACAGGCGCGAAGTCCATGCACGGCAAGGCGACGTGCAAAACGGCAGCTTGGCAATGGCTTTGTCGCGTCTGGCCAAAGCCAAAATCAGCACTAAAAAAATTAGCTCCTTTTTAAGCAAGGCTTGCATTTCGCCCGTGCTGACAGCGCATCCCACCGAAGTGCAGCGCAAAAGTATTCTGGATGCCCAGTACGGCGTAGCCGACTGCCTTGCCAAGCGGCAAGACTTGCTAACGCGCACGCCCAGCACACAGCAAACGGTGGCGCTGCAAGATAACGAAGCGCGTATCCGCAGCTTGATTTTGCAGCTATGGCAAACGCGCTTGCTGCGTTTTAGCAAGCTGACGGTGGCAGACGAAATCGACAACGCCATGGCGTTTTATGAAAAAACATTTTTGAGCGAAATCCCCAAGCTGTACCAGCAGCTAGAGGGTGCACTTGGCGCTGGACGCACGGATTTTTTGCCGCCATTTTTGCGTATGGGGCAATGGATGGGTGGCGACCGCGATGGCAATCCGCACGTCAACGCACAAACCTTGTCTTACGCGCTCAAGCGGCAAAGCGAAGTGGCGCTGCGCCACTACCTCACCGAGGTGCACTACTTGGGCGGGGAGCTGTCGCTCTCCACCATGCTGGTGCGCATTTCTCCCGCCATGCAAGCCTTGGCCGAGCGCTCGCCCGACGTAAGCGAGCATCGCACCGATGAGCCCTACCGCCGCGCTCTTGTCGGTATCTACGCACGGCTTGCCGCTACGCTGCAAAACTTAACGGGCGGACAAGCCGCAAGGCACGCCATCGCGCCGCAAAATCCTTATGCCAGCGCAGACGAATTCTTAGGCGACTTGCGCGTGATTCACAACTCGTTAGAGACCAACAAAGGCGGCTCACTGACCGAGGCGCGGCTCGCACCACTTATTCGCGCCGTGCAAGTGTTTGGTTTTCATTTGGCAAGCGTCGATTTACGGCAAAGCTCGGACAAACACGAAGCAGTGGTGGCAGAGCTACTGCTGCACGCAGCCGTGTGCCCAAACTACGCTGGGCTACCTGAGGATAAAAAACAAGCGTGCCTGATCGCGCAACTGCAAGACCCGCGCCTCTTGCGCGTGCCAAG
The DNA here is from genome assembly GCA_031538565.1 of Burkholderiaceae bacterium. GTDB lineage: Bacteria > Pseudomonadota > Gammaproteobacteria > Burkholderiales > Burkholderiaceae_C > JASGCK01. The sequence goes on from JAVKLS010000003.1 coordinate 5,106, forward strand.
CGCCCAGTACAGCGCCCACGCGATAAGCGAGCTGGCCATTTTTGACATGGCAAAACAAGTCCGCGCCCAGTTTGGCGCAGCAGCCACTCGGCACTACATCATCAGCCATACCGAGAGCGTGAGCGACTTGCTTGAAGTGCTGCTGCTACAAAAAGAAATGGGCCTGCTTTGCCATGGTCACGCAGATTTGATTGTGGTTCCGCTGTTTGAAACCATCCCCGACTTGCGCCAAGCGGCCAGCATCATGCAAGCCTTTTATGCCCTGCCTGGCATTTTGTCGATGGTGCTGGGTGCAAAACCGCACCAGTACCACGAGCAAGACATCATGCTGGGTTATAGCGATAGCAACAAAGACGGCGGCATTTTGACCAGCAATTGGGAGCTCTATCAAGCCGAAGTTGCACTGGCGGCGCTGTTTGATCGACTGAGCCCCAAGCAACCCATTAGGCTGCGAATGTTTCATGGACGCGGCGGCACAGTCGGACGAGGCGGCGGCCCCAGCTACGAGGCCATTTTGGCCCAGCCGCTGGGCACGGTGCGCGGGCAAATCCGTCTGACGGAGCAAGGCGAAATCATTGGCTCCAAATACGCCAACCCTGATATTGGAAGACGCCACTTAGAAGCCTTGGTTGCCGCCACGCTCGAGGCAAGCTTGCTGCCACCCGACGCGGCGCAAGCCTCTGCACCGCCCCAAGACTATGTGGAACTGGTCGAGCAGCTGTCCGAGAGCAGCTTTCAAGCCTATCGCCAATTGGTGTATGCCACCGAGGGCTTTAGCGACTACTTTTTTACGGCCACGCCGATTCGCGAAATCACCGAGCTCAATTTAGGCTCGCGCCCCGCCTCGCGCAAAGCCACGCAAACCATTGAAGACTTGCGCGCCATTCCGTGGGGCTTTAGCTGGGGACAGTCACGCGTGGGGTTTCCAGGCTGGTACGGATTTGGCAGCGCGGTGCATGACTATTTGGCAGCGGCGCAGTCAAAAACGGCACGTGCAGCCGCACTCAAAAAACTGCAAAGTATGCACACCGATTGGGCGTTTTTTCGCACCCTCGTCTCCAATATCGATATGGCAGTTGCCAAAAGTGATATGACCCTTGCCGAGCATTACGCGCAGCTTGTGCCAAACAAAAAATTACGGCTCAACATTTTTTCTGCGCTCAAAACCGAGTGGCAAAAAACGCAAGAGGCACTCGAACTGCTGACGGGACACCGTGAGCGATTGGCAAACAATCCGTCGCTGGCACGCTCGATTGCGCACCGCTTCCCCTACATCGACCCGCTGCATCATTTGCAAGTGGACTTAATGCAGCGCTACCGCGCAGGCGGTGCGGATGAGCGCGTCAAACTGGGTATCCATCTATCCATTAATGGCATTGCAACAGGGCTTCGCAATACGGGATAGCTCACAACGTAGAAATGCGATAGATCAAACGCTAGCGCGTATAAAAATGTTCGACCGTTTGGCTAAGTATGCCCACGCATATTTCGCATCGATTTTCTTTTTTTAATTTGCCAAACTCATTAAACATAATGGACGAGATGATGTCGTAATCAACCTCTCCCGTAATTAAATTTTTAAATGGCACGGGGGTCAATTCCTCTAAAGCTTTGCCGCACAAAGTCGTGCTTCCCGTTTTGTCGCTTACGTGCCGTTTAAGCTCTTCGTTCGCAGTGTTTTTGAGTAAACGCATATTCAGTACTCTGGGTTAATTGATGTGCGACTGGCATCCTAACTCCTCCCCGCACGCTTCAAATGATAGCGTCACAAACCCAGCACCACATTGGCCACCAAAGCGATAATCACTAGGGCTCCGCCCGTGAGCACTTGATGCGACGGCACTTCATCAATGAGTAGCCACGCCCACGCAATACCAAAAATAATTTCTAGCAAAGCCAGCAACGACACTTCGGCAGCGGAGAGTACACGGGCGCACACCACAGCCAGCGAGCAAGGAATTGCCAATTGAAAGCAGCCCAAAAATGCCAACCACGCCACGTCGTGCGCGGTTGCTTGCATAGGCAGGGCAAAGGGCAGCATCGCGGCAGCGGAAATAACTGCCGCCAAAAAAACGCTGGGTATTAAATCCACAGTTGCTTTTGCTTTTTTTCTTTGCAGGATTTGCGTATTCGTCCACATGATGGCGCCGCACAGCGGAACCAAGAGCGCAATCAAGCAGCCTGTTATGTCGCTAGGCGCTCCCACCGCGAACTGCGACCAAAACATATAGCCAATGCCCACCGCTGCCACGCCCACCGCCGCGTAGGTTCGCGTGGGAAGCGCCTGCCCCGTCACCAAGCGCGACATCAGCGCCGTCAGCAGTGGCCCTGCTGCCAGTGTGATGAGCACATTGGCAACCGATGTGAGCACCAGCGCAATCATAAAAGCGCTAAACATCACCGCCCAGCACAGGCTCGCGACCCACAGCGCAGGGTTGCGCCACGGCACAGTTTTGTACCAACGCGGGTTGCCCGTGAGCGGCAAGAGAACGAGCAGCGACAGCGCCGTAAAAAAGCTACGCCAAAACGTCACTTCAAAACCTTGGGCGAAGTCCAATCGCTTGGTAACAATCCCTGCCATTGACCACAGCAAGGGGCACAGAACCATAAGCGCAATGGCTCGTTTATGTGTGATGCGCACCTCTTGCACCCGCCAGTCTTATCGACCTGCTTTTTTGCGCTCGTGCTCTTTCAAGTAGCGCTTGCGCAAACGCACGCTTTTTGGCGTGATTTCAACCAACTCGTCGTCCTCGATAAACTCCACGCCGTACTCGAGCGTGAGGTCAATGGGCGGCGTAATTTTGATCGCGTCTTCTTTACCAGACACGCGGAAATTGGTCAGCTGCTTGGTGCGCGTGGCGTTGACCACGAGATCATTGTCGCGGTTGTGGATGCCCACAATCATGCCTTCGTACACAGGATCGTTGGCTTTGACGAACATACGTCCGCGCTCGTCGAGCTTGCCCAGGGCGTAGGTGAAAATTTCACCGTCGTCCATGGAAATCAGCACACCGTTTTTGCGGCCACCAATATCGCCTTTGTGCGGTTCATAGCTGTCAAAGATGTTGGAGATGAGTCCAGAGCCGCGTGTCAAATTTAAAAACTCGTTGGTAAAACCAATGAGTCCACGCGCAGGAATGCGGTACTCCAGACGCACGCGCCCACGACCATCGGGCTCCATATTGACGAGCTCGCCTTTGCGCTCGCCCAGCGCCTGCATCACGCCGCCTTGGTGCGTTTCCTCAACGTCGGCGGTCACCAATTCAATCGGCTCATGCCGCTCGCCGTTGATGTCGCGGAACACCACGCGCGGCTTAGAGACGGCCATCTCGTAACCTTCGCGGCGCATATTTTCTAGCAGGATCGTCAAGTGCAACTCGCCTCGCCCCATCACTTCAAACACACCCTCTTCGTCTGTTTCCGATACGCGCAGTGCCACGTTGTGTTGCAATTCTTTTTGCAAGCGATCCCAAATTTGACGACTGGTAATGTACTTTCCCTCGCGCCCCGCCAAGGGGCTGGTATTGACGCAAAAATTCATGGTCAGCGTAGGCTCGTCCACTTTAAGCATGGGCAGCGGTGCGGGCGTGGCCAGGTCCGTCACGGTCACGCCAATGCCGATATCGGCAATGCCGTTGATCAGCACAATGTCGCCAGGGCCCGCTTCGGTGACTTGCACGCGCTCAAGCCCCTGAAACTTGAGCACTTGGTTGACGCGACCCTTCGTCACTTTGCCATCAGGCCCCTCCATCACCACCACATCCATTTGCGGCTTGATCGTGCCTTGGCTGATTCGACCCACGCCAATGCGCCCCACAAAGGTAGAGAAATCCAGCGCAGAAATTTGCAATTGCAGCGAAGCCTCTGGATCACCTTTTTGCGCGGGCACGTGCGCAAGCACCGTGTTAAATAGCGCCGACATATCGGGGCCCCATTGCTCGCCAGGCGCGCCCTCCGTCATCGATGTCCAGCCGTTAATCCCCGAGGCGTACACCACAGGAAAATCGAGCTGCTCGTCGGTTGCGCCCAGCTTGTCAAATAAATCGAACGCGGCATTGACCACAAAATCTGGGCGTGCGCCAGGTTTGTCCACTTTGTTCACCACCAAAATTGGGCGAAGACCCAGAGCCAGCGCTTTCTTGGTAACAAAGCGGGTTTGCGGCATGGGTCCTTCTTGCGCGTCAATCAAGAGCACCACACCGTCCACCATAGACAGCGCGCGCTCAACCTCACCACCAAAGTCCGCGTGACCAGGTGTGTCCACGATGTTGATGTGTGTGCCCTCCCAGCTGACCGCGCAATTTTTTGCCAAGATGGTGATGCCGCGCTCGCGCTCAATGGCGTTGTTGTCCATCACTGTGTCCACAATTTTTTCGTGATCGGCAAATGTGCCCGATTGCCGCAGCAATTGATCGACCATGGTGGTCTTTCCGTGGTCAACGTGCGCAATGATGGCAATGTTTCTAATTTGTTGTCGCATGGTTTTTCTCTCTTTTCTCTAAAAAAATCTGTTCAATATCCAAAGGACTAAGCAGTCGCGTAGGAATTAACTCCCCCGCTTTGATGTGCGCCGAACCCAAAAGCTGGACGCATGGGGCATACACCGCAACACACTCGCAGTCCTTTAAATCCGTTTTACGCCGCACGCCGCTTAAAAAGCGCCCCGCGTTGTCATCATCCAAATCCACTCGGTCGTATGCTGAAAGCATGCTGTCCACCGCAAGCAACCGCATCGCTCGCTCGTCCTCCGTCATGGCCTCCAACTCGGGCAAACCAATGGTTTGGGTGATTTTGAAATTACCCGTTGCCGTGCGACGCAAACGACTTAAATGCCCCGTGCAGCCAAGTGCCTGCGCGATATCCTCACCCAGCGTGCGGATGTACGTGCCCTTGCTGCAAGTCACCACAAGACCAAGCGCATCTGGCGCCTCTTTGCTAATTGCCAACTGGTGAATCACCACTTGGCGCGGCGCACGCTCCACTTCAATACCTTGCCGCGCTAACTCGTACAGCGGCTTACCTTCTTTTTTCAGCGCGCTCGTCATGGGCGGCACTTGCCAAATTGAACCCACAAACCGAGCGCGTGCTCTGGCTAAATTCTCTTGCGAGCACATGGCTTGCGTGACCTCACTGCGCTCAATCACAGCCCCTTCGACGTCGCCTGTACTCGTCTTTGCACCGAGCTTTAGCGTTGCCTCATACGTTTTAACGGCATCCAAATGGATGTGTGAAAACTTGGTGGCGGCGCCAAAGCAAATGGGCAGCACCCCTGTTGCCAGCGGATCGAGCGTGCCTGTATGCCCCGCTTTTTCTGCACGCAGCAACCACTTTACTTTTTGCAGCGCGTCGTTGCTAGAAAGATGCAAAGGCTTATCTAACAACAGCACGCCGTGCAAGGGACGGCGAACTATTTTTACTCGCACAGGATTAGTCTTCCTTCGCGCGGGACGCTACCGCTTTGGCAATTAAGGCATTCATATCGGCAGCGGCTTCCGCGGTGCGGTCGTACTCAAAATGCAAAGTTGGCACCGTATGAATTTGCAAACGCTTAAACAAAAGCGTGCGCAGATATCCCGCCGACTTGTTAAGCCCCTCGAGGCACGTGTCTTTATCCCCCATCAATTGACTGAAATATACCTTGGCGTGCGCGTAGTCAGGCGTAACGTCCACACCCGTAACGGTCACCATTCCCACACGCGGATCTTTAATTTCACGCGCAATTAACTCGCCCAAATCGCGCTGGATTTGATCGGCTACGCGCAAGCTGCGGTTAGGAATGGAAGACTGTTTTTTCAACACCCACGTCCTCAGTTAAATAGTTCGCGCCACGTCACGAATTTCAAAGAACTCCAGCACGTCACCGACTTCGATGTCGTTGTAGCCCTTGATATTCAAACCGCACTCAAAACCTTCTTTGACTTCTTTTGCATCGTCTTTAAAGCGTTTGAGCGACTCAAGCTCACCCGTGTAAATGACCGTGTTGTTACGCAGCAAGCGCAGGCGCGCTGCACGTCGCACAAAGCCTGCAAGCACCATACAACCTGCAATTGAGCCAACTTTGCTAGCTTTGAATACTTGCCGAATTTCAGCAGAGCCAATCACTTCTTCGCGTTTTTCTGGTGCGAGCATTCCCGACATTGCCGCTTTTAACTCGTCCACCGCGTCATAAATGATGTTGTAGTAGCGAATGTCCACGCCGTTGTGCTCGGCGTGTTTGCGTGCCTGCGCATCGGCGCGGGTATTAAAACCAATCACCACGGCTTTAGACGCGATAGCAAGGTTGACATCGCTCTCGCTCACACCGCCCACGCCCGCATAGACGATTTGCACTTTTACTTCGTCGGTTGAGAGTTTGAGCAAGGACTGCGCCAACGCCTCTTGCGAGCCTTGCACGTCAGCCTTGATGATGATGGGCAGCATCTGCACATCACCCGCAGCCATGTCGGCGAACATATTTTCGAGCTTGCTCGCTTGTTGCTTGGCAAGTTTGGTGTCGCGAAATTTGCCCGAGCGGTAGTTGGCGATTTCACGGGCGCGGCGTTCATCCGCCATCACCATGAAGTCGTCACCTGCTTGCGCCACTTCGGTCAGTCCTTGAATTTCCACAGGTATGGAAGGGCCCGCCGATTTAATAGATTTGCCGTTTTCGTCCAGCATCGCGCGCACACGCCCCATACACGAGCCCGCCAGCACCACATCGCCCGCTTTGAGTGTGCCCGACTGGATGAGCACCGTTGCCACAGGGCCACGACCTTTGTCGAGACGAGCCTCGACAATGAGACCTTTCGCCATGGCTTCTACAGGTGCGCGCAACTCCAAAACTTCGGCTTGCAACAGCACTTGCTCCAACAGCTCATCAATGCCTTGTCCTGTTTTTGCCGAGACCTGCATAAACGGCGAGTCGCCCCCAAAGGCTTCTGGAACCACTTCTTCGGCAATCAATTCGTTTTGTACGCGATCAGGACTTGCGCCAGGTTTATCGATTTTGTTAATCGCCACCACAATCGGCACGCCCGCCGCTTTGGCGTGTTTAATCGCTTCTTTGGTTTGCGGCATCACACCATCGTCGGCTGCGACCACCAAGATAACGATATCCGTCGCTTTTGCGCCTCGCGCCCGCATGGCCGTAAAGGCCTCGTGGCCTGGCGTATCCAAAAACGTAATCATGCCGCGTGGTGTAGTGACGTGGTATGCACCAATGTGCTGAGTAATACCGCCTGCTTCGCCCGCAGCCACTTTGGCGGTGCGGATGTAATCGAGTAGCGACGTTTTGCCGTGATCGACGTGACCCATCACCGTGACAACAGGTGCGCGTGGCAAGAGTTCGCTTGACGACGCCAGCACCTCCTCTTCGGTAAAGGCTTCGGGGTCGTCCAGCGCGGCAATCAAGGCCTTGTGCCCCATTTCCTCAACCACGATCATGGCCGTATCTTGATCCAGCGGCTGATTAATGGTGACCATTTGTCCCAGCTTCATCAAATGCTTAATCACCTCAGAAGCTTTGACCGACATCTTGTGCGCCAAATCCGCAACCGTAATGGTTTCAGGCACGTGAACCTCAATTACACGCACCTCTGCTGGCTCTTGCGGGACTTGTTCTTCTCGGTCATCTTTGCGTTTACCGCGTGGACCCCCGCGCCAAGAGCCACGCCCCACACCGCCCGACACGTCGCCGCGGGTTTTAAGCGCTGCTTTTTTCTTTTGCTCGTCCGTCCACGTCGAGGATAACTTTTCAGATTTGACTTCTTTTTTACCGCCCTTGGCATCCGTAGTGGCAGGCTTTTCACCTACTTTTGGCTTCACACCCGTGCCCACCGCAGGCTTATGCAGTGTGCCTTTGGCGATTTCTGGCTTTTTAACGGGTTCTGGTTTTTTTGCCACCATCACACCGCGATTAGGCGCGCTCATCATGGCGCGAATCGCATCTGCTTCGGCCATCGCTTTTTGGCGGCGATCTTTTAAATCCAGTGCCTTGGCGGCATCGTCCGCCTCTTGCTGCGCAGCCAATTCGGCCGCTGTGGGACCTGCGGAAACCACAGGGTCAGGCTCACTAGGACTAGGAGCAATCATTTTTGCACCTGGCGCTTCGTCGTCTTCTGGAAGAATTTTTCCAATCGCTCGTTTTTCTGGCCTGACTGCTTCAGCTGCTTGCGCGTTATCCGCAGGTTTGGCCTCTACCGCAGGTTTGGCCTCTACCGCAGGCTTGACCTCTGCTGCTTTTGCCGCTTGCGCTTCACGCGCACGGCGACGCTCCGTCAATTCCTCCTCTTGGCGGCGGAGCAACTCCGCTTGCCGCATGGCTTCTTGCTCTCGTTTGGCAAGCTCCGCGTCGTCCAAAACAGGCACTTTGGCAACTGCTGGCGCTTTCACTGGGGCAACCACATCGTCACCATCGCGCTGAACAAACGTGCGCTTTTTACGCACCTCCACTTGAATCGTGCGCGCCTTGCCCGAGGCGTCGGCCTGCTTAATTTCAGTAGTCGATTTTTTAACCAGCGTAATTTTTTTGCGTTCACCCGTGGCTGTGCCGTGGCTGGCTTGCAAAAAATTCAGTAGCTTCTGTTTGTCGGCCTCGGTCAATGCATCGGTGCTGCTGGTTTTATGAACGCCTGCGCTGCTTAATTGCTCCAGCAAAACAGCGGGGGGTTTTTTAAGTTCACTTGCGAACTCGGAAACGGTTGTTTTGGACATGGTTGTTTGGTCTCCATCATGATTGCGCAGCGAACCAATGTGCGCGTGCTTTCATAATCAACGCTGTCGCAGCGTCGGCGTCGAGTCCAGATAACTCTTGCAATTCGTCGGTAGCGAGATCCGCCAAATCGTCGCGCGTGTGCACATTACCCGCCGCCAGCTTGCCCACAAGCGCAGGCGTCACGCCTTCCAAATCGAGCAGGTCTTGCGAGGCTTCTTCTACGCCTTCTTCGTTGGCAATTTCCATGGTAAGCAGTGCATCTTTCGCACGCGTGCGCAGCTCCGTTACGGTGTCTTCATCAAAGCTCTCAATCTCTAACATTTCTTGAATCGGCACGTAAGCCACTTCTTCTAAGGTGTTAAAGCCTTCTGCAATCAAGATGTCGGCAACCTCTTGATCGACGTCTAGTTTTGCCATAAAGAGCGCACGGGTAACCGCTAATTCGTCGGCTTGCTTTTGCGCCGACTCTGCCGCGTCCATGATATTGATGCGCCAGCCCGTTAGCTCCGCCGCCAAGCGCACGTTTTGACCACCGCGACCAATGGCGATGGCAAGATTTTCTTCATCCACCACCACGTCCATCGCGTGACGCTCTTCGTCCACCACAATGGAGGAGACGTTCGCAGGCGCAAGCGCACCAATCACAAACTGCGCGGGGTCTTCGCTCCACAGCACAATGTCAACGCGCTCTCCCGCCAGTTCGTTTGTGACCGCAGTCACGCGCGAACCCCGCACCCCCACGCACGTGCCAATGGGGTCGATGCGTTTGTCTTCGGTATACACGGCAATTTTTGCGCGCGAGCCAGGATCGCGTGCGCAGGATTTAATTTCTAGCAACCCTTGTTCGATTTCGGGCACTTCGTTTTTGAATAGCTCCATCATAAATTCGGGCGACGTGCGCGAGAGCACAATCTGCGCGCCGCGCAAGGTGGTATCGACTTTCATGATCATGGCGCGGACGCGATCGCCCGATCGCAAGTTTTCTTTGGGAATAATTTCGTTGCGGCGCAAGCGCCCTTCCACGCGACCACTCTCCACGATGATGTCACCTTTATCGAGGCGCTTAACGGTTCCTACCAAAATCTGCTCGCCACGCGCCATAAAGTCGGCAAGCACCATTTCGCGTTCAGCGTCGCGAATTTTTTGCAAAATCACTTGCTTGGCCGTCATTGCGCCAATGCGCCCAATGGGCACGGACTCCACAGGTTTTTCGATGTAGTCGCCCTCTTCTAAATCAGCTAACTGCTCTTGTGCTTCGGACAGCAGCTCTTCCGCATCGGGGTTTTGCAGACCTGCGCTGTCAGGCACAACCAGCCATCGGCGGAAGGTGTCGTAATGCCCCGTATCGCGATCAATTTGCACGCGGATATCAACCAATCCTTCGTAAAACTTTGCCGTTGCCTGTGCCAGCGCAGCTTCTACTGCGCCGTACACGATGTCGGCCTCGACATTTTTTTCGCGCGAAATGGCATCCACCAACATCAGCATTTCACGATTTTGCGTGGGCTTGGCGGCTTCTGCCAATTCAGCGACTTTTTTCTTCGATACACGTTTGGTCGGCTTCTTAACAACTGCTTCCATCACTATCCCCTTCCGATAAAGTTAATGTCCTCGGCCTTTGAAATTCACGATAGGCGCCAGTCGCGCTTCACGAATTTCATGCCACTCAAAACCCAGAGCGCTTTGCGCTGCGGCGTCAATTTTTTTCTGGCTGACCTTTGCGCCAGGCTTGATGGGCTTTGGCTCATCAAGCCACACGATTTGCCACGCGACCTGTGCAGTCGCACCCGTTTGCACGGGCGCTTTTTCAAGCGTGCCGCGAAACTTTCTGCGACTCGTTGCAATTCCCTGCCCCGCCACCTGCCCCGCCTGCCCAATCGGCGTTTTCAGCACAATATCAATCACCTCGCCTGCAAACCTTGCCAAATCCAGCTCGTGCCGCAGCAAGCGGTCGATGCCAGGGCTAGACACCTCAAGGCGCGAATAGTCCACCCCTTCAACCTCCAGCACATACTGCAATTGCCGCGTGACGCGCTCGCAATCATCCACTTGCACATACTGTTCAGGCTCGCCCACCACGTGCGGTAATTCGATCGTGACCCGCAAAAGCCCACCCGCTGAACGCTGCACTTCAACGAGGTCAAGGCCAAGTCCTTTGACAGTTTGCTCAATAACGGTTTGGTAACTCGTGGTCATGTAAAAAATGAACGAAAAAAAGGGCGGTTGGTATCCGCCCTTGCATAGCCTTGTTGGTTGATGACTCAGATTATACGCGACGAAACCCACACACCCTCACCCCCAGCACGGTGTGTAGGGAGTAAATGAATTGTCCTGTTTTTAGCAAATGAAATGTCCGCATAGAAAGTTGGGTACAGGAGGTACTCGATATGAAGCGGGCGATTTGGTTGCAGGAGACAAGGGCGATGAAGTTTGAACAAACTCAAAGCG
>JAVKLS010000004.1:0-12036 GCA_031538565.1 Burkholderiaceae bacterium
TTAAATACCAATTCTTCTAAGTGAATCGCTTCACCCGAATACGCAATCCAGCGGCACATAAACGCGTCCTTATAAAATTAATGTTGCAAAATTTGACTCAAGAATTGTTTGCCGCGTTCAGTTTGCGGATTGTTGAAAAAGATAAGGGTTCATTAACTGATCTCTGGTTAGGGTTGTTGGTTACCATTCACGAAGTTTTACTTACCCTGCTGTCTGAACACACGAGATAGGCGTGCGTGCACCGCGCCCTGCAAAAAAATCAATCAAATTGTCTGCCGCTAGGTTTGCCATTGCAAGGCGCGTAGGACGTGAGCTAGACGCAATATGCGGCGTGAGCACTACGTTTGGCACGGCGAGAAAATCAGGGTGCACGGATGGCTCGCCTTCAAACACATCGATTCCCGCCGCAGCAATGGTTTTATTTTTTAAAGCCTGCGCCAACGCTGCATCGTCCACAATGCCGCCACGCGCAATGTTCACCAACGTCGCGGTGGGCTTCATCTGCGCGAGTTCCTTGGCGCCAATGGCGTGGTGATTCTCTGGACTGTATGGCAACACAAGTACCAAATGATCGGACGCTTGCAACAGATGCTCTTTAGACACATAGCTCGCACCGCAAGCCGCTTCGGTTGCTGTGTCTAGCCGTGATCGGTTGTGATAAATCACTCGCATTCCAAAACCGTGCGCCCCGCGCCGTGCAATGCCTTGTCCGATACGTCCCATGCCCAAAATGCCAAGCGTCGTGCCATGGATTTCGCTGCCTGCAAACATATCGAAGCTCCATTTATTCCATTTGCCAGCACGCAAAAAGTGCTCAGACTCGGTGATGCGCCGCGCCGTGGCCATCATCAAAGCAAAGCCAAAGTCTGCCGTGGTTTCGGTGAGTACATCAGGCGTGTTAGTGGCTTGCACCTGCGCGGCGTTAAAGGCAGGAATGTCAAAGTTGTTGTAACCCACCGCCATGTTCGCTACGATTTTTAGCTTGGGACAAGCCGCCAAAACTTCCGCGTCTATCCGATCACCACCCGTGGTGTACGCGCCGTCGCAGTCTTTGAGCAGTTCGATGATTTGCGCTTTGGCAAGCACCACATCTGATTGGTTATCAATGACCTCAAACTGCTCGCGCAGCCTTGCCAGTACCTCAGGAAATACACCGCGCACCACACCGATTCTGGGTTTCATTTTTTGCTCCATTTTTTAATCTTATGCGCCAGGCTGCCAGCCCAGCACCACCAGCATCGCCGCAAAACCCACGACGTAAGCTAAAAACCCCAGTCGTAACCGCCTTGCCGCAGCGCCACGCACAGGAGCGTTGCAGCAAATAAAAAGAATTCGATAGGGATATTGAAAACCATGACCGCGCTGACCTACAACTTGAACACTTGCCTTAAGTAAGCCAAGTAGTTCACGTCTTCGCACATATTTTTGCTAGGCGTATCGGACAACTTTGCAACGGGCTGCCCATTGCACTGGGTCAGTTTAATCACAATTTGCAGCGGCATATGCTCGGGCGGGTCGCCCAGATCGTTGGTGAGATTTGTGCCAATGCCAAACGCCAGCTGGCAGCGTCCTTTGAATTGCTTATAAAGCTCTATCGTGCGCGGCACAGTCAGTCCATCGCTAAACACCAGCGTCTTGGTCAAAGGATCCACGCGATTAGCTTTGTAGTGAGCGATCATGCCCTCGCCCCATGCAAACGGATCGCCGCTGTCGTGACGCGTACCATCAAAGAGCTTGCAAAAATACATGTCGTAGTCGCGCAAAAAGGCTTGGAAGCCATACACATCGGACAGCGCAATCCCGAGGTCGCCACGATATTCGTGCGCCCACGACTCAAATGCAAACACTTGCGAATCGCGTAGCCGAGGCCCCAGCGCCTGCGCGGCTTGCAAGTACTCGTGCGCCATCGTGCCCAGCGGCAAGAGCCCAAGCTTCATGGCAAAAAACACGTTACTTGTGCCTGCCAGCTGTCCGCCCAAATCGCCGCGAAGCACACACAGCACTTCTTCATGCCAAGCTTTGCTAAAGCGGCGACGCGTGCCGTAGTCCGCAATTTTGAGGTTGTCTAATTCAGGTGCTTTGAGCTGTCTGATTTTGTTCGCCAAGCGCTCGCGCCCTGCCACAAAGTTGGGCAGTTTTTGGATTCGCCTAAAGTACACCTCATTCACAATTGCGAGCACAGGAATTTCAAACAAAATCGTATGCAGCCAAGGTCCTTCGATGGCAATGTCGATTTCACCTGTGGCTTGTTCCGACACCGTGATGTATTTTTCGTTGAGCTTAAATAAGTCCAAAAAATCCACAAAATCGCTTTTGATAAAGCGCAATCCACGCAAGTACACCAGCTCGCTCTCGGTAAACTGCAAACGGCACAACGATTTGATTTCTTCGCGTATCTCGCCCGCAAACTGAGCCAAATTCACGCCCTCATTTCTACACTTGAATTTGTAGGAAACCTGCGCGCTTGGAAATTGATGCAGCACCACCTGCATCATGGTGAATTTATAAAGATCCGTATCCAGCAAACTGGTAATGATCATGCAAAAAACCTTGGGATTAGGCTTGGGCTAAAGCCAAGTCGTGAAGCTAGAGACGCTTTCGCGCTCGGTGGCATAGGTATTAATCAAGGCGTCTTCGTCTGCGTAGCCCAGTGCCATGCCGCACACAATCATTTCGCTGTCGCCCGCACCTATGTGCGGCAAGATAATGTTGGCAAAATTATTCCACGCCGCTTGCGGGCAAGTGTGCAGCCCACGCGCTCTGGCCGCAATCATGATGTTTTGCAAAAATATGCCGTAGTCCAGAAGAGAGCCGCGTCCCATTACTTTGTCGATGGTGAACATAAGACCCACAGGCGCACCAAAAAATTTGTAATTCTGCTGGTGCTGCTCGTGCATTTGGTCTTTATCGCTCTTGCCAATTCCCAGTAAACCGTAGAGCCCAAAGCCGCAAGCGCGGCGGCGGTCGATATAGGGCGAAATCCATTTTTCGGGGTAGTAATCGTAGGCTTCAGGGTACTTGGCAGCCAGTGACGGATCGGCACGCAATGCGTCATGCGCCGTGCAGACTTTGTCTACGAGGGAGTCACGCGTCGCGCCTGTGAGCACGTAAACCTTCCAAGGTTGCGTATTAGTTCCCGATGCGGCTCTGCGAGCAACGCCCAGCAAATCCTCGAGCAAAGAGCGCGCAATAGGCTTATCGAGATAGGCGCGTGCGGAAAAGCGACTCACGATAGCGGCGTCCACGCTTGAGGGGTCAGCAATGCGGATTTTTACTTGCGAGATAGTCATGATGCCCAAGTCTATCAGCCATTTTTTGTTGTTTTTTGCACAAAGTTGCACTTATTTTGCTGCGTCGCAACATTTTTTGCGTTTCAAACCTTGAAATAGCCATTGTTCAATCTATAATTCGCTCATGCTGCACCGCAACATAAGTGGCGCAACAGGCAAGCTAATCATTCGGATTCCTTGCAAATTTTGAAGTCTTAACTCATTTTTAAAGGAAATACCATGTTTACATTAGAACAAGTGACTGCTGCACAAAAAAATAACGTTGAAAGCTTGATCGGCCTGACCGCTCAAGCCTTTTCTGGCGTAGAAAAAATCATCGAACTGAACATTGCAACCGCTAAAGCTGCTTTCAACGATGCCGCTACACAAGCACAAGCTGCTTTGAACGTGAAAGATGCTCAAGAATTTCTCGCTTTGCAATCGGCTCAAATCCAGCCTTTAGCTGAAAAGGTAAGCGCCTACGGTCGTAAAGCTTATGAAATTACATCTGCCAGCGGCGCTGAAATTCGCACAACCGTTGAAGGCAAACTAAAAGAAGCTCAAGCTGCTGCGCAAACCGTTGCCGCTACCGCAACGACTAGCAAAAAACGTTAATTTTTAAAAACGCCCGCGTCGCACGAGCGGGCGTTTTTTACCCGTGTCTCCTCGGATCCATTTTGACGCTTCGTTAATTGGATCCCTTAATGACCTAGTCCTCGGACTAGGTCTTTTTTTATGCGCAAGAATTTAGCGGTGATCGGTGACACGCTTTGCCTTGCCCACCTCCACCCGATCCAAACTACGCGGTGGCAACACTTCGATCTGCGCGCTCGTTCCAATGAATGTCTTAATGGCACTTTGCAATTGGCGAGCAATGGCTTCACTAGGTGCAGTGACAGAATCATCACGCCGCTCAACCTGAATTTTTATGCTGTCTAAATGCGCTTCGCGATGAACATGAATGAGATAGTGCGGTGACAGAGTCGGCATTTTCAAAATAAGCTCTTCGATCTGCGTGGGGAAAACATTCACTCCGCGAATGATGAGCATATCGTCGCTACGCCCCGTGATGCGCCCCATGCGCCGCATAGAGCGTGCCGTTGGCGGCAAAAGCCGTGTCAAATCGCGCGTGCGATATCGAATAATTGGCAGCGCCTCTTTGGTGAGCGAGGTAAAAACTAGCTCACCTTGCGCCGTGCCTTTGCTTGAGTCATAAGGCAACACCTCTGCCGTCACCGGATCAATAATTTCGGGATAAAAATGGTCTTCCCACACAACGGGACCGTCTTGCGTTTGTGCGCACTCGGACGCAACACCCGGGCCCATCACTTCCGATAAGCCATAAATATCCACGGCTTTCATATTGGCACGCGATTCAATCTCGCAACGCATCTCGTTCGTCCACGGTTCAGCACCAAAAATACCAATTTCAAGCGACGAGGTTTTGGGATCAATCCCTTGTTTTTCCATGGCCTCAATCACCGTCAACATATACGACGGCGTCACCATAATGATGCACGGTTTGAAGTCTGTAATCAACTGAATTTGCTTGTCGGTTTGACCACCCCCCATGGGCACAACCGTGCAGCCTAAGCGCTCTGCACCGTAATGTGCGCCTAGTCCGCCCGTGAAGAGTCCGTAGCCATACGCCACGTGCAGCATATCGCCGCGCTTACCACCTGCTGCGCGAATTGACCGCGCCACCAAATCCGCCCACACGTCGATATCTTTTTGTGTGTAGCCCACAACCGTAGGCTTACCTGTTGTGCCGCTCGATGCATGGATACGCACGATGTCTTTTTGTGGCACAGCAAAAAGTCCAAACGGATAATTGGCACGCAAATCCATCTTGCTCATGGTCGGAAATTTAGCAAGATCGGCAAGCGTCTTTAAATCACCAGGGTGCACGCCTGCCGCATCAAAAGTTTTGCGGTAATGCGCGACATTTTGGTAGGCGTGCGCCAGCGACCATTGCAACCGCTTGAGCTGTAAGGCTTGCAGCTCATCTAATGATGCCTTTTCAATTTTTTCCATCGCCAAACTCCTTTAAGTTTCTTGGTCAAAATCAATGGTCACCGTATCGGTGAGCACGTAGCTTTGGCAGGTCAGAACAAACCCACGGCGCACTTCGTAGTCCTCCAGTGCGTAGTTCACATCCATTTCAACCTCGCCCTCGATTACTTTGGCACGGCAAGTCGAACACACCCCGCCCTTGCATGAAAAGCGCATATCCAGTCCCGCCTGCAAGCCCGCATCAAGCAAAGTTTGCACTCCCTTTTGTGCTTTGAAATAACTGGTTCTACCGTCCATCACCACCGTGACCTGGCTTTGGTTGGATTGCCCCATGACCGCAGGTTTAGCCGTGCGCGGTTGAGTGGGCGCGGCAGCGGCAAACAGCTCGGTTTTGATGACTCTCGCATCCATGCCTTTGGCAAGCAAGGCCTCTTTAGCTGCGTGCATCATAGACTCGGGGCCGCAAATAAATGCCGCATCGAAACTGCTCAGATCTAGCCACTTGGCGAATAACTCTTCGCACTTGGCTTGGTCGATTCGTCCGTGAAAAATAGTCATGTCTTGTGGCTCTCGGCTCATGACATAGATCAAGTTAAGTCGTGCGGGGTAACGATCTTTTATCAGTGCGAGCTCTTCTTTAAACATCACCGAAGGCGTGGCGCGATTGCCATAAATCAAGGTAAAGCGTGACTGCTCATTTTGCGAAAGCTGCGTTTTGATGATCGACAAAATGGGCGTGATACCGCTACCCGCAGCAATACCGAGTCCATTGACACAATCAAGCTGTCCAAATTTTCCTTGCGGTGGCATCACGTCCAAGGAGCTACCAATCTGCACCTGACTGTGCACAAAGCTAGAAAAAATACCGTCAGCAACGTGCTTAACTCCTACGCGCAGCGAACCGCCTTCGGCGCTGCAAACAGAATACGCACGGCGCACCTCGTCCCCATTAATAGAGGCGCGCAGCGTGACATATTGACCCTGCTTAAACGCAAACGTTGCTTGTAACGCCTGCGGCACCGCAAAGGTGAGCACCAAAGAATCGCGCGTTTCACGCAGGATGTGGCTAACAGTAAGGGCATGGAAGGATGACATGGAGGTGAACTCGGCTAATGCGGCTTGAAATAATCAAATGGCTCTTGGCAGGCAAGGCATCGGTACTGAGCCTTGCACGGCGTGGAGCCATATTGGCTAATGGTTTCGGTGGATGCGCAGGCGCAGCGCGGACAAGCGATTTTGTTTTTTTGCAAACCGCCAATGGCAAAAATGCCGATGCGCTGCTCGCTAGGCTCATGCGTGTGCGGCGGCGCAATGCCGTAGGCTTTCAGCTTTTCTTTGGCTGCGTCATTTATCCACTCAGTTGTCCACGCAGGCGAGAGTTGTGTTTTGATGATGATGCGCTTGCAACCTAATTCAGACAAAACCTCGCGCACATCGGCAGCAATTACTTCGGTCGCAGGACAGCCCGAGTACGTGGGCGTGAGCGTCACGGTGCACGCGCCATCTCGTGCAACATCAACCGCGCGAACAATGCCTAAATCCACAATCGAAATGACCAGAATTTCTGGGTCAGGCACGTTTTCCAGCACGCGCCAAATGGCATCTGAAGTGACCGCCAGATGCTGCGCTTTGTCGATTGTGTGGGGGGTCACCATTTGGCGTTTGGATACGCACGTTGCAAATGCTGCATCTCGGCAAGAATGTAGCCAAGGTGCTCGGTGCTTGTGCCGCCTGCCGATTTAGCTTTATGCATCCAAACGCCCGCGTCTGGCATAAGTAGCGCCGCCTCGCCCAGCGTTTCACTCATGAAAGCCAGCCACGCGGGACGCAAGGTCGCCGCACTGAGCGCGCCATCCACAAACAACTCGCCCGTGTAAGCCCACAGCTGATTAAACGCCGCTTGCAAGCGAGCATGACTCTCTTGTGTGCCATCGCCCAAGCGAACAATCAAATCACGCGTGCGCCGCACATGGTAGGTCACCTCTTTAAAACTTTTACTGGCAATGTCAGAAACACCAGAGTGCGCGTGATTTTGCAAAGACTCCAGCATCAAGTAATGCCAAGCATCAAATAAAAATTGCCGCACCAGCGTGTACGCGTAGTCGCGCTGCGTATTAGCCCCAGAGCCACCAAGGCTATTGGGCAATTCGGTAATCAAAAAATTTTTAAATTCATGCGCATCACGCCCGTAAGCCAGCGCATCTTCATCGCGCCCTTTGCCCTCCAACTCGCCTGCAAGCGACAGCCATAAACGCGCCTGACCTAATAAGTCAAGCGCTGTATTGACTAGCGCCATGTCTTCCTCAATTGCAGGACCCTTGCCGCACCACTGACCTAAGCGCTGCGACAAGATGAGGCAAGAGTCCCCCAGCGTGAGCGCCAAATCGACGGGCGCAATATCCAGCGCTTTCATAAATGTCCCACACCTTCGGGCATGGGGAAAAACGTGGGATGCCGGTACACCTTGCTATTGGCGGGGTCAAACAAAGCATCTTGATCGTCTGGGCTGCTTGCCGCAATGTGGTTAGAGCGCACAACCCAAATGCTCACACCTTCGTTGCGGCGCGTGTATACATCGCGGGCGTTGTTGATTGCCATCGCTTCGTCGCACGCGTGCAAACTTCCCACGTGCTTATGCGCCAAACCGTGCTGGCTGCGGATAAAAACCTCCCACAAAAGCCACTGCGTTTTATCAGTCATGCTGCTTTCCTTTTCAGTTCTTGTTTGATCGCCTGTTTTTCAGCATTGGCAACCAAGGCCTCGCGAAACCACGCGCCATCATTGTGCGCATCGTTGCGCGTTTGCAATCGCTCTTTGTTGCAAGGACCATTTCCTTTGAGCACTTGTTGAAACTCACTCCAATCAATCGCACCAAAGTCGTAATGCTGCGTGGCTTCATTCCACTTCAAGTCGGGGTCGGGAACCGTCAGACCCAAAAACTCGATTTGCGGCACGGTTTGATCCACCATTTTTTGCCGCAGCTCGTCGTTAGACAGCAGCTTGATTCGCCACGCCGCCGACTGCGCGCTATTGACCGACTCCGCATCGGAGGGACCAAACATCATGAGGCTTGGCCACCACCAGCGGTTGAGCGCGTCTTGCGCCATTTGTTTTTGCTCGGGCGTGCCTCGGCACAGAGTCAGCATGAGATCAAAACCTTGGCGCTGGTGAAAAGACTCCTCTTTGCACACACGCACCATTGCCCGCGCATAAGGACCAAACGAGCAGCGACACAGCGGGATTTGGTTGATGATGGCTGAGCCATCCACCAACCAACCAATCGCACCAATGTCCGCCCACGTGGGCGTGGGGTAATTAAAAATGCTGGAGTATTTGGCTTTGCCTGATAACAAATCTGCCGTCATTTGCTCGCGCGATGTGCCCAGCGTTTCCGCCGCCGAGTAAAGGTACAAGCCATGCCCCGCCTCGTCTTGCACTTTGGCAAGCAAAATCGCTTTGCGCTTGAGCGTGGGCGCACGCGTCACCCAATTGCCTTCGGGTAGCTGCCCCACAATTTCGGAATGCGCGTGCTGGGAGATTTGCCTAATCAAGGTTTTTCGGTAGGCATCGGGCATCCAGTCCTTGGCTTCAATTTTTACACCCGCATCAATGCGGCTCTGGAATGCCGCCTCCTCGGGCGACATCTCGGCAAGGCTATTGACCTTGCTTTGCCCTGTTTCAACAAGTTGTGCGTACATGATTGCTCCTTATTCCATGCTGATGTGTTTGTCGCGAATCAAACGTCCCCAACGCTCGCGCTCCGCATCGGCGTAGCCCGTCATTTGCTCGGGCGTGCTAGGCAAGCCCTCTACGCCCATCACCTGCAAACGCGCTTTGACATTGGTGGCGTTCAGTGCCGCCTTCAAAGCCGCATTGAGCGTTTGAATGGACTCGGGCGACGTTCCCACAGGTGCAGCCACACCTTGCCATGCATAAGCTTCAAAACCCTTCATCCCTTGCTCGGAAAGCGTTGGCAAGTCAGGCATAGTGGCAAGACGCGTAGGACTGGCAAGACCAATTGCTTTGACTTTGTCCGAGGTAATAAATTGCCCGCCAGAGGCCGAATCGATAAACATCATCGGCACTTGTCCGCCCACCATATCGGTCAGTGCTGGCGCTGCGCCTTTGTAGGGAATGTGCGAGAGCTTAAGCCCCGCTTGATCGGCAAACATTTCCATCGTTAAGTGGTGCGCACTACCCACACCTGCGGAAGCAAAGTTCAACGCCGTAGGATTAGCTTTTGCCCAAACCAAAAACTCTTTCAAATTATTGGCAGGTACTTTATTCGACACAATCAAAATGAGCGGGAAACGCGCCAACAAACCAATCGATGCCAAGTCGTTTTTAGCGTTGTAGCTGAGCTTTTTAAACAGCGCTGGATTCGCCGCCAAAGTAGCCGAGTCCGCAGAAAAAATGATGTTGCCAAAGTCTTTGGAGCGCACCACATATTCGGCTGCGATATTGGTTGCAGCCCCAGGTTTGTTATTGATCACCACAGGGCGCTTGAGCGTTTTTGTCATTTCTTCCGCCACGATACGCGCAACCGCATCTGATCCGCCGCCTGCGGGATAGCCAAGCACCCATTCAAGGGGCTTGTCGTTATCCGCCGCCATCGCTAACGATAAAGATACGGCGCTGCACAGCAAAGCGCAAAACGCCAATACAAGACGATGCATCATGCAAGTTTCTCCTAGTAGTTTGTAATTGAGCCGATGGTAGTGATAAAAAATGACTCACTCAATCACTATTTCTGTATCATGTTGCCACAAATGCTTTGCCCATGACCCGCCAACTATCCCCACACAGCCTTTCCAGCAGCCTGCACAAAATGCGACGCGGTCTCACGCTGCGCGCCAACTCCATGATGATGACGCTCTACGGCGATGTCTTTGCTCCGCGCCGCCAATCGGTTTGGCTGGGCAGCTTAATTGAACTACTGCCAATGTTTGACCTCTCGCCCAGGCAAGTGCGTACCAGTGCGTTTCGCTTAACGGCGGATCATTGGTTCGATGTGACGCGGCAGGGCAGGCGCAGCTACTACGCGCTATCGCCCACAGGCACGCAGCGCGTAGAGCACGCCCAGCAGCGCATTTACGAATTTAGCGCACAACCTTGGAATGGTGTGTGGATGCTGGTTTTTATAGATGCCAAGTGGAAACTAAGTGCGCGGCAAACACTCAAGCGCGAGTTGCTGTGGGACGGCTTTGGGCAACTCGCCCAGAACATCTTGGCGCATCCGCGTGCCAAAACGCAGTCGCTGACCGAAATTATTCAAGCCTGCAAAGCCGAAGCACATATCACGCTGCTGACCGCATCTGGCATCGACGGCTACTCCCGCCAACCCCTGATCCAACTTATGCGGCAAGCCTTTAACTTGGCGCATATCGATGCGGCGTGGGTGCAATTCATTAACCGCTTTGCTCCTATCGCCAGCGCCGCGCCCGCGCTGACTCCTGTCGAATCTTTTTATGTGCGGGTTTTGCTCATCCACGAATACCGCCGCATTTTGCTGCGCGATCCCAATCTACCCGAAGCCCTGCTGCCGCCCGAATGGCCTGGCCTGGCAGCACGGCAGCTTTGCCAAACGCTGTACCAAACACTCAAAGCGTCCAGCGAACAATTTTTGATGGATTACGTTCAAACCTTAGACGGAAAGCTTGCCGCCACGCCTTTAGAGATTTCGATTCGGTAGAAGGGCGGCGCTAGGCACGGCGCCACCACTTCTTACTGCGCTAAAAGTGCCTTGAGCTTTGGCAGCTCGGCCAGCATGGCAGTGCGGCCCGCTTCGATGGCGCGACCCTTGGCGGCAAAGTCGGAGCTGCTAACACCCACAAGCGCGGGGCGTACCCACACATCGGCGCCTTTGTTTTCAAAGCTGTTGATGCTTTGGCTCATGATGCTAAAAGTTTTGATCAAAATTTGTAGCAAGTTATCCGTAGCCTCCCCTTCGGGCGCTGAAGAAATATCGACCGCCAACACCAGCGTCGCACCCATTTGCCGTGCGTAGCGCACGGGCACAGGCGCAACCAGTCCGCCATCGACGAAGTCCAGCCCGCCAATTGTTACTGGGGGAAACACACCAGGCACAGCGCTAGACGCCCGCACCGCCGTGGCAATATCGCCTTGCCTAAAAAGTATGCCTTTACCCGACTGCAAATTGGTCGCCACAATGCCCAATGGAATACTAGCTTGCTCAATTAACTTGTGCCCCACTTGATCGCCCACATACTTGGCATAGGCGTCGCCGCGTAAAAGTCCGCCACGATTAAGAAATGGCAGCGTCCAGTCAATGATGCTTGCCTCTGCCATTTTGTCCGCTAACATTTTTAGCTCTTTGCCGCCCTTGCCCGTCGCATAAATACTGCCCACCAAACTGCCCGCTGATGTTCCCACCACTAAATCGGGTTTGATACCGTTTTCCTCTAACACTTGAATGACACCAATATGCGCAAAGCCACGCGCTGCGCCGCCACCAAGCACAAGTCCCAGTTTTGGAGTCGGCTTAATGGGCGGCACAGGGTTTGCTACAGGGGGGGGGGCGCTAGTGAGTTTCACACTTGAGCACGAGGTTAAGAGTAATGCGCCAGCCAACAAAACAATGCGGGGCAGCAATAATGTTGTAAGTAAATAGACTTGTCCGCTTTTAGATCTCATGAATTGTCCGCATTTGCAAATATCTGCCAAAGGAGCGAAGGGCGAAGCCCGTAGCGGATTTGGCAGATATTTGCGGCCCAGATTGCGGGGCGGGACATAA
>JAVKLS010000005.1:0-17740 GCA_031538565.1 Burkholderiaceae bacterium
GCGTTCGCAGGCATTCAAACAACGGCTGGCTTACGCCAGTCGAATTCGAACGCTTGCATCATCAGTCTTTAGAGGAGTCCTGTGTCTATTAATTTGACTAGGTTCACAAATCGCCCGCTTCATATCGAGTACCTCCTGTACCCAACTTTCTATGCGGACATTTCATTTGCTAAAAACAGGACAATTCATTTACTCCCTACAAGGACGGTGTCAGCGCAGTCAATAGCGCGTCTCTCTGCTATACTCGCGGGCTTATTTCAGTTGTTGAAGTATCCGACTCTAGGCGCGTAGCTCAGCTGGTTAGAGCACCACCTTGACATGGTGGGGGTCGTTGGTTCGAGTCCAATCGCGCCTACCAGTTTTTGGCACAACCCTCTTATTAGCAGGATTCAATCGTGGCCACTCAAAGAAAAAAAACGAATACTCCCAAACCTGCTAGCGGGGAGCGGGTGATAAAAAAGTATCCCAATCGTCGGCTCTACGACACGCTGACCTCTACCTATATCACGCTGGCGGACATTAAGCAGTTGGTGATGACGGGCGTCGTGTTTAAAGTGCGCGACGCCAAAACGGATGAAGACCTCACGCGCACCATGCTGCTACAAATTATTTTGGAAGAAGAGGCTGGCGGTGCGCCGCTGTTTAGCGAGGCGGTGCTTGGCAATTTGATTCGCACCTATGGTCACGCCATGCAAGGGTTCATGGGCAGTTATTTAGAAAAAAATCTGCAAACTTTTGCTGATATGCAAAAACAATTTACCGCGCAAGCCACACCAGTTGTGCCTTTGCCTCCTGCCTTTGACCCCGAGATTTGGACGAATCAATTAGGTACGGTGCAGGAGCAAATGATGAAATTTTTTGGCGTTAAAAAATCATGAGCCAGGCGGCAGTTGCTCCCAGAGTTGGTTTTGTGAGTCTGGGTTGCCCCAAAGCGCTGACTGACTCCGAACTCATACTGACGCAGCTATCCGCCGAAGGATATGAAACTAGCCAAACATTTGAAGGTGCCGACCTCGTCATCGTCAACACCTGCGGTTTTATTGATGACGCTGTCAAAGAAAGCTTGGACACCATTGGCGAGGCGCTGGCCGCCAATGGCAAAGTTATTGTGACGGGTTGCCTTGGCTCCAAAGCCGTGGATGGCGGCGCGGACAGCAGCGGCGCGGGTGGCACGGCGGGTGGTGAGCAAAATTTCGTGCGAAAAATGCACCCCAGCGTATTGGCGGTGACTGGGCCTCATGCCACGCAAGAAGTCATGGATGCCGTGCATTTGCATCTACCCAAACGGCACGATCCCTTTGTTGACCTCACGCCCAGCGTTGGTGTCAAGCTCACACCCAAGCACTACGCCTATCTCAAAATTAGCGAAGGCTGCAATCATCGCTGCACGTTTTGCATCATCCCTTCCATGCGCGGCGATTTAGTGAGTCGCCCCATTGGCGACGTTTTAAAAGAAGCGCAGGCCTTGTTTGCGGGCGGCGTGAAAGAGTTGCTCGTCATTAGCCAAGACACTTCCGCTTACGGCGTCGATACGCAGTACCGCACAGGTTTTTATCAAGGCAGGCCCATCAAGACGCGAATGTTGGATTTGGTTGCAGAGCTAGGCGCACTTGCCAGGCCTTATGGCGCATGGGTTCGCTTGCACTACGTCTATCCCTATCCTAGTGTGGACGCGGTCGTGCCGCTGATGACCCAGGGCTTGGTGTTGCCCTATCTTGATGTGCCTTTGCAGCACAGTCATCCCGATGTTCTCAAGCGCATGAAGCGTCCCGCAAGTGGCGAGCGCAATCTTGAGCGCCTTGCCGCGTGGCGCAAAGAGTGCCCCGATATCGTCATTCGCTCGACCTTTATTGCAGGCTTTCCTGGCGAGACCGAGGCCGAGTTTTCGCATTTACTCGACTTCATGCGTGAAGCACGAATTGATCGTGCGGGCTGCTTTGCGTACTCAGCGGTGACAGGCGCGGCAGCCAATAATTTGGACGCAATGCTGCCGATAGAGTTGCGCGAGGAGCGCCGTGCGCGCTTTATGGCGGTGGCGGAAGAAGTATCGATACAAAAATTGCAAGCACGCGCAGGTGCGACGATGCAAGTGTTGGTGGACAGTGCACCTGCGCTTGGCAAAAAAGGCGGCATTGGCAGAAGCTACGCAGATGCGCCCGAAATTGATGGCGTCGTCAGATTGCTGCCGCCAGAAAAAATTAGCAAACAGCTCAAGGTGGGCGAATTCACTCGCGCCCGCATTGTGGGCGTGGATGGCCACGACTTAGTTGCAGCACCGATTTAGAAACGCAGACAAAATTTTGTCAGTAACCATGGGCGTAAGCCTCTAAACCTAAGCGCACGACCACGGCGACGTCTTCACCGATGGCTTCTCTAAACTCAATTTCTGCCCTGCGTACGGCACTGACAAAGGCACGTAGCCACAACTCTCCGGTAGGGGTGTAGCTCACCCACTTTGCCCGAGCATCGAGTGGATCAACCGTTCGCTCAATCAAACCCCAAGCTTCGCATTGATCGAGCGCCTCGCTCATGGACTGCTTGCTAATGCCCGCGCTGGCAGCCAAGGTGGACGCACGTGCGCCACTTTCTGGCAAATGACGCGTGAGGTGGATGTGCGCCGCGCTAATTTGGTTGCGCGCTGCCAGATTTGCCAGAGCTAACGGTAGATCGGGGTGCGCAGCCATCAGCTTGAGTACGCGCCCATCAAAGTACCGCAGCGCGTCGCCCAGCAAATGCCCTAAATGCCGCCTATCTTGACCTTGGACGATACGCACACCCATTTCCGCCGATTTGGGTGTGGATTTAAGCCCTATTCTCATGCGCCTGTTCTCATGCCTATTCGGTATCAACTTTGCGCGGCGATTGTTCGCAGAGCGTTTTCAAATACAGCAGCAGGTTGACCGCCCGAGATGAGATGCCTGTCATTGACGATGACGGCTGGAACGGCGTGAATTTTGTGGGCATGATAAAAATGCTGCCTGGCACGAACTTCGGACGTGTAATCATCGCTTGTCAAAATGGCGGTGGCGCGTGCGGTGTCAAGTCCAAGGCGCTGCACCGCATCCAGTAGCACAGTGTGCTGGGCGGGATTTTTCCCTTCGGTGAAATAGCTTTTTAGCATTTCTTTTTTCATCGCGTGCTGGATGCGAATGCCTGCATGGTTTGCGCCTAGTTCATCTGCCCAGTAAAGCAGGCGGTGACAGTCCAACGTGTTCCAGGTGCGACCGCGTCCGCCCTCTAAAAAATCAAAGCCCACCTCGCGTCCGCGTTCACGAATCATGGCGTAACTTTTGGCTTGCTGCTCTTGGGTCGAGCCGTATTTTTGTGTGAGATGCTCGGTAATGTCCTGCCCGTGGGCTGGCATATCGGGGTTGAGTTGAAAAGGTTGAAAGTGAATTTCTGCTTTGACTTCGTCCGCTAACGTGTGCAGGGCTTGCTCTAGCGCCCCCAATCCGATGGCGCACCACGGACAGACCACGTCGGAGACAAAATCAATTTTGAGGGTAGGGGTGTTGGTGCGGTGCATGAGTTTGAAATTATTTGGATAACTGCACTTCCAACTCATGCAGCACACGGTAGCAGTCCAGCACCTGTGCCACGCTGGAGTTGGGTTCGCGTCCTTCGCGGATGGCAGCAAAAAATTCGCGATCTTGAAGCTCAATGCCATTCATAGACACAGCCATTTTGCTCACGTCTATTTTTTCTTCCTTGCCCGTAAACAGATCATCGTAACGCGCAAGATACGTACCCGTGTCGCCGATGTAACGAAAATATGTGCCGAGCGGGCCGTCGTTATTGAACGAGAGCGATAGCGTGCAGATGGCACCGTTTGCGGCTTGCAGCTGGATGCTCATATCCATTGCAATGCCAAGGTTTGGATGAATCGGTCCTTGCACGGCGTGGGCTTTCACAATTGGACTGCCGCATTGGTAGGCAAATAAATCGACTGTGTGCGCGGCGTGATGCCATAGTAGATGGTCCGTCCAGCTACGCGCTTGCCCCAGCGCATTCATGTTCGTGCGCCGAAAAAAATACGTTTGCACATCCATTTGCTGAATATGAAACTCACCCGCCGTAATTTTGTGGTGTACCCATTGGTGACTCGGGTTGAAGCGGCGCGTGTGACCACACATGGCGACTTTCCCTGCCGCGCTGGCAGCGACGACCACGGCTTGTCCGTCTTTGTACACGTCGCACAGCGGAATCTCCACCTGCACGTGCTTGCCTGCTTTTAGGCAGGCAAGCGTTTGATTGGCGTGCATTTGCGTAGGTGTACACAAAATCACCGCATCGACTTGCGGCAGCGCTAGCGATTCATTGAGCTCGGTGGCGGCGTGAGCAATGCCGTACTTTTCTGCCACTTCCTTGGTTTTTGCAAGATCGCGACCAATCAACGAGACGACCTCCACGTCGTCAATGTTTTTGATACCGTCTAAATGCTTGATGCCGAAGGCTCCTGCACCAGCAAGGGCGACTTTTATGGGGCGCATAGTGATGGCTTTCTTATTGGTTTTCTAAAATTAAATGTCCTACCGATGTATTGCTAGCAGGCACGTGGTGGAAGCGGTGAATTTCGCGCGGAGCCGCGCCGCGCTTGGGCTCGGCGGACTCATCGCGCAAATCAGACATGGCGCCTCGGGCGATGAGCCACATCACCAGCTCAATACCTTCGCTACCGGCTTCGCGCACGTAGTCGATATGCGGCATTTTGGCAAGGCTTTCGGGATCTTTGACCATGCGCTCCATAAAGGCTTTATCCCAATCTAAATTGATGAGTCCTGCACGCGGGCCTTGCAGTTGGTGGCTCATGCCGCCTGTGCCCCAAATTTGCACATCCAGAGGTTTGCCATCGGCATTCACGCCTTCATACGATTCAATGGCGCGGCGAATCGCTTTGCCTAAGCTCAAACAGCGCCGGCCCGATGGCACGGGATACTGCACCACGTTGACGGCAAAAGGAATCACAGAGCAAGGCCACGCGCCCGATACGGGGTCGGGCTGTCCGCACATCAAATTCAGCGGGACGGACAGGCCATGATCCACATCCATTTTGTTGACAATGGTCAAGTCAAAATCTTGTTGAATCACCGACTGCGCGATATGGGATGCCAGATCGGGGTGCCCCACCACAGGCGGAACGGGACGCGGACCAAAACCTTCGTCGGCGATCTTGAAAGACGCCGCTGTGCCAATGGCAAAGGTGGGAATCATCTCCAGACTAAACGCAGTCGCGTGGTCGTTGTACACCAAAAAAATCACATCAGGCTTATTGGCCTTCATCCAATCTTTAGACTTTTCGTAGCCTTTAAATAAGGGCTGCCAATAGGGTTCATGGTCTTTTTTAAGGTCTAACGCTGCGCCAATTGCAGGGACGTGAGAGGTGAATACGGATGCGGTGATTTTTGCCATGATTAGTTGCCTCCTTTGTGTGCAGCGCCTTGCGGTTGCTTGTGCGCTTGCGCATCGCCGTCCTCGCCAATAGCGCGGTTGCCATCAATTTTGCGTCCGCCTGCAATCATCATGTCGCGATACTCGTGCTCGGTCATGCCTGTCATGGAGCCAGCCATTTGCTGAAAGCTTTTGCCATGCGTAGCGCCTAGCTTGGCCAAAAAATAGATATTGCCACCTGCCTTGATGGCACGATTTAAATCCACCGTCAGTACGGCTTGCTTTTGCTCTTCGGTCATTGGCCACTCGTCTAGGTAAGCGCGTTGATTGAGCAAAAAACGTTTGCGATTGTCTGGCTTCATCAAGCTCATACAAAACTGGTTGAGGTGGTAGCCGATGCGCGACTGATCCATATCAAACAGCGTTGTGCCGGGAATGTTGAGATAAGGTTTTTCTTGCGGCATGGATTTTCTTTTACGCTTTCGATTCTGTGATTCGCCCAAACTTACCACTATTGAAGTCGGTAATTGCTTGCCGAATTTCTTGCTCGGCATTCATCACAAACGGACCGTAACCGACGACGGGTTCATCAATGGGTTCGCCCGCCAGCAGGAGCACTTGCGCGTTTGCGTGAGCGGTGATGTCCACGCCCGTGCCATCGCGTCCCAGCACGATTAATTGCGCGGCATTGGCGCTGGCGTTTGCGTTTACGCTGACGGTGCCGCTTTGCACGAGCAAGAGCGTCGTCCAACCTTCGGGCTGCGGCAGCGATATGGTTTGACCGGCGGATAAGCGCACATCCCACACATTCATGGGCGTAAAGGTGTTCGCTGCGCCGTGTGCGTTTGTGTAGTTGCCTGCAATAACCCGTAGCGTTGCGCCGTCCACATCAATTTCGGGGATTTCCCCGTGGGCAATGGCTTGGTAGCTGGGTTTTGTCATTTTGTCTTTGGCAGGCAGATTGACCCACAGCTGCACCATGTGCATCTCGCCCCCCGATTTGCTAAAGCCCTCGGAGTGGAACTCGTCGTGCACCAAACCGCTACCCGCCGTCATCCACTGCACTTCGCCCACGCCAATCGTTCCGCCGCCACCCGATGAGTCGCGGTGCGTGACCTCCCCCGCATAGGCAATCGTGACGGTTTCAAAGCCCCGATGCGGATGCGAACCCACGCCGCGTGGCTTGCCTGGGTTGGCAGAAAAGTGGTACGGCGCACCATAGTCCAGCATCAAAAATGGGCTATACAAATGCGTATCTTGCGTGTAGCCAAACATACCGTGAACGTGAAAGCCGTCGCCTACCCAGTGGCGCGGCGGTGCGGAGTCAATGCGGATGAGGTTTTTTGAGGTCATGATTAAATACCGTTCGAATTGAGCTTGTTGAAATCTTTGTTGCAAAAAACACCCTTTGATAGGCTCGGGGCGAGCGGGTTTTAGCTCCAGTACAGACGCATCGGGTTGTCAACCAAGAGTTTTTGTTGCAGCTCGGGGGTAGTGGCAATGTGCGGGATGAAATCCACCAATAAGCCGTCATCGGGCATATGCCCCTTGAGGTTGGGATGCGGCCAATCGGTTCCCCACAGCACGCGGTCCGGGAACTCTTCGACGATGCGCTTGGCAAAAGGGATAACGTCTTGGTAAGCGCCCAAGTCCAAATCTTTTTCGCCGCTCAAGGCCTTAGGACCAGAGACCGATAAACGTTCAGGGCAAGTCACTTTGCTCCAGACGTTTGTGTGTTCGCGCATAAATTTCACGAATAGCTCAAACTCTGCGCCATCCACGGGCTGGGCTACATCAGGGCGGCCCATGTGATCGACCACGACGATTGTGGGCAGGGCGCTAAAGAAGTCCCACAGCTCGGGCAAGTCCACGGCTTCAAAATAAATCACCACGTGCCAGCCAAGGCGTTTGATGCGCGTCGCAATTTCTAAGAGTTCGTCCTTGGGAGTGAAGTCCACCAAACGCTTCACAAAGTTAAAGCGCACACCGCGCACGCCCGCGTCGTGCATGGTTTGTAGCTCCGTGTCCGTCACCGATCGTTTGACTGTTGCCACGCCACGCGCTTTGCCGCCCGCGCTAGCAAGCGCATCAATCATGGCGCGATTGTCTGCCCCGTGGCAGGTGGCTTGCACCACCACGTTGCGGGCAAAGCCAAGGTGATCGCGCAAGGCGTAGAGCTGCGCTTTGGATGCGTCGCACGGTGTGTATTTGCGTTCAGGCGCGTAGGGAAACTGGGCGCCTGGGCCAAATACATGGCAATGCGCGTCCACGCTGCCAGCGGGCAATTGAAAGCGCGGCTTGCTGGGGTTGCTGTACCAGTCCAGCCAGTTGCTTGTTTTAGTGAAATCGCCTGTGGTGGGTTTGCTCATGCAAGTGTCTGTTTTATGGAAGTTTTAAATCTTCTAAGCGCATATTGATCGACCGCGCAACCATGTGTCCGCGCTCTTTGGCAATCGAGGCGATGGGGCCTGCAAATAGTTCGTCAACCGTTTGCGTCCACAAATGCACCCACTGCTGAAAGTGCTCGGGTTGCATGGGACTGAGTTGATCCAGTTGTAAGTGCACCTGCATGGGCGAGCCAGAGTACACGGGGTTGCGTAGCAACATGGTCTCCCAAAAATCGCTGATGCGCGGTAAGTGCTCGTCCAAGTTGACCTGCTTTACGCTGGTAAAAAAATGACCGATGGTCGCATCGGGAATGGCTTTTTGGTAGAAGGTGCGGGCAAGCGTTTCGATGTCGCTGCGGTTGGTGATGTCGGTAAGCATGGGTTGGATGTGTGGGTTGTGATTTGTGATTCGATTTTATGAAGGCGGAAACTTTGTCAATCAATGTATTTCAGTCCAGCCGCGGCCAAAGGTTCGCGCATTTTGTACATATCTAGTCCGAGCGCGCCCGTAGCTAGTTTGGCGCGTTTTTCGCCCTCTAGGGCCTCGCGTGCCTGTGCTGCATCGGCCACTTGCGCGGCAATGGATGCAGGCACAACCACCACGCCGTCGGCGTCTGCCACGATCACGTCGCCAGGATTGACACTTGCCCCCGCGCAGACCACGGGGATGTTGACCGAGCCCAGCGTCGCTTTGATCGTGCCTTTGGCGCTGATGGCTTTACTAAAAACAGGAAAGCCCATTTCTTCTAGCTCCGCTACATCGCGGCATCCGCCGTCGATGATGAGTCCGTTTGCGCCGCGTGCTTGAAAACTGGTGGCCAAAAGGTCGCCAAAAAATCCATCGGTATTGGACGATGTCATGGCTGCTACAACCACATCGCCTGCTTGAATTTGCTCTGCCACCACGTGCATCATCCAGTTGTCGCCAGGATGCAGCAGCACCGTAACGGCGGGGCCGCACATTTTTGCGCCTTTGTAAATCGGGCGCATATAGGACGACATGAGTCCCATACGCCCCATGGCCTCATGCACAGTCGCCACGCCGCACTTGGCAAGTTTGTCGCAGGCGGATTTGTCCGCGCGGGTGATATTGCGTTTGACAACGCCCAGAGTAGTCGCCAGATTCATGCGTGGTGTCCTTTAATAAAACATACCGTATTTTTGCTTGACGGCTTGTGTTGATTGAGAGGTTAAAAATGTTTGGAATTCTCGCGCAATCTGACTTTGCGCGGTGTTCGTGGTGTGAGGGATGGCACTCGAAAATGTGGTGATGCAGGCAATCTCAGAGGGGAGATTGCCTGCAAGCGTGATGCCCGCCATGCCCAGCAATTCGCTCATTTGCTGGAAGCCTAGCGCCACGCGCCCACTGGCAATTAGCGAGCCCACGGGCACGCCTGGCGGCGCTTGCACCAGTTTTGCATTCACGTGTTCCGAAATGCCCCAGCGCTCAAACAGCTGGGTTAAATACACGCCGCTGGGTCCTGTGGAGTAGCTAATTGATGCGGCCGCCATCACGGCGGCTTTCACCGCAGCGGCGCTGCCGATATCGGGGCAAGCAGCGCCCGCTTGCACGGCAACGGCCACGGTTGACTGCACCCAATCCAGGCGCGAGTTTTGCTGTACATGACCTTGCGCCATCAGTCTGTCGATAGCGTCTGAGCCCAAAAAGATGAGATCAATGGCGTCCCCAGTCGTTGCTAACTGCGCCACACGTTTGGCCGCGTCCACGCCGCCAATGGCTTCAACTTCAACATTGACGCCCGTTTCAGCTTGATATTGCGCCGCCAACGCCAACAAGACGTGCTTGGTTGCCAGCGAGGAAAGTGTCTTCAGCGAGAGAGGCGGTTTCATACAACGATTGTCGTGGATAACCGATCGCAGTTGACTAGGCAAAGCGCTGTCTCCAAGCACTAGACAGCAGGTGAGCTTCTTACAATGGGTTCATGCATACAGACCCACTGCGTGACTCTTTCGCGCACACCTCCTCCGCCTCTCCCGATCCCGTCTCGCCGCTGCTACATGGACTCAACCCCGAGCAAGGCTTTGCCGTCACGATTCCGTGCGAGCACGCGCTTATTTTGGCTGGCGCTGGGTCTGGCAAAACCCGCGTATTGACGACGCGCATCGCGTGGCTTTTGCAACAGGGGCACACAGGCGCAGGCGGCATTTTGGCGGTGACGTTTACCAACAAAGCCGCCAAAGAGATGAAGACTCGTCTGTCTGCCATGCTGCCCGTGAACGTGGCTGCCATGTGGATTGGCACGTTTCATGGGCTTTGCAATCGGTTTTTGCGTGCTCACTACAAATTAGCAGGGTTGCCGCAGACGTTTCAAATTTTGGATACGCAAGACCAGCTCTCGGCTGTTAAGCGGTTGTGCAAGCAGTACAGCATTGACGACGAGCAGTTTCCGCCCAAACAGTTGTCGTGGTTTTTTTCTAGTTGCAAAGACGATGGCTTGCGCCCCAAAGACGTGGAGACCAATGACCCTGCTACGCGAAAAAAAGTCGAGCTGTATCAACTCTACGAAGAACAATGTCAGCGCGAAGGCGTGGTCGATTTTGCTGAATTGCTGCTGCGTGCGTATGAACTGTTGCGCGATTTTGAGGAGCTGCGAAGTCATTACCAACGACGCTTTGCGCACATCTTGGTGGACGAGTTTCAAGACACCAACAAGCTGCAATATGCGTGGCTCAAAATGCTGGTGGGATCGCCTGCGGACGGGCTGCGTGCGCAGTCATGCAGCATGTTTGCCGTGGGAGACGACGACCAAAGCATCTACGCATTTCGCGGTGCGCGGGTGGGCAATATGACAGACTTTGTGCGTGATTTTTCGGTGCGACACCAAATCAAGCTAGAGCAAAACTATCGCAGTTACAGCAATATATTGGACTGCGCGAACGATCTGATTAGCCATAACCAGCGTCGCCTTGGGAAAAATTTACGAACCGATCAAGGCGCTGGAGAGCCCGTGCGCGTGTACGAAGCCGTGGGTGATATGGCGGAGGCTAAATGGTTGGTGGACGAGGTGCGGCAATTACATCGCGCTGGATTTGCGCAGAGCGACATTGCGGTGCTGTATCGCAGCAACGCGCAAAGCCGCGTGATTGAAACGGCGCTATTTAACGCAGGCGTTCCTTACCGTGTGTATGGTGGACTGCGCTTTTTTGAACGCGCTGAAATCAAGCACGCGCTGGCGTATTTGCGTTTGATGGAAAACCTGCTAGACGACACGAGTTTTATGCGCGTCGTTAATTTTCCGCCCCGTGGGATTGGTGCGCGTTCGCTGGAGCAATTGCAGGATGCGGCGCAGGCAAGCGGCGCGTCGCTGTACGCGGCGGCCGTGCACGTCACAGGAAAAGCGGGAACCCACATCGGTAGCTTTATTGCCATGATTGATGTGCTGCGCGAGAACACTTTGCGCATGACGCTGCCCCAGACCATTCAGTTTTTGCTTGAGCACAGCGGACTGCTTGCGCATTACCAGCAAGAGCGCGAAGGCGCGGATCGAGTGGAAAATTTGCAAGAGCTTGTGAACGCGGCTGAGAGCTTTGTCACCATCGAGGGCTTTGGCAGAGAAGCGCCCGCCAAAGGCGACGCGGCTGCTACGGCGGATGCACTGGACGCAAGCGATGAAGTCATGTCGCCACTGGCGGCATTTTTAACCCATGCATCGCTAGAGGCGGGCGACAACATGGCCCAGGCGGGGCAAGACGCGGTGCAACTCATGACCGTGCACTCCAGCAAGGGACTGGAGTTTGATGCGGTCTTTGTGACGGGTTTAGAGGAGGGCTTGTTCCCGCACGAAAACTCGCAATCGAGCAGCGACGGACTTGAGGAGGAGCGCCGCCTGATGTACGTAGCCATTACGCGGGCGCGCAAGCGGTTGTATCTCAGCTACTCGCAAACGCGGCTCTTGCACGGGCAAACGCGCTACGGCGTTAAAAGTCGTTTTTTGGAGGAGTTGCCCGAAAACTGTTTGCGCTGGATCACGCCTAAAAATCAAGGTTTTCAATCGCAGGAACTCCAGAGGCAAGCGGCTCAAAGCAAAGGCGCTTGGGTGGATCAGCCTTATGGCAATTGGCCGCCGCGCAAAGCAACTACCGTGGCTGCGCCCACGTTAGCGTCCAAAGCCTCGGACGTGCAAGGATTGCGTGCAGGAATGCAAGTTTTTCATACTAAGTTTGGCGAGGGGACGGTGCTCAGTTTAGAGGGTGCAGGGCAAGATGCCAGAGCGCAAGTTAGCTTTACGCGTCACGGTGTGAAGTGGTTGGCACTCTCTGTGGCAAAGCTGCAAGTGATTTAATTTTGCGCGGTGTCCGCTGGCGGCGGGTCTGGCGGCATTTTGTGCTGGAAGCAATCGATAAAAGTGGGGAAGGTCGACGCCATAAACACAGTCGATAGCAGCACCATGAGCGGCATTAGCAGTAATTTTGCAAAATCGTTGCCCAGCACCAAGCTTGCAAGCGTGAGCACAACGCCGACGGAGATTGAAAACACGGCCGCCCACACCAAGGTAAATAAACCAAAGGCACGCCAGTTGCGGTAGATGGCGTACGCACTAAAAAACAAACTTTTGATGAGGGGCATTTGTTTCCAATTCATGAGCGCAGGGGAAAACCAAAAAATGGATGTGAGCGGAATGTAGAGCAGCGTGGTGGTCAGCACGGCATTCATAAATCCAGCGCGTTGCACCACCTCTTGGGTAATTTCTCCGCCCTGCATATAGAGCTTGGCAAATTGGCCGTCATCAAATGCTGCGCCAATCAATAGCACGAGAGAAAAACCAAAGGCAAACCAAATTCCTAGTTGCAAAAGTGGACGTGCAGCGCGGCGTAGCGTCATCCACCCCATTAAAAATGGGGGCGGCGTGATGGGCAGAACAAGCCCCGCTTTGAGTTTGACGCATTCATTGCTTACCGCCATCATGCCCAGCGTGAGCGCAGGAAAAGCAAGCAGCGAGAGGTAGCTCCCCAGTACGGGAATTTGCCCCAGCAGAATAAGCGCAAGCATGAAGCTGGTAAAAAATCCGATAAAAGCAGCGGGATGATAAAAGAACAAGGCGATCCCATTTTTTACCCATAGATAGCCTGTTCGTGCGGGAAGAATATTGAGTTTCATACTTAGCAAAATTGAAATTGAAGCCGCGCTTGCAGTACGCGCTCAAAATGCGTTGGATCGTGCGGTGTTAAAAGTGCCGCT
Source organism: Burkholderiaceae bacterium (assembly GCA_031538565.1). GTDB lineage: Bacteria > Pseudomonadota > Gammaproteobacteria > Burkholderiales > Burkholderiaceae_C > JASGCK01. The sequence continues at coordinate 12,976 of JAVKLS010000005.1, forward strand.
TCACGTGGCAGATAAAAATCCCATAGTCGCGATGTCCAAAAGCGCAAAGCGGCGGCGCGCAGCATGGCTGGTTGCAATTGACGCTCGCAGCGCTGAAGCGGACGGATGCGCTCGTACCCTGCTAGAAATGCCGTTTGCAGCGCGGCGCTTGGCGTGCCTGTGGGGTGATCTATGCACCAGTCGTTGAGGCACACGGCGATGTCAAACAGCCATGCGTCTGTGCCAGAAAAATAAAAATCAAAAAAACCGGTCAGAAGATCGCTCTCGCCTTGGGTGTCAAACATCACGTTGTCGCGGAATAAATCGGCGTGAATGGCTCCGCGCGGCAAGGCCGCATAGGCGCTGCTGGCGGCTACATGGTTTTGATACGCCAGTTCGGATTGAATGAGCCGCGTTTGCGCGGGCGTGAGATGCGGCAACACCGTGGGAATAGTTTCATTCCACCAGGCTAGAGCGCGCAAATTGGGTTGTTGCATCGCAAAGTCTTGTCCTGCTAGGTGCATTTGAGCCAGCATGGTGCCTACTTGCTCACACCGCCTCGCAGTGGCGACGCCGTCGTTTCGTCCCGCGAGTTTGTTGACCACGCACGCGGGTTTGTCGCAAAGCTGGTGCAAAATTTTTCCGTTCGCATCTGCTTGGGGCATGGGAACGGCAATGCCCGCTTTGGCAAGATGGCGCATCAGCTCTAAATAAAACGGCAGTTGCTCGTGCGAGAGGCGTTCAAACAGCGTGAGAACGTAGCTGCTTCGGATGCCGCCGTGTTCGGTATCGACAAAGTAATTGGTGTTTTCAATTCCGCCTGCGCAAGGCTGCAAATCAACCAGCGTACCCAAATTTAAATTGGCTAAAAACGGCGCGGCTTGTTCAGAGGTGACAGTGGTATAGACGGCCATAGGAGTTTATGTGTGGAGCTTGATTTTAAGGGCGGGCACAATTGGCGCCATGACCAATCCTGCCCGCCCTACGCAACGCCTCGTTTTAGTTGATGGCTCTAGCTATTTGTACCGCGCCTTTCACGCCATGCCCGATTTGCGCGTGGACTCTAGCGACCCCACAAGCAATCCCACGGGCGCGGTGCGCGGCATGATCAATATGATGAATGCACTGCGCAAAGAGATGGTGCAAGGCGAGCAAATCACGTATGGCGTGTGCGTGTTCGACGCACCAGGACCTACGTTTCGTGATGTGCTGTACCCCGAGTACAAAGCGACGCGATCGCGTATGCCAGACGACTTGCGCGTGCAAATTGCACCAATTCACGAACTGGTGGCACTGATGGGCTGGAAGGTGCTTAGCGTGCCAGATGTAGAGGCTGACGACGTGATTGCCACGCTTGCAGACTGCGCGGCGCGCCAAAGCATTGAAGTGGTGGTCTCCAGTGGTGACAAAGATTTGAGCCAATTGGTCAACGAACACATCACCATCATCGACACCATGAACGGCAAGCGCCGCGACGTGGCGGGCGTGCTGGCCGAGTTTGGCGTACCGCCTAGCTTGATGGTGGATTTGCAAACCCTGGTTGGCGACACCGTGGACAACGTTCCTGGTGTGGAAAAGGTCGGACCCAAAACAGCTGCCAAGTGGCTGTTGGAGTATGGCTCGTTGGACAATTTGATGGCGCACGCTGGCGATATTAAAGGTGTAGCGGGCGAGAACCTACGCAAGGCGGCAGACTGGTTACCCAAGGGTAGGGCGCTTGTAACCATGAAGCGCGACTGCGATTTAAGCGGCTATACCGCGTATAGCGATGGCCGCCCCGACTTTGCGGCGCTGGTTTTGCAAGGCGAGCACGCCGTGCAGTTGCTGGATTTTTATCAGCGCTACGGCTTCAAAGCATTACTTGCTGCGAGTCAAAAAAATAACGGAACAAGCAAAACCTCCGCCAAACCCGCGTTTCAGCCCAGCGCCCAATTGGATGATTTGTTTTCTGATCCGCCCTTGGTTGCAACACCTAACGATTCAATCGCTAGCAGGAAAAACTACGAAACTATTTTGACGATGACGCAGTTAAACCAGTGGCTGACACGCTTGCAGGGCGCTCCCATCGCGGCTTTGGACACCGAGACAGATTCTGTGCACGATATGTTGGCCCGGTTGGTTGGCATTAGCTTCGCGGTAAAAGAGACCCAGCAAGAGGGCGATGTCGTGCACGCCGCCTACGTTCCCCTGCGGCACAGTTACCCCGATGCCCCCGCTCAGTTGGCAGTAAGCGAGGTGCTGGCAGCTATACAGCCTTGGTTAGAAGACGCATCCAAACTCAAAGTCGGGCAACACACCAAATACGACCGTCATGTGCTGGCTACGGCAGGGATTGAGGTTCGTGGTTACGCGCACGACACCATGCTGCAAAGCTATGTGCTCGAAGTCCACAAAGGACATGGCTTAGAAAGTCTGGCCCAGCGGCATTTAGGGCGCACAGGCGTGAGCTTTGAAGGCTTGTGCGGTAAAGGCGCAAAGCAGATGACGATCGGCCAAGTGGCGGTAGATTTGGTGTCTAACTACGCCTGCGAAGATGCGGATATGACGCTTGCTGTGCATCACGTGCTGTGGCCGCGCCTAGAGCTTGACCCCAAGCTGCGCTCGGTGTACGAGCTAGAGATGGCCTCTAGCGAAGCTTTGTTTCGCATGGAGCGAAATGGCGTGCTGATTGATGCCGAGCGGCTCAAAGAGCAAAGCAAAAATTTAGGCAAGCGCATTGTCACGCTAGAAGCGCAGGCACACGACCTAGCGGGTCAGCCCTTTAATTTGGCGTCCCCAAAACAAATTGGTGAAATCTTTTTTGACAAGCTGGGATTGCCTGTCGTTAAAAAAACCGCCACGGGCGCACCCAGCACCGACGAGGAGGTGCTCGAAAAGCTGGCGCTGGACTATCCGCTGCCCGCCAAACTGCTGGAGTATCGGGGTCTTGCCAAACTCAAAAACACCTATACCGACAAGCTGGCAACACTTGCCAATCCGCGCACGGGCAGGGTACACACGCACTACGGGCAAGCTATTGCGGTGACGGGGCGACTGTCCAGCACCGACCCCAATTTGCAAAATATCCCCGTTCGCACAACCGAGGGACGCATGGTGCGCGAAGCGTTTATCGCCGCAAGTGGCAAGCAAATTGCAAGCGCCGACTATTCGCAAATCGAGCTACGCATCATGGCGCATTTAAGTGGCGACGAGAGCTTGTTGGCAGCGTTTCGCAGCGGATTAGACGTCCACAAAGCGACGGCAGCAGAAGTGTTTGGTGTCGCAGTAGAGAGTGTGAGTAGCGAGCAAAGGCGCTATGCCAAGACCATTAACTTTGGGCTGATTTACGGCATGAGCAGCTTTGGCTTGGCGCGAAATTTGGGTATCGACACTAAAGCCGCAGCTGCGTACATCGACCGCTACTTTCAGCGCTATCCAGGCGTGAAGCGCTACATGGACGAGACGCGCACGCAGGCAAAAACACAGGGCTACGTGGAGACCGTGATGGGGCGCAGGCTCTATCTACCTGAAATCAACTCACCCAATGGCCCGCGCCGAGCAGGCGCAGAGCGAGCAGCCATCAATGCGCCCATGCAAGGCACGGCGGCAGACCTCATTAAGTTGGCAATGTGCGAGGTGCAGCGCGTGCTGGACGCCCAGCAGCGTGCCACAAAACTCATCATGCAAGTCCACGACGAACTGGTGTTTGAAGCGCCAGACAACGAAATCGATTGGCTTCGACTAGAAATCCCTCGCGTCATGGCTGGCGTGGCAACGCTTAAAGTGCCGCTATTGGCAGAAATTGGCGTTGGCAAAAATTGGGATGAGGCGCATTAATGTGACGCGCTTCGCTATCTATCGTATCCCCGAGACCAGCGCTAGCTGTCCACCACAAAGAAAGACTTTTATGAACTACATCCACCCCGTTAAAACGATTGCCATTCCCGTAAAAGGTACGGATCAGCTGTTCCCGGTGACGCGAATTTATTGCGTGGGGCGAAACTACGTCGCGCACGCACAAGAAATGGGTTTTACAGGACGCGAGCCCCCCTTCTTCTTTATGAAGCCTGCGGACAGCTTGGTCATTGTGGCGGACGGTCAAACTGGCAAGGTGCACTATCCGCGCCTAACGAATGATTTGCAGCACGAAATTGAGCTTGTCGCCTGCATCGGAAAGGGCGGGCGCAACATTCCTGCAGCCGAGGCCATGCATCATATTTACGGTTACGCCGTGGGGTTGGACATGACGCGCCGCGATTTGCAGGGCGAGCAAAAAAAACTGGGTCGCCCTTGGTGCATTGGCAAAGGTTTTGACGAGTCCGCCCCCATTTCGCACATCGTCCCTGCCAGCAAAGCAGGCGACGTTGCCCACGCCAGCATCAGCCTTTCGGTCAACGGCACGCTTAGGCAAAGCAGCAATTTAGACAAGCTGATTTGGAGCATGGCGGAAATCATCGAGCACCTCTCGGCGGCATGGGATTTGCAAGCAGGCGACTTAATCTACACAGGCACGCCAGAAGGCGTGGCGGCGGTGGTGCGGGGCGATACGCTCGCGGGCAGCGTGGCAGGCGTGGGCGAGTTAAAAATCAACATTGCGTGACCAAATTTGAAGTGTAGAGAGTAAATGAATTGTCCTGTTTTTAGCAAATGAAATGTCCGCATAGAAAGTGAACCTAGCCACAAAAATAGACAGTGGATTCCTTTGAAGGTTTTAATCAACCCCAAAGGAGGACAGAAATGTCAAAACGGCATAGTGATCAATTTAAGCAAGAGGCGGTGGCGTATGCGCTGTCAAACAAAGACAAGC
>JAVKLS010000006.1:0-97056 GCA_031538565.1 Burkholderiaceae bacterium
ATTCGCGGGGCTTGCGCCCCGCCTTGACCAATTCGACCATTTGCAATCTAAATTGCTCTGGGTACGGCTTGTTCTTCTCTCGCATTTCGGACTCCTTCTGTCTTATCGACAAAGTGTCCGTGAAATCGGGGTAACTTCACAACGCCGTTTTTTGAGTGTGTATGGAGTCGCGCTGACACCACTTTTTTGCGTGTAGTCTGGGCTAACTTCGATGGCGCCTGGAAAATGTTTTTGCAGTATTTCAAATTACGTAAATTGGCGCTTTGGTCTGACAGGATCGAGTTTCGGCCTGGGCTAGTCATGGGCTGAATTGTCGTTAGGATTAGGGCTATGCTTGCCCACGCCCCCAACTTACTCATCCAGCGCCAGCGCCTGCCTACCGAGCAAGAGCTTGCCGCTATTCCGTGGTTAGGCTTGCTAGAGACGGCGAACAAGGAGTTTGTTTTGCCTGAAGTCAAGGTGACGCAAGCCGCCGAAGGGGATGTGGTTTGCCGCGTGGGTCGCCCCGTCACTTATTGGTTTGGTGTGATTGAGGGCTTACTCAAAATGAGCAGCGATACGTTTGACGGCAAAACCATGACCTTTATTGGCGTGTCCACGGGCGGCTGGTTTGGTGAGGGCACGGCGCTCAAGCGCGAGCCCTATCGCTACAACATTGTGGCGCTGCGCGACAGCGTAGTGGCAGGGATTTCGGTGGAAGCGTTTCACTGGTTGTTAGACCACTCCATCGCTTTTAACAAGTACCTGATGCGGCAATTTAACGAGCGCATTAGCCAATTTATTTCCGCCCTTGAGGTCGATCGCATCAGCAACCCCGAGCACCGCGTTGCGCGCACCTTGGCGGGACTGCTCAATCCCACGCTGTATCCGCAAGCGGGCAATAGCCTTGCCATTACGCAGCAAGAGCTGGCGTACTTGGTAGGGCTGTCGCGCCAGCGCGTGAACGTGGCGCTTAAAGCACTAGCTGCACAAGGAGTCATCCGTTTGGAATACGGCGGACTGACCGTTCCAGACATCCGCAAACTCACACAACCCAATCAACGCCATGACTGAACCGACTCTTATTCGCCTCAATAAACGCATGGCAGAGTTGGGGCTTGCCTCGCGCCGCGAGGCGGACGACTGGATTGCCAACGGCTGGGTGCGCGTGAATGGCGCGCCTGCCGTGCTGGGGCAACCTGTTGCGTTTGACGCGCACATCGAAATTGCTCGCGTCGCCACGGGGCGACAAGCCAAGCAAATGACGGTGGTGATGCACAAACCGATTGGCTTTGTCAGCGGGCAGGCGGAGAGCGGCTACGAGCCTGCCAAGGTGCTCGTCACGCCCGAGCAGCGATGGCAGGATGACCCTACGCTAAAAGGCAATCAGTCCATTCGCTTTCATCCCGATCACTGCATCAGCCTTGTGCCCGCAGGTCGATTGGATATTGACTCCACGGGTTTGCTCATCCTCACGCAAGACGGACGCGTGGCACGCACTTTAATTGGCGAAGAATCGAACATCGAAAAAGAATACCTTGTCCGCGTCAGCTACCGCACCGCGCAGCATGGGCTGCTAACGGTGGACGTGCAAAAAGTCTTTCCCGCCGAGCAACTGGCGCGACTGCGTGTTGGTTTGCACATGGATGGCAAGCCACTAAAGCCCGCACGTGTCGATTGGCAAAACCCCGAGCAATTGCGCTTTGTGCTCACCGAGGGCAAAAAACGCCAAATCCGCCGTATGTGCGAAGCGGTGGGACTAACCGTTGTGGGACTCAAGCGCGTGCGCATTGGAAAGCTGATGCTGGGGAATCTTCCGCTGGGACAGTGGCGCTATCTGCGTGCGGATGAGCGGTTTTAATGACTACCATTGATCTATGAATCTGCAACCACCTTTTATTGCCCCCACGCACCACAGCAGCGCGGACAGTGCACTGGCGCAGGTGCAATCCCTGTACCTTTTGAGTATTGAGCATTTACGCAGCGCGATGGCTCAGTTTGTGAAGGGGGAGGAGTTCGCCCAGCGCGTGCGATCGTTTTATCCGTTTGTGCGCATCCACACCAAGCGTGACTTGCTTGCCAAAAGCAGCGACTACGAGCGTTTGAGTTACGGCTTTGTCGCCGAGGCGGGGCGTTATGAAACTACGCTCACCCGCCCCGATTTATTTGCGGCTTACTACCGCGAGCAGTTTCGCCTGCTGCTGCAAAACCACGGCGGCACATTAGAAGTGGGCGTAAGCCATCAGCCTATTCCTGTGCATTTTTCGTTTTCTGAGCAAAGTCACATTGAAGGCGAGATGAGCGCCGAGCGTCGCCAACTGATGCGCGAGGTGTTTGACCTGCCCGATCTCACCGCCATGGACGATGGCATTGCCAACGGCACACACCTTGCCAAAGCGGGCGAACCAGCGCCGCTATCGCTATTTACTGCGGCGCGGATTGACTACTCGCTCCAGCGGCTACGCCACTACAGCGGAGTCAGCCCCGAGCATTTTCAAAACTACGTGCTATTTACCAACTACCAGTTCTACATCGACGAGTTTGTACGCATCGGCATGGCCGCCATGCAAGACTCAAACAGCCCCTACATCGCTTTTATCGAACCTGGCAATGTGGTCACGCGCCGCGTAGATTTATCGCCCGAGCAAAGCGATGCGCTTGGCAAAGTGCCGCCGCGTTTGCCGCAAATGCCCGCCTACCACTTGGTGCGCGCCGACCACGCGGGCATCACCATGGTCAACATTGGCGTGGGGCCAGCCAATGCTAAAAACATCACCGATCACATTGCCGTGCTGCGTCCGCACGCATGGCTGATGCTGGGTCACTGCGCGGGGCTGCGCAATACGCAGCAACTGGGCGACTACGTACTGGCTCACGGCTACGTGCGCGAAGATCATGTATTAGATGCGGAGTTGCCATTGTGGGTTCCCATCCCCGCCTTGGCCGAAATTCAAGTGGCGCTTGAGCAAGCGGTGAAAGACGTGACGCAATGTCAAGGCGCCGAGCTCAAACGCATTTTGCGCACGGGTACGGTTGCCAGCACCAATAACCGCAACTGGGAGCTGCTACCCGACAACACCCCGCAGCGCCGCTTTAGCCAAAGCCGTGCCGTGGCACTCGACATGGAGAGCGCCACCATCGCCGCCAACGGTTTTCGCTTTCGCGTGCCTTACGGTACGCTGCTGTGCGTGAGCGACAAACCGCTGCACGGTGAAATCAAACTGCCAGGCATGGCCAATCACTTCTACCGCGAGCGCATCGATCAGCACCTACGCATTGGGATGCGTGCCATCGAGTTACTGCGCGAGCAAGGCCACGCCAAGCTCCATAGCCGAAAATTACGCAGCTTTGCCGAAGTCGCGTTTCAATAAAGGAAATTAATATGAATCCCAGCCCACTATTTAAAACCATTGTCACCACTGCGTTCGCCGCACGGCTTTGCAGTGCGAGGTGGAATTTACCGAGGTAAAGCAAGCGAGTCGCCCTTGAATTTTTCAATCCCGCCCCTAGTTTTAGGGGCGTTCTTTTTTCTTTTTGTATTTTTGCATCATGACCACTAAACATTCTTTTCAAGCTGAAGTCGCCCAGCTCCTGCACCTTGTTACGCATTCGCTCTACTCCAACAAAGAGATTTTTTTGCGTGAACTTATCTCCAACGCATCGGATGCCTGCGACAAGCTGCGCTTTGAAGGGCTCAACAACTCGGCCTTGTTTGAAGGTAAATCTGACCTAGAAGTGCGCGTGTCGTTTGACAAAACTGCGCGCACCATCACGATTGCCGACAACGGCATTGGCATGACCGCAGCAGAAGCTATTGAGCATCTGGGCACCATTGCCAAATCTGGAACCAAAGACTTTGTCTCTAAGCTGGGCGAGGCGCAAAAAAGCAGCGCCAAAGATCAAGGCTCACTCATCGGGCAATTTGGCGTGGGCTTTTATTCGGGCTTTATCGTGGCCGACAAAATGGTGGTGGAGACGCGCCGTGGTGGCACGCCTGCATCAGAAGGCGTGCGCTGGACAAGCGGCGGCACGGGCGACTTTGAAACCGAGGTCATCACCAAGCCAGAGCGCGGCACAAGTGTGACTTTGCATTTGCGAGCAGATGAAGAAGGAAGCACCGAAATTAGCGACTTCCTCTCGTCGTGGAAGCTCAAATCCATCATCAACAAATACGCCGAGCACATCTCGCTACCGATTTTGATGCGCAAAGAAGAATGGAAGGAGGGCAAAGACAACCAGCCAGGCGAGATGATCGTCACCGATGAATGGGAGGCGATTAACCAAGCAGGCGCGCTGTGGACGCGCTCCAAATCTGATATTGCGCCAGAGCAATACAACGAGTTTTACAAACAAATTAGCCACGACTTTACCGATCCGATGGCATATAGCCACAACCGCGTTGAGGGCAAGACCGAGTACACCCAGCTGCTCTACATCCCCGCTAGTGCGCCGCACGATTTGTGGAACCGCGATAAAAAAGCTGGCATCAAGCTCTACGTAAAACGCGTCTTCATCATGGACGATGCAGAAAACCTAATGCCCGCGTATTTGCGCTTTATCAAGGGCGTGATTGACTCCTCCGATTTGCCGCTGAACGTCTCGCGTGAGCTGCTGCAAGAAAGCCGCGACACCAAGGCCATCCGCGATGGCAATACGCGCCGCATCTTGTCCATGATTGAAGACATGGCTGCGCCACAAAAAGAGGACGAATCCAAAGAAGATTTTGAGGCCCGCGCTGCCAAGTTCGCCAAGTTTTACGAAGCGTTTGGCGTTGTGCTGAAGGAGGGCATGGGTGAGGATATGCAAAACCAAGAAAAGCTGTCCAAATTACTGCGCTTTGCCTCTAGCACTACGGATACGGTCAGCGTAGGTTTTGCCGACTACAAAGCCCGCATGAAAGAAGGACAAGAAGCGATTTACTACATCACGGCCGATACGCTGGCTTCTGCCAAAAACAGTCCGCAGCTTGAGATGTTTAATAAAAAAGGTATCGAAGTGCTGCTGATGTCCGACCGCATCGACGAGTGGGCGCTGGGCTTTTTGCCCACCTTTGATGGCACGCCACTGCAAAGCGTGGCCAAAGGTTCATTCGATTTGGGCAAGCTGCAAGACGAGGAAGAAAAAAAAGCGCAAGACGCCGCTGCCGAATCCGCCAAGCCTTTGCTGGCAAAGCTGAAAGAGGCGCTCAAAGACAAAGCCGAAGACGTGCGTGTCACCACGCGCTTAGTGAACTCGCCCGCCTGCTTGGTTGTTAAAGACCAGGGCATGAGCACGCAAATGGCAAGAATACTCAAGCAAGCAGGGCAGGCGGTTCCTGAGAGTAAACCGATTTTGGAGATCAACACCCAGCACGCGCTCGTCAAAAAATTAGACGGCTCGGTCAACTTCAACGATTTGGCTCACATCTTGTTTGACCAAGCACTGCTGGCAGAAGGGGGACTACCTGAAGACCCCGCCGCCTACGTCAAACGTGTCAATGCGCTGCTGTCTTAGCGCGGAACGACGTTAGTTCGTCGCGCCGCCCGCCACGCGAAACCGAGTTAATAAATCAGCCCATGTTTTGCGGGCTTGGGTGATACTTTGCAGTTTGACGTGGTCGTAGCCGCGAATTTTTTCGGGCAGTCGCGCTAAGGCCACGGCGTGGTCAACGTTCGCGGGGGTGAGCTGCGTGCTGATCTCGTCCAACAACGCTTCGTAGTCCTTGAGCACGGCCCGCTCCATGCGGCGCTCTTGGGTATAGCCAAACACATCAAGCCCCGTGCCGCGTAAGCCTCGTGCAGCGGCAAGCCCACGAAAGACGTGCAGCATATAGCTACCAAACTGGCGCTTTTGCGGTTTGGCGCTGGGCCAAAGTGGTGGGGCGAGGTTGAATGTGATGCGCTCCCACGACGCGAATTGGCTTTGCAAATCTTTTTTGAATTGCGGGTCGCTGTACAGACGCGCCACTTCGTATTCGTCTTTGATGGCCAAGAGTTTGGCGTAACCGCGTGCAACCGCCTGTGTCAGGGGCAATGCCTTGGCATGTGTGGGCAAGGCTTGTTCGGCGCGGCGAATTTTTTCAACCGCTTGGGCGTAGCGCTGCGCGTAGGCGGCGTTTTGATACGCCGTCAAGAAGCGCACACGACGCGCCACCAAGCCTTCGCTGCCATCGAGTTGGTTCCAGTTCTTGTGAAAGGCGATGACTTGCTGCGGTGTGCGCAAAGCCTCTGGTGCGGCAATGGCCAAGCGGCCCAGTGCAAAGGCTTGCTTGTTGGCGGCGACGGCGACGTTGTTGAGCTCGATGGCTTTCATCAAGGCCGCTTCGCTCACAGGCAACAGGCCACTCTGCCAACACGCACCGAGCATGACGATGTTGCTTTGCTGCGTGTCACCCAAGAAGGTGTGTGCAATCTCTTGTGCATCGAGGCGATGCAAAGCAGCGGCGTTAGCCATTTTTTCCAGCAATTGCGGCGCATGCAGATCGGCATCAGGCTCACGCAAAAATGCCGCCGTGGCACTGGCATGGGTGTTGGCCACGATGACCGTGCGCCCCGCCTTGACGGTGTGCAACGCATCGCTGCTGGCCCCGACCACCAAGTCGCACGCCAGCAAGGCATCGGCTTGCTGTGTGTCGATGCGAACTTGGTTGAGCCAAGTGGCCTCGGGTGCCAAGCGCACAAACGACAGCACCGCGCCACCTTTTTGGGCAAAGCCCATGAAGTCCAGCACCGAGCTGTATTTGCCCTCCAAGTGGGCCGCCATGGTGATGAGTGCGCCCACCGTGACCACGCCTGTGCCGCCCACGCCGCACACCAGCAAATCAAACGGTGCGCCTTGCCAGTCCCAAGCCTTGGGCTGTGGCAGGGCCTGCACGGCTTGCGCCATGTGTGCGGCACGCGCTTGCAAGTCTGTCGTGCTGCTTTGGTTTTGCAGCACCGCACCATGCACGGTGACGAAGCTGGGGCAAAAACCATTCACGCACGAATAATCTTTGTTACAAGAGCTTTGTTCAATGGCGCGCTTGCGCCCCCAATCGGTTTCGAGCGGGGTGATGGACAAACAGTTGCTCTGCACGCCGCAGTCCCCGCAGCCTTCGCACACTTGCGCGTTGATGAACAAGCGTTCCTTGGGCTCGGGCATCTGGTTTTTTTTGCGACGTCGGCGCTTTTCAGCGGCGCAGGTTTGGTCGTAAATCAGCACGCTCACACCCTGGGTCTCGCGCAAGTTGCGTTGCACGGTGTCAAGCTCGCGGCGGTCATGGAAGGTGGTGTTTTTTGGGAACTCGCCCTGGCGCGACAGCCACGGGGTGATGTCCTCTGCGACCACGGCCAAATGCCGAACCCCTTCGGCCTCGACCTGTCTGGCAATTTGAGGCACGGAGATGGTGCCATCCACAGGCTGCCCGCCCGTCATGGCGACGGCGTCGTTGTACAAAATTTTGTAGGTGATGTTGGCGCTGGAGGCGATGGTTTGGCGAATCGCCAGCAAGCCTGAGTGAAAGTAAGTGCCATCGCCTAGGTTTTGAAAAACATGGGTCTCGCGTGTGAAGCGCGAGTGCGAGGCCCAGTCCACGCCTTCAGCGCCCATTTGCACCAAGCCGTCGGTGCTGCGATCCATCCAATTGGCCATGAAGTGACAACCAATGCCTGCCAGCGCTCGCGAGCCTTCGGGCACACGTGTGCTGGTGTTGTGTGGACAGCCCGCGCAAAAGTAGGGCACACGCTTGACGGCGTCGGCCTCGTTGCAGAGCAACGTGGGGGCGAGAAAGTCCTTCACCAAATGGCGGCGATCCAGCGCGGGGGCACGCAAGGCCAGCCAATCGGCCAGCACGGGCATGATGCGCGAGGGACGCAGCTCACCGAGCGCACTGAGCAAGGTTTTTCCTTGCACATCCTGTTTGCCCGCGATGCGTGGGCGCTGAGCTGCATCAAACAGCAACTCTTTCATTTGCCGTTCCACCACGGGCGCTTTTTCTTCGATCACCAAAATATCGGTGAGGCCGTTTGCAAATGCGTGCAGCCGTGTGGGCTCCAGCGGAAACACCAAACCCACTTTGTAGACCCGCACACCTGCTGCTTCCAGTTGCGCCAAGCTGATGTCCAGACGGCGCAAAACTTCCAGAAAATCAAAATGGGCTTTGCCCACGGTGACGATGCCCAAGGTGGCGGATGCGCCTTGCAGGATGTGTTGGTCAATCGAGTGTTTGCGGGCAAAGGCACGCACCGCATCGAGCTTGCGTGTCAAGCGGGATTCCAATTCGAGGGATGGCAAATCAGAAGCGCGCACATGGACTTGCTCGGGCTGAGGTAAATCGTGGGTGTCGAATGTGCGGTTCAAATCCAGCGCATCCAAGTCAACGGTCATGGCCGACTCAACCACTTCGGAGATAGCTTTGAACCCAACCCACGCGCCAGAAAAACGCGACAGCGCCCAGCCATAAAGACCAAAGCTCAAATACTCGGCAACATTGGCCGGGTGCAGCACAGGCATGCTCCACGCCATCAGTGCCAAATCGCTTTGATGCGGCATGGAAGAAGACACGCAGCCGTGGTCATCCCCGCACACCACCAAAACGCCGCCTTGCGCACTGCTGCCATAGGTATGCCCATGTTTGAGGGCGTCACCTGCGCGGTCAACCCCCGGGCCTTTGCCGTACCACATGGCAAACACGCCTTTTACCGTTCGCTCTGGGTCTAAGGCTGTGCGTTGCACCCCTAAAACGGCGGTAGCTGCCAAGTCTTCGTTGATGGCGGGCATGAAGTGAACATCGGCATCGCACAGTTGCTCCTTGGCCTTCCACAACTGTTGATCCACCATGCCCAGCGGCGAGCCTCGGTAACCTGAGACAAAGCCCGCTGTTTTTAACCCGTGCGCGGCATCGCGTTGCTTTTGGGTGAGCAGCAAGCGCACCAAGGCTTGTGTGCCTGTGAGAAAAATTTTGCCCTTGGGGGCGCGTAAGCCGTCGCCGAGTTGATAGCTTGCAAGTGGTGTTTCAATGGTTTGCATGACAGGATTTACCTCTTTGAATGTGAGGCAAATCCTACGGAAATCGCGCGAAAAATATTACTTTTATTGCCTAGAATCGGCTTTTCAAAAGATTTAAAAACTCAAGAATATGGTGTTTGAAGAAAAAAAGTTTGACAAAGCCAGTGGCCAGATTTTGCAAATCCTGCAAGCCGATGCCCGCATTGGTAACCAGCAGTTGGCTGAGCGGGTGGGTTTGTCGGTCACCCCCGTTTGGCGTCGCGTCCGTGAGCTAGAGGATGCGAGGGTGATTCGCTCTTACGTGGCACTGCTAGACCGCCAAAAAATGGGCCTAAATTTGTGTGTGTTGGTTTACATCAGCCTAAGCAGACACAACGCGGGTGTTGAGAAAAATTTTGAAACCATGGTCAAGACCAGCCCTGAAATCATGGATTGCTTGGCCATGGCTGGGGACGCCGATTACGTCATCAAAGTGGTGGTGCGCGATATTGAGGCCTACAACCTATTTTTGCAAAAGAAAATTTACCGACTTGATGGCATCGCGCATGTTCGCAGCCAGGTGGTGTTGCGTGAGGTTAAGTCGGAAACCTCATTGCCTGTGCTGTAGGCAAGCTTCGTTTTATGGTTTCGTAGTAGTGGGCGGATGTGCGCTCATCCAGCGGACTAAATCCAGCCACATCTGACGCATTTCTGCGGGCGTAGGGGCCTTGCTCGCGTTTGACAACTCCACCGTAATGACAGAAATGCCCAGCGCTTTGCCACCGTAGTTGCCAAGACTGCCAGGGTAGATGCCCACTTGGTCCAGATAAAGTCTGCCCAGTTTTTGCGGTGGAACGGAGGGTCCATCAAAATCGAGCACCCCCAAGGGCGCATGGACACTCACAATGAGGTCGGGCTTAAAGCTGGTAATTTGCTCGTGCAAAAATGTTGACTCGGGCTCGGACAATGGCGCAGCACCAGGGTAGCGGCGCGGGTCTTTTTTGGTTTTGCTTGCCCAATAGCGCAGTGCGTCTCGCTGCCAATCGGGTGTGGGAAAGTTGCGGTTTAAATCAACGCCATTCGCATTCGCACGGCGCGGCGGATTTGCCAGCAGGCCATCGGGGTTCACGCCTGGAATAAATCGCCAATGGGTGTCAGCGGATAACGCCTGCGCTTGCTCAATCCAATGAAACACCAGCGAGCTAGACGAGCGCTCATCACCGTGAATGCCGCCCAAAACCAAGACGCGGCGCTTGGGTGATTCTGCCACCACGTCTCGTAGTAACAGTGGATGACCTTTCACAGAGATTGACTGAGAGGCTTCTAATTTGGCAATGCTGCACAGTTTATCGGGGACGCTGGGCAAAGGCAGCGCAAGTTGCAGGCAAAGAGCGAGGGCGTCGAGCATGAAATTTATTCTTTCCTTTTAACTCCCGCGTGCGGGGGCGGTCATTTCTAACTCGTAACTGGCGGCCAGCATTGCCAAACGCGCAATCACGCCGTACATATAAAAGCGATTGGGAGCGCAGGCGCCAATTTTTCCGTCCCAGTCGGGGGTATTGGTGGCATTGGCAAAGGCAAGTGGCACAAAGCTCGCGCCAGGTGCATTTAAGTTTTCATCAATACCGCGCTCGGCGTGAACACGATAAACCCCCCCTACCACGTAGCGATCGAGCATATACACCACAGGTTCGGCCATCGCTTCGTTGACGCGCTCCATGGTTTGCACACCTTCTTGGATGATGACTTCGCTGACCACTAAACCGTCTTTCACCACGCTCATTTTGTTTTTGGTTTTGCGGTTAATGGCTTCTAAATCTTTGACGCTTCGCACCGTCATGATGCCCATGCCGTAAGTTCCGTTATCTGCCTTCACAATGACAAAAGGCTTTTCGGTAATACCGTATTGGCCGTATTTGGTTTGAATTTTTTTGAGCAGCACATCCACCTCATGCATCAAGCACTCCATACCCGTACCCTCGGCAAAATTAACCGATCCGCAACGGGAAAAGAAGGGGTTAATTAGCCACGGATCAATTCCAATCAAGTTGGCAAATGCCTCGGCTACGCGGTCGTAGGCGGCAAAGTGCGTGGACTTGCGGCGCACAGACCAGCCTGCGTGCAGCGGTGGTAGCAAATTTTGTTCATGCAAATTTTGCAGCGCAGCAGGAGCGCCTGCGCTTAAATCGTTATTGAGCAAAATCGTGCAAGGATCAAAATCTTTAAGCCCCAGCCTGTGCGCGCCGCGAACAATAGGCTCAAGCAACAGGCTCTCGCCCGTGGGCAATTCAAACGTGGTGGGCTCGGTAATCTCTGGATTGATCGTACCCAAGCGGACATTCAGTCCCGCTTGTTGAAAAATTTTTTTAAGCCTTGCAACATTCGTTAGATAAAAAGTATTGCGTGTGTGATTCTCTGGAATGAGGAGCAGGTTTTTGGCTTCAGGACAAATTTTCTCAATCGCAGACTGCGCTGCTTGCACAGCCAGTGGCAACATTTCGGGTGTGAGATTGTTCCACCCGCCTGGATAGAGATTGGTGTCCACGGGCGCTAGCTTAAAACCCGCATTACGTAAATCGACTGACGTGTAAAACGCAGGTGTGTGCTCTAGCCACTCCATGCGAAACCAGCGTTCAATCACCGCTTGGCTGTTCAGAATTTTTTGCTCTAGTTGATTGATGGGACCCGGCAGGGCGGTAATAAGGTGCGGGACCATACAGATTTCTTTCTAAGCGGCAGATATTGCCAAGGATGCGCGTGATTTTCACCGATTCAAAGAGGGGCTGCGTGGGATAATCGGGTGCTATGCCAATTTACGCTTACAAATGTTCCTCTTGCGGCACGTCCAAAGACATACTTCGCAAACTGTCCGATCCGCCACTGACGCTATGCCCTGCGTGCGGAAAAAACACGCTGGACAAACAGGTCACCGCGTCTAGTTTTCAACTAAAAGGCTCGGGGTGGTACGTGACTGATTTCCGCGAAGGCAGTGCCAAACCAGACGCGACCCCCGCCGCCGAAAAATCCACCGCCGACCAGCCCTCCGTCAGCTCGGGCGCAGCAGGCGCAGCGTCCGCAGCTAGCCCTGCAAACACACCCGCAGTAGCTGCCACTGGCGCATCGCCCCCCAGTACGCCGCCCCCCAGCACATCAGGAGCTACCCCATGACACACAATTTACGCAAATGGTTCTTTGCAGGACTGCTTGTTCTCGTCCCATTTGCCATCACGGTTTGGCTGCTCGACTGGGCAATTAGCACATTAGACAAAACTTTGTTTTTACTGCCAAAAGCGTGGCAACCTGATAGCTGGCTAGGTGTTCACATTCCAGGTCTTGGCGCGATTTTGACTCTGGCCGTGCTGCTTTTCGTGGGTGCGCTAGTGAGCAATTTTTTAGGAAAACAACTCATGGTGTGGTGGGACGCGCTCTTGGGGCGCATTCCCGTCGTGCGCTCGATTTACTCCAGCGTCAAGCAAGTCTCGGATACTTTGTTTTCAGAAAACGGCAATGCCTTTCGCCAAGCGGTGCTCGTGCAGTGGCCAAGAGCAGGCGCGTGGACGATTGGCTTTGTCACAGGCGCACCCAATGGCAATGTGCTGGACTCGCTGCGACAAAGTAATCTTGAGAACGCACCTAGCGGCGATGCAGGTGGGTATTTGAGTGTCTATGTGCCCACCACGCCCAACCCTACCAGTGGTTACTTGATGATGTTTAAAAAATCCGAGTGCCAAGCGCTCTCCATGAGTGTGGATGAAGCCTTGAAATACGTGGTCTCGATGGGCGTTGTTGCCCCTGTGCATACGCCTGTCGGCAATTAAATTTTTGAAATTAGGAACCAAATACAGATGAAAACCCAAATGAATACGTTGATGCGGACTTCTTATTGCGGCTTAGTGACCGAGACCTTGATTGGACAGTCGGTCACGCTGTGCGGCTGGGTCAATCGCAGGCGCGACCACGGTGGCGTGATTTTTGTGGACTTGCGCGACCGCGAAGGCTATGTGCAAGTGGTGTGTGACCCTGACCGCGCTGAGATGTTCAAAGTCGCAGAAGACTTGCGAAACGAGTTTTGCATCCAGATGACGGGCGTTGTTCGCGCACGCCCCGAAGGCACAGCCAACGCAGAGCTGAAAAGCGGCAAGATTGAAATTTTGTGTCACGAGCTCAAAGTGCTCAATCCCTCGGTTACGCCGCCGTTCTTGCTGGATGATGACAACTTATCGGAGACGACGCGCCTCACGCACCGCGTGTTAGACCTGCGTCGCCCCGCCATGCAGCGCAACATGATGCTGCGCTACAAAGTGGCCATGACGGTGCGCAACTATTTGGACGCGCACGGGTTTATCGACATCGAGACGCCCATGCTTACAAAGTCTACGCCAGAAGGAGCGCGTGATTATTTGGTTCCTAGTCGCGTGCAAGAAGGACAATTTTTTGCGCTACCGCAAAGCCCCCAGCTGTTCAAACAACTCTTGATGGTGGCGGGCTACGATCGCTACTACCAAATCACCAAATGCTTCCGCGACGAAGACTTGCGCGCTGACCGACAACCCGAATTCACGCAAATCGATATCGAAACCAGTTTTTTAACCGAGCAAGAAATTCGCAATATGTTTGAAGGCATGATGGTGGAGGTATTCCAAAAAGCCATTAGCGTCAACCTAGGTGACGGCGTCCCATTCCCCGTCATGACCTATGCAGACGCCATGCATTTGTACGGCTCGGACAAGCCCGATTTGCGCGTCAAAATGCAGTTTGCCGATCTCACAGATGTAATGGCAGATGTGGATTTCAAAGTATTTTCCGAGCCCGCAAAAATGAAGGGCGGGCGCGTCGTGGCGCTTTGCGTACCAAACGGCGCGGAAATGCCGCGCTCCGAAATTGATGCCTATACCGAGTTCGTCAAAATCTATGGTGCTAAAGGCCTGGCGTGGATAAAGGTCAACGACGTGGCCGAAGGCAAAGAGGGGTTGCAAAGCCCCATCGTCAAAAATCTGCACGACAAAGCCATTGCTGAAATCATGTCGCGCACGAGTGCACAAAACGGCGACATCATCTTTTTTGGTGCGGACAAAGCCAAAGTCGTCAACGATGCCATTGGTGCGCTGCGCGTCAAAATCGGGCAAAGCGCCGCGGGCAAAAAATGGGGCCTCTTTGAAGACCGCTGGGCTCCGATGTGGGTGGTCGATTTCCCGATGTACGAGTTCGATGAAGAAAGTCAGCGCTATACCGCCACGCACCATCCGTTTACCGCGCCCAAAGACGGGCACGAAGACTGGATGACGACGGCGCCCGAAAAGTGCCTCAGCAAAGGCTACGACATGGTCTTAAATGGCTGGGAAATGGGTGGTGGCTCGGTGCGTATTCATCAAGCGGATGTGCAAAAGAAAGTATTTGATGCGCTCAAAATTACGCCCGAAGACGCGCAACTTAAATTTGGCTTCCTGCTAGACGCCTTGCAGTACGGGGCTCCGCCGCATGGAGGACTTGCGTTTGGACTTGATCGCATCGTTACTTTAATGACGGGCGCAGAATCCATCCGCGATGTCATCGCATTCCCCAAAACGCAGCGCGCCCAGTGCTTGCTCACGCAAGCGCCAAGTCCTGTGGACGAGAAGCAATTGCGTGAATTGCATATCAAACTTCGGAATCCTGATGCGGTGAAGGCGGGGTAAAGGGGTCTTTCATGAGTGGCGTGAAGCTTGGGCAGTTAAGAAAAATTGACGATCTCAAAGAAGCTTGGGATCACGAAGCTACTTCCTTTACTCCGTGGCTCGCTCGCGAAGAAAACATTGCTTTGCTGGCCGAAACTATTGGCATAGACGAATTAGTTGTAGAGGCTCAAGAAAAAGCCGTTGGTCCCTTCAGGGCCGATATCCTTTGTAAAGACCCGAGCACGGATACGTATGTATTGATTGAAAATCAACTAGAAAAAACTGACCATACGCATCTAGGTCAAATTTTGACTTATGCCGCAGGATTAGGAGCTTGCACAATTATTTGGATTGCGAAAAAATTTACAAATGAACATCGTGCCGCTTTAGATTGGTTGAATGAAATTACTGATGAACGGTTTCATTTTTTTGGACTAGAGGTTGAACTTTGGCAGATAGGTGATTCGGCAATTGCACCTAATTTCAACATTGCAAGCAAACCAAATGACTGGACAAGACGTGTGCAGGACGCTGCGAAAATTGCTGAATCAGCGAACTTAACGCCTAGAGATTTATTGTTGCGTGAGTTTTGGACTGAGCTACGACAAGCTTTAGAAGCGCACAAATGCAAGGTGCGCACACAAAAACCATTACCGCAAAGTTGGACAAATGCTGCGCTTGGACGGTCAAACATTTGGCTGGTAGCTATTGCCCGCGTGCAAAAAAAATCATTGGGAATGCACGTAGCGATGACGGGATCAAATCGACTTGTCTTCTTTGACCAACTTGAAAAAGACAAAATGGCTATTGAACATGAAATTGGTCATCAATTGGAGTGGCGCAAGGCTGAGAGCGAGAAGCAAGAAAGTCACATTCGATTAGATAAATTTGATGTTGATTTAAATAATCGAGCCTTATGGCCCCAGTACATTCAATGGATGCGCGAAAATTTAGAGGCATTTCATAGTGCTTTTTCTAATCGAGTCCGCGCCCTGTCGGTTTCGCAATCCGAGTGATCCCGATGGCTAAAATGGCTATTCGTCGAAAAGGAATTAGCCATGCAAGTTACAGCAACAGAGGCCAAAAATAGATTCGGTAACATTTGTGCGTATGCCAAGCGCGCGCCTGTAACGGTGCTAAAGGGCGGTTTGCCAGATTCGGTAGTTTTGTCGTTTGATGATTACCAAGCCCTTAAGCAAGGCAATGTCAAATCTTCTGCGCAGCGCAAGCGCGAGTTCAATGAAACCTATAGAGATTGGATTGCCGAGCAGAACGCGCATTTTGAAAAAAATGGTCATTGGAGCCAAGGGCTTGTGGCTTGGCGGGATGGCGCGTAATGGCGCAATACGATGTTTATCGCAATCCAAATCCAGAATCGCGCCATACTGAACCATATCTTGTCGATATTCAAAACGATTTACTTTCTGAATTGCCTACGCGTTTGATAGCCCCTCTGGCAACAATCGGGCTCAAATTAAAACTGCCAAAAAACCTTTGCCCAAAATTTTTGGTTGAAGGTCGAGAGATGGCACTCAGACCTTACGATTTGGCCGCTATCAGTCCTAAAGTTTTAGGGCGACCAGTGGCATCTTTGGCGGCATTTTCAAGTCAAATTATTGTTGCATTAGATGTGGTCACTTCAGGAGTTTAGATGAACATCCTCATTACAGGCGGTAGCGGATTTTTAGGCTCTAAGTTGGCTCGTACGCTGCTTGAACGCGGGCATTTGGATGGTAAAAGCATCAAGCATTTAACTCTGGCGGATCAGTTTTTGCTTCCAAGCGATCTTTTCGACAATCCTTGTGTGACGGGGCTTGTGGGTTCTTTGTTCTCTCAATTCGAGATGCTGAAACAGCAGTCGTTTGATGCGGTATTTCATTTGGCGTCAGCCGTTTCAGCCGAATGTGAGGCTGATTTTGATTTGGGACTGCGCTCTAATTTAGATTCAACCCGCGCTTTGCTCGATGCGCTGCGCTATCGCTTTCACACAACTGGGCATCAAGCGAAGCTGATTTTTTCTAGCTCGGGGGGTATTTTTGGCTCCGATCCTGCGCGGGAAATGCCTGCCACCATTACCGACGACACGTATCCAATGCCTCAATCAAGCTACGGGACGCATAAATTTATGCTCGAACAGTTGGTGGCAGACTACTCACGCAAAGGCTACATTGAGGGGCGCAGTGTTCGATTGATGACGGTTGCGGTGCGTCCTGGCAAACCAAACGGCGCGGCGTCTAGTTTTTTCTCGGGCATTATTCGTGAACCTATCGCGGGAGAGGATTCCAGCTACCCTGTGCCACTAGAGACTCGTCACGGCATCGCGTCGCCCAATAACACGATAGATGGCATCATTAAAGTATTTGAGGTGAC
Source organism: Burkholderiaceae bacterium (assembly GCA_031538565.1). Lineage (GTDB taxonomy): Bacteria > Pseudomonadota > Gammaproteobacteria > Burkholderiales > Burkholderiaceae_C > JASGCK01. Next base: position 16,947 of record JAVKLS010000006.1, read on the forward strand.
TAGCGAGCAGTTTGGTGGGCGCATGGCACTTAATATGCCAGCACTTTGCGTGAGTGTGGAGGAGATGCTCGGTGCGCTACAAAAAGTCTGTGGTGCCCAGGTGCGTGCTCGGGTGACCTACCAAGCAGACACTTTAGTAGAGAAAATCGTTCTGGGTTGGCCCACTGCCTGGGAAAACAAACGTGCACTGTCAATGGGATTGCAGGCCGATGAGAGTTTTGAAGCCATCATCCGACAGTTTTTGGCGGATCAGGCCACTCGTTAAGTTTTAGGCTTGCGCCTTATCCGCCTGGCTGGTAAAAGAATCGGCGTAAAACTCAGCTAGCGGCAAACCGCATTTTTCGACGTAGGCTTTTTGCGCTGATTCAATCACGATAGGCGCGCCGCAGGCATAGACTTGGTATCCACTCATGTCGGGCACGTCGTTCATTGCGGCGATGTGGACAAAGCCTGTGCGCCCTGTCCATGCGTCTTCAGGCAGAGAGTCGGAAATCACGGGGATGTAGGTCAAATGGGGCATGGTGGTTAATTTTGCTTTGACCCATGCGTCCAAATACATATCGGATGGACGGCGACCGCCCCAGTAGAGTGAGGCGGGGCGGGTACTGCCAATTTTTTCCATGTGTTCAATGAGCGCCTTGAGTGGGGCAAAGCCTGTGCCAGAGGCTAAAAAAATCATGGGTTTTTTTGAGTCCTCGCGCAAATAAAAACTGCCGTAAGGTCCTTCAATGCGGACGATGTCTTTTTCTTTCATTGCGCCAAATACATGGTCGGTAAATTTTCCGCCAAGCATATGGCGAATGTGCAGCTCGATACTTGTTCCGCCCGTAGTGTGGGCGGCATTCCCCATGGAGTAAGCTCTGCGCGCACCATCGCGCAAAATGAACTCGATGTATTGCCCCGCGTGGTATTGGAATGGGTCGGCGGCTGGTAATTGCAGAGTCACGCGCATGACGTCGTGCGAGAGGCGCTCGAGTGCCGTTACGCGGCTCGGCATTTTCTTGATGGGGAATGCATCTTCGGTGGTGACTTGTTTGGACTCTAGCACCACGTCGCTTTGGGAGATCGCGCAGCAAGGTAGCACGTAGCCGTTCGCTTCTTCCATGTCAGACAAAGCTTTGCTTTGATGTGTGCCGTGCGCGACGTCGCCTGAAATTTTTAGGCATTTGCACGAACCGCAGGCGCCGTCTTTGCAGCCGTAGGGCATGGTCACGCCTTGGCGAATTCCCGCATTCAAAATGGACTCGTCTGTATGAACGTTAAAGCTGCGGTTGGCGGGCTGGATGGTGACTTTGAAAGACATAACTATGATTGACCTATTAGCAAAACCTCTATTGTGCCAGTGCAAACTTCTCAAATAGGCGCCAGACCTGCGCGTTTTCGTCGAGTCACCGTTCTCATCGTCGGCTGTGGCGATGTGGGTTTGCGGGTGGCAAAGCAACTACCCAAACACATCCGCGTGCTGGCCAGTACATCAAGCCCCGAGCGCGTGCCTGCGCTACGTGACCAGCGCGTGACGCCGCTGTCAGCGAATTTGGATGACGCTGTCAGTTTGCGAAAACTGACGGGGCTTGCGCAGTACGCACTCCATCTGGCGCCGCCGCCAACCGAGGGTGCACGCGATTTGCGCACGCGTAATTTGATTCAAGCACTGCGACTTCGTGGCAAGCCAAGGGCGATGGTTTATGCCTCAACCACAGGCGTGTATGGCAATTGCAATGGCGCGTGGGTCAGTGAGACGCGAGCGGTTAATCCGCAGACCGATCGTGCCCGTCGCCGCGTGGATGCGGAGGTGAGGGTGCGAACTTTTGGCAAGCAGTCAAGTGTCCGCGTCAGCGCCCTGCGTATCCCTGGTATTTACGCCGCCAATCGCTCGGGCGGCGATCCGCTTGACCGCGTTCGTCAATGCTTGCCCGTATTGGTTGCGGCGGATGATGTGTACGTCAACCGCATTCATGCCGATGATTTGGCGCGCGCCTGTATTGCGACGCTTTGGCGTGGCAAGCCACAGCGTAACTACAACATTGCCGAGGATTCAGAAATAAAAATGGGCGACTACTACGATGCCATTGCTGATGCAGCGGGACTTACAAGACCGCCGCGCATCACAAGAGATGAGGCCGAGATGACGCTCTCGCCCATGCGCCTGAGCTTCTTGCGTGAGTCGCGGCGAATTGATACTGCGCGAATAAAGCGGGAGATTGTGCGGGGAATAATCTAGCGCAGGGTCAGAAGCTTGCACGAAGACCAACGGAGATCAAACTAGCACTCTCGGATCTGGTGGATGTCGACTGATAGTTAGCCACAACTTTAAATGTGCTGGTATCGATGTTGGCAACGGCAGCCAAGTTGTTGGTGAATTTGTAAGCGCCCCCTAGACTTGCGCCGAAAGCTACATTGGTATTGCTGGTGCTGGGATTTATAGCATTTGTATACGTTTCTGTGCTTTTGTTGCGTAACAGGTTTAGGCCCATACGCCAGTCCCACTTGGCAGAGCTATTTTTCCAATAAACTGCTGCGCCCATGCCAGTGACTGGGATTTCCACCATCGCTGCTTTCGAGTACGTGGGCGATGTTGCTGTTGCTGTTGATTTGCCAAAATTAATAGCTAAAAGCTCCGCACTCCAATCTTTTCCGCTGTAGCCAGCGGCGAATCTGTATCCAGCAGAGGTTGTTTTACTCACGGTATTCCACGACGGATCATTTGTAGAGCCAAAGACCATGTTTGTATTGACTAAGCCTCCGCCGATTGCGCCTTCAACATGAACTTGTGCAAATGAGCTTGTGGCAGCGAGAGCCAAGGTAGATCCGAGTAGTAATTTTTTAAGCATAAAAACTTTCTTGAGCTAGGGGGCTGGAATTTGCCAAATTGGCGCTCCAGTGTAATGTAAAACGCACCACTCCGAAGTAGGTGGTGACTCATGTGGTGAGCCAGTTACAGGAGGCATCCCCATTTTGATTACGCGGTTGAAATAAGCTAGAGACTCGGTAATCTTTATTTTGGTTCAACCGTCGTCACAGGCTGACCAGCGCCGCTCATGACAGGCGACGCTTTTGTCTCTAACTTCGGCGCAGGCGCAGGCAATAAAAGTTTAAGGTCGCTCTCGCTAATGATGTCGAGTACACGCACCACTTTTTGCACGCCGCTTTGCGTGCGCACCACGGCAGTTGCAGCTTCCGCTTCTCTTTCGGTCACGATGCCCATCATGTACACCACGCCGCGTTCGGTCACAATTTTGAAAGCGTTGCCGGCCGTGTGTTTGTCTTCCAATAAAGCCGCCTTCACGCGGCTAGTAATGACCGTATCAGATGCGCGGGCAGACAAACTGGCGCTGCCCAAAACGCCTAATTCATTCACCACCGATTTCGCGTTATTTACTTTGGCGGCAATTTTTTCTGCTTCTTCTTTGTCTTTTTCCGTAGGCACTTCGCCCGTCAACAAAACTTGGCGGTTGTAGCTGGTCACGTTGACGTGCACATTGCCTCCCAGCGCATCGCTAATGCGATTGGATGCCCGCAGCTCGATGCCTTCATCTTCAATTTGGGTTCCCGTCGTGCGTCTATCAGTTGCCATCAGCACGCCACCAGCAAAAGCACCGCCCATAACAAGAGGTATCGCGCAGCCTGACAAGCCTGATGCAATCAGGCTTGCAGTCAAAGTTGCGAGTAAAAAATTTTTCACGGTCGTGTCCTTCTTTAAAAACTGGAAATCATTTATTCGGTGTCGCCAAGCAGCATCGCGTCCACACCGTCGCAAAGGCAGTGCAATGCCGTACTGTGAACTTCTTGGATTCTGGCGGTTTGATGATGCGGCACACAAATATGCACATCAAACTCGCCTAACAACGCGATCATTTTTCCTCCGCCTTGACCTGTGAGCGCGATCACCGACATTTCGCGGCTGTGCGCCGCCTCTACCGCTGTCACGATATTGGCAGCGTTGCCGCTAGTGGAAATCGCCAGCAGCACATCGCCTGCTTGTCCAAGAGCCATAACTTGCCTGGCAAAAATTGCGTCAAAGCTGTCATCATTGCCGATTGCCGTAAGGGTGGCGCTATCCGCCGTCAACGCCAGTGCGGACAATCCGAGACGTTCGCGCTCGTAGCGCCCAACAAGCTCGGCGGCAAAATGCTGTGCCTGCGCTGCCGATCCACCATTGCCGCAAATCAAAATTTTGTTGCCATTGGTCAGCGCACTCGACATCAAATCCACCGCCTGCGCGATGAAAGGCGTCAGTACTTCGGCCGCTTGGTATTTGAGATCGGCACTGTCAATAAAGTGCTGATGAATACGTTGTTCGAACATGATTCAATCATAGCAATCAAAAGCTAGGCGCTTCAAACGCACCGCAAAACCACTCGATGCGCCGCTCGCCCAAAAGTTCACCTTCTATGCTCACCACATCAAAGCGACAAGGCGGTGTTTGCATCAAACGCAAAAGGTAGTGCCGTGCAGCAAAAATAATGCGCCGCTGCTTGAAAACTCCCACACTAGCTGCGGCTCCACCGTGCTCGCGCTTTGCTCTTTGACGGACTTCGACAAAGACTAAAGTTTTGCTGGATGGTTCTTGCATAATCAAATCTACCTCACCCCCACCTCGGCCTGGTGTTTTGTAATTACGTACCAAGAGCACAAGTCCACGCTCCTGCAAATGTGCAAGCGCCAAGTTTTCAGCCACTGTTCCTAATTGCGTTTTATTCATGTCCACCATTGCAACAGCATACACCGAGGCACAAGTCGCCGCCAAAGCCGTGGCGGGCAGTCAGCACTACCCAGCCAGCACGCTGTACATGGTGGCAACGCCCATTGGAAACTTAGCAGACATCAGCCTGCGCGCGCTTTATTGCTTAGGCTTGATGGACACCATTGCTTGCGAAGACACGCGTCGCACAGGACAACTCTTGCACGCCTACGGATTGCACAAACCTCTGCTCGCGCTGCACGAGCACAACGAAGCGGACGCTGCTTTAGAGGTAATTACCAAGCTGCAAGCAGGTGAGCGCATCGCCTACGTCAGCGACGCGGGAACACCTGCCATTAGCGACCCCGGCAGCCGCCTAGTCGCCTTAATCGCCAGCGCGGGATTTCGCATCGTGCCCTTGCCAGGGGCGTCCAGCGTGACGACGCTACTCTCGGCAGCAGGCTGCACCCGCACATCGGGTTTTGTGTTTGCCGGATTCCTGCCCGCCAAGGGTGCGGAGCGCGCAGCAGCCCTCTCGCGCATCGCGGCATCCGATCGCGCCCTAGTTCTTTTAGAAGCGCCGCATCGCATCGAAGCACTCTTTGCCGAACTGGCCACTTTGGGCGAGCGCCTCGTGACCGTGGGACGCGAATTAACCAAGCAGTTTGAATCTATTTTGACCTTGCCCGCATCCGAACTGCCTGCGTGGCTAACCGCCAAAATTGACAACGCACGCGGCGAATTTACGCTCGTCATTCACCCCGACGCCCCGCAAAATAGCGCAGCGAGCGAATCTGCGGACACCATCATGTCCATGTCCACGTCCGCAACCGCACTACTGACTCGCCTGCTGCAAGAGCTCCCGCTGAAAACAGCCGTACAAGTTGCCGTTGATGTCAGCGGATTTGCCAAAAACGATTTGTACGCGCAGGCGCTGTTGATTAAAGATCGCTCTTGCGCATAAACCATCCTCAGCATGCATCACCCACTCATGGAGCACCACTATGGATCACAAAAACCTCATCGCCATTGACATCCACACGCACGCCGAAGTTTCGTGCTGGAATCCGTTTGACGCCTACGGCGAAGAGTACGACCGCGCTGCGGACAAATACTTCAAAAACTCCCGCCGCCCCAGCATCGCCGAAACAGTTGCCTACTACCGCGAACGCAAAATTGGACTGGTCATGTTTACCGTGGATGCCGAATCCAAAATGGGACGCCGCCGCATTCCCAACGAAGAAATTGCCGAGGCTGCACGCGCCAACGCGGACATGATGATGTGCTTTGCCAGCATCGACCCGCACAAAGGCAAAATGGGAGCGCGTGAAGCGCGCAAACTCATCGAAGAGCACGGTGTACGCGGTTTTAAATTTCATCCCACAGTACAGCACTTTCACCCCTACGACAAAATGGCGTGGCCCATTTACGAAGTGATTAACGAGTACAAACTGCCCGCCATCTTCCACACAGGCCACAGCGGCATTGGCTCTGGGATGCGCTGCGGCGGTGGTCTGCGGCTCGCGTTTTCCAATCCCATGCATTTAGACGACGTAGCGATTGACTTTCCCGATATGCAAATCGTGATGGCGCACCCCAGCTTCCCGTGGCAAGACGAAGCCCTATCGGTGGCAACGCACAAACCCAATGTATGGATTGATTTGTCGGGTTGGAGTCCAAAATACTTTCCCAAACAACTCGTTCACTATGCCAACACGCTGCTTAAAGACCGCGTCCTATTTGGCTCGGACTACCCACTGATCACGCCCGCGCGATGGATGAAAGATTTTGAAGAGGCTGGTTTTAAACCCGAAGTCATGCCCGCGATTTTGAAGACGAATGCGATGCGACTTTTAGGGCTGACGTAACCCACCAGCAGCGCGCGCTCCATGCAACTGCAAGACATTCTTTTTAGTCAAGGCTTTGGTACGCGCCGCGTATGCGCAGGGATCATCCAGAAAGGTTTGGTCTGCATCAAGCAGCCCCGCGATAGCGCCGATGAGGCCTGGCTCACACCGCTGGACTCCGATTTGGAACTTGAGCCAGAAGGTTTGCAATTTCGCGTGCGCGACATCCCTAGTCTGCCCGACTTGGTTTGGCCTTATGCCAAGCAGGCCTACATTGTGTTGCATAAACCTGCGGGGCACGAGTGCTCGCACAAAGCCACGCATTGGCCGACGATTTACAGCCTGCTACCAAGTCCCTTGCGCCTGCGTCCGCAAAAGTCTGCCATTCAAGGCGTGCAAGCCATTGGACGCTTAGACCAAGACACAACAGGGCTACTTATTTTGACGGACGATGGCGCGTTGATTCACCGCATCAGCTCCCCCAAACACCACGCACCCAAAGTGTACGAAGTGACAACCAAGCACCCAGTGACCGCACAGCAAGCGGAGCGATTACGTGCAGGCGTGGTCTTAGATGACTCGCCCAAACCCGTGCAAGCATTTGCCTGCGAAGTGATGGGGGAATTGGGTGCGAGCACACATTTGCGCCTTACCCTCACCGAGGGCAAATACCACCAAGTCAAACGCATGGTTGCAGCGGTGGGTAACCGCGTAGAAAGCTTGCACCGCTCGCAAATGGGTCGCTTTAAATTACCCAGCGATCTGCCCGCTGGCGCTTGGCGATGGCTTAGTTCGACTGAGTTAATGTTGCTGTCGGAGAGCTAACTTCAGGGCTGGCAAAAGTTTGATCACCACCAGCCGCCTCGTTGTCATCGGAGTCGCTGACAACTTCACCGCGCAATTTGGCTTGTTTTTTTTCTTCTTTTTTAGCTTTTTTAGCTAGGTCTTTTTGGCGCTTAATAAACGCATAGTTGGGGGTTGCCATAGCGAGACCTTTTGAAAATAGGAATGAAAAAACCTCGCCAATCTTTCGACTAGCGAGGCATTCAATAGATGGTGCCTCGAGCCGGAATCGAACCGGCACACCTTTCGGTACCGGATTTTGAGTCCGGCGCGTCTACCAATTCCACCACCGAGGCACGCGACGCCGCAGATTATATCTGACTACACTCTACGCCTATGGAAACGCATACCTACCCAACCATCGCCGACACCATTGGCAACACACCGCTTGTGGCTTTGCAACGCATTGCAGCCGCGTCTAACCAAACACGTGGCAATGTCGTTCTTGCCAAGCTAGAGGGCAATAACCCTGCGGGATCAGTCAAAGATCGTCCTGCACTGTCGATGATTACCCGCGCCGAGGAGCGCGGTGATATCAAGCGAGGGGACACACTTATCGAGGCAACCTCTGGCAATACAGGCATTGCACTGGCAATGGCTGCCGCGATCAAGGGTTATGGCATGGTGCTCATCATGCCCGAGGACGCCAGCGTAGAGCGCGTGCAAACCATGAAGGCGTTTGGCGCGGACGTGATCCTCACACCCAAGACCCTGGGCATGGAGGGCGCACGCGACTTGGCGGACAAGATGGCGCTTGAGGGCAAGGGCATCGTGCTGGATCAGTTTGCCAATTGCGACAATCCACGCATACACATTGAAACCACAGGCCCTGAAATTTGGCAACAAACACACGGGCGCGTCACACACTTTGTGAGTGCTATGGGCACGACGGGCACGATCACAGGGGTATCGCAATTTTTAAAGACAAAAAACTCCGCCATTCAAATCATTGGGGCGCAGCCCATGGAGGGCGCCAAAATTCCAGGCATCCGCAAGTGGCCTACCGAGTACTTGCCAAAAATTTATGACCCCACACATATCGCCGATTTGGTCTATGTGGCGCAAGCCGATGCGGAAGATATGTGCCGCCGTCTCGCCCGAGAGGAGGGCATTTTTGCAGGTATTTCGTCAGGCGGCGCTTGCTGGGTTGCACAGAAAATTGCTAGTCAAGTAGAAAATGCAACCGTCGTGTTTGTGGTTTGTGATCGCGGCGATCGTTACTTATCAACAGGTGTTTTTCCCGCCTAAATCAGCGCCAAGTCGGGCTGATTAGTTCGCATATAATCACGCGCTGACCTTGAATTGCTTGATTTGATTGCCGTGCCGCGCCAGCACTCCGCGCACCAATCCACACAAAATTACGCCTTATTTTTAGTTTTATTTTTAATAAATTCCATGACCACTATTCGCCTCAAAGACAACGAACCGTTCGACGTTGCGCTGCGTCGCTTTAAACGCACGATTGAAAAACTCGGACTGCTCAATGACTTGCGCGCCCGCGAGTTCTACGAAAAACCAACCACCGAGCGCAAGCGCAAGAAATCTGCTGCGGTCAAGCGCAACTACAAGCGCATCCGTGCGATGCAGCTGCCTAAAAAACTGTACTAAGCACTCGGCTACGAACGTTATCAAAAGCTCGCCGGGTTAGCGCCTTGCGAGCTTTTTTCTTTTTAATTCCGTGTTTTATTTCCGTTATTTTTAGGATCCCCCCATGAGTGCACTCAAAGACCAAATCACCAATGACATGAAGGACGCCATGCGTGCCAAAGATACGCAGCGCCTTGGCACGATTCGCCTGTTACTGGCCGCTTGCAAACAAAAAGAGGTCGATGAACGCGTGGTGCTGGACGATGTCATGGTGATTGCCATTGTGGACAAGCTAGTCAAACAGCGCAAAGACTCCATTGCGGCATTTGAATCGGCCGCACGGCAAGATTTGGCAGATATTGAAAAGGCGGAACTCTCTGTACTGCAAACTTATTTGCCTGCGCGCTTGTCTAGTGAAGAAATCACGCAAGAGGTCGCAGCCATTGTTGCTGCTCTCGCTAGCGAACTAGGTTGCAAACCCGCGCAAGCGGATATGGGCAAGGTCATGAACGCAGCCAAAACCAAGCTGGCAGGTAAGGCTGATATGGCACAGGTATCTACCGCCATTAAAGCAGCGCTGGCGTAGGCCAATCGGGCGCTCGTCGAAAATGGCTGCTCGCATACTCTTTAGTCTTGGACACTCCCCGCTATGAAACTCCCATTACTTTCCAAACGCGCCAAATGGGCGCTTGCGCTTATCGTCCTTTCGGCTCTCGCCGTAGTCGTTGGCAAAAATATCTCTGCGCGCAAATCAGAGAAAGCGGCGCAAGAAACTGCTGCCACCTCCAAACGTGCAAGTGCCAGCATCGAGCTTGCGCCCAGCGATACGGTACTGGCAAAAACCATCACACTGACAAACGGACTGCCCATTTCGGGCAGCATCAAAGCGGCTAACGCAGTCATTGTCAAAGCCAAGGTGGCAGGAGAGCTGCACGGGCTGTCTGTACGGGAAGGCGATTTTGTCCGCGAGGGACAACTGCTTGCCACAATTGATGCCACCGAGTTTTTAGCGCGGCAAAAGCAAGCGCAAAAAACGGCAGAAGCGGCCAAGGCTCAAATGGACATTGCGCAAAAGAACTTCAGCAACAGTCAATCTTTGGTGGAGCAAGGTTTCATTTCCAAAAATGCTTTAGACACCTCGCAAGCCACACTTGATAGCACCAAGGCGAATTACGCCGCAGCGCTTGCGGGCGTTGATCTGGCTAAAAAATCAGCAGATGACACCCGTGTACTTGCGCCCATTAGCGGCACAATTTCTGTGCGCGCAGCCCAATCGGGTGAGCGCTTGGGTATTGATGCTCGCATCCTAGAAATTGTCGATTTGTCACGCCTTGAATTAGAAGCCACGCTGTCGCCAGCGGATTCTCTTGCCGTGCGCGTAGGGCAGGCGGCAACACTCATCATCGATGGCTCGGCAACGCCAATTGCAGCGCACGTCGTTCGCATCAATCCTTCGGCGACGGCGGGCTCGCGAGCCGTGATCATTTACCTAGCAATTGACAAGCCCACGGGACTGCGTCAAGGCTTGTTTGCACAGGGAACGCTTGCCACCACAAAGCTAGATGCGCTAGCTGTGCCTGCGCTGGCGATTCGGTACGATAAACCTGCCCCGTATGTACAGGTTGTTGAAAACAATCATGTCGTACATCAAAACGTCACATTGGGCGAAAAAGGAACGTTCAATGGAGCGGAGTACGTGGCAGTACAAGGGCTTGCGGAAAATGCTGTCGTGCTGCAAGGCCACGTAGGCGCAGTGCGTGAGGGTGCGACGACAACATCTGCCAAGGTGAACTGATATGTGGTTTACACGCGTTTCGCTGCAAAACCCTGTTTTTGCCACCATGGTGATGCTGTTGCTCGTGGTACTGGGCGCTTTTTCCATTAAAAATTTGCCAATCGACCAGTTCCCTAATATCGATATTCCCGTCGTCGTGATCACCACGGCCTACCCAGGCGCCTCGCCCGAAGTGGTGGAGAGTGAAGTCAGCAAAAAGATTGAAGATGCCGTGAACTCGGTTGCGGGCATTAGTGCCGTTACGTCGCGCAGCTACCAAGGTCTATCGGTCGTGATTATGGAGTTCCAGCTCACGGTCGATGGCAGACAAGCCGCCATTGATGTGCGTGAAAAAGTCGCGGCCCTCGCCCCCCTGCTACGCGCCGAAGTCAAAGCACCACAAGTCCAGCGCTTTGATCCCTCTAGCCGCGCCATCTGGTCGGTGGCGGTACTGCCACAAAAAACTGCCAACGGCAAGGTCATGAGTGCGGTGGAACTCACCACATGGGCAGATCAGGTTTTGAAAAAGCGGTTGCAAAACGTGCGCGGCGTAGGCGCAGTCAACTTAGTGGGCGGGACAGCACGCACGATCAATCTTTATCTCAACCCGCAAGCCATGGAGAGCCTAGGCGTAACGACTGACCAAATTTTGGCGGCGGTGCAAGGCGAAAACCAAGACTTGCCCGTGGGTGCGATTCGCAATTTGACACAAGAGCGCACGGTGCAAATCAATGCCCGCATGAAAACACCTGCGGACTTTGAGAACATCATCGTGACCCGAAAATCGGGCGCAGCCATTCGCCTTGGGCAAGTGGCACGCGTGGTCGATGGCGCTCCCGAAGTCGAGAGCTTGGCGCTTTATAACGGCGAGCGCACACTTTTGCTAACGGTACAAAAGTCACAAGACGAAAACACCATCGCCGTAGTTGATGGGCTGAATAAAACTTTGGCGGAAGTGCAAACGCAGCTTAAAAGCGCAGGCACAGATGGCATCCGTTTAGAACCCGTGAACGACACCTCGCGTCCGATCCGCGTAGGCGTGGACAACGTGCGTCGCACCTTAATTGAAGGGGCATTGCTCACCATCTTGATTGTGTTTTTGTTTTTAAATTCTTGGCGCTCCACCGTCATTACGGGTTTAACGCTGCCCATCTCTTTGATTGCCACGTTTTTATTTATGAACGTCTTTGGCTTCACCATCAATATGGTGACCTTGATGGCACTGTCGCTGTGCGTAGGGCTTTTAATTGACGACGCGATTGTGGTGCGCGAAAACATTGTGCGGCACATTCAAATGGGCAAGTCGCCCTACGACGCAGCAATGGATGGAACTAAAGAAATTGGGCTTGCCGTGCTGGCAACCACGCTGTCGATCGTGGCGGTGTTTTTGCCTATTGGGTTTATGGGAGGCATTATTGGCAAGTTTTTCCACCAATTTGGCATCACCATTGTGGCTGCGGTTTTGGTATCTATGTTCGTCAGTTTTACGCTAGACCCCATGCTGTCCTCCGTTTGGCACGACCCCGCGATTGACCAACACGGCAAGCCGCCCCCAGAGCCTCGCACATGGTTAGAAAAAATATATGCCGCCACCATTGGGCGCGTCACAGGCGCTTTTGATCGTGGCACCACGTGGCTAGAGCACCAGTATCAGGGGGCGCTGGCGTGGGCGCTCCAGCACAAAATGGCGACCACCCTTGCAGCGCTTGCTATCTTTGTGGGCAGTATTGGCATGGTGCGATTTTTGGGGACGGAGTTCGTTCCTGCTGCTGACTTTTCCGAAACCAATATCGGCTTTTACACGCCCGTAGGCTCCTCCATTGAAAGCACGGAAGCTAAGGTCAAGCAAGTCGAGGACATTGTGCGCCAATACAAAGAAGTCCGTTATACGCTCTCGACCATCAACACGGCAAACGCCAACGGCAAAACATCTGCCAGCATCTATGTGCGTTTGGTGGACAGAAAAGACCGCAGTCTCAACGTGGCGCAAATGTCTGCCCAGTTGCGCGAGCGACTCTCCAAAATTGCAGGGATCACCGTCACGCAAGTCGGCTTGCTTGATGCCGTGGGCGGCAACAAACTCATTGAGTTATCCATTACAGGCCCTGACCAACACGAGTTAGAGCGACTTGCAAAATTGGCATTAAGCAAACTGCAAAGCGTCAAGGGGCTGGTCGATTTGGACTCCAGCATGAAGCCCGGCAAGCCTACGATTGACGTCATCGTGCGGCGTGATGCAGCTACCGATGCAGGACTGTCCACCGCGAAAATTGGCTCGCAACTTCGCACCTTGGTGGCGGGTCAAACCGTAGGGAATTGGCGCGATAGCAATGACCAAACCTACGACGTTAATGTGCAGCTTGCACCCGAGAGCCGGCGCACACCCGCCGATATGGCGCGACTGCCTTTCACCGTAGGCGCCAACCTCGACGGCTCACCGCGCACGGTGCAACTGAACCAAGTTGCCGATGTGGTTGAGTCCACGGGCGCGAATCAAATCAACCGCCGCGATTTATTGCGCGAAGTGTCTATCAACGCCAATGCCTACGGCGCGGCCGCAGGCGAAGTATCGGCGGGCATCAAAACCGAACTCGATGCGATTAACTTTCCACCAGGCTACGGCTACCAATTTAGTGGCTCCACCAAAAACATGAGCGAATCGTTTGGCTACGCCATCACGGCTTTGCTGATGGCGGTGATTTTTATTTACATGGTTCTGGCAAGCCAGTTCAAAAGTTTTGTGCAGCCCATTGCTTTGATGAGCTCGCTGCCGCTCACCCTGATTGGCGTGGTCATCGCCCTCATGTCGTTTGGCTCGACGCTGTCCATGTTTTCGGTGATTGGCGTCATCATGCTGATGGGTTTGGTAACCAAAAACGCTATCTTGCTGGTGGACTTTGCCATTCGCTCGCGCGAAGATCACATTGACGAAGACGGTCGTCTCGTCGCAGGCATGGCACGCGAGGCGGCACTGCTGCACGCAGCGAAGGTGCGACTGCGCCCAATTTTGATGACCACGCTCGCCATGATTTTTGGCATGGTTCCGCTGGCCTTTGCGCTCACCGAAGGCTCAGAGCAGCGCGCCCCCATGGGACAAGCCGTGATTGGTGGCGTGATCACGTCGTCCGTCTTAACTTTAGTCGTCGTCCCCGTTGTTTACTGCTATCTGGACGATCTAACTGCATGGCTCAAGGCAAAGTGGACAGGTAAAATTGATCCCCTATGAACCACTCCCCCCTCTCCACTATTGAGCAAGCCCGCTTCCACATGATTGAGCAGCAAATCCGCCCTTGGAATGTGCTTGATCCCCGCGTGCTGCAATTGCTATCCGAAATCAAGCGTGAGGACTTTGTGCCTGCCGCGCACAAAGGTCTCGCCTTCGCTGATTTTGAGTTGCCGCTAGGACACGGCGCCACCATGCTTGCCCCCAAAGTGGAAGCGCGAATGCTGCAAAACTTGCAACTCACAGGCTTGGAGTCTGTTTTAGAGATCGGCACAGGCTCGGGCTACATGGCCGCACTTTTGGGACGCATGGCTAGGCACGTGCTAAGTTTGGAGATCAATCCTGCGCTTGCCGCAAAGGCCGCACAAAACCTCAGTCAGGCCATTGTGGCTAACGTGGATGTCAAAGTGGCAGATGGTGCGCACCCCCCCGCCATCGCAGACACATTTGATGTCATTGTGCTGTCTGGCTCGGTTGCCCAAATCCCCCCTGCGCTCATTGCCAAACTTAAAACAGGCGGACGCTTGGCTGCTATTGTGGGTGATGCGCCTGTGATGCGTATGACGCTGGTCACCCGCACCGAACAAGGCATTCACACAACCCAGCCATGGGACACGCTCGCGCCTAGGCTTGAAAATTTTCCCGAGTTAGAGGCGTTTTCGTTTTGACTTCGCAAATCTAACCTCTAGCGTTTCTCAATACTAAAAGGTGCTTGGCATGAAGCGTTTTTCTCTCACTCGTATCACAGTTAGTCTTGCACTTGGCGTGTGCGCTCATCATGCATCAGCGCAAAGTTTGTCCGAGCTGTATGAAGTTGCGCGCACTTACGACGCTACGTTTTTATCCGCCAAAACGCAATTTGACGCCACCCTTGCGTTGGCCGATCAAGCCAAGGCGAGCATTTTGCCAATCATTGGTTTTAGCGGAACGGTGTCGCGTTCTAATTTCACGCCCACTAATGGTTTTCCGCCTCCAACCAACAGTCGCTATTTGGGCAACCGTAATTACGCGGTCAATCTCTCGCAACCGCTTTATCGTCCTGGCACTTTAGCCACGTACCACCAAGGACAAAAGCAACTCTTGCAGGCGGACGCTCAAATTCAAGCAGCAGAACAAGACCTCATCGTGCGTCTGTCGCAGGCCTACTTTGATGTGCTGTCTAGCAAAAATAATCTCACCTTGGTGCGGGCGCAAAAAATTTCCATTTCTGAGCAATTGGCGGCAGCCAAACGCAATTTTGAAGTAGGCACAGCCACCATCACCGACAGCAAAGAAGCGCAAGCAAGGCACGATCTGGTTACGGCACAAGAAATTGCCGCCGAAAATGATTTGCGCGTTAAACAGTTAGCGCTCAACACATTGGTAGGCAAAGAGAATGTGCAGCCTTATAGCCTGCGTGCCGATGCGTCACTGCCATCGCTCAAAGCTGACGATATCAACCAATGGGTAGAAGCTTCTTTAGACGCGCCTGCTGTGCGTTTGGCACAGATCGCAGTTGATGTGGCTGTGCTTGAAAACGATAAATCGCGTGCGGGGCATAAGCCTACACTGGACGGCTTTGTTAGCGTAGCAAACAGCGCCAATGTGGGAGGCGCGGTCACGGGTAGTACCAGCGATTCACGCTACGCAGTCAGCCAAGCCGGCATTACGCTAAACGTTCCGCTTTTTGCAGGCTTTTTCGTGCAAAACCGCTTAAAGCAAACCTTAGCATTAGAAGAAAAAGCGCGCATGGATTTAGAAAATGCTAAACGAGCAGCCGCACAGGCCACGCGCAGCGTGTATTTGGGGGTAATCTCTGGCATGAGCTCGGTAGCGGCCTTTGAGGCTGCGGAAAAGTCCAGCCAAAGCTCACTAGACTCCAATCAGCTCGGCTATCAAGTAGGCGTTCGCATCAATATCGATGTACTGAACGCACAAAGCCAGCTCTATCAAACCAAACGCGACTTGGCGCAGGCACGCTACAACGTCCTCTTGGGCGAGCTCAAACTGCGCCAAGCCAACGGTAGTTTGAAAGAGGCTGACCTGGCGCCTATTAACGCACTACTCGCCAAATAACTTAAGCAATCAAAGATTGGATGGCTGCCGCAGTACGCGCCGCCGCACCGCGGTACGCGGTCACAAAATGGCGAGCCTCATTGGCAGCGTCTAACCCGTCCTTGCCTACCAACGCCAAGCAACGCTCAATGCCGTGGGCAAGGTCATTCACACGAAATGCCACGCCCTCCGCGCTGGCAAGATCTGCTGCCTGCTGAAAATTAAACGTGTGCGGCCCCATCACAACAGGGCAATCGCAGGCCAAGGCTTCAATTAAATTTTGCCCGCCTAGGCGCTCAAAACTACCGCCCAATAAGGCTGCTTTTGAAATGCCGTAATAAAAGGCCATTTCACCCACGCTATCGCCCAGCCAAATGGAGTCAGTCGTCCAGCCATGACGACGCGACAGCGAAAAACCTGCATCCGCAATCAAAGCGGCGACTTCATCAAAGCGCTGCGGATGGCGCGGCACAATCAGCCACTGCACGCTGCTTCTCAGATCTTCGGACAATCTTTTTAGCGCGGATAAAAACGCTGCTTCTTCGCCTACACGTGAACTGGCAAACACCACCACAGGCTTTGTCAGCAAACTGCACACCGATTGCGCCTGTGCCAATTGCTCAGGGTTTGGCGTGATGTCAAATTTGAGATTTCCAAATACACCGTCCACCTTCGCGCCTGCGCTTGCCAATCGCACGGAGTCGTCCGTCGTTTGCGCGTACACCACCGCAAGACCTAGGTAGGCTTGCCTGGTTAGTTGCTTGATACCAAAACGCTGTGATTTTCTAAACGACTTTTCGCTCAGTCTTGCATTAACCAACGCCACGGGCACACCTGCATCATTGGCGCTTTGAATGAGGTTTGGCCACAACTCCGTCTCCATCAAAATACCAATCGATGGTTTGAAGTGCGTGATAAAAGCGCGCGTGGCTGTGCGCGAATCCCACGGCTGCCAAACTTGGATATCGCTTGATTGGAGAAGCTTTGCGCCCTCCGTCCTACCCGTTGCCGTGCCGTGCGTTAGCAAAAGCCGCATGGCAGGCATAGTCACTCGCAGCGACTGAAGCAAAATCGCGGCCGCGCGCGTTTCGCCCAGCGACACCGCGTGAATCCAAATCAGCGGGCGGGCGACATCATGCGTAAACGAAGCATCATTTTTGATGTTGTTAAAGCGTCCAAAACGCTCCTCCAAATGCTCACCATACAAAGGCTCATCGCGAGCGCGGCGTTTGCATTTGTAGCGCACCAAAGGCTGAACAGCCCAAGTAAAAAAGACGTAGAGCAGGCTCATCATCTTGAGCATTCTTTCGATGCAGCGTTGACTGACAACCACGCCTGCCACACCACATCCACGCTTGGCGCGTGCGCCCCGCCCACTGCGACTTGATAGGGAACACCTCCCGCCTCAACAGGCACGGGACCTGCACGCCAGGCGCGGTCTTGGCTAAACAGTTGCACGTGCGGCAAGCCTAACGCCACCGCCATGTGCGACAGTCCCGAGTCCACGCCAATCACGCCTTCGCAAGTAGCCATTTCATTTAGCAGCTGCGGCAGCTGCATACGCGGCAAAATTTCGATCCCAGATGACATACCTCCTGGGCCTTCCATCGCGTGAAGGTCTTGGCAAAACTTGTATTCGTGATCTGTGGAGTACGGCAAAATAACCGTCCATTTTTCAGACAAAAATTTGGTCGCCAAATCTAGCCAATGACCAAGCGCCCACTCGTTGTCAAGTCGTGTCGTGCCATGCGCAAACATTATTTTTTTGCTCCTAGCCCTGTGCGCTGGCAAGCCTTCAAAAGTCACGCGTGCAAAGGACTGCCAAATATCAATGCGCGCCTCGTAATCCAACAACTTGGAGGCAAGCAAGCGCGTTCTTGCAACGGCGTGAATGCGCATCGGCATGATTTGGTTGTGAGGTAATAAAAATTTGACGGGCCACTCGTAGCTACACGCCTGACTTTTATTAGCGAACGAGCCGCACTTGCCATCCACCGCCAGCCTTGCCATACGAGCCACACAGGCCGATTTAATAAGTCCTTGACAATCGATGATCACGTCATAAGTCACACTTTGAAGGTGCGCTCGAAAAGTCGCACGTTCTTGCCTCGTAGGCGCTGCAAACCAAGATTTTCGCCAACGCCGCATGGCAATTGGAATCACGCGGCGCACACCGCCTAGCCTTGCAACTAGCGGCGCAAACGCCTCCTCGACAACCCAGTCAATCTGCGCGTGAGGATGTGCTGTCAAAATATCCGCCACCACGGGCATGGTTTGCACCACATCGCCCAAGGACGAGAGTTTGACAATCAATAGATTCAAAGTTCAATGCCCAGCCGCAAAGCTCGAGTCTGGCTTCACGGTTTTAAGAAGCGTCATCATGTCAGATTCGATGCGTGCCAGCGCCGCGTCGGTATGTCCCTCAAATCGCAAGACCAAAACAGGTGTCGTGTTGGATGCGCGAATCAGTCCAAATCCATCGGGCCAGTCCACACGCAATCCGTCAATGGTGTTGATGGTGGCACTGGTGAAAGCTGCATAGTTGGCAGCCAAGGTTTGCAACTGGAAAACCAATTGAGGTGGCTCGCCCTCGGCGCACGCAACGTTGAGTTCAGGCGTAGAAAAGCTGGTCGGCAAGGCATCTAGCACGTCACTAACGCTGGAGTTGTCGCTCAAAATTTCTAACAATCTTGCACCTGCATACGTGCCATCGTCAAAGCCGTACCAACGCTCTTTAAAAAAAATGTGCCCACTCATCTCACCACCCAGTGCCGCTTGCGCTTGTTTATCGCTTCTTGGTGTGGCTGCATCAATTTCGCGCATTTTGGCTTTGATGAGTGAATGCCCTGTTTTAAACATCAACGCCTCACCCCCCGCCGCTTGAATAGCGGGTGCTAGGCGTTGACTGCACTTGACGTCAAACACAATCGTGGCGCCTGGCACACGCGTAAGCACATCTTGCGCAAACAACATCATTTGACGATCGGGATAAATGGTGTTTCCGCCCTTTGTGACGATGCCCAGTCGGTCACCATCGCCATCAAAGGCAAGTCCTAACTCGGCGTCTGAGTCTTGCAGCGCGGCAATGAGGTCGCGCAAATTCTCTGGCTTACTAGGATCAGGGTGATGGTTAGGAAAATTGCCATCGACCGCACTAAAAAGCTCCACCACTTCGCAGCCCAATGCGCGAAAAATAGCGGGAGCCGAAGCGCCCGCCACACCGTTACCTGAATCAACCACAATTTTCATGCGGCGCTTGAGCTTGATGTCGCTGACGATGCGCTGGCTGTACGCCGCTTGGATATCCACCTTGCGCGCATGGCCCGTTGCAGGAAGTGACCACTGGGACTCCTCCATCATGCGGCGCAACTCTTGAATGTCTTCGCCATAAATGGCGCGACCTGCCAGCACCATTTTGAAGCCGTTGTAATCACGCGGGTTATGGCTGCCTGTAATTTGAATTCCACTTGTGCAGCGCGCATCGACTTCGCCCGTCGTTGCAAAATACAGCATGGGCGTTGTGACCATGCCCACATCGACAACCTCGACGCCTGCCTCACAAAGCCCATGGATGAGGGCTTGCGAGAGATATAGCCCAGACAGCCTGCCATCGCGCCCCACCGCAACTACCTGCTGCCGCTGCTTGATGGCCTGCGTGCCAAATGCTCGCCCTAGTCTGCGAGCGACTTCAGGATTCAGCGATGCGGGTGTCACGCCTCTGATGTCATAGGCTTTAAAAATATGTGGATCGAGTTTCATGCAAGTTTGTGGTGACTGAGCGCGTTGCTCACTAATTTAGAGGTGATATCGACAATGCGAATCATGCGTTCATACGGCATCCGCGTAGGACCAATAACGCCCAAGGTTCCGACAATTTGTCCGTTGATTTTATACGGCGCGCTGACGACAGAAAGCTCTTCAAATGGCACGACATGACTTTCACCACCAATGTAGATGCGCACGCCCTGCGCCTGCTCGGAGTTGTCCAACAAGTGCAGTAATTGCGTTTTTTGCTCAAACAAATCGAATGTGCGACGCAACTGGCCCATGTCGCTAGCAAAGTCGGAGACCGAGAGCAAATTGCGCTCGCCTGCAATCACCACTTCGTCCGCAGGCTGTGCCATGGCGTCCGAGCTGACCTGAACCGCGGCTTGCATGAGCGCAGCAATTTCGCCTTGCAAAGATTGCAATTCAGCCTTGAGTTGCATACGAACTTGCTCCATCTCCAAACCCGCGTAATGCGTATTTAAATAATTAGAGGCTTCAATCAACTGACTTTGCGAGTAGTCATTCGGCGTAAAAATGACGCGGTTTTGCACGTCACCATCGGGTGAGACGATGATGACTAAATAACGCTTTTCGGACAGCCGCAAAAACTCGATATGTTTGAAAATAGCGTTGCGCTTGGGCGCGAGCACCACACCCACAAACTGCGACAAACTCGAGAGCAAATGAGCCGCGTTGGCAATCACTTTTTGGGGTTGCTCGGCAGCGAGCTCTGAGGGCACACCCGACAGGTCATCGCCTTGTACGGTAAGCATCGAGTCCACAAACAAGCGATAACCACGCGCTGTAGGCACGCGCCCAGCCGAGGTGTGTGGACTCACAATCAGTCCAAAATCTTCCAAGTCCGCCATCACGTTGCGAATGGTGGCAGCCGATAGCTCTAGCCCTGGCGCTTTCGATAGCGTGCGCGACCCGACGGGCATACCGTCTGCAATGTAGCGCTCAATTAGCGTTTGGAGTAAAAGTTTGGCGCGGTCATCTAACATTTTCATTTCCAAATCGTTTGTGATACTTCGTTATCTTCCTCACTCACTCCTCACCGCACTGACTGTACTGTTTCGTCGCTCGCTCGTTGATACCTTGGCTCACTTTTGATTTGAATTTGAAAAGCCTATTTTTCCCCGCCCTTATTTTTTATCGCGAAAGCGGCGTAGCGCAGCGATTTGCGCCGCAAGCACCGCCAACTCGGACTGGGCTTTGGCCAAATCGATATCGCTCTTGGCATTTTTGAGCACTTCTTCAGCAGCCAAACGCGCAGCATTGGCCTTTTCTTCATCAAGATCTTTGCCGCGCACCGCTGTGTCGGAGAGCACGGTCACGCAGTTGGGTTGCACCTCTAACAGTCCACCTGCCACAAAAATAAATTCTTCGCCGCCTTCTGCAGTTTCAATACGCACCGTGCCAGGGCGGATGCGTGTAATGAGCGGCGTATGGCGTGGCTTAATACCTAGCTCACCCACCTCGCCAGGCAGCGCCACAAAGGTTGCTTCGCCTGAGTAGATGGACTCTTCGGCAGAGACCACATCAACGTGAATCGTGTTCATAAATTCCCTCTTCAGTTGAACCAGCGCGAGCGCTCAGTCCCGCAAATTTATTATATTTTTTTCGCTTTTTCGATGGCTTCGTCGATCGTGCCCACCATGTAAAACGCTTGCTCGGGCATATGGTCGCATTCGCCGCTGACAATCATTTTGAAGCCGCGAATCGTCTCCGCCAAAGTCACATATTTACCTGCTGTACCCGTAAACACCTCGGCAACATGGAATGGTTGCGACAAAAAGCGTTGGATTTTACGGGCACGAGCCACGGCCAGCTTGTCTTCGGGCGCGAGTTCATCCATGCCCAAAATCGCAATAATGTCGCGCAGCTCTTTATAGCGCTGCAGCGTACCTTGCACGGCGCGTGCAGTGGTGTAGTGGTCGTTACCCACGACCAGCGGATCAAGCTGGCGGCTGGTGGAGTCAAGTGGATCGACGGCTGGATAAATACCCAAAGCGGCAATATCACGCGACAGCACCACAGTGGAGTCCAAATGCGCAAAGGTGGTTGCAGGGGATGGGTCGGTCAAGTCGTCGGCGGGCACATAAACGGCCTGGATGGAGGTGATCGAGCCGACTTTTGTTGACGTGATGCGCTCTTGCAGACGTCCCATTTCCTCGGCCAGTGTGGGCTGATAACCCACAGCAGAAGGCATACGACCCAATAAGGCGGACACCTCAGTGCCAGCCAAGGTGTAGCGATAAATATTATCCACAAAGAACAGCACGTCTTTGCCTTCGTCACGGAAGGATTCGGCAATTGTCAAACCAGTCAAAGCCACGCGCAAACGATTGCCTGGCGGCTCATTCATTTGTCCGTACACCATCGCCACTTTAGAGTTTTCTAAATTGTCGAGATCAACCACCTTAGAGTCCGCCATCTCGTGATAAAAGTCGTTACCTTCACGGGTACGCTCGCCCACACCTGCAAATACCGACAAACCACTGTGCGCTTTGGCGATATTGTTGATGAGCTCCATCATGTTCACGGTTTTCCCCACGCCAGCACCGCCAAACAAGCCCACTTTACCGCCTTTAGCAAATGGACACACAAGGTCAATCACCTTGATGCCAGTTTCTAGCAATTCTTGTGAGGGGCTGAGTTCATCGTAGGTGGGTGCTGTGCGGTGAATGGATGCCGTCTGTGCTTGATCGACAGGTCCGCGCTCATCAATCGGCGTACCTAGCACGTCCATGATGCGACCCAGAGTCGCTTTGCCCACGGGTACAGTAATAGCCGCATCGGTGTTGTACACCATCAGACCGCGGCGCAAACCATCGGATGAGCCCAGCGCAATGGCACGCACCACGCCGTCACCCAATTGTTGCTGCACTTCTAACGTCAAGGGCGAGCCTTCCATTTTGAGTGCGTCATAAATCTTGGGCATTTGCTGGCGTGGAAACTCCACGTCAACCACAGCACCGATCACTTGTACGATTTTTCCTTGGGCTTTCATTTTTTGCTCCAGCAATTAAATTTCAATTTCAATTAAACAGCCGCCGCACCAGCGACGATCTCTGACAATTCTTTGGTGATAGCCGCTTGACGGGTCTTGTTATAGACCAGCTTAAGCTCACCAATCACACTCCCTGCGTTATCGGTTGCGGACTTCATCGCTACCATGCGCGCCGATTGCTCGGACGCCATGTTTTCAGCCACGGCTTGATAGACCAAGGACTCGATATAGCGCACGAGCAATTCGTCAATCACGGTTTGCGGATCGGGCTCATACAAATAATCCCACGCATGAGAAGCGCCTGCCGTTTGCGCGCTTGTCTGCATCGTCTCTGCCGATAAGGGCAACAGTTGTGTAATGACAGGCTCTTGCTTCATGGTATTGATAAACCGCGTGTAGCACAGATACACGGCGTTGATCTCACCTTTCGCGTAGCTATCAAGCAGCACCTTGGTAGGCCCAATCAGCGCATCCAGATGCGGCTTGTCACCCAGCTGCGTAACGTGCGACACAACTTTAGCGCCCACGCGATTTAAAACCCCCAATCCCTTATTGCCAATTGCCACCGCCTGCGTACCCACACTCGCAGCTTGCAAATCTTTAATTTTGTTGGTTACCGCGCGCAAAATGTTGGTATTCATGCCGCCGCACAACCCTTTATCAGTTGTGACGACGATAAAGCCAGCCGTCTTCGCGTCATTCATCTGCATGAAAGCGTGCGTGTACTCAGGATTAGCCTTACCCAAATTAGCCGCGATATTGCGCACTTTTTCGCTATAAGGCCGCGCTGCACGCATACGATCCTGCGCTTTGCGCATTTTGGAGGCAGCAACCATTTCCATCGCTTTGGTGATCTTCTTGGTGTTTTCCACCGATTTGATCTTGCCTCGTATTTCCTTACCTGCTGCCATGTTGGCTCCTTATGATCAGGTAGGATTTAAGCAAACGACTTTTTAAAGGTCGCAATCGCGCTATTCAATTCAGCTTCAGCATCTTTATCCATCGCTTTAGCCGATTCCAATTTTGCAAGCAATGGTGCGTGCTTGTCTTTTAAATAGCTGTGCATACCCGATTCGAAGGCCAAGACTTTCTTAACTTCGACATCGTCCATAAAGCCCTTGTTCACCGCAAACAAAGTGGAGGCCATGATGCTGATGGATTGTGGGCTGTACTGTGCCTGCTTGAGCAGCTCGGTCACGCGCGCACCACGATCCAATTGCTTGCGGGTTGCCTCGTCAAGATCAGAGGCAAACTGCGCAAAGGCAGCCAATTCGCGGTACTGCGCCAGATCGGTACGGATACCGCCCGACAAACTTTTGACCAACTTGGTTTGCGCTGCGCCACCAACGCGGGAGACCGAAATACCCGCGTTAATCGCAGGACGAATACCCGCGTTAAAGAGTGATGTTTCTAAAAAGATTTGACCGTCAGTAATCGAAATCACGTTCGTTGGCACGAAAGCGGATACGTCGCCCGCTTGCGTTTCAATAATTGGCAGCGCGGTGAGCGAACCCGTTTTGCCTTTAACTGCACCCTTGGTAAATGCCTCCACGTAATCGGCATTAACGCGCGAGGCACGCTCCAGCAAACGGCTGTGGAGATAAAACACATCGCCAGGATAGGCTTCGCGACCTGGTGGACGGCGCAAGAGCAAAGACACTTGGCGATACGCCACAGCTTGCTTGGACAAATCGTCATACACAATCAAAGCATCCTCACCGCGATCGCGGAAATACTCACCCATGGTGCAGCCTGAGTACGCCGACACATATTGCATTGCAGCTGACTCCGATGCTGTTGCCGCCACCACAATGGTGTACGCCATTGCACCCGCTTGCTCTAACGAGCGCACCACGTTTTTAACCGACGATGCTTTTTGGCCAATCGCCACATAAACGCAAGTGACGTTTTGACCTTTTTGGTTAATGATGGCGTCAATCGCAACCGCGGTCTTACCTGTTTGACGATCACCAATAATCAGCTCGCGCTGACCACGTCCCACAGGAACCATTGAGTCAATAGACTTCAGACCTGTCTGCAAGGGTTGATCCACCGACTTACGCGCAATCACGCCTGGCGCAACTTTTTCGATCACATCGGTCATCTTGGCATTGATAGGGCCTTTGCCATCAATCGGCTGACCCAGCGCATTGACCACACGACCAATCAGCTCGGGCCCCACGGGCACCTCCAAAATACGCCCCGTGCACTTAACGGTATTGCCTTCAGAGATATGCTCGTATGCACCTAAAATCACCGCACCTACGGAGTCACGCTCCAAATTCAGCGCCAAGCCAAACGAGGGCTGGCCATCGGCAGCAGCAGGAAACTCTAGCATCTCGCCTTGCATCACATCAGATAAGCCATGGATGCGCACGATGCCATCCGTCACGGACACCACCGTCCCTTGGTTACGCACATCGACATTGGCCGTCAAGCCTTCGATGCGGCTTTTAATTTGCTCGGAAATTTCTGCGGAATTGAGTTGCATGACTCGTCCTTCTTTTGTTTATCAATAAATTCGTAACAGAGCGCAAGGAGACCTACGCCACCAGTGCGACCTTCATTTGATCCAGCCTTGCACGCACCGAAGCGTCCAGCACCTCATCACCCACAACCACACGCACGCCGCCAATTAAACCTTCGTCCACTTGAACTTTGGCGTTTAATTTGCGAGCAAAGCGTTTTTCTAGTAACGTCACCAAATCCGTCAACGCCGCAGCATCGATTGGGAAGGCGCTATAAATAACCGCGTCATTCACCCCTTGGGCTGCATTTTTTAGCGCTTGGAATTGCACAGCAATTTCAGGCAATGCGCCAAGGCGTCCGTTTTCAATAATGACGGTCAAAAAATTGAGCGCTGCAGGACCCATGCTCGCACCAGTGACCGACACAATGAGTTCCGCAATTTGCGCATTACTTGCCAAAGGACTGCTAGAAAACTCCAACAGCGCCGCATCGGAAGCAACAACCGCCAAACTATTTAGCCACATCTGCACCCCACCAAGATCAGACTTGGACGCCTGAAACAAGGCCTCGGCATAGGGGCGGGCAATGGTTGCAATTTCAGCCATGACAACCCCTCTACAGCTCGCGCTTTAACTGATTCAGTAAATCAGCATGAGCAGCGCTATTGACCTCACGGCGCAAAATTTGCTCAGCGCCTTTCACGGCAAGCGCGGCGACTTGCTCGCGCAAAGCCTCACGCACTTGCACGCTTTGAGCCACGGCCTCCGCCTTAGCTGCGGCAACAATTTTTGCACCCTCATCTACCGCGCGCGCCTTAGCTTCTTCAAGCATGACTTGGGCGCGGCGATCTGCCTCAGCCAAGCGAGCAGCAGATTCATTGCGCGACGCGACCAACTCAGACTCCACACGCTTGTTAGCGGCGGCAAGCTCCAATTTGGCGTTATCGGCAGAATCCAAAGCCGTTTTGATGGTGTCACGACGCAAATCGATAGCCGTCACCAAGGGCGGCCATATGAATTTCATCGTAAACCATACAAAAATTGCAAAGACAATAGCCTGCAAAAACAGGGTTGAATTAATGTTCACGACTCACTCCCCTCCTAATAGTTAAAGGAGTCGAATTAACGCAGCACAAAGGGGTTAGCAAACGCAAATAACAATGCAATCGCAACACCAATCAAGAAAGCCGCATCAATTAAACCAGCCAAAATAAACATCTTGGTTTGCAACTCATTCATAAGCTCAGGCTGACGCGCAGCCGACTCAAGAAATTTACCCCCCATCAACGCAATACCAATTGATGCACCAATAGCGCCAAGGCCAACAATTAAACCGCAAGCAAGCGCCACTAAGCCGAGAACGTTTTCCATGAAGAAGCTCCTAAAAAGTTAAAGAAAAATAAAAATGAATTTCATTAATGTGCATCGTGCGCCTGACCTGTATAGATCAACGTCAACATCATAAAAATGAAAGCTTGCAAAGTGATGACTAAAACATGAAACAACGTCCACACAGTCCCAGCAATGACATGACCAACAGCCAAACCAATACCGGTTAGCGAAACAGCCAAACCACCACCCATCAGCGCAATTAGCATAAACACCAATTCACCCGCAAACATATTGCCAAATAACCGCATACCATGCGACACAGTCTTAGCAATGTATTCAATCATCTGCATCAAAAAATTAATGGGGTAGAGCGCCCAGTGGTCGCCAAATGGCGCAGAAATCAACTCATGAGCCCATCCGCCCAACCCTTTAATCTTGATGTTGTAAATGAGGCAAAGTACCAAAACGGAAGTGGACAACCCAAGTGTTGTCGACAAATCAGCCGTCGGAACTACACGCACATACGCATTGAATCCCACGGCTGGTCCCGCAGAATGCCAAAAGAAGGGAATCAGATCAACAGGCAGCATATCCATGGCATTCATTAAGAACACCCATACAAAAACCGTCAGCGCCAAAGGAGAAATCAGCCTGCGACTCTTTTCATTGTGAATGACACCCCTCGCTTGAGTCTCCACCATCTCAATCAGCAACTCAACAGCAGCCTGGAACCGACTAGGAACGCCTGATGTTGCCTTACGAGCCGCCAACCAAAGCACAAAACACGCAATCACACCAAGCACTAGCGAGAAGGCAACTGAATCAACATTAAACAAAGAAAAATCAACAATATTTGTTTGCTTAACATTTTCAAACAAAAAATTCTTCTGCAAATGTTGCAAATGATGCTGGATGTATTCACCAGCCGTTGGAGCATTTGCTCCCGCGTGTTCAGCGGACATGATTCACATTCCCATTATTTTTAATTTCATAAGGCGGGGAGTTTTCATCACCCAGCAACATACCGCCCAATACACCTTCATTGTCAAAACAAAGCCTAGCACCAACATCAACCAACTCACTCCAGACACCACACGCGACGTCATCAAAAGCATCGCAACCGTCAACACAACCTTCACCAATTCCCAGACAAACATCCCAACGAGCAAAGCACTTGGAGAGGACTGGCGGCTCCTTATCTGGCGTGATAACGCATACGCAAATACGCTGCTTGGCACAATTACGCACAAACCACCCCAAACCAATGAATACGTCTTAGCCGCATTTTGCGTTACCAGCCGCGTGACGAAGGCAACAACCAACACAACCAGTACTTGCAAACTTATTACCCGCCACGGACTTAAAGGTGGATTTTTCTGCCTAAGCAGTTTCGCCTCTTCTTTGCTGAGCGGTCGAATGTTTAACTGGTCATCGGCACTATCAAACATACGAGAAGTTTAGCAAAGCGTCGAATTATATACGTGGAAGAAGGCGAAGGGATTAATCGGCTCTAGGCCACAGCACCCATAACTGCAAATCTTGTTTGAGTCGTCCTGCCAAATCGCCTGCTGCATCACCGCTGCCAACGTAATAATCTGCTCGCACCGCACCCACGATGGCCGCGCCCGTATCTTGCGCGAGCACCAAGCGCGCAAGGTCAGCACTGGCACCGCTTGAGACCAACCAGACGGGCGTTCCGTAGGGGATGCTTTTGGGATCTACCGCGATGGAGCGCCCCGCCGTGAGCGGCACGCCTTGTGCACCACGAGGCCCACTGCTCGATGCGGCTGATTCACTAAAAAACACCACTCGCGGATTGCTCCACAACAAGGCATTCAATTGTTCGGGATGCGTAGTCGCCCACGCTTTAATGGAGGGCCACGACAAGTCACGCACACCATGCGTCTCACGCAACCACGCGCCCACGCTTTTATAAGGCTGATTGTTGCTACCTGAAAACGCAAGACGAATACGCTGATGCGCTCCATCTGCTTGCTGCAAATCCAATTGCCCCGAGCCTTGAATATGCAATGCCAGCGCATCCAATGGGTCTTCTAAATAAGCAATGACACGTCCTTGCAAAGCTTGCTGCGCGAGGCTTCCTGAGCTGTCGATCTCTTGCCGCGTGTACCATGAGCGCCCTGCGCTGCCGCGCTCCAAATCAAGAGGCAAGCGATAAATGGGGTAGCGAAACACTTCATCTGCAGCGCGCCGCGCTTGCAAAATCGGTTCGTAGTAGCCCGTTAGTAAACCCGCACCCGCGCTACCGCTGACTGACTCCACACGATAAGGCTGCAACCGCGCCATCAGCCAAATCCGAATCACTTCGGGGTCGGCATTTTTAAGCGCTGAGAGTTCGGCGCAAGGTTTTCGCCATTGGGGTGACGCACGCGTACAACTGGTGAGCCACGCAGGCAGCGCCTCACGCAAGTCATCGCCGAAGCTGTTTGACAAATCATCCCAGGACACCGCTGTCCAGCGGCTAGCAGGGTGCTCTTGCGCGTGAGCGTGCGACATAATCAGCAGCGCACTCACCATAAAAAATCGGATCAAAAACATGACTCTCATTTTGCTCGAATCACTACTGGCTTTGCTGATCTTGGTGGGAATCGTGTGGTGGACAATGCGCCCTGATAAAAAAAGCGACGATTAGATTACTAAAACCCAGCCACCACGCCATCGCTGCGTGGATCGGCTGCCGCCAGCAAAAGACCGTCGCTTTGACGCACAATTGCGCCCGCATGGCCCATGGTGTCGCTGTAGTCGGGCAGCACTTCCACGTCGTGTCCTGCATCGCGCAGTTCTTGCAGCACCTTGGGATCGAATCGATTCTCAAATTTCAGCGTGGTTGACTCTTGCCCCCATGTTTTGCCTAGCAACCAGCGCGGTGCGCTCACGGCCGATTGAAGCGTCTGCCCAAACATGGCGTAGCGGCTAAACACCGCCGACTGACTTTGCGGCTGACCGTCTCCGCCCATATTGCCGTACACCATGCGCCTGCCGTCGTCAAATTGGGCGTAAGCAGGATTCAGTGTGTGAAATGGTTTTTTGTGCGGCGCCAGCGCCAAATGTGAATCTGGATCTAACAAAAAGCTAGAGCCACGGTTTTGCCAACCCACGCCCGTGCTGGACAACACCACGCCAGAGCCAAACTCCCAGTACACGCTTTGGATGTAACTGACCATACACCCACTACTGTCTGCCGTGCCCATCCAAACCGTGTCGCCGTGAATGGGTTTTTCGGGCCACGTCAGTGCTTGCTTCATATCGACCGCCTCGGCACATTGATCGATGAAGGCATCGCTTAAAAACTGCTCGGGACTCACGCCACGCGCTTGCATCGTCGCAGGATCGGCAATGTAGCGGTTACGGACTTTAAATGCGTGCTTAGTTGCCTCCACAATCGCGTGCAAATACGCAAAGCTATCGCAGTCTTTAATGCCATGACGTACACGCAACCTGTCAAAAATCGCCAAGATCATGAGCGATGCCAGCCCCTGCGTGGGCGGCGTCATATTAAAAAGCTGCGCGCCCGTCACACGCACAGACAGCGGGCGAACCGATGCAGCCCGGTGCGCGTGAAAGTCTGCCAGACAAAGCGGCGAGCCAAGCTCTGCCAACTGAGCCGCGTTTTCTGCCGCAATATCGCCGCGATAAAAATCATCTAACCCGCTGCGGGACAAGGTCTCCAGCGTACTGCCCAGCGCCGCATAGCTTCGCAGCGTATTGACAGCGGGAATCTGATAGCCATCGGTGTTTTGATTCAAAAACTGCTTGCCAAAACCTGGTTGAGCGCCAAGCTCAGGCAAAAACTGCGTCGTAAATTTGACTTGACTTTGCGTCACGGGTGCGCCTTGTTTGGCGTAATGAATCGCATCTTGCAGCAAGCGAGAAATCGGTAACTTGCCGCCCATGCGCGAGGAGTGCGCGAGCGCCTCTTGCCAACCCGAAATCGCGCCTGCCACGGTATTGG
This sequence comes from Burkholderiaceae bacterium, assembly GCA_031538565.1. GTDB lineage: Bacteria > Pseudomonadota > Gammaproteobacteria > Burkholderiales > Burkholderiaceae_C > JASGCK01. Next base: position 47,490 of record JAVKLS010000006.1, read on the forward strand.
CAGCAAGCGGGCCGCGCCCTGGAATAGCTTGCAAGCCTTGCGCTTTGTACCAATCGATAGAGGCAAGTCCCGCAGCGCGTCCGCACGCATCAATAGCCACAGGCTCTTGACCTGGCTGAGCAATCAGCCAAAAACCGTCGCCACCAATTGAGGTCATGTGCGGATAAACCACCGCGATAGTGGCTGCGGCTGCAACCATAGCTTCGATGGCGTTGCCGCCTTCGCGCAGCACGGCTGCAGCGCTTGACGTGGCTAGGTGATGCGGGGCAGTTGCCATGCCGCGTGGGGATGTGAGTGTTTGTCTCATAGTGTTTGTGATAGTTGATTGATTTTCGCCACGCCCGCAAGCGCTTTGCAATAAGCCTCCATTGGCACGCGCACAATGCCCGCGCCAATTTGCCCCACGCCCGCCTCTTTGTGCGCGATGCCCGTGGTCACAACGGGACGAATTCCCGTGTCCACCACTTTGCGCACATCAATGCCGCAAGGTGCACCCGAAAAATCAAGTGCGGGCAGCGATAACGCAGGGTTTTGCGTCACGGTGATATCTAGCATTTCTTGGCTGTATCGCACAGCGTCCCCCACCGTACCACCCGCCAAAAGCGTGAGCGCGGGCGACGCAGCAAAGCTACAACCACCAAAGCCTGCGGTTTCGGTAATGGCGCTATCACCAATGTCGGGGCAAGCATCTGATTGCTTAAATCCTGGAAAGAAAAGCCCCATCGGCAAATCGGATTTGGCGGTGAACCACTGGCTGCCTGTGCTACTGACTCGCAAGCCTGTTTCCGTGCCATTGCGCGCCGTGGCAGTTACAACGGTGGAGTGCTCAATGCCGTGCGCCGCATCCATAATGGCTTTGCACGCCGCCATGGAGTAGTTCAAAAAGAATTGTGAGTTCTTGGCAATAAAAGCCAGCGTTTGCTGCACGTGGTCAGCACTCAGGTTTGGCGCAGCCGCCAAGTTGGTGGCAATGGCCATAAAAAGCAGCGCAGTCGATGCGGCATTTCGACTATGCACTTCGTCACCCATCAGCAGCGCCTGCGATTGAATGGCCTTTAAGTCAATGCCGCCTGTTTGCTCGAAATTTTGACGCACAGCGGCCTTCAACACAGGTGCGAGCACCGACTCGAACCACTTCAGCCGCGCAATGACTTCCGTGCCATTAGCACCAAAGCGCAAGCACTTGCCAATGCCTTCGTTGAGCGTGCAATACGCCACGTTGCCATGCGACACATTAGTGACTTGAATCAGCGGCATCGAAGCGCTGATGATTCCCGTCATCGGACCCACGGCATGAAAGTCGTGGCACTGAGCAAAATCGATTTGTCCCGATTTGAGCATTTGCGTCGCCTCCGCCGCATCCTTTGCCCAGCCCTCGTAGAGCACCGCCCCTACCATTGCGCCATGCATGGGGCCACACATATCGCGCCACGCCGCGGGTGGGCCTGCGTGCAGCAATAGGCGAGCGCCCTTTAATTCTGGAATTACACCATCGGCGCGCAAAGCCATGTCTTCCCACATAGGACGCGCCGCAATGATGCGCTCGCAAGCAAGTGCGTTTGCAGCTTCAATGCGCGCGTCTCCCATTAACTGCGCTAATTGCCACGCCAAAAGCGGATCTGCATTGCCAGGCGGCTGCCACTGCACACTTTGCAAACTGCCGCCGCTGGCGGTCACACTGGCATTGAAACCATCAATGCCGATGTTTAACACTGCAGGTGATTGCGAAAGTAAACTGATTTGTGAATTTTTTTCCATGCCATTTCAACCTTCTTCTAAAACTGTGAGCGCCAACAACAAACCTGCCAACAAATCTGCCCCCGAGCTGGCTCCTAGTGCCAATAGTCGCCTAGTCGCACTGGCCATGCATGGCGCCTGACTAACCGTCAGCGCATCCAACATTTCGTGCAGCACGCCATAACTTGCGCCTTGGATGTTGTCGCGCAGCAAAGCCGCCGAAATGGGATTAGTCAAAGTCTCGCAAGCCTTGAGGAGGTTCGCTTGCACACGCGGCATAGATTGTTGCCACGCTTCTTGCGGTTGATGCGCCAGCACAAAAAAAATACCGCCTAAAAAATCATCGCCACTAGGCGTAAGTCCTAGACCAAGTCCCAGCACACGCATCGCTGCTGCTTCAAACGCCAGTAAGTCCCGCGACACTAATGCCGTGTGCACCGCATCAAATCGATCTTTGGCGTTGGCAAGCGGAAACGCCATCGCCCGGTGGGTCAGCCACCGCATCAAACCTTTAGCGTCTTCTGCCGCCATTTGCTGTGCGAGACACATTCGCGCACTAGCGGCTCGCTGCTGGCGCAACGTGGGCGAGGCGGGCGAGAGGGGCGAGACGGATTGTGGCGGCAGCGGCGGCACTTTAGCTGCGCCTAGCACGCGCGGATGCGACGTGTACGGGTTTTCTCCAAGCCACACCACTTCATCGCCCACATAGGCAAAGTCAGTTTGTTCAAAGCCAATAATTTTTCGCATATCAACTGTTGGTAATGTGCGTACCCGCACGCCCCATCAAGGCATCAAATGTTTTTTCTAAGCTTGTAATGATGACCCGCCCCGCTTGATTTGCTTCGGGTAACTCCGACAAATACATCCGCGCCGCATCCACTTTTGGCCCCATAGAGCCTGCTGGAAATTGTCCTTGCGCCGCGTAGCGATTGACTTCAGGCAACGTCATTCGATCTAGCCATCGCTGCGTGGGCTGATTGAAATCGAGCGCCACCCGCTCTACGCCCGTCAGCATGATGAGCACATCGGCGTGCAGATGCGCTGCCAGCATCGCGCTGGTTAAATCTTTGTCAATCACGGCTGGCACACCTTGCAAATGCCCTTGGCTGTTAACGATGACGGGCACACCGCCACCGCCGCACGCAATAGGCAATACGCCCGCCTTCAGCAAGGCATCGATGGTCTGTAAATCTAAAATTTTGCGTGGCTTGGGCGACGCCACCATGCGCCGCCACCCGCGCCCAGAATCTTCCGCAAACGTCCACCCCGTGCGACTCGCCATAACTTTGGCGTCTGCGTCGCTAAAAAATTTTCCGACAGGTTTGGTGGGGGTTTTAAACGCGGGGTCTTGGCTGTCAACTTCAACTTCGGTCACCACACAAGACACAACCGAACTCATGCCGTGATCCATTAGCGCGTTGGCAAAACTTTGTTGCAACATATATCCCATACCGCCTTGCGAATGCGCGACGCAAATATCCATGGGCATGGGCGGCAATTCGTCGGCAGTTTTAGCCATGCGATAAAGGATATTTCCAACTACGGGGCCATTGCCATGCGTGAGCACCAGCTGCCAGCCTGCTTTGATGATTTCCACAAAATGCTCGCACACGCCACGCATGAGGGCAAGCTGCTCGTCCGCCGTGCCTTGTATGGTGGGCGGATACGCGGCGTTGCCGCCCAGCGCGATGACGACCAGTCGGCGCTTCTCCGAGTTTTCGACGATGCCCTGAGTGCGCTGCGCCTTCATTTCACCCACTCGCCTGCCAACCACGCGGCGTTTGCACTATTGCCCGCCAGCACAACACCTGCGCGGCGCAACTGCTCTTCTTGCTGGGCAAGTCCTTGTGGATCAAGCTCAGTACCGCACACAAACCCGATCACGGCAAGATGGCGTTTGTCTTTTTCTGCAATTGCTTTGGCTCGCACCACAGCAGACGCTAATTCTGCGGCGGGATCGGCGTGGGCACCCCAACCAATCACCACATCCAGCACCACCACGCGCACCGCAGGGTCAGCGGCTTCGCGCAGCAAACGCTCAATGCGTGCGCCTTGGTCAATCATGGGGTGAGGCTTGCCAACGGTAAAGGCATCATCACCCAAGTCCAGCGCCGTGTGCTCCATGCTGGCTTGCTTGGGATTGGCAAGCAACAAGGTTTTATTGACGGGAATGTTGGACCACACCGCAAGCCCAGACTTTGCCCAAATGGTTTGTGCCTCGGCGCAATACGTGCCGCCCGAATACAGCGCGCGCAAAAACCGCTGCGTTTTGTGGAATACGGGCTTGCGCGGAATGAAGTAATTGGAATAGGACTCCAGTTGTCGCCCGCTGCCCTTATTTTTGTATCCTTTATTGACTAGTCGCACAGCTTGCGCCGCACAATCCACCATCGTGGACACCATGCAGATATTGGCGTGTGTGCTTTGCAGCGTGCTGCCCAAAAATAAAACCACGGCGGGTTTGCCTGTACGAGCCAGCGCGGTCATGACCTTATCTGCCACTTCAGGCGCGGGCGGCTTGGAGATGACCACAATGACTTTGGTCGCCGCGTCTTTGGCTAGTAGCGCAATGCCTTGCAGCATGGTGATGCCGCCCACGTCCGCCGACACATCGCGTCCACCCGTGCCAATGGCGTGAGACACTCCTGCGCCCCTACGGTGGATTTGCGTCGTCACCTCTTGCAAGCCCGTGCCTGACGCGGCAACTAGACCAATATCGCCTCTATGCACGTTATTAGCAAAGCCCAGCGGCACCCCACCAATGATGGCTGTGCCGCAGTCAGGACCCATCACCACCACGCCCCGCCGCACCGCTTCTTGCTTGACGGTCACTTCTTGCTCGATTGGCACGTTATCGCTAAACATAAAAACGTGTAACCCAAGATGCACCGCTTTCAACGCCTCTGCCGCAGCGTAACTGCCTGGCACAGAAATTTGCACAAGGTTGGCATCTTTTAATTTTGCAGCGCCCATCGCAATCGCACGCGGCGGGCGTTGTTCTTGCTCTTGCCCAGCTTCCACGCGGCCTTGCCCCGCCAGCAAGGAGCGCCCCGTCGCCATTGCCGCGTCGCAGATTTTTTGGGATGTGGCTTGCACTACCAACATCACGTCGCTAGGTGAGGCGCTGGCAACTTCCGCCGTGAGCAATCCTGCCTCTTGCAAAATTTCTTTGTTTGCTGTGCTGCCCATTTGCAGCGTCGCGTGGATAACGCCCTCCAGCGCCAGCAAAGCTTGCGCCGTGCGCATCAAGGCAACGGAGTCTTTGTAGAGATTTGCTTGAACACAAGCAGCGGTAAACAGGGTGAGAGTGGCTTTGGGTTGAGATGACATGGCGCTAGACTCGGGTTTTTTACATTAATTTGTATACACTTTTGCTATCATACCGCCATGACTTCTATTGCCTTGCCCAAACTGTCGCCCCTTGCTAATCCCGAATCGGCGTTTGCCGAGCTCAACCCCCATCCGCGTGTGCTTATGGGGCCGGGGCCCATCAATGCGGACCCGCGTGTGCTCAAAGCCATGTCATCGCAGCTACTTGGTCAGTTTGATCCGCAATTTCGCGCTTTTATGCGTGAGACGATGGCGCTTTATCGCCAGTTTTTTGAAACAAAAAACGATTGGACACTGGTGCTAGACGGTACGGCGCGCTCGGCAATTGAAATGGTCATGATGTCTGCGATTGAGCAAAACGACAAAGTGCTGGTTTGCAGCTTTGGTCGCTTTGGACAATTGCTGGAGGAGATTGCCAAACGCGCGGGGGCGACGGTTAAAACTATTTCCGTGCCTTGGAGCGAGGTGTTTGATTTAGCTCAAATCGAATCCGCCATCAAAGCCTTCTCGCCCAAGCTAGTTGCGGTTTGCCAAGGCGACACCTCCACCACCATGCTGCAACCGCTGGCGAGTTTGGGCGATATCTGCCACCGCCATGGCGCACTCTTGCAAGTGGATGCCACAGCATCTTGCGGCGGCACACCCTTGCTGGTAGATGATTGGGCGATTGACGCCGTCACGGCAGGTCTGCAAAAGTGCTTGGCGGGTCCCGCTGGCGCTGCGCCCATCACACTGAGTGACGCTTTTGCCAAGCAGATTTACCGTCGTCGGCACCTAGAAGAAGGGCTGCAAGCCACAGGGTACGTGCCTGGCACGGGCACGCGCATCGCATCGAACTACATGGACATGGCCATGGTGATTGACTACTGGAGCGATAGCGCACTGAACCACCACACCGAAGCCACCACCATGCTGTATGGCGCACGCGAATGCGCACGAATCTTTGTGCAAGAAAGCGCAAGCGTTGTTCATGCAAGGCACGCCGTCGCCTCACGCGCCATCGTTGCAGGGGTAGAAGGCATGGGGCTTAAAGTCTATGGGGACAAAAAAAATAAAATGCCAAACGTCACAGGCATAGTCATTCCCGACGGCATCAACGGAGACAAAGTACGCAGCGCCTTGCTGCTTGACTTCAATATTGAAATTGGCACAAGCTTTGGACCACTCCACGGGAAAATTTGGCGCATCGGTGCAATGGGCTACAACGCCCGCCCTGACTGCGTTTTGAACACGCTAGCGGCGCTAGAAATTGTGCTGGCAGCCGAGGGGCACAAATTCACACGCGGCGCAGGCGTGGACGCGGCGTATCACAGTTACAAAAGCTAAAGCAAGCGCACAACACGCCAAGGGCGCGTCTAGGTTCACCCGTTTATTGCTTGTCAATTTTGGCGCGAGCAATCACCTCGCTCCATCGCTGCGTATCAAAAGTTAATAGATCACCTAAGGCTTCGGGCGTACTGCCTTGTGGATGCAAACTGAGTGCTTCTAAGCGCTTGATTACATCGGGATTTTTAAGCGCCTTTTGAATTTCCGTATTCAATTTAACAACGATCTCTTTAGGCGTTTTAGCTGGCGCAGCAAAACCGTTCCACGATGCGACGTTGAAGTTAGCCAGCGAGGCGCCACTTTCGCGCACCGTAGGCACATCAGGAAATTGCGCTGTGCGCTTGTCGCTCAAGATAGCAAGAGGGCGCAGCGCCTTGGCATTGAACTGCGTGACCAGCGGCCCCAAAATTTCCACCATGATGTCAATCTCACCGCCGCGCAGTGCGGAAATGACGGGCGGCGTGCCGTTGAAGGGTACAAGCTGCGCATCAATACCTGCGGTAGTTTTGAAAAGTTCCGCTGCTAAATTTTGCGTAGAACCAATTTGAGGCGTCCCAATATTGAGCTTGCCAGGATTCGCTTTGGCATAAGCAATCACATCGCCCAGAGAGTGGAAACGCCCACGGTCGGATGCGGCAATCACCAGATCAAAGCTGGCCAATTTGGAGATGGGCGTAAAGTCTTTTTGCGCATCAAACGGCAAGGACTTAAAAAGCGCCGAGCTCACTGCGGTACCGCTGGAAATAAGCAAGAGCGTGTGTCCATCGGGCGCGGACTTGGCCACCAAATCGCCCGCCACAATGCCGCCCGCGCTGGGTTTGTTTTCAATCACCACGGGGCTGCCAAAAGTCTCGGCTAATTTCTGTCCCACTTCGCGCGAGGTAATGTCGGCGGCGCCACCAGCGGCATTGGGTACAACAATTTTGATGGTCTTGGTTGGAAAATTCGTCTGCGCGTTGACCGCGTTTATCGCACAGCAAAGCACCGAAGACATCACGAGCAAGGTGATTTTGAACATGGAAATTTCTTTCAGTAAACGTGCCGTTATGCCATCAACATTCCGCCATTGACGTGCAGCTCTTGACCCGTCACGTAAGCACCGCCTTGGCTTGCCAAGTAAGACACAGCAGCCGCCACGTCTTCGGGCTTGCCAAGGCTGCCAAGCGGAATTTGCGCCAGCAGTGCTTTGTGCTGCGCCTCGCCAAGCCCTGCTGTCATATCGGTTTGGATAAAACCAGGCGCTACGCAATTGACCGTGATATTGCGCGATCCCAGCTCCCGCGCCAAGGCACGCGTCATGCCTGCTACGCCCGCCTTGGCGGCGGCGTAATTGGCCTGCCCCGCATTACCCGATGCGCCCACCACGCTGGTAATGTTGATGATGCGCCCCATGCGCTGCTTCATCATGGGTTTAATGGCGGCGCGTGCCAGTCTAAACACCGAGCGCAAATTAGTATTGATCACCGCGTCCCAGTCCTCATCTTTTAGGCGCATGGCAAGCATATCGCGCGTAATGCCCGCGTTGTTGACGAGCACGTGCAAACCGCCGTAGGTTTTAACGATGTCCTCAATCAGCGCATCGGAGGCTGCGTCGTCAGTGACGTTCAGCACCTTGCCAATCATGCCCGCGCTGCTGATTTTTTCTGCGCCGCTCAGACTAGTTGCCGTGCCAATCACAGTAAAACCATCGGCTTTCAGCTGCTGGGCGATCGCGGCGCCAATACCGCGGGTAGCTCCTGTGACGAGAGCAATTTGTGGGGGAGTCGTCGTTTCTAAGGTCATGGTGATCGTTATGTGAAGAGTTTTAGGCGTAGCAGTTTTGCAGTCCCTGCATCAAGATGTCTCTGGGCAAATCAATGCCAATAAACACCATCTTGCTGGTACGCACTTCGTCCTTAGCCCATGCGGGGCCAAGGTCGCTGCCCATGAGCTGATGCACACCTTGAAAGATGACTTTTCGATCCGTACCTTTCATGTTTAAAACACCTTTGTAGCGCAGCATTTTTGGGCCGTAGATATTGACGATAGCGCCTAAAAAATCTTCCAGTTTGGCTGGGTCTAGCTTTTGGTTGGAGCGAAACACAAAGCTCTTCACGTCATCGTCTGTGTGATGGTGGTGCAAATGCTGCTCGCTGTGCGCGTGGTCGTGCCCACAGTGCTCGTCATGCACATGGCCTGCGTCGCCGTGTTTGGGGTTGTGCTGGTGCGAGGGATGATCGCAGTGCTCATCATGTGCGTGGTGGTGGTGCTCCTCCGTCTTGAGAAAATCGGGGTCAATATCGAGTTTGGCGTTGAGGTTAAAGCCAAGTTGATCAAATACCTGACTAATTGGCACTTCGCCAAAATGTACGATACGCTGCGCTGCGCGTGGATTCATGTGATTGAGGCGGCGCTGCAAAGCTTCTAAATTTTCGGGGCTAACCAATTCAGATTTACTAATAAACAATTGGTCGGCAAAACCAATTTGCCGCCGCGCTTCTTGTCGCGTATTGAGTTGCTCGGCGGCGTGCACTGCATCGACTAAGGTCAAGATGGAGTCGAGCAAATAACTCTCAGCAATCACGTCGTCCATAAAAAAGGTTTGCGCCACAGGGCCTGGGTCGGCAAGGCCCGTGGTTTCGATCACGACGCGATCAAAGTTAAGCTCGCCCTTGCGTTTTTTTTCTGCTAGCTCGGTGAGCGTGGTGCGTAAATCTTCCCGAATGGTGCAGCACACGCAGCCATTACTCATTTGGATGATTTGCTCTTTTCTGTCACTCACCAAAATATCGTTATCGATGTTTTCTTCGCCAAACTCATTTTCAATGACGGCGATTTTTTGACCGTGCGCCTCAGCGAGTACACGCTTGAGCAGTGTGGTTTTACCCGAGCCTAAAAAGCCCGTGAGGATGGTGGCAGGAATAAGTGACATGGTGTGGGTACGATTAAAGTGAAACGGAAGCGGTGATGTTACTTTAGCCTCCAGCCAAGCCCCTGCGGTACTGAATCGCTTCGGCGACGTGCAAGGCCTGCACACCCTCGCTGGCGCTTAAATCCGCAATCGTGCGTGCCACTTTCAGCACGCGGTGAAAGCTCCGCGCCGACCAGCCTAGGCGCTGCATCGCCGAGCGCAGCAGCTTAAGCCCAGCCTCGTCGGGCGTGGCATGAGTATCAATATCACTCGGACTTAGCGCTTGATTGGGCTTGCCTTGTCGCGCCAGTTGGATGTCGCGTGCTTTGACGACACGTGCACGAATATCTTTACTCCACTCGCCTTGCGGCGCTTGCACAAGCTCCTCGTGTTTGAGCGCGGGCACTTCAATTTGTAAATCAATGCGGTCTAGCAAAGGGCCTGATATTTTTCCTTGGTACCGCGCCACTTGGTCTGGCGTGCAGCGGCACAGCTTGGTTGGATGTCCACCGTTGCCGCAAGGACAAAAATTCATCGCCGCCGCTAACTGAAAAGAGCAGTCATACGTGGCTTGCTTCGTGGCGCGTGAGATGGTGATATTTCCCGACTCGAGCGGCTCGCGCAAGACCTCTAGCACCTTGCGGTCAAACTCGGGAAGCTCATCTAAAAACAAAACACCTTCATGCGCAAGGCTGATCTCCCCAGGTTTCGGATTTCCACCGCCGCCGACCAGCGCCGTTGCAGACGCCGTGTGATGCGGCGAGCGATACGGACGCACCCGCCACTGCCCCAGTGAAAAACCGCGCCCAGACAGCGAGGCAATTGCTGCGGTGGACAGCGCCTCTTCTTCGGTCATGGGCGGCAAAATGCTAGGCAGGCGCGCCGCCAGCATGGACTTACCCGAGCCTGGCGGCCCCACCATCAACAGCGAATGCTTACCCGCCGCGGCAATCTCTAGCGCACGTCTTGCCAAAGCTTGTCCTTTCACATCGGCCATATCGGGATACAGCGGCTGCAAAGAGCTGGGCACATAGTGATGTGGCTGTAGCTTGTCCGCTTCGCTCATGGGATTTAAGTGGTTGCAAACCGCTAGCAAATTGTGTGCTTCATAGACCGTTGCGCTGTGCACTAACGCCGCTTCGCTGGCACTTTGCGGAGGCAAAATAAAAGCGCGGCGACTATCGGGTGCTTGCTTGGCAACGGCGTAAGCCATCGCCAAAGCGCCGCGTATGGGACGCAACTCGCCCGACAGCGACAACTCGCCCGCAAACTCATAACTCTCCAGTGCGCTCATAGGCACTTGCCCGCTTGCCGCCAAAATGCCAATGGCAATTGCTAAATCCAAACGCCCAGACTCCTTGGGTAAGTCTGCGGGCGCAAGGTTGACAACAATGCGCTTGTTGTTCGGCATATCGAACTGGCTGTTTTGGATAGCCGCGCGCACTCTGTCCTTACTTTCTTTCACCTCGGTTTCGGGCAAGCCCACAATGGTGAATGAGGGCAGACCGTTGGCAAGATGAACCTCTACCAAGACCTCGGGGGCGTGCATTCCTGCAAGAGCCCGACTGTGAACAATAGCAAGCGACATGATGGAGCATCCTTATGTTGATACCCAAAATCATAACTGATAATAAAAACAGGCATCAGCAAACACACGAACGCAAAAAACTAGGCATGACATTTGCGGTGCAGTATGATGAAAACACCTTATGCGTAAAGTGCTCATTGATCGAGATTGCATCATGCCACCAGCAAACAATACCCATCTACTCCACCCTAGCGATAAGCATCCCTCGTCCTTATACCTACTTTTTTTTACAGAAATGTGGGAGCGGTTCAGTTTTTATGGGATGCGGGCGCTATTTGTTTTGTATCTAATCGATGAAATATCAACTGGAGGGCAAGGTTGGTCAGACGCTAAGGCCAGTAATTTATACGGAACTTACCTTGCCGCTATTTATTTTTCCTGCATTTTTGGTGGATATATAGCCGATAGATTGATTGGCTTCAGAAAAGCAATCATCATAGGCGGGTTAATAATTATTGCCGGACATATTTCATTAGCTTTTTCCTCTATCAATTTTTTCTATTTAGGGATAGGGCTGCTCGTTGCAGGAACTGGATTATTAAAGCCAAGTATGTCGTCCATCGTAGGACAACTTTATCCTGCTAGCAGCTCACTGAAAGATTCTGCTTATACTATTTTTTATATGGGAATTAATGTAGGAGGATTGTTGGGTCCAATTATTTGTGGTTTTTTGGCAAAGTACTACGGGTGGCACTACGGCTTTGGGGTTGCAGCATTAGGAATGTTGCTCGGATTGACTGCTTTTTATTTCAAACAGAATATGCTTGGTAATATCGGCTTAAAATCTACTCACCTCAATTCCAAAAACGATAATCTTACTGAGAATAAAAAATTAACAAAAATTGAAATGGATCGCTTAATTTTGATTTTTGTTTTGTCATTTTTTTCCATCGTTTTTTGGATGTCATTTGAACAAGCGGGATCTTCTTTAAATATTTTTGCTCAAAACTATACTGATCGAAATGTTTTAGGAGTTGAAATTCCTGCTGCCGCCATTCAATCGGTGAATGCCTTTTGGATTTTGATTTTGTCGATCCCTCTCTCGTGGCTTTGGGTACGGCTTGCTCAAGCAAATCGTAATCCAACCAGCATGCAAAAATTTGCCCTTGGTTTATTTTTTCTTGGCTTAGCCTTTGCTCTCATGATGGTCGGATCGAACGACATTCAACAAGGTGCAACGTCAGCCAATAAAAGTTTATGGCTATTGATCGCTTTTTATGGCATAGAAACCATCGGCGAAATGTGCATATCGCCCGTAGGGCTAGCGGCAGTCAATAAGCTATCACCTCCACAATTAACGGGCTTAATGTTTGGCGTATGGTTTTCAGCAACGGCTGTTGGCGATTTCATCGCAGGGCATCTAGCAAGCCATTTGGATGCCATTGAGCGCGGCCATTCGATGTCTTATTTTTTTGGTATCTTTGTGGTTGCAACCATGTGTATGTCTATCATCGCTTTCATTTTTAATAAAAAATTAACAGCGATGATGCATGGGGCCGCGTAATGCCGCATAAAAAATAACGCCCACTCGCAGTGAGTTAAAGAGATTTTTATGGCGAACCTTTTTGTGTTTGCGCTTAAAGCGCCTCGACGCCAGACTCGCCCGTACGGATACGAACGACTTGCTCAAGGTTGTAGACAAAAATTTTGCCGTCGCCAATTTTCCCTGTGCGTGCAGCGCCTTCTATCGCTTCAATCACGCGATCAACAATGGCATCATCCACAGCCACCTCTAGCTTGACTTTGGGCAAAAAGTCCACGACGTACTCGGCGCCGCGGTAAAGCTCGGTGTGACCCTTTTGACGCCCAAAGCCTTTCACCTCGGTCACGGTAATTCCCTGCACACCCATGGCTGACAAAGCTTCGCGCACTTCGTCTAGCTTAAAGGGTTTGATGATGGCCGTCACTAGTTTCATAAATGCTCCTGAAGATGAAAATGGATAGGTCAGAATGTAGCAGGGTTGAAAAAGATTCATAAAATCGCGGCATGAGCACAACCTCCCAATCCAGCGATAGCACGACCTTTTTGGCGCAACTGCAAACTGCACGCACACTGAATCAGTCCTTGCTCTGCGTGGGACTAGACCCCGACCCCGCTCAATTTCCTGCACATCTACATCAACGCGCCGACAAAATTTTTGATTTTTGCGCCGCCATTGTGGACGCAACCCTAGACAGCGTGATCGCTTTCAAACCGCAAATCGCTTACTTTGCCGCGCACCGCGCCGAAGAGCAATTAGAGCGCCTCATGCGGCATATCAAAGCAGCAGCGCCCAAAGTCCCCATCATTTTGGATGCCAAACGCGGCGACATTGGCTCCACCGCCATGCAATATGCCATCGAAGCGTTTGAACGCTACGGCGCAGATGCAGTCACGCTCTCCCCTTTTATGGGTTTTGATTCGGTCGCGCCATATCTCAAATATCACGACAAGGGCGCATTTTTGCTGTGCCGCACTTCCAACCCAGGTGGTGACGATTTGCAAAACCAGCGCTTTGCAAGCGTTGCGGGCGAGCCTCTGCTCTACGAACACGTGGCCAAACTGGCACAAGGTCCTTGGAATACGAATGGACAACTTGGTTTGGTGGTTGGTGCGACCTATCCGCAAGAAATTGCGCGGGTGCGAGCACTTGCGCCAACCGTTCCGCTACTCATTCCAGGCGTGGGCGCACAAGGCGGAGATGCTGGTGCGACGGTGAAGGCGGGGTTGACCAAAGATGGACTCATCGTCGTGAACTCCTCTCGCGCCATTTTGTACGCCTCAAGCGGCGCAGACTTTGCTAAAGCGGCTCGGGCCGAGGCACTGCGGACACGCGCCTTGCTTGCGGCCACATAGCCACGATGAGCGCGGCAATGACAAAGCCAATGCCCGCCCATTGCCAGCGGCTAATGTGCTCGTCCATCCACCACATCCCCAAGGTCAAACCCACCACGGGCACGCCCAAACTAAAGGGCGCTACGCGGTTGGCGGCGTAGCGTTTGAGTAGTCTTGTCCACAGCGTGTAGCCCAAAATACTGCCCAGCAAACCCAAAAATGCAGCGGCCGCGAACGAAAGTGCGCTGGCATTCAGCCAGTTGTCACGGGAGCTTGGCGCATCGAACGCATACGACAACAGGACAAACGGCAAAATGGGAATCAGTGCCGCCCACGCCACAAAGTCGAGCGCAGAAAAATCTGGATTCACGCTCTGCGCTTTGCGCGCCACGATGTTGGACGTGCCCCAGCAACTAGCCCCGCACAAGCACAGCAAAAAACCAAGTGCGGTCACGTTCGCTAACGTTGCAAAAGCCGCATCGGTAAAGTGCAGTCCAAAACACAGCACAGCAAAAGCCGCAAGCAGCAGGCCGATTTTTTGCTGCCGCGTCAGCGGCTCGCGCAGCACCAGCCAGCTGATGAGCGCCGTAAAAAACACCTGCGTTTGCATGAGCACCGAAGCCAAACCCGTGGTCATGCCCACGTGCAATGCAGTAAACACAAACCCAAATTGCCCCACGCCTTGAAAGAGTCCATACAGCACAAGCAGTCGAAATGGCAGGGCAGGTCTCCGCACAAACAATATCAGCGGAAAAGCAGCAAACGCATAACGCAGCGCACCCAATTGAAAAGGCGTAAAGCTTTTCAAGCCCGCCTTCATGACCACAAAGTTCACGCCCCAAATAGTCACCACCACAAGCGCCCAGAGATAGTCGCGGACAGAAAACCGATTCATAGTTTGCGCTTTGCTGGTTTTTTCGCTCTATTTTTTTCGACGCTGGGCGCTGCATTGTTTAAAACACGCGCCAGATATTTACCCGTAAAGCTAGCTTCAATTTGTGTGATGTCCTCGGGCGTACCCGCACCCAGCACCGCACCACCGCCTGCACCGCCCTCGGGGCCCATATCAATAATCCAGTCTGCTGTTTTAATGACGTCAAGGTTGTGCTCAATCACGACCAGCGTATTGCCTTGATCGCGCAGCTGGTGCAGCACTTTGAGTAGCAAATCAATGTCGGCAAAATGCAGCCCCGTGGTCGGCTCGTCCAAAATGTAGAGCGTGCGCCCCGTGTCGCGTTTGGATAACTCCAGCGAGAGCTTGATCCGCTGCGCTTCACCGCCCGATAGCGTGGTTGCCGATTGCCCTAGCTTGATGTACGACAGCCCCACGTCCAAAAGCGTTTGTAGCTTTCGTGCCAGCGTAGGCTGAGCTTTAAAAAACTCAAACGCTGCCTCAACCGTCAAATCTAAAATCTCGGCGATATTTTTGCCTTTGAATTGCACCTCTAGGGTTTCTCTGTTGTAGCGCATCCCGTGGCAGACATCGCAAGGTACGTACACGTCGGGCAAAAAATGCATCTCGACGCGCTTGACGCCGTCGCCCTGACAAGCCTCGCAGCGTCCACCGCCCGATCCTGCGGGAACGTTAAAACTAAAGCGTCCGCTGTTGTAGCCGCGTTCTTTGGCAATGGGCATTTCTGCCATCAATTCGCGAATCGGGGTAAAAAGCCCCGTGTAGGTGGCGGGATTGCTGCGCGGTGTTCGTCCAATGGGCGACTGATCAACGTTAATCACCTTGTCAAAAGCATCCAGTCCATCTATGCCATCCATAGGCGCTGGGTCGTCGTGGGCGCGGTGAATGTGTTGCGCCGCGGCTTTATAAAGCGTGTCGTTCACCAAGGTTGATTTGCCTGATCCAGACACACCCGTGACGCAGGTAAAAAGTCCGATCGGCACACTCACACGCACGCCTTTGAGGTTGTTGCCCACGGCGTTGTGAATGGTGAGCACTTTGTTTTTATCGAACTGATGCGGCTTGGGTGTTTGAATTGAGCGCACACCGCTCATGTATTGCCCCGTAAGGGATTCGGGCGTTGCCAACACTTGCGCGCACGAACCCGCAGCCACCACGCGCCCACCGTGAACGCCTGCCCCCACGCCCATGTCAATCACGTGGTCGGCAGCGCGAATCATGTCTTCGTCGTGCTCCACCACCAGTACCGAGTTACCAATATCGCGCAAGTGGCGCAGTGTGCCAATTAATCGGTCGTTGTCGCGCTGATGCAAACCAATGCTGGGTTCGTCCAGCACATACATCACGCCCGTAAGCCCACTGCCAATTTGGCTGGCAAGACGAATTCGCTGAGACTCGCCGCCCGATAGTGTTTCGGCGCTGCGCGACAGACTCAAATAATTCAGCCCCACGTCGTTTAAAAACTTAAGCCGCGACGCAATTTCTTGCACCACTTTTGCGGCAATTTCGGCGCGACTGCCAGAGAGCTTGAGATTTTGAAAATACGCAAATGCCTCGCGCAGCGTGAGGTGACTGAGTTCATGCAGCGATGCTCGCCCCGTTCGCATTGAGCCTGCCCCCATGTCGCCTTCGACAAGTTCAGGTCGAACGGTAGCATCCACCAAAAACACATTGCGCGCCTCTCGTCGCAGTCTTGCTCCGCTGCACGCCGTGCAGGGCTGCTGGCTGCGGTATTTGGCAAGGTCTTCGCGCACCACGTTGGAGTCGGTTTCGCGGTAACGCCGCTGCATATTGGGAATGATGCCTTCAAAGGGATGCTTTTTAGATAACTTTTGCCCTTCGTACTTGCCCGACTCCAACGTGTAATTAAATTTAATTTCAACCTCGCCTGATCCGTACAGCACGATTTGTTGCACCGTTTGCGGCAAATCTTCAAACGGCTTGCCAAGATCGAATTTGTAGTGTTTGGCAACGCACTCCAGCATGGAGTGGTAATAGTGATTGCGCGAGTCCCAGCCTTTAATCGCACCGCTTGCCAAGCTAATGGACGGGAAAGCAACCACGCGCGAGGCATCAAAGTACTCCATTTGCCCAAGGCCGTCGCAGGTTTCACAAGCACCCACAGGCGAGTTGAATGAAAACAGGCGCGGCTCTAACTCCGCAATCGAATAATTGCAATTCGGGCAAGCAAACTTGGCGTTGAAAAGATGCTCTTTGTTGTTATCCATCTCCAGCGCAATCACACGCCCGTCGGCAAGGCGTAGCGCGGCCTCCAAACTTTCAGCAAGGCGTTGTTTGATTTCGGGTTTGACCTTGACGCGATCCATCACCACATCAATATCGTGTTTTTCGGTTTTTTTAAGCTTGGGCAAATCGTCCATCATCACGACTTCGCCATTTAAGCGAAAGCGCACGTAGCCCTTGGCTTGCAGATCGGTAAAGGTCGCTTCAAATTCACCCTTTTTTTCGCGCGCAATAGGAGCCAGCAGCATGAGCTTTGTGTCCTCGGGGAACGCCAAAATCGTGTCCACCATTTGACTGACTGATTGCGCAAGCAGCGGCAAGTTGTGCTCGGGGCAATGCGGCGTACCCGCACGGGCAAATAGCAGTCGCAAGTAGTCGTGAATTTCCGTTACCGTGCCCACGGTAGATCGCGGGTTGTGCGACGTGGCCTTTTGCTCGATGGAAATGGCGGGCGAGAGTCCCTCAATCATGTCCACGTCAGGCTTGTCCATTAGCTGCAAAAACTGTCGCGCATACGTGGACAAGCTCTCCACGTAGCGACGCTGCCCTTCAGCGTAGAGCGTGTCAAACGCCAGCGACGATTTGCCCGACCCCGACAAGCCCGTAATCACCACCAGCTGATTGCGCGGAATATCGAGGTCGATGTTTTTTAGATTGTGCGTGCGCGCCCCGCGAATCGAAATATGCGTCATCGCTGAAGGACGCTTAATCGCATGGGCAAGAGAAACGCCGATATCTTGGCTTTCAGTATGAGTGTTCACGGGGGAGATGGCTTGTTCACGAAGCCTTCCATTATCAAGCCGAAATCGATAAAAGTATAATTCGCAGCTTCGCTAAAAACATCGTTTAACACTTTAAGGATATCCCCCTATGGCAACTAAAGCCAAAAAGAAAAACCCCCGCTTGGCGTCTGGTCGCAAACGCGTTCGCCAAGACACCAAAATTAACGCAGCCAATACGTCGCTGCGTTCCAAATACCGCACCGCTGTAAAAAACGTCGAGAAAGCTGTTTTGGCTGGCGACAAAACCAAGGCAGCCAAAGCTTTTGCAACCGCACAATCCGTGGTGGATTCCGTGTCCGACAAAGGCATCTTCCACAAAAACAAAGCGGCTCGCGATAAAAGCCGCTTGTCTGCCAAGGTCAAGGCCTTGGCGCTGGCTAAATAAATTTGGCCAACTCAGACGGAGCCACACGCTCCGTCCGCCCGCAAGGCACTTAGCCTTTGCGCCGTTTCAATCAGATGTGAATCTTTAGCGAGATAAAAAATGCCACTTTTAAAGTGGCATTTTTTTTGATCATTAAATCTCGGGCAGCAAACACATTTGCGCGGCTTGCAATTGCGGCTTGCAAGTACCCACTCGCTAGGGCGAAAGGACTTATCATCAAGGGGAGTCCCTTAAATTTTCATCCTACAAAAGACCTTACCTTGCTTGCTGGAGTATTTCAATGACCCTTGCCGCCACCCCCCACTTACCGCTAACCGAACCCCACGTGATGCACACCTATGCCCGTGTTCCGATTGCGTTGGCACGCGGTCAGGGTTGCCGCGTCTGGGACACCACGGGCAAATCGTATATTGACGGATTGGGCGGTGTCGCTGTGAACACGCTGGGACACAACCATGCAAAATTAGTTCCTGCGCTGCAAGATCAAATCAGCAAAATCATGCACGCATCCAACTACTACTACGTGCCTGAGCAAGAAAAATTAGCCTCCAAGCTCACAGAAATGTCGGGGCTGACCAATGTCTTTTTTTGCAATTCGGGCTTGGAGGCCAACGAAGCTGCTCTCAAGCTGGCACGTAAGTTTGGGCACGACAAAGGAATTAGCCACCCCGAAATCGTCGTCTATGAAAAAGCATTTCATGGGCGCTCGATTGCAACGCTGTCGGCAACGGGCAACGAAAAAGTACAAAAAGGTTTTGCACCTTTGGTCGATGGTTTTATCCGCGTACCGCTTAATGACATTGACGCGCTTAAAACCAAAACGGCAGGCAATCCCAATATCACGGCTGTGTTTTTAGAAACCATTCAAGGTGAGGGCGGCGTTAACCCCATGCGAATCGACTACCTGCAAGCGGTGCGAGCGCTGTGTGACGAGCGTGGTTGGTTGATGATGATTGACGAAGTGCAATGCGGCATGGGACGCACTGGCAAGTGGTTCGCACACCAATGGGCGGATATCAAGCCCGATGTGATCCCTATGGCAAAGGGTTTGGCATCGGGCATTCCTGTGGGGGCGGTGATCGCTGGACCCAAGGCTGCGCACATTTTTGCGCCAGGCAACCACGGCAGCACCTTTGGCGGCAATCCATTGGCCATGCGTTCTGGGCTAGAGACCATCCGCATCATGGAAGAAGACGGCATACTGGAGAACGTCATTCAAGTTGGCAACCACCTCAAAGCCGCACTCGCCAAAGGTTTGCAAGCGCAGATAGCAAACGGGCAAGTGCTAGAAATTCGCGGTCAAGGCTTAATGCTGGGCATTGCGCTTGCTAAACCCTGCGCCGATTTAATTAGCCGCTGTGCGCAGGCAGGACTACTCATGAGCGTCACCGCAGAGTCCGTCGTGCGTCTTATTCCGCCACTCATTTTGACAACAGCAGAGGCGGACGAAATCGTCACAATTGTAGTCGCGCAAATTCAAAAATTTCTAGCCGAATAAGCGCCTTTATGAAACCTATCCAGCATTACTTGCAATTTAGCGACCTCTCCGCCGAGGCATACACGCATCTGTTTGCACGCACAGCACTCATCAAAGCGAAATTTAAAAATTACGAAAAGTACCAACCGCTACTTGACCGCACACTGGCAATGATTTTTGAAAAGGCTTCCACACGCACACGCGTAAGCTTTGAAGCGGGTATGTACCAAATGGGCGGATCGGTTGTTCACCTAACCACCGAAGGCTCTCAGATTGGTCGCTCCGAGCCCATTGAAGACAGCGCACGCGTAATTAGCCGAATGGTCGATGTGGTGATGATTCGCACGTTTGAGCAAACCAAAATCGAAGCCTTTGCCGCACACTCGCGTGTGCCCGTGATTAACGGCCTGACCAACGAATTCCACCCTTGCCAAATTTTGGCGGATATCTTCACCTTTATTGAGCGTCGCGGCTCCATCCAAGGCAAAACCGTGGCATGGGTAGGCGATGGCAACAACATGGCAAACACATGGCTACAAGCTGCTGAGATTTTGAACTTCAATGTGCACATCAGCACGCCTAATGGCTATGAAGTCAACGCCGCCGTTGCCAAGCTCAAGTCCTCCAAGCATTACAAAGTATTTGCCAACCCTATGGATGCCTGCAAGGGCGCAGACCTTGTCACTACCGACGTATGGACCAGCATGGGCTTTGAGGCCGAAAACGAAGCACGCAAAAAAGCTTTCGCCAATTGGTGCGTGGACAGCGCGATGATGGCCGCCGCAAAGCCAGACGCACTCTTCATGCACTGCCTGCCCGCCCACCGCGGCGAAGAAGTCTCCGCCCAGGTGATTGACGGTGCGCAGTCCGTGGTGTGGGACGAAGCTGAAAACCGTATGCACGTGCAAAAGGCGTTGATGGAGTATTTGCTTTTAGGGGATACGTTGTCTGCATGATGCCTTTGAGATCCGAGATTGTCCATTTCATGTCGATCCCCACTTTCACCACAGCTCGCGCGCCCCTCACGCATAGGGTGAGTGCGACGAATGAAGCGGGCGACCAAGCGGCGGTCTTTATCCCCGCCGAGCGGGCGCTGACGGTGTATGTGGACAAGATGGAAGTCGTCACTTTGATGACGCTGGGCGTCAATCCAGAACTGTTAGTGCTGGGTTACCTGCTGAATCAAAAATTGATTACAACGGCGCTAGACGTGAACTCCATCACCGTAGATTGGGATGCTTTGGAGGGGGGCGGGGCGGCTGCCGTTAAAACTCGCGCAGGCATTGCAGCGCTTGACGAGCGCATGGCGCGCCGTGTGGTGACGACGGGCTGCGGACAGGGTAGTATTTTTGGGGGGCTGCTGGACGACATCGGCGCCATTCAATTACCCGACGGCCGCTTGCCGCAAGCGGCGCTGTTTGAGATGCTGCGACTGATTCGTTTGCAAGACACCACTTACAAAACATCGGGCTCGGTGCATGGCTGCGCGCTTTTTTGTGTGGATGCCGCCTCCAAGTCTGCGACGCTTTTGCATCATGTAGAAGATGTAGGGCGGCACAATGCGCTTGATACCTTGGCGGGCTGGATGAGTCTGCAAACCTTGTTAGATAAAAACTTTGCGCAAACCAATCTCGCGCTCTACACCACGGGGCGATTGACCAGCGAGATGGTTTTGAAATCCGCGCAAATGCACGTGCCCTGTGTGGTCTCGCGCAGCGGCATTACGCAAATGGGCTACGAGCTTGCCACGCGCATTGGGCTTGTGACGATTGGACGCGCCTTAAATACACGCTACCTTTGTTATACGGGTGCGGGCAAAATCGAGCGATGAATTTTAAAAATCTTTTGCAGCATACCCTGCGCGATTTGCGCTCGGGCGATCTCACCATGCTCATCGCCGCGGTAGCGTTGGCCGTGGGCGCTTTGTGCGCGGTGAGCTTGTTTGCCGATAGGCTCTCGGGTGCTTTTGCGCGTGACGCCAAGCAGTTGCTGGGCGGCGACGCGGTGGTAGTGAGCGATCAGCCATTGCCGCCGCACATTGAGGTTTTGGCAAAACAATACGGCTTGCAAACGGTGTCCACAGTTGTTTTTGCGACGATGGCATCGCATCAGGGCAGCATCAAATTGGTGGCGCTAAAAGCCGTGCCAAGTGGATATCCGCTGCGCGGCAATCTAAAAATTGATGCGGGCGTGGCGACGCGCGACGTGCCCAAATCTGGCGAGGTGTGGGTAGAAAACTCGCTGCTGGCGGCGCTGGATGTGCGGCTAGGTGACGACTTAATACTGGGCGAGTCGCATTTCAAAATCACGCACACCGTGGCGTCTGAGCCTGACCGCGGTGTTGGCTTTTTAAACTTTGCACCGCGTGTGATGATGAATGCGTCCGATCTCGCTGCAACGCAGTTGGTGCAACCCGCTAGCCGCGTGACGTATCGCTTGGCTGTGGCGAGTCGTAATCCAGAAGTGCTGGACGGCGTGGCAAGTTTTAACAAAAGCGTCACGTCACTACTGCCCCAGATGCGCGGTGTGCGATTGGACTCCCTCGAATCGGGTCGCCCCGAGGTGCGTGAAATTTTGGATGGCACAGAAAAGTTTTTGAACTTGGTTGCGCTTTTGTGCGCGCTTGTCTGTGCGGCAGCGGTGGCCATTTCTGCACGCGGTTTTGCTGCCAAACGAATTGACGATTGCGCCCTGCGCCGCGTGCTTGGACAGTCGCAGTCGGCTATTGCCACGGGCTTTGCGCTGGAGTTTTTGCTAGTAGGGCTTTTTGCCAGTTGCGTGGGATGCGTTCTGGGGCTGGGTTTGCAACAAGTGTTTGTATCGGTGTTGACCCAGCTAATGGATGCCGATTTGCCTGCGGCAAGTGCTTGGCCTTATTTCTTTGGTTTAGGCGTTGGCGTGACGCTGCTCTTAGGTTTTGGATTGCCGCCCGTGTTGCAGCTAGCGGGTACGCCACCACTGCGCGTGCTCAGGCGTGAGGTGGGCGCGCTTAAGGCTGCGCCTTTAGCAACGCTTGTCTTGGCGGTGCTGGGCTTTGTGGTGTTGTTACTGATGACAAGCAAAGATCGCACGCTTGGACTCATCACGACGGGCGGGTTTGCGGCGGCGCTTTTGCTATTTGCTGCGTTGGCGTATGCCGCGCTGCACCTCCTCTCGCATCTGCAAGCGCGAGGTGTGATTCATTCGCAATCTCTGCGGTTGGCAACGCGGCAATTGCTGGCGCGCCGCGTGCAAACTGTGGTGCAAGTGGCGAGCTTGTCGATTGGTTTGCTGGCTTTGTTTTTATTGCTGTTGCTGCGCAGCGACTTGCTGGCGAATTGGCAAAAAGCCAAACCCATTGATGCGCCTAATCGCATGATCATCAATGTGTTGCCCGAGCAGGCAAACGACTTCAAATCTTTGCTGGACAAGGCGGCGCAAGACTCGCGAGTTGCCAATAGTTACGATTGGTATCCCATGATTCGCGGTCGATTGGTTGCAGTCAACGACACGTTGGTCAGTGCCGCCAATTACGAAGACGAGCGCGCCAAGCGCTTGGTGGAGCGCGAATTTAATCTTTCGAATAGCGCCGCACTGCCCGCACACAATCAGCTAACCGCTGGCAAATGGACAACCGAAGAGAGCGATGCAGTGAGTGTGGAGGAGGGGTTGGCAAAAACGTTGCACTTAAGTCTGGGTGACCGCTTGCGTTTTGACGTAGCGGGCGTGCCTATTGAGTCGCGCATCACAAGCCTACGCAAAGTCGATTGGCAATCGATGCGCGCTAATTTTTTTGTGCTCTATCCCAAAGCTGTGATGCGTGATGTGCCCACCACGTATTTGGCGGCATTTAAAGTTTTGCCCGCCAAGCCAGAGCAGGCCTACGCCTTTGACAATCAACTGGTGCGCACCTTTCCTAACATCACTTTGATTGATTTGACGCAAAGCTTGAATGAGCTTGCCAGCGTTGTGCGCAAAGTGACACGCGCCGTAGAAGCGCTGTTTGCGTTCACACTTGCGGCGGGTGTCTTGGTGCTATTGGCAACGCTGCAAGCTGCCAGTAGCCATACCCAGCGCGATTTTGCGCTGATGCGGGCGCTGGGTGCATCGCGCTTGCAACTGCGCCGCGTACAAGCATTGCAATTGGCGGGTATTGGTGTGCTGGCAGGTTTTTTAGCAGCCAACGCCGCGCTGCTGCTGGCCTGGGCGCTGGCTAAATGGGTGTTTCGTTTTGATTGGGCGATTTCCCCCGCTTTGCCTATCATGGGCTCCGTGGTGGGCGGACTGCTGACGCTGGGAGTTGGCAGGTGGGCTCTGCGTGGGATTTTGAATCAACCCGTCACGCAGAGTTTGCGTGCAGCCCAATGATTCGAACGTTTATTTAATGGGTGGTCGTAATGAAATTTTTTGACAAACTTCGTGGCGAGCAAGCGCCCATTCCAGCGCGAGCATCAGTCAGAGCGATTGTGCTGGCTTGGCTGGGCTGCGCGCTAACGATTGGACTTTTGGCCTGCTTGCAATCGCTCACGCAAGAGCAGCGCCTCATCATGATGGCTCCTTTTGGTGCGTCGTGTGGTTTGGTGTTTGGCTATCCCGATGCGCCGTTTTCACAGCCGCGTAGCGTGGTGGGCGGACATTGTTTGAGCGCCTTGATTGGGCTTGCTCTGCTTGCCATTTGCGGCCCCGTGTGGTGGGCTATGGCGCTGGGAGTTGCCACTGCCGTTGCCGCCATGATGTGGCTGGGCGTGATGCATCCGCCTGCGGGCGCAACGGTGCTCAGTATCTTTTTAACGCTGCCCAGTTGGAAGTTTTTGCTTTTGCCTACGCTTCTGGGGTCGGTGCTGATTGTGCTGGTGGCGCTTGCCTATAACAATCTGACGCGCACGGCGGCTTATCCAAAATACTGGTGACGATGCCAAGCGCGGACGCTCATTTTGACGTCATCGTCATTGGCGGAGGTGCGTCGGGTTTGATGTGTGCGCACGTGGCAGGGCAACGCGGACGGCGTGTGCTGGTGTTGGAGGGTAGTAATAAGCTGGGTAAAAAGATTTTGATGTCGGGCGGTGGACGTTGCAATTTCACGAATTTGGATGTATCACCCAAGCACTTTATTTCCAGCAATCCGCAGTTTTGCATTTCGGCGCTCAAGCGCTACACGCCGTGGGATTTCATTGCGCTGGTCAACAAGCACGACATCGCTTATACCGAGCGCGATTTAGGCAAGCTGTTTTGCACCCAATCGGCAAAAGATATTTTGAATATGCTGCTTGCGGAATGCACCGCCACTGGGGTCACAACGCGCACCAGCGCGCCCGTGCAGGGTGTGAGGTCGTTATCTGCGGGTGGTTTTTCGGTTAATGAATTTACGTGCGAGTCGCTAGTGGTGGCGTCGGGAGGGTTGTCAATTCCAAGCATGGGCGCATCTGGTGTGGGTTACAACATCGCACAGCAGTTTGGTCATCGCGTGCTGCCCACACGGGCAGGGCTTGTGCCTTTTACGTTTAGCGATGCATTTAAAGAGGTGTCCGAAAAGCTGTCTGGCCTAGCAATGGATGCCGCGCTTTCAAGCGCCAGCGCCACGTTTGACGAAGCCGTGCTGTTTACGCACCGAGGCCTGTCCGGACCTGCGGCGCTGCAACTGTCCAACTATTGGCAGGTGGGTGAGATCGTGCGGTTAGATTTATTTCCGCATCTGCGCGAGGATGAATTGCAAAATTGGCTATTGACCGCCAAGCGCACGCATCCCAAAGCGCTGCTGCGCACGGTGCTGGCAGAGCACCCAGCGGTGCGCTTGGCAAAAAGTTTGATTTTGGAGTTGCAAGCCGCACTGTGGATCTCGTGCGCTGAAGCTGCGCTTGCCAACATCCCCGACGCGGCGCTTTTGCTCGTGGCGCAAAACCTCAAAGCGTGGACGCAAAAGCCATCAGGCACGGAAGGCTATCGCACGGCTGAAGTGACGCTGGGGGGAGTGGATACCGCCGAGTTGTCGTCCAAAACGATGGAAAGCCGCAAGCAGGCGGGACTTTACTTTGTGGGCGAAGTGGCTGATGTGACGGGTCACTTGGGCGGCTATAACTTTCAATGGGCGTGGGCATCGGGGCACGCGGCGGGCGAGGTGGTGTGACAAACTAGAATCGAGCAGTTCTCATTTTTAAGGAGCCCGTCATGGCCAAAGGTATTCAAAGCGGCAAGGAAGCCAAAAAACCAAAAAAAGACAAATCGCCACCCAAGCTGCCAAGCGGATTAGATGAGCCAATGCGCGCTGCGATTACGACCACCATTTTGCCAAAAGGCAAGGAAAAGAAAAAGCTGAAATAGGCACGCAGCGCCTGCTGGCTATAATGCGCGCTGTCTTTTAAGTTTCGCCTCACTTTTTTGAGGTTTAGCACGATACGGATTTGATTCATCGGTATCGCAAGTTGTGTGGCAGTTGTCACAGAAAGGGAATCACCATGTTAAAAGCTACTACAGCTGAAGTTGTCAAAGCAAATAGCCGCGCTGCAAACGATACGGGTAGTCCAGAGGTGCAGGTAGCACTTCTCACGGCTCGCATCAATGAACTCACCCCTCACTTCAAGCAACACGCCAAAGACCATCACGGTCGTCGTGGTTTGATTCGTATGGTGAATGCGCGTCGTAAATTGCTTGATTATTTAAAGTCCAAAGACGCTGACCGTTACACCGCATTGATTGCGAAATTAGGACTGCGTAAGTAATTCAGGTTGCGTCCGTAATCGCGTCCTCCAAATTAAAAAGCGCCTGAGTTAGTCCACTAGCTCAGGCGTTTTTCACTTGCCAGGAAGCGGTTTTTATTGTTGTTATGAAATAGAGATGAAAGAAAAAACCATGAGCATTTTTAATAAAGTTACCAAGACCTTTCAATGGGGTCAGCATACCGTCACGATGGAAACAGGCGAGATTGCTCGTCAAGCAAGCGGAGCGGTTCTTGTTAATGTGGATGGCACGGTTGTGTTGGCCACGGTCGTTGCATCTAAATCTGCTAAGGCAGGGCAAGATTTTTTCCCGCTTACCGTTGATTATTTGGAAAAAACATACGCTGCAGGAAAAATTCCTGGCAGCTTTTTTAAGCGTGAAGCCAAACCATCGGAGTACGAAACGCTGACTTCGCGTTTGATCGATCGTCCCATTCGCCCGCTCTTTCCCGAAGGCTTTTTTAACGAAGTCCAAGTCGTGGTTCATACCTTGTCACTCAACCCCGATGTGGAGGGTGACATTCCTGCACTGATTGCGACAAGCGCCGCGCTTGCCATTAGCGGCATTCCGTTTGCCGAGCCTATTGGTGCAGCTCGCGTGGCGTATATCAACGGTGCATACGTGCTAAATCCAAGCAATGCACAGTTGAAAGAGTCGCAAATGAATTTGGTGGTGGCCGGCACGGCCGGTGCGGTGTTGATGGTGGAGTCTGAGGCGCAGCAATTGTCCGAAGAAGTCATGCTGGGTGCGGTGGTGTTTGGCCACGATGCTGGCAAGGTGGCTATCGACGCCATTCATGAGCTGGTGCGCGACGCAGGCAAGCCTGCTTGGGACTGGGCAGCGCCCGCTAAAAACGAGCCTTTGATTGCCAAAGTACAAGCGCTTGCCAGCGATAAATTGGCGGCAGCGTATCAACTGCGTAACAAGCAGCAGCGCACACAGGCTTGCCGCGTGGCGTATGCGGACGTGATGGCTGCGCTGAAGGTGCAAGGCGATGAGTTTGATTCGGTTGCGGTTGAAGGAATGCTCTTTGACATCGAGGCAAAAATTGTGCGAGGTCAAATTTTGGCAGGCGAACCGCGCATTGACGGACGCGATACGCGCACCGTTCGCGCCATTGAAATTCGTAACTCGGTGTTGCCGCGCACGCACGGCTCCAGTTTGTTTACACGCGGCGAAACGCAGGCTTTGGTGGTGACCACGCTCGGGACTGAGCGCGACGCACAAAAAATGGATGCGCTGTCGGGCGAGTATCAAGACAGCTTTATTTTTCACTACAATATGCCGCCGTTTGCAACGGGCGAAACGGGACGTGTTGGTACGCCTAAGCGCCGTGAGATCGGTCACGGGCGCCTGGCTAAACGGGCTTTGGTTGCTGTACTGCCAACCAAAGAGGAGTTCCCCTACACGCTGCGCGTGGTGTCCGAAATCACCGAGTCCAATGGCTCGTCTTCGATGGCGTCGGTGTGCGGTGGTTGCTTGTCCATGATGGATGCAGGCGTACCACTTAAAGCGCACGTCGCGGGCATTGCGATGGGACTGATCAAAGAAGGCAATAAATTCGCCGTGCTGACGGACATCTTGGGCGACGAAGATCACTTGGGCGATATGGACTTCAAGGTTGCCGGAACGACCAACGGCATCACGGCTTTGCAAATGGACATCAAAATCCAAGGCATTACCAAAGAGATTATGCAAGTGGCACTGGCGCAAGCCAAAGAAGCGCGTATGCATATTTTGGGCAAGATGCAAGAAGTGATGGCTGCGCCTAACACCGAAGTCTCCGACTTTGCCCCGCGCTTGTACACACTCAAAATTAACCCCGAAAAAATTCGTGACGTGATTGGTAAGGGCGGCGCAGTGATCCGTGCGCTGTGCGAGGAGACGGGTACGCAAATCAATATCACCGACGAAGGCGTAGTGACCATTGCCAGCAACGACACAGCTAAGGCGGAGGAGGCCAAGCGCCGAATTGAAATCATTACGGCGGAGGTGGAAATCGGCAAGGTCTATGAAGGTCCTGTGACCAAGTTGTTTGACTTTGGTGCCTTGATTAACTTGATGCCTGGCAAAGATGGCTTGCTCCACATCAGCCAAATCGCGCACGAGCGCGTGGAAAAAGTCAGCGATTATTTGCAAGAAGGCCAAATCGTTAAAGTCAAAGTGATGGAGACGGACGATAAGGGGCGCGTTAAGTTATCGATGAAGGTGCTGCTCGAGCAGCCCGCGCATGGTGGCGAGCCGCAGTAAAAATTTAACGAACCTCCCAGTTGTTTACCCAATGAGTTTTTGCGATAAATCAAAAAATGAAAGCAGTTGAAATTACCTCCTACGGCGCACCCGAGGTTTTGGTGCTGGGCAATCGTCCAGACCCCGCCGTGCCTGCTGCGGGATCGGGCGAGCTGCTCATTCGTGTCACGGCATCGGGCGTCAACCGTCCCGATGTTTTGCAGCGCACGGGCAACTATCCCGTGCCTGCAGGAGCGTCTGATATTCCTGGCTTAGAAGTCGCGGGGCTGATTGTGGGCGGTGACGCATCAGCCATGCAAGAGGCGGGATTTAAAGTTGGTGATCGCGTATGTGCCTTGGTGGCGGGCGGTGGATATGCCCAGCTGTGCGCTGCGCCTGTCGCGCAATGCTTGCCTGTGCCCGAAGGTTTGTCTGACATAGAAGCGGCATCACTGCCTGAAACATTTTTTACCGTCTATAGCAATGTGATGGATCGTGCTCGCTTGCAGGCGGGCGAGACGCTACTCATCCAAGGTGGCACAAGCGGCATTGGTGTAACGGCAATTCAAATGGGCAAAGCGTTTGGTGCTGTGGTCATTGCAACTGCTGGAACAGACGAAAAATGCAAGGCTTGTTTAGATCTGGGTGCGGACTACGCCATCAATTACAGGTCGCACGATTTTGTTGCCGAAGTTCGCCGTATCACCAATGACAAAGGTGTGGATGTGGTGCTGGACATGGTGGCGGGTGATTATGTGCGTCGCGAAGTGGAATGCCTTGCAGAGGACGGGCGCATCGTCATCATTGCCGTGCAAGGCGGAACCAAAGCCGAATTCAATGCGGGGATGGTTCTGCGTAAACGGCTTGCAATAACAGGCTCAACCCTGCGTCCGCGTCCTGTGGCGTTTAAGGCTGCAATTGCCGCATCGCTCAAAACCAGAGTTTGGCCACTCTTGGCAAGCAAAGCGATAAAACCCGTGCTATTTCAAACTTTTCCTGCGGTGGATGCGGTCAAAGCGCACGCGCTCATGGAAACCAATGGGCACATTGGCAAAATTGTGCTGACTTGGGAATAGGGTGTTGCAAGCTATGCGTATCAAACTAATTGCAGGTAATTGGAAAATGAATGGCTCGTTGGTGGACAACGAGGCGCTTGTTAAAGCCATTGCTGCGGGGCTTCCCGCGCACCACCCCGCCGTTGCCGTGTGCGTGCCTGCGCTGTATGTGGCGCAGATGCAAGGTTTGCTGGTGGGATCCTCAATCGCCCTTGGCAGTCAAGATATTTCCAGTCACGACAAGGGCGCGTTTACGGGTGAAATTTCTGCCGCCATGCTCAAGGAATTCGGTGTGCGTTATGCCATCGTTGGGCATTCTGAACGCCGCCAATATCATGGCGAAACCGATGCAATCGTCGCATTAAAAACCAAAGCTGCGCTGGCAGCAGGCATTACACCCATTGTGTGCGTGGGTGAATCACTGGCCCAGCGTGAATCAGGCGAAACCGATGAAGTGGTCAAGCGCCAATTGGCTGCTGTGATCCATGAAAACGGACATTGCGTGAGTGAAATTGTGGTTGCTTACGAGCCCGTGTGGGCCATTGGCACGGGCAAAACAGCAACGCCAGAAATGGCAGAGACCGTCCACCGCGTTTTACGGATGCAGCTGCACGCGGCTAACCCTGTGGCTGCCGAGCGTGTACGAATTTTGTACGGTGGCAGCATGAATGCCGCTAACGCAGTCGCGCTTTTGGCACAAGCAAATATCGATGGCGGACTTATTGGCGGTGCGGCGCTGAAAGCCACTGACTTTCTGAGCATCATTGCCGCAGCAGCATAAACTTTTATACATTGACTTTTAGGAAAATAAAAAATGGGCGCAATACTTAACATCATTCTTTTTATTCAAATGACGGTCGCCGTTGTCATGGTGGGACTTATTTTGATGCAGCAAAGCAAAGGTGCGGAGATGGGCGCTGCCTTTGGTTCGGGTGCTTCGGGCTCGCTATTTGGTCCTTCGGGCGGGGCTAACTTTATGTCGCGTACCACTGGGATTTTGGCCGCGGTGTTTTTTGTCTCCACATTGATACTGGCCTACTTTGGCAATTTAAAACCTACCGCGTCAGGTAGCGTTTTAGAGTCGGCAGCTCCAGCCGTCAATGCGCCATCTGCGCCAGCAGCCCCTGAAGTTCCCGCTACGGGAGCTGCGCAAATCCCAACAAAATAAGCGTCAGTTTTTGCAAGATTCATTGGTGGTTTCAGGTTAAACTCACGGACTGTTCAAATCGCCGCAATCCTCTAGGTTTGAATAGTTTTTTAATGCCGTCGTGGTGAAATTGGTAGACACGCTATCTTGAGGGGGTAGTGGCGAAAGCTGTGCGAGTTCGAGTCTCGCCGACGGCACCATCACACAACCTATAGTTTTGCCCTCATGCATTTAGACCAATATCTTCCGATTTTGTTGTTCATTATGGTCGGCGTTGCTGTTGGTGTGATCCCTCAAGTTCTGGGTTATATCTTAGGCCCCAATCGCCCCGATGCGGCAAAAAATTCCGCCTTTGAATGCGGCTTCGAAGCCTTTGAAGATGCCCGCATGAAGTTCGATGTGCGCTACTACTTGGTCGCCATTTTGTTTATTCTTTTTGACTTGGAAATCGCTTTTCTTTTTCCTTGGGCCGTCGCGCTCAAAGACGTAGGCGTCGTCGGTTTTTGGTCGGTGATGATTTTCCTGGCGCTTCTCACCGTGGGTTTTGCCTACGAGTGGAAAAAAGGCGCTTTGGACTGGGAGTAACGAGATGATTGAAGGTGTCTTAAAAGAAGGCTTTGTCACGACTAGTTACGACTCGGTAGTGAACTGGGCAAAAACAGGCTCGATGTGGCCGATGACGTTTGGCCTTGCTTGCTGCGCGGTGGAGATGATTCACGCGGGTTGTGCGCGCTACGACTTAGACCGTTTTGGCGTGGTGTTTCGTCCAAGCCCTCGCCAGTCGGATGTGATGATTGTGGCCGGTACGCTGTGCAACAAAATGGCGCCTGCGCTTCGCAAGGTGTACGACCAAATGTCTGAGCCGCGCTGGGTTATTTCTATGGGTTCGTGCGCCAATGGTGGTGGTTATTACCACTACAGCTACTCGGTGGTGCGCGGCTGCGATCGCATCGTGCCCGTTGATGTGTATGTGCCAGGTTGCCCGCCCACGGCTGAGGCGCTCCTCTACGGCATCATGCAGTTGCAGCAAAAAGTGCGCCGCACCCACACGATTGCGAGGGCGTAAACGATGCCATCATTTTTGACTCCGATTGAAGCGACCTGCGCAGCCGTAGAAAGCGCGCTAGGTGAAAAATTGCTCAAAAGAAAAACAGAGTTGGGGGAGTTGACGGTGGTTGTCTCGGTGCAGGACTACGAGGTTTGTGCAAAGCTGCTGAAAACCTCGGCGGACTGCCAGTTTGAACAGCTCATTGATTTATGCGGAGTAGATTACTCTGAGTACGAAGGCGCCTGCTGGGCTGGATCGGAGGCTCGATACGCGGTTGTTTTGCATTTGTTATCCGTGTCACTCAACCAGCGGATGCGGCTCGTCGTTTTTTGCCCTAACGATGATATGCCCACCCTGCCATCGCTGACCCATATTTGGGCAAGTAGCAATTGGTTTGAACGCGAAGCTTTCGATTTATTTGGCATTGTGTTTGATGGGCACAATGACTTGCGTCGAATCCTGACGGACTATGGCTTTATTGGTCACCCCTTCCGCAAAGACTTCCCCACCAGTGGTCACGTAGAAATGCGTTATGACGAGCAGGCGCGTCGCGTGATCTATCAACCTGTATCCATTGAGCCACGCGAGATTACGCCGCGCATCATTCGCGAAGAAGGCTACGGAGGTATTAGCCGTGGCTGAAATTAAAAATTACACCCTAAATTTTGGTCCGCAGCATCCTGCAGCGCATGGGGTGCTGCGGCTGGTTCTGGAGCTCGACGGCGAAGTCATTCAGCGCGCCGATCCGCATATTGGCTTGCTCCACCGCGCTACTGAAAAATTGGCAGAGAGCAAAACCTATATGCAGTCCCTGCCCTACATGGACCGCCTCGATTACGTCTCCATGATGTGCAACGAGCACGCGTACTGCCTGGCAATTGAAAAAATGATGGGCATTGAAGTGCCTGAGCGCGCTCAGTACATCCGCGTGATGTTTGCCGAAATCACGCGCATTTTGAATCACCTTCTTTGGGTGGGTTGCCACGGACTTGATTGCGGCGCAATGGCGATCATGCTTTATGCCTTCCGCGAGCGCGAAGACCTATTCGATATTTACGAAGCGGTATCAGGCGCGCGTATGCACGCGGCGTACTTCAGACCTGGTGGTGTGTATCGCGATTTGCCCGATCAGATGCCGCAGTACAAGGTTAGCAAAATCAAAAACGCCAAGGCATTAGCAAAGCTAAATGAAAACCGCCAAGGCTCGGTGCTGGATTTCATCGAGGATTTCACCAACCGCTTCCCCAAGTGCTTGGACGAATACCACACGCTGCTCACTGACAACCGCATTTGGAAACAGCGTACCGTGGGCATTGGCGTGGTCACACCAGAGCGCGCACTCAACATGGGTTTTACTGGTGCGATGTTGCGTGGCTCGGGTGTGGCGTGGGACTTGCGTAAGAAGCAACCGTATGACGTGTACGCCAAAATGGATTTCGATATTCCCGTGGGCGTAACGGGTGATAGCTACGACCGTTATCTCGTTCGCATGGAAGAGATGTCGCAATCGAATCGCATCATCCAGCAGTGCGTGCGCTGGCTCAAGGCCAATCCAGGCCCCGTCATTACCGACAACCACAAAGTGGCGTCGCCCGCGCGCGAGGGCATGAAGTCCAGCATGGAAGAACTCATCCATCATTTCAAACTTTTCACCGAAGGTTTTTGCGTCCCCGAAGGCGAGGTCTATGTCGGCACGGAGCATCCCAAAGGAGAGTTTGGCATCTACATGGTGAGTGACGGCGCGAATAAACCCTATCGCCTCAAAATTCGCGCCCCAGGCTTTGCACACCTTGCTGGCCTAGACGAAATGGCCAAGGGTCACATGATTGCCGATGCCGTCGCCATTATTGGCACGATGGACATTGTGTTTGGTGAGATTGATAGGTAATTTTTCTTTTCTGGAGTAATTTATGCAAACCACCCAATCCTCTAAATTGCCCACATGGTTTTGGGCGGGTTGCCATTTTGGGACTCGTATGGAACATATTTGGCGTTGTGCAGTTTGTCTCTACGCTCAACGGCACGGTTGGTAGCATGATGAGTCAGGGTCTAACTGAAGCGCAAGCGAAACTGTATCTAGGGTTGCCACAGTGGATGAACATTGCATTTGCAATCGGTGTGTTTGGTGGCGTCATTGGCAGTGTTTTACTTTTACTAAAGAAAAAACTAGCTCTGAGGGTTTTTGGGGTGTCGCTTGCTGGTTACATTGTTTTGTACTTCGGCGACATCACCCTTGGTGTTTTTGAGGCTTTTGGCACGAAACAGGTCGTCATTCTCAGCACAGTCTTAGCTATCGCAGTCTTTTTAGTTTGGTTTTCCAAACGCTTCATCAAAACAAACCAACTAACTTAAAAATTCAGTCATGGGACGCATCGTTTCTCACATCACCATCTCCAATCCCGTGCATAGCGACTGCAAGGTGTCGATCAATGCGCTAGTAGATACGGGTGCGTCTGCGCTTTTGCTGCCTGATTCGTATCAAAGCAAATTAGGTGAGATGGAAGAGTTAGAGCCGAGTTTTTGCACCTTTGCCGATGGTTCGAGAAAGCTATCTCGTCGATTTGGCCCCGTAAAAATTCAAATGGATGGCTTTCCAGTTATTTACAACGAAGTGATGTTTTTACCCCCAGACGCTGACGGCAAAGATGTTGAACCTTTAATTGGATACATCATCCTAGAGCAATCTCGCGCAGGTGTTGACATGGTGGGACACCGTTTATTCAAGGTTGATTCTTATGACCTTAAAGGTATTCGATAAAAATGTTTGATCAAAAAACCCTAGACCGATTCGCCCGCGAAGTCGCCAAATACCCCGCAGATCAAAAGCAGTCGGCTGTGATGGCTTGCCTTGCAATCGTGCAACAAGAGCAGGGTTTTGTGTCTCCCGAGAGCGAAGCTGCCATTGCCGCGTATTTGGGAATGCCTGTGATTGCCGTGCACGAAGTCACGACTTTTTACAACATGTACAACCAAGCGCCCGTGGGCAAGTTCAAGCTTAATGTGTGCACGAATTTACCTTGCCAATTGGGCGCGCACGGCGGCGGACAGCAAGCGCTGGATCACGTGTGCAAGCGCCTTGGCGTTGCCCCCTACGGCACAACGGCGGACGGCGTGTTTACGGTGCAGCCTAGCGAGTGCTTGGGCGCTTGCGCGGACGCGCCTGTGCTGCTGGTGAACGACCGCGATATGTGTAGCCTGATGACGCAGGACAAGCTCGACGCCTTGATTGACGGCTTGAAAGCAGAGGCGACAAAATGAGTGTGCAGGCTCTACTCAAATCTTTCGCGGCCACGGGTGCAGAAACTTCATTCCACGGACGCCACATCAACCCACAAATTTTGGTTGGATTAAACGGCAGCAACTGGTCACTGAAAGATTACGAGTCGCGTGGTGGTTACGCCGCGCTTAAGAAGATTTTGGGTAAAGGCGACTCCGAACCTATGACGCAAGACCAAGTCATTGCGACGATGAAGGAGTCGGTGCTGCGCGGACGCGGCGGAGCGGGCTTCCCCACGGGGCTAAAGTGGAGCTTTATGCCCAAGACCTTCCCGGGTCAAAAGTACATCGTTTGCAATTCAGACGAAGGCGAGCCTGGTACTTGTAAAGACCGCGACATCTTGCATTACAACCCGCACATCGTCATTGAGGGGATGATCATCGCTGGGTTTGCCATTGGTGCATCGGTAGGTTACAACTACATTCACGGTGAAATTTTTGCCACTTACGAACGCTTTGAGGCGGCACTTGAAGAAGCCCGTGCCGCAGGTCTTTTGGGTGACAACATTCTTGGCGCGGGTTTTAGCTTTCAGCTGCACGCGCACCACGGTTTTGGCGCGTACATTTGCGGCGAAGAGACGGCGCTGCTCGAATCCTTAGAAGGCAAAAAAGGTCAACCGCGTTTTAAGCCACCATTTCCCGCCAGCTTTGGTCTGTATGGCAAACCCACCACGATCAATAACACCGAAACCTTTGCTGCTGTGCCGTGGATTATTCGCAATGGCGGGCAAGCGTATCTAGAGTGCGGCAAACCCAACAATGGCGGCACCAAGATTTTCTCTGTCAGCGGCGATGTCGCTTTGCCTGGCAATTACGAAGTGCCGATGGGTACGCCGTTTGCCAAGTTGCTCGAGCTTGCAGGCGGTATCCGTGATGCCGACAAAGGACGCAAACTCAAAGCGGTCATCCCAGGCGGGTCATCCATGCCTGTGCTGCCCGCCGACATCATCATGCAAACCGATATGGATTACGACAGCATTGCCAAAGCAGGCTCCATGCTCGGCTCGGGCGCAGTCATTGTGATGGACGACACGCGCTGCATGGTCAAGTCCATGCTTCGCTTGTCTTATTTTTATATGCACGAGTCGTGTGGTCAGTGCACACCTTGCCGCGAAGGCACGGGCTGGCTGTGGCGTGTGATTAACCGCATCGAGCACGGCGAAGGCAGGCTAGAGGATTTGGATTTATTGAACTCAGTAGCCGACAACATCCAGGGTCGCACCATCTGCGCCCTAGGCGACGCGGCTGCGATGCCCATGCGTGCGTTTATCAAACATTTCCGCTCGGAGTTCGAGCACCACATCACGCACAAGACTTGCCTTGTGTCGCAAGCGGACTGAGCCCGAGCACTATGAGCTCACAAAACGCACACATGATCTACGCCGAATTGGAAATTTCCAATCCGCGTGAGTCGGCGCTGTCGCCGCTCAAGGTCAGTGCTTTGGTCGATACGGGTGCCCGTTTTGCCATATTGCCTCAGCACATGGCAACCCAGCTGCGGCTAGAACCCAGCCCACATCAGCCTTCGCGCGAAGTCACGTTAGCTGATGGCTCATCCAAACTCGTCCCCTATGTGGGCCCCATCACTATCAAGTTTGAAAATCGCACCTGCTACACAGGCGCGCTCATCATGGGGGACGAAGCGATTTTAGGACTCACAGCAATGGGTGATATGGACTTAGTCGTCTTCACAGAAGAGAAGCGCCTAGCCGTCAATCCCGACAGCCCAAATATCGCGATGGCGTATGCCAAAGGGTTAAAGACTAATTTCCGCTCGGAGTTCGAGCACCACATCACGCACAAGACTTGCCTTGTGTCGCAGCACTAAAGTAAATAGCCATGAGCATGATTGAATTCGAACTTGATGGAAAAAAAGTACAGGCCGCTGCGGGCAGCATGGTCATTAGCGCCGCGCAAGAGGCGGGCACGTTTATTCCGCATTTTTGCTATCACAAAAAACTGAGCGTTGCAGCCAATTGCCGTATGTGTTTGGTGGACATCGAAAAAATGCCTAAGCCCATGCCTGCTTGCGCGACGGCAATTGCTCCCGGGATGATTGTTCGCACCAAGAGCGACAAGGCTATCCGCGCACAGCAATCGGTGATGGAGTTTTTGCTCATCAACCATCCGCTCGATTGTCCGATTTGCGACCAAGGCGGCGAGTGTCAACTGCAAGATTTGGCGGTTGGCTACGGCCAATCTGCTTCGCGCTACGAGGAAGAAAAACGTGTGGTCGGGCACAAGGATGTGGGTCCTTTGATTTCAATGGAGGAGATGTCGCGCTGCATCCATTGCACGCGCTGCGTTCGCTTTGGGCAAGAGGTAGCGGGCGTGATGGAGCTAGGCATGGTCAACCGCGGCGAGCACAGCGAAATTACCGTCGTCATGGGTGACACGATTGACTCAGAACTTTCGGGCAACATGATTGACATTTGCCCCGTAGGAGCGCTGACCAGTAAGCCGTTTCGCTATTCGGCTCGCACATGGGAGCTATCGCGCCGCAAGTCGGTTAGCCCGCACGACAGCACGGGCGCGAACCTCATTGTGCAAGTTAAAAATAACAAAGTGATGCGTGTGGTTCCGCTAGAGAACGAGACGGTGAACGAATGCTGGATTGCTGACCGAGACCGTTTTAGTTACGAAGCCGTCAATAGCGCCGATCGCTTGACTACGCCCATGATTAAGCAAGGCGGACAGTGGAAGGATGTTGACTGGCAAACGGCGCTGGAGTATGTGGCCAATGGCATTAAACAGATTTCTTCGCAGCACGGTGCGAGCAGTATTGGCTTGCTGGCCAGTCCGCACAGCACAGTTGAAGAGTTGTTTTTAGCGACACAATTGATGCACGGCATTGGCTCTGACAACATCGACTATCGTCTTCGCGGCGCTGAATTTTCTAAACAAGGCGGTGTGCGCTGGCTGGGCGCATCCATTCAATCGCTATCTTCTATTCAACGCGTGTTGGTGGTGGGATCCAATCTGCGTAAAGATCACCCGCTGTTTGCCCAGCGCATTCGGCAAGCTGCGCGCAGGGGCGCTCAGGTATTTGAAGTTAATGACGCTGCTCGCGACTGGGCAATGCCCATCGCTGGCAGCATTTACGCCCATCCAAACGACTGGGCTGCTGCGCTGTCGGATGCCCGTTTGCAAACATGGCTGGGTGCGCTCGATGTTGCGGTTGGTCAAAAAATGATTTTGTTGGGTAACGCTGCGGCGCACCATGCGGGCGCTTCTGGCTTGCTGGCGCTGGCGCAAGAGTTGGCTGTCAAAACGGGCGCGGTGGTGGGTTATTTAACCGAAGCCGCCAATACGGTGGGCGCGCAATTAGTGGGTGCCGTCCCAGCGGAAAATGGACTGAACGCAGCGCAAATGCTTGCTGGTCACCAACTCAAAGCCGCTTTTCTTTTGGGTTGCGAGCCCGCGTTCGATTCGGCGGCAAGTCACGCAGGGGTTGCCGCTTTGGCAAAGCTGCAAATGGTTGTCTCGCTCAATGCCTTTAAAACCAACATGGACTGCGCGGATGTGCTTTTGCCTATCGCGCCGTTTACCGAAACATCGGGCACGTTTGTGAACGCCGAAGGCCGCATCCAAAGTTTTCACGCAGTCGTCAAGCCGCTCGCCGAAGCGCGCCCTGCTTGGAAAGTGCTGCGCGTGCTTGGCAATATGTTAGGCGTGGGTGGTTTTAATTTTGATTCCTCCCAAGAAGTGCTTGCGGCGGCTGCGCTGGATACATCCAAACTCAGCAATGCCACGACTGCATCAGCAAGCTCTGGGCAAGCCACGCCCAGCATCCCTTGCAGTGCATCGATCTACCAGCTCGACGGCCTTGTGCGTCGCTCGCCTTCGCTGCAGCAAACCAAAGATGCGGTTGAACACGGGCAGACTGCGCAGATGGAGATCGCCGCATGATTGACACCATTTTTAATTTTGGACTCAACCTTTGCACCGCCACGTGGTGGACGGGCTTGGCGTGGCCCGTGATGTGGACGCTGCTCAAAATCGTCGTCGTCCTTGTTCCGCTTTTACTCTCAGTCGCTTACCTCACGCTGTGGGAGCGCAAAGCCATTGGCTGGATGCAAATCCGTATCGGTCCTAACCGCGTGGGCCCTTGGGGGTTGTTGCAACCGATTGCCGACGCGCTCAAACTGCTGACCAAAGAAATTATTGTGCCCACAGCTGCCAACAAGGCGTTGTTTTTGCTCGGGCCGATCATGACCATCATGCCTGCGTTAGCGGCGTGGGCGGTCATTCCGTTTGGCCCTGATGTGGCATTGGCGAACATCAACGCTGGACTTTTGTTTTTGATGGCGATTACCTCTCTTGAGGTTTACGGTGTCATCATTGCGGGCTGGGCTTCCAACTCGAAATACGCATTTCTCGGGGCGCTGCGTGCCTCGGCGCAAATGGTGAGCTACGAAATTGCAATGGGCTTTTGCTTTGTGATTGTGCTCATGGTGTCCGCCTCGCTCAACATGACTGACATTGTGACGGGGCAAGCCAAGGGGCAATTTGCCGCCATGGGGCTGAACTTTTTGTCATGGAACTGGTTGCCCCTTTTGCCCGTGTTTGTGGTGTACGTTATTTCTGGTTTGGCGGAAACAAACCGTCATCCCTTTGATGTGGTGGAGGGTGAGTCGGAAATTGTGGCAGGTCACATGGTCGAATACTCGGGGATGTCTTTTGCCATGTTTTTTTTGGCTGAATACGCCAATATGTGGCTGGTCTCTATCACCACAGCCATCATGTTTTTGGGTGGCTGGCTGCCCCCTGTGGAAGCGCTGGCGTTTATTCCAGGTTGGATTTGGCTTGGCATTAAAACCTTTTGCGTTGTGACTTTGTTTTTATGGGTTCGCGCTACTTTCCCTCGCTTTCGTTACGACCAAATCATGCGCCTTGGCTGGAAGATTTTTATTCCCGTCACGCTGGTCTGGCTGGTCGTGGTGGGCGGCTGGATGCAGACCTCTTGGAATATTTGGAAATAAATAACAGGCACTAGCTACCATGACTGCACATTTTTCTATCAAAGATTTTTTAAACAGCTTTATGCTGATCGAGTTGTTCAAAGGGATGTGGCTTACAGGCAAGCACGCCTTTCGCCGCAAAATAACGGTGCAATTTCCCGAAGAAAAAACGCCCATCAGTCCGCGCTTTCGTGGTCTGCACGCTTTGCGTCGCTACGACAACGGCGAAGAACGCTGCATTGCTTGCAAGCTGTGCGAGGCGGTCTGCCCCGCCATGGCCATCACCATTGAATCGGCTGTGCGCGACGACGGCTCGCGCCGCACCACACGCTACGACATTGATTTGACAAAATGCATTTTTTGCGGATTTTGCGAAGAGTCTTGCCCCGTTGACTCCATCGTCGAGACGCACATCTTGGAATACCACGGCGAAAAACGCGGTGACCTTTATTTCACCAAAGATATGTTGCTTGCAGTCGGTGATCGCTACGAAGCAGAGATTGCGGTCAATAAAGCGCAGGATGCCGCGTATCGCTAAACCAGTTAGGAACTAGACATATATGGATATCAAAACTGGATTTTTTTATTTTTTCTCGGCGATCCTGTTGTTTGCATCATTTCGCGTGATTACCGCCAAGAACCCTGTGCACGCCGCGCTATTTTTGGTACTGACATTTTTTCAAGCCTCCGCTATTTGGCTACTCCTCCAGTCCGAGTTTTTAGCCATTGTGCTCGTGCTGGTGTATGTGGGTGCGGTGATGGTGCTCTTTTTGTTTGTGGTGATGATGCTGGACATCAACATGGACAAAATTCGCGATGGTTTTTGGCAGCACTTTCCGCTGGCAGCCACCATCGGCGTCGTCATTGCGCTGGAGATGATTTTTGTCATTATGGGCAACATCCATAAAACCGAGCCTACAGCCCTGGCTAGCGGCGCGGCGCAGCTGTCCAATACCAAAGAGCTGGGTAAGTTGCTCTACACGCAGTATCTTTATCCTGTGCAAATTGCCGCAGTGATTTTGCTGGTCGCAATCGTTGCGGCCATTGCGCTCACCCTACGCGGACGCAAAGACAGCAAGCACGTGGCGCCGCACGATCAAATTAAAGTCAAAGCGCGTGATCGCATGGTCGTTGTCAAGATGGAGGCATCCACATGAGTACTCCTGCCATTACCCTTAGCCACTATTTGTCGCTGGGTGCGCTGCTGTTTGCCATGTCCATCGTGGGCATCTTTTTAAATCGCCGCAACCTCATCGTGCTCTTGATGGCGATTGAGTTAATGCTGCTTGCGGTCAATATAAATTTTGTCGCGTTCTCGCATTATTTGGGCGATATGCACGGACAGATATTTGTTTTCTTTATCCTCACCGTTGCGGCTGCTGAGTCCGCCATCGGATTGGCAATTTTGGTGCTGCTGTTTCGCAATAAAAACAGCATCAACGTCGAAGAGTTGAGTACTTTGAAGGGTTAAGACCAGATGAACGCAAGCCTTTCTCTTTCAACGCTACTCACGATCGCTTTTGCGCCCTTGGTGGGTGCGGCTTTGGCGGGTATTTTGGGTACTAAACTGGGTGGCAATTGGCTGGGCAAACGTCTCACGCATTCCATCACGATCCTGTGCGTACTCTTGTCTTTTATTTTGTCGGCGGTGGTGCTGAAACAGGTTGTGGAGGGTGCACGTTTTAACGCCACAGTGTACGAGTGGATGGCGGTAGGTAAGCTCAAAATGGAAGTGGGCTTTTTAGTCGATGGACTGACCGCCATGATGATGTGCGTGGTGACCTTTGTCTCGCTGATGGTGCACATCTACACCATTGGTTACATGGACGAAGACGAGGGCTACAACCGTTTCTTTGCCTACATTTCGCTGTTTACTTTTGCCATGCTGATGCTGGTGATGAGTAATAACTTGCTGCAACTCTTTTTTGGCTGGGAGGCTGTGGGTTTGGTGTCGTATTTGCTTATTGGCTTTTGGTTTAACAAGCCCAGCGCAGTCTTTGCCAATATGAAGGCCTTTTTAGTTAATCGTGTGGGCGATTTTGGTTTCATTCTTGGCATCGGACTGATCGTCGCTTTTGCGGGCAGCCTCAATTACACGGAAGTCTTTGGCAAGGGCGCAGAGCTTGCCAAATTGTCCCTGCCTGGCACGCAGTGGATGCTCGTAACTGTGATTTGCATTTGCCTGTTTATTGGCGCAATGGGCAAATCGGCGCAATTCCCGCTACACGTCTGGTTGCCCGACTCCATGGAGGGGCCAACGCCGATTTCTGCCTTGATTCACGCCGCGACGATGGTGACGGCAGGCATCTTTATGGTGGCACGTATGTCGCCGCTGTTTGAGTTATCGAGTGCAGCCTTGTCTTTTGTGATGATCATTGGCGCAATTACCGCACTCTTCATGGGATTTTTGGGCATCATTCAAAATGACATCAAGCGCGTGATTGCGTATTCCACCCTCTCGCAATTGGGCTATATGACGGTTGCGCTGGGCGCATCGGCTTACTCGGTTGCCGTGTTTCATTTGATGACGCACGCATTCTTTAAAGCGCTGCTATTTCTTGGCGCGGGCTCTGTAATTTTGGGTTGTCATCACAACCAAGACATCCGCTGGATGGGGGGCTTGCGCCGATATATGCCCATCACGTGGGTGACGTTTTTGCTCGGTTCTCTGGCGCTGATTGGCACGCCATTTTTCTCGGGTTTTTACTCTAAAGACAGCATTATCGAAGTCGTGCATTTTTCTACTTTGTGGGGGCATGACTTTGCATATTTTGCGGTGCTGGCGGGCGTGTTCGTTACGGCGTTTTATAGCTTCCGCGTGTATTTTTTGGTTTTTCACGGCAGCGAGCGCTACGAGCAAAACCCCGATGCACATCACCATCACCATGACGACCATCACGACGCGCACGCAGGCAAGCCACATGAGAGTCCGTGGGTAGTAACTGTTCCGCTGCTGCTGCTGGCGATTCCATCGGTCGTGATTGGCTTTCTCACCATCTCGCCCATGCTGTTTGGTGAGTTTTTTAAAGACGCCATCTTTGTGAACGAAGTGGCGCATCCCGCCGTGAAAAAATTAGCAGAAGAATTCCACGGTGCCACGCAAATGGCGCTGCACGCTTTGACTACCTTGCCATTTGGGTTGGCAGTGGCGGGCGTTGCCCTAGCTTATTACTTGTATAGGGTCAATACCGCGCTACCCGCAAAGATCCATGCATCTGTGCGCCCTATTTACACGCTTTTGGATAATAAATACTTCCTCGATTGGTTTAACGAACACGTGTTAGCACGCGGTGCGCGTTGGCTGGGTGCAGGGCTTTGGAGGCAAGGCGATCAGCGCATCATTGATGACGGCGTGGTCAACGGCTCGTGGCGATTGGTGGGGTGCCTCGCAGGCATGGTGCGCCGCGTGCAATCGGGCTATCTCTACCACTATGCGCTGTC
Organism: Burkholderiaceae bacterium; assembly: GCA_031538565.1. Classification (GTDB taxonomy): domain Bacteria; phylum Pseudomonadota; class Gammaproteobacteria; order Burkholderiales; family Burkholderiaceae_C; genus JASGCK01. Next base: position 90,827 of record JAVKLS010000006.1, read on the forward strand.
CATGATTGTGGGCGTCTTTGTGCTGATGACTTATTTTGTGTGGATGGCTAAATAATGAATACTGCCCCGCTAACTCTGCCGTATCTATCGCTGGCTATTTGGGTTCCGATTGTCTTTGGCGTAGGCTTACTGGCTTTGGGACGCGAAGACCAAGTCAGAACCGTTCGCTGGCTGGCGCTCATTGGTGCGCTGCTGGGCTTGTTGGTAACCGTGCCGCTGTACGGTGACTTTGCGCTTGGCACCTCAGCCATGCAGTTTGTGGAAAAAGCGCCGTGGATTGCGCGTTTTAACGTCAACTATCACCTTGGCATTGACGGCATTTCGTTTTGGTTTGTGCCTCTGACCGCCTTCATGACCGTGATTGTGGTGCTTGCCAGCTGGGAGTCTATACAAGAGCGCGTCAATCAATACATGGCAGCATTTTTAATTTTGTCGGGGTTGATGATTGGTGTCTTTTGCGCTTTAGACGGAATGCTGTTTTACGTCTTTTTTGAAGCCACACTCATCCCTATGTACCTCATCATTGGCGTGTGGGGCGGGGCGAACAAAATTTATGCGGCGTTTAAGTTTTTTCTCTACACGCTGCTAGGCTCATTGCTCACCTTGATTGCGTTGATTTACCTCTACAACGCCGCAGGCAATAGTTTCGACATCCTCACGTGGCATAAACTGCCGCTCACATTGCAAGAGCAAACACTTATTTTCTTTGCCTTCTTTGCCGCCTTTGCCGTCAAAGTTCCTATGTGGCCTGTGCACACGTGGTTGCCCGATGTCCACGTGGAAGCGCCTACAGGGGGGTCGGTGGTGCTGGCTGCCATCATGCTGAAATTAGGTGCGTATGGTTTCTTGCGTTTTTCTATGCCGATTGCGCCCGATGCCGCGCATCACTGGGGGTGGCTGATCATTGCGCTGTCGCTCATTGCTGTGATCTATGTGGGACTCGTCGCGTTGGTGCAGCAAGATATGAAAAAGCTGGTGGCGTACTCGTCCGTAGCGCACATGGGCTTTGTGACGTTAGGGTTTTTTATCTTTCTCGATCTGGGTATGGCAGGGGGCTTGGTGCAAATGGTTGCCCACGGCTTTGTCTCGGGTGCGATGTTTTTGGGGATTGGCGTTCTTTATGACCGAATGCATTCGCGTCAAATTGCCGACTACGGCGGCGTCATTCACGTCATGCCCAAGTTCACCGCTTTTGCGCTGTTCTTTGCTATGGCTAATTGCGGACTTCCCGCTACCGCAGGATTTGTTGGCGAGTGGATGGTGATTTTGGCAAGTGTGAAAGCCAATTTCTGGATTGGCATGGCAGCCGCCACGGCGCTTATTTTTGGGGCGGCCTACACGCTTTGGATGTTCAAGCGCGTGTATCTGGGATCCATTGCCAATGACCATGTCAAAGCGCTATCCGACATTAATTCACGCGAATTTTTTATCCTCGGCGCACTAGCTGCTGCGGTGCTGTACATGGGCGTGTATCCGCTGCCGTTTACGCAAATCATGGATACATCAGTGACCGATTTACTTGCCCACCTCGCCCAAACTAAACTGAAATAAAAAGCGACTATTTGCCATGATTGATACCTTCAGTTGGATTGCCTTTGTTCCTGTATTGCCAGAGATTTTTTTATTGGTTGCCATTTGCCTCATTACGCTGGCTGATTTGGGCGTAAAAAATGCAGGACGCACGTTTACCTATGTGCTCAGTTTGGTGATGCTGCTTGCGCTGGCTTTGTTTCTAGCGAACGCGGCTGACTACGGCACGACGTACGGATTTAACCGAATGATGGTCAGCGATCCGATGGGAAATTGGCTCAAATGCTTTGCCACTATTGCGACGGCTGCCGCCTTGGTTTACGGTCGTCCGTATGCACAAGCGCGAGGAATGCTGGGCTTGGACGCAAGCAACGATGGGCATAGACGCGACGGCATAGGCAAAGAGGGATTAGGTGGCGAGTTTTTTACGCTGCCCTTGTTTGCCTTGCTGGGTATGTACGTGATGATTGATGGCAATCATTTGCTGGTTATCTATTTGGGACTGGAGCTTCTCACGTTGTCCAGTTACGCGCTGGTGGCGCTGCGACGAGACCACGCCGTAGCAACCGAAGCGGCCATGAAATATTTTGTGCTGGGCGCACTCGCCAGCGGTTTTTTGCTCTACGGACTGTCGATGATTTACGGCGCCACGGGCTCGCTAGAACTAAGCGCCATTTTTCATGCTGTTGCGACGGGCAAGTTAGAACATCAACTGCTTATTTTTGGACTTGTATTTATCGTGGCGGGACTGGCATTTAAGCTCGGCGTGGTGCCATTTCATATGTGGGTTCCCGATGTCTATCAAGGCGCACCCACGGCTATTACCTTGATGATTGGTGGTGCGCCAAAATTGGCGGCGTTTGCCATTGTGATTCGCTTGCTAATAGAGGGCTTGTGGCCTCTTGCCTTTGATTGGCAACAAATGCTGATGCTGCTCTCGATTGCTTCTTTGCTCGTTGGCAACTTAGCCGCCATTGCGCAAACCAACTTAAAGCGGATGCTTGCTTTTTCCACCATCGCGCAAATGGGCTTTGTGCTGCTGGGTTTGATGTCGGGCGTTGTGGGCAAAAGCGTTGCAGGTGCAGCCAATGCGTACAGCGCGTCTATGTTCTACGTCGTGACCTACGTGCTGACAACTTTTGCCGTCTTTGGCGTGATGCTGCTTTTATCGCGTGAGGGTTTTGAAAGCGAAGAAATAAGCGACTTTGCGGGACTTAACCAACGCAGTCCGATGTATGCAGGTGTTTTGGCTGCGGGCTTGTTTTCGCTGGCGGGCATTCCGCCCTTGGTCGGCTTTTACGCCAAGCTCTCGGTGCTGCAAGCCTTAATTAGCACGGGCGCTGCGCACCTAATTGGACTTGCCATTTTTGCGGTGGCGATGTCCTTGGTTGGCGCGTTTTACTACTTGCGCGTGATTAAGGTGATGTACTTTGACCCGCCCACGCAAACGGTAGCGATTACGCCTGCCAGCGATGTGCGTGTTGTTCTGGGCTTGAACGCCGCTTTGCTCTTGGCGCTGGGCTTGCTGCCTAGCGGGTTAATGGATTTGTGCTTGGGCGCGATCACCGCCATGCTCAAAAACTAACTGCACAAACGTGGACACTGGCTTCTACGCTGGCGGGGTCATTGGCTTGGCGCTACTGGCTGCTAATCTGCCATTTTTTGTTGGGCACGCCAAGGGTAAAAAACCGATTGGCTTGTTACTGCGCTTAGCGATGTTGGTGGTTGCGTATGGCGTGGTTGGCACCATTGGCTTTGGGCTGGAGTCCTATCTTGGCAAGACCACGGGTCAAGGCTGGGAGTTTTATGCCATCACCTTTGCCATGTTTGTCACATTTGCCTTTCCTGGGTTTGTCTACCGCTATTTGCTGCGTCGCCCATGAGTCTGGCATTAAAGCAAGACGCGCATCTGGTTGAATCCCTCGTCAGCAGCAAGCTGGCGTATCAAGGTGATTTTTTGCGCGTTTTGCAAGACACGGTGCAATTGCCAAACGGTAAAACTGCGACACGCGAACACATTGTGCACCCTGGTGCGGTGGTGGTGATTGCGCTGTTAGATAACGGCGAAGTTTTGCTAGAGCGTCAATACCGCTATCCGCTCGGGCAGGTGATGCTGGAGCTTCCTGCAGGCAAGCTCGAAGCAGGTGAAGCGCCGCTGACGTGCGGCAAGCGCGAGTTGTTAGAGGAAACGGGTTACACCGCGCGCGAGTGGGCCTATGCAGGCAAGATGCACCTTGCCATCGCCTACACCAACGAAGTGATTCACATTTATTTTGCCAAAGGGCTCACGGCAGGCGTTCGCCAGTTGGACAGCGAAGAATTTTTAGATGTGCTAAGTGCCACGCCCGCGCAAATCATCGCTTGGTGCAAAGACGGTGCAATTACGGATGCCAAAACGCTAAGCTGCGTGCTGTGGTTGCAAAACTATTTATCGGGCGCTTGGCGACTTGATTGGCAGAATTAGAATCGCTCAATTAAAATCCTACCGATTTTTCATTTCAGTTGCTTAGGAGACTTTGTCATGTCCGTTCGCCATCGATTACGCCGCGCTATTCAAATTTTCATCCCTACCGTCGCCTTGCTACTGACGGCTTGCGGTGGTGGAGCTGGTAAGGTCTGCTTGCTACTGGAGGCTTGCGGTGGTGCAACTGGCAGTGTCTGCCGCTGCAGTGATGACACCCAGGTTGCTGGCAAATACTCCCTCGGCGGCACAGTCAGCGACTTGGATGCGGGTGAGGTACTTCAGTTGACCAGCGGCAAAGAAACCCTCACGCGCAGTGCCAACGGCTCATTTACCTTTGCAAAGCAAATTGCCCCTGGTGACAGCTACGATGTCAAAGTTTTAGACGTTCAGTCGGCTTGGCAAACGTGCAGCGTTAGCAACGCCACGGGCAAAGCGATCAGTACCAATGTCACCAGCGTGGTGGTGAATTGCGTCAGCAGAGACAAGGCCACAGGCCTGCTCAACGACACGGGCATTGACTGGTGCAGTGAGAACATCACCACCGCCGACACCTGGGTCGGCGGCGTGGTGTGCAACGCCGTCAATTGGGTTGGTAATTTATGGGGTCAACAGCAAGATGCGTTTTTTGGTCGCGACGCACAGGCCAAGGCAGGCACGCTCAAAAAAGTGGGCGGCGGCATGGCGGGCTTTGACTTCACCAAAGTCAGCAGCACCGGCAGAGTCTTAGCTAAGCAAGACGGTGTTTACAGCGAAAGCGGCACAGAAGCCGCAGGCACTCAGTGGGACTGTGTGCGCGATAACGTGACGGGTCTGGTGTGGGAGGTCAAACGCAACAATGCCAACCACCTGCGCCACATGGACCACACCTACACTTGGTACAACCCAGACAGCGCCACCAACGGCGGCAGCGCAGGTACTGAAGGCGGCGGCAGCGTCTGCAAGGGCGTAGCGGACGAAAATAAGTGCAACACCCAAAGCTATGTGACGGCAGTTAATACCGCAGGTCTGTGCGGCAAAAAAGACTGGCGTATGCCCACGGTGGACGAGCTGCGCAGCTTGCACCACGCAGGCAGCGCTACTGATCCTGCCATTGACACAGGCTACTTCCCCAACACGTCATCAAATTGGACGTGGTCGTCTTTGTCCGATGCGGGTAACGTCGCCAACGCGTGGTCCACTTACTTCGACAAACAAGGCAGCGGCGAATTCAGCGATGGTAAGGAGATTGAACGCCCTGTGCGTTTGGTGCGTTCCAGGAGGTGATTTTTGATCTTTGGCTTTAGGTCATGAGTGCGCCAAACTTGCAGGGTGCAGTACACCACCAGACCATAGGTATTCCATTTTTGCAAGGAGAAAACTCGTATGAAAAACACAATTCATAAAGCAGCAGTATTACGCCGCATACGCAGGGCTTGGTTATTGGCAGGATTGACCGGCTTGGTTGTCTTCAACGGCGTAGCGCAAGCCGTCTGCAATGACAAAATGCCCCTGACACGCCCTGACAGCCGCTACGACGAGGTGACGGGTTCAAGCGGTGCAGAAGTGCGCGACAAGGTGACGGGGCTGATATGGCAACGCTGCGTGGTGGGCATGAGTTGGAACGGCGCCACCTGTACGGGTACAGCCAGTAGCCTGACGTGGCAAAACGCCCTTGATGCTGCGCGCACCGCGAGCAAAAGCACAGTGCTTGGCGCTACCGCTTGGCGTGCGCCCAACTATGCCGAGCTGCGCAGCTTGTCCGAATTGGCTTGTCTCGAGCCCGCGATCAACACCACTTGGTTTCCTGCAACGCCGCCTAATGAAACGTGGTCGTCTTCGACCGTGGCGACTCTCCTCAACCACACCGCATGGAGTATCCATTTCGGTCGCGGTGACACCGTCCCTGGGCTCGGTAGTGCGGCTGGCAGTGCCTTCCGTGTGCGCTTAGTGCGTTCCGGTCAGTAATTTGGGCGATGTTGAGCTAAACCGCTGACGCGGTGGCTGGTACACAAGTGCTGCTACCGTGTTTTGCATGGTGCAGGGCTAGGCAAGACGGCGCAATTACGGATGCCAAAACGCTAAGCTGCGTGCTGTGGTTGCAAAACTATTTGTCAGGCGTGTTGCAAGTAAATAGACTTGTCCGCTTTTAGAGCTCATGAATTGTCCGCATTTGCAAATATCTGCCAAAGGAGCGAAGGGCGAAGCCCGTAGCGGATTTGGCAGATATTTGCGGCCCAGATTGCGGGGCGGGACATAA
>JAVKLS010000007.1:0-39601 GCA_031538565.1 Burkholderiaceae bacterium
AATTCGCGGGGCTTGCGCCCCGCCTTGACCAATTCGACCATTTGCAATCTAAATTGCTCTGGGTACGGCTTGTTCTTCTCTCGCATTTCGGACTCCTTCTGTCTTATCGACAAAGTGTCCGTGAAATCGGGGTAACTTCATTCAAGCCCTAGGGCACACCTACCTATTTCCGCACCTTAAAGACGGCGCTAACGGACGCGGTAAAAACGTAGGCGTGCAATTCAGCAATTGGTTAGACGATTGCAAAATACAGGACCATCACAAAGTGTTCCACAGTTTCAGGCACACCGTGATTACCCGCCTTCACGCCACAGGCGCAAACGCGGCACACGTCAAACAAATTGCAGGCCATAGCAGCGAGACCCAAGGGGTTCACTTTCAGACCTACACCCACGATGTCGGCTTACAGGCACTAGCCGAAACGCTGGGACGCTTGGCGTATCCGTTGAATCTTGAATCCATCCGCTTGCCTGATCCAACGTTTAGCGCCTATTTGAAACGTTGGAAAATGCAGGATGACCGCGAGAAGTTGCGAGCCAAAATACCTAAGCCATAAGGTTGTTATTGAGTTTTGATGTCGAATTTTCAATGATTACAAAAAGCATAACGCATAAGCTTTCAACCGCCCAATTGGAGAATTTATGCCCATAGAAATAGAGCCTTTGTGGCAGCTAGCCAGTCCAAAATGGGCAATGCTGGTAGGAATGAGCCTAATTATTGTGGTGGCCGCTTTAAGTTATTTGCTCATGAGGCGTTTAACTAGCCTACGCAAAGATCGTTACAAACAGTTTATGACTTTGCTCGCAGAGGTCTTAGTATCGGTGGGGATTATTGGTTTGGTAACTTTCGCAGCGCGTGCCAAAATTGACGCGGACATACGATACGTTCAAAAACAGACGAATGAAAGCCGCCGTTTATTACGTGTCGAAATTATGCATTTCACTATGCAGCGCTGTTTGCCCGTCAGCCCTAAATTAGACATTTTAGAATCGGCTACGCTAGATCATCTTTGCGATGTATCGATCAATCTTATCAACGCTGGCGATGCAAAATTTATCGATCAATCGCAAGATTTTGTGGACTGGTGGGGCGCTAAGGATGAGTTCAAGAAAATGGCTGTGCAAGTCAAAAATCTTCCTGAATTGTCGAATCAACTTACAAGCATAGCCAGACAGCTTGATTTTGTTAGCCGAGTCGAAAACGGAGCGTATCTAGACATGCATAGGAAAGGGCTAGTTGAATCTGATATTTCGTGGTTCTTGATAGCGTTAAGCGCATTCCTAGCTATGGTCGGCGTAGGGTTAAAGTGGGCACGTGCCTTTATCGAAATAAAGCCTTCGGCTTGAAATATCGGCGTTTTTGCATAGGTAAACCACCCCCCAGAGTAGTGTCTAGAAATCATCCAAAACACCTATGCCATAAGGTCGTTAGTGAATTAAATACGCTTTCAAGGATAAGCGTATTTAATTTCCAACCTTACGTCAAGTCGGGCGCTTCGCACCCGCAACAGCCCCCCAGAGGGGGGCGAAAAAGCACCCCCATTCCCCCATGCTAGCCCCCCAAGGGGCTTCGCTTCGTAAAAATTGACAGAAAAAACAAAAGCGAGGAAGGTACTCCAATCAAAAAGGAGTTCCATGTTATTTTCCGTCCATCACCAAGGCATCACCATCATGCGACAAACCGCAAAGTTTGTATTTGAGCCACTCATTACAAACCTTGTCGAGCGCAACGCTGTGGTGAAGCGAGCCGCGATAAATAGCGCATTTTTTGCCTGATAAATTTTGCATTGCTGCATTTCACTATACACAAATAAAAATCATTTTAGAGAACAATTCACCCACAAAAAAACCGCCTAAGTCACCCTAGGCGGTTTTTTATTGAGGCTAGTCAGCTATACGCCAAGTCACTCCAGCGCCTGTAAAGCCGCGCAGCACCCCACTACGCCGCCGCTCAAGCTCAACTCCTGCAAGACGCGCCCAATCTGCGCACTTGGCTACGTCAGCCAAGCGCTGAGCGGGTTTACGCGGCCTAAGCCCTTTAAATGAAAGTGAATGCATTCGAGTTCTGTGTAGCGTTTCATGTCGTTGTCCTTTCATATATGTTTGCGACCTACCCAGTACCGCTCTGTTGCAACCAAATTTCAAGGGCAATCCGCGCAAGTCGCTCAAATACAACTGCGCTGCATGCCACCACCACACCGCCCACCAGACAGTCGTCATGGGGCGGGCAGCGCAGGCCACTCGTAGTTAGAGATCAACAGCTCGGTTACAGGCTTTTTAGCACCCGCCGAGAGCGAGTACATCGTCGCCACCTCGCGGATGTTGAAATCCTTAAACAACGCTCGAATTTGAGGCACATCGTTAATACTCACCATCCACTTGCCCTTGGCCTTAGCCAACTGGTCGCGCAGCCGAACAAAATCATCCTTGTTAAACAAACCCTTGCCGTACACATCCTCGCAGTCCCAGTAAGGCGGATCGAGGTAGAAGAACGTCGCAGGCGTGTCGTGCAACTTAATGAGCTGCTCATAGGGGCGATTCTCGACAAACACCCGCGCCAGCCGCTTGTGCGCGGCCTCCAGGTCAGCGTCCAGCTCGAGTAAATTAAGCCTCGGCTTGGTCGTGCGAGCCACGCCAAACGTTTGCCCCGTCGCCTTAGCTCCAAAACTCAATTTCACCAGATAAAAGAACCGCGCTGCCCGTTGGATGTCAGTCAGCGTCGCGGGGTCGATGGCTTTGAGCCGCTCAAAGTCCGCCCGCGTGCATAGCCAATTAGCGAAGTAGTCCACAAACGCCTGCTTGTGGTTTTGCAGCACTCTATATAAAGTGACCAGCTCACCGTTAATATCGTTGATGATCTCGGATTTGCTCTCTGGCTTCCTAAACAGCACCCAAGCCGCGCCCGCAAACACCTCCACGTAGCAGGTATGGGGCGGTATCAGCGGGATGATGGTGGACGTGAGCAGGCTTTTGCCACCCACCCACGCGAGGGGTGATTTAGGCTCTTGGCTCTTTGGTTTTGATTTGCGGATTGGCATGGGTATCGTCTTTCAAGGTTGAGTTTGACGATCTAAGCCGCTCTGGTGGGGTGGCACTCGGGGTGCTGTAACTGTTCAGTGTCCCGCAGCGCGGGCACTTAATTTGTAAACTAACATACTGGCCAGCCGCCAGTTTTTTGGCGCATTGGCCGCATCTAATCGAATCCATCATAGGCTTTCTACAATCAACCCTACCTCATGAGGTAGCAGGGTCTTCGGTGAAAGCCGTAGTTATTTACGGCAAAGTAGCGGGGGGCGAAGGCGTTACAGCGCCCAAACCCCTCGCCCTGTTTTTTTTACGTGACTCCGTAAATGTGGTGTGGCTCAATCCGATTGACACACCGCGCAAAGCGCACCGCCAGCCGATAGCGCCACGTGCCGCAGCCCTGCGTGTGCACCAGCATCTGCAAGCGGTCACTCAAAGTCAGGCAGCGCCGATCGCGCAGCGGGTCAACCAAAAATGGCAACTGCCAAAACAGCAGCGAGCCGTAGAGCGCGTTGAATGCCACGTCATAAAACCAAATCAAAAGCGCCCACGGAAAAATCAAAAAATTAACTGCTTGGTACTTTTTAGCCGCAGGAATTAACACGCGAAAGACCAAGGCGGCTAACAGCGCCAATCCGACCAACGATGGGATAAGTGCCATTAGCGACCAGCCAAACCACATTGCTAAGTCAAGTGCGGTCATGCTGCGCCCACCACAATCTCGCCTACGCGGGTAATTGCCAGCGTCAAAGCCTCCTGAACCTCGGCAAGCGTTACCGTCGCCACGCTGTTGTCGGCCATGCGCCATGCGGTCGATGTCTGATTGACATAGCCAGCAGCCGTGATGGCGCACAACATATTGCTGCGAGCGGAATCATGCCCGTCAAACGTCTTCCCGCTTTGCGTGGTGACGGTAATCGCGGCAAGGGCAGCCTGCCTGGCGGCGCGCGCGGCGGCGATAAGCGTCTCGGGGAGTTCGGCGCGAGCAGCCGCATCCGCTGCTTGCTTGGCCTCTAAATAGGCCGCCACATCCGCCTCTTCCATCTCTTCGATGTCGGCGGGCAGGGTTGGGTAGTGGATTTCAAAAGGGTAGCGGCATTTTGTGGTTTTGCTGAAACGTGTTTTTGTTATTGATGTCATTTTTTTGTCCTTTTTATCGGCCGATTGCAAGCCATTGCATACGTCGCCCATTCCCGCCGTTGCTCGCAAATAATTGCGCCGTACAACCTGTTACTGTTGCCGCTCCATGCGTGACTGAGCTTGTGTCTGTGCGGTAGGATGGGCTACTATCAAAATCTGCGGTGGCAGTCCCCGAAGAAGCGAGGAAAAGAAGCGCAGAATTGGGGAAGGCAATCGGGAATGTCACATTTGCGTTGTATGCAGTTGCCCCTCCAAAATCTCGGAAGCCCCATTGCGTCATCATGCCATTAGGCTCGATCTTCCAAAACCCATTTGCATTTGATCCTGACGCAAACCCGCCATTAGCCCCCGCCTCTTGTGCGGTGTAGCCGCTTGCTCCATCCGATGTGAGCGTGACGGTTTTGATGTGATAGGTCTCAAGCGCCAAGATGGTCACGCCGCCAGCTGTTACCGTGGCCGATGCGCTTATCCCGCTACGCTTTTGGATGACAAAATTTGTCCCGCTTGGCACAGTATTCGCGGCAGGCAGTGTCACCGCGAGACCTGCGGCTTCAATACTCCAAATCTTGCCCGCGTCGGCAAGGGCTAGGGTTTTGTTTGCCGTGATGCCAGTTGCACCTGCGGCGTAGTTGCCTTGTTTGGTGGCAATCAGCGCCTTAATCCGCGCCAGCACCTGCCCGTTGTTAGCAGGGTCAAGCACCCCGCCGCCGTCTAGCGCGATGGTGGCTAGCTCTTCTTGGATGGCGTTGAGAGCCGCCGCTTGCAGCACCGTTCCGCCTGCGCCTGTGGTGGCGTTGCCATCCACATAAGCGGTCGAGCCGCTGTTTAATGTCGAGTCTAGTCTTTGCATCTTGTTATCCTCATAAAAAATTGACCTTGGTATGCGCGGGTTTGAGCCACTCAAACAAATCTTGGATCGTGTCGCCCGTGTACCGAATCAGCAGCGGATGCACACCCACGCGGTGGATGCCCGCCCTGAAGTGGTCAATAAACTGACCGCTGCCAAGTCCCAGTCCGCACGCGGCAATCGGGGCGGGTGTTGGCAGGCCGCGCACATCCCAGACATAGCGCACCCATGTGCCAGCCAAGGGGGTCACGCCCACGCGCGACTGGCCGTAGCCGCAGATAAACGGCTGACGGTTGGTAATCGTGACCGTGTAGCCAAACAGCGACGCAAGGTAGATAAAAGTCGCCTTGGACTGATCGCCATGCCCCATATTAATTTTGAGCAAGAGCCGCGCCATGCGCTGCGCACGCGCCGCACTAGGGCAAGGCGGTAAGCCCAAGGCACGCTCCCAGTCCTCCAGCAGCTCATCACTTGCCAATAGTGGGCTCAAGGCGTTTGCCATTGCCAGCGCCTTGGCCTGCACTTGGTCTAACGCACGGCCTTGCGCCTCCAGCTCCGCGCCAATCGCCGCGCCCTTGCGGTCATACGACACGGGCGGCAGCAAATTGGCCAGCAACTCGGCGTGGAGAGACCAGCTCATGTCAAACTCACAGCACCTAAAACTGCCCAGCCAATTTGCGTGTTATTGACCAGTGGTGTGATGTTGGCTGCGGGGCTCGATAGCGCCCTGTCCAGCACGCCGTCCACGTCCGAAATCAAGGCTTCCAGCTTGCTTTTAATTACCGCATCGCCAGGCGCAAGCGCCGCAAAATACGCTGCTAACGCCGCATTCACGGCTGAGGATACGCTTGCCAGCGTGTAGCCATTAGCAAGCGTTAATTGGGCACTAACCGCCACCGACAGCGGGATTGGCGCAATCACGTTAAAAGCCGCCACATCCACAGGGCGCAGGGGGTCGATGTGGGCATAAACCGCTTGCAAGAGCTGGGCACTTGGCACGCCCGTGCTAGTCGTCACGCATACATCTACCGTGCCCAGACCCGAGCGCAGCGGATACACATACGCCAGCTGCACGCCCGCTACTTCTTCCGCCCATCGCTTCCAATCCGACTTGCTGCCACCGCGCGGCGGTTGGCGTAGCAAATCCAAATACCGCGCCAAGAGCGATGCGTCACCCTCAATATCTGCGCCGCTGGTCATGCTGATTAAGGTCGCGGCAGTACTCACACCAGCAGGTGCGCTAGAAAGTGTTGCCGTCACGCTACTTGTTTGGTTGCCAGCAAGCCCCCCAGCGCTTGCCGCCGCTGGTATTTGCACCACACCCGCCGCATCCAGCACCGCCGCTGCCGTTGTTGCATAAGCCGTGATTCCCACCGTAAACGCCGTGCCCGATGGAATCGCCGCCCCCGCTGTACCCGTCATCTGCACAACGCCTGTAGCCGCTACGGCAGGTTTGCGCGTCATCCCGTGCATAGCGGCGTGGTGCTCTAAATAGTCCGAGTCCGCTGTATCTGCAAACTGCTGGCGCACCCCCCATTGTTGGTACTGGTACAGCCCCTCAACGGCGCTTGCAAAACCAGCTGCGCGGATGTAATTGTCCGAGTCGCTACCAATGGCAATTTGCGGATTCAGGGATTTCCAGTCCGCCAAAATATCAGCGCGGATATCGGCATAAACGGGGGTCTTAAAACTCATCGCATTACCCCTGCATCACTTGCACATGATGAGCAAAATGCGCAACCAACTCGCCGCGCTGGTAAACGTTGACTCGCATAAACAGCCGCGCTGTACCGCCCAGCTCCTCGAGGTCGTCAACCTCAATCGTGATGTTATCTGCGCGTTGGCTATCCAAGAGCGGCTGCAAGGCTTGGCGCGTGTATTGTTCGGCCAGCAGTTTCACCCGTAGCAAATCTTTTTCGCGCTGCAAAGTGTGCAGCAGCGAGCCCAGCTCGGGGTCATCCCAGTAACTGCCCAGCGGCGTAGTGATACGCAGGTACACAGAATTTTGCAAATCAGTCACCACCCAGCCGCTGTAGTCGCCAGCGAGCGGGTCAATGCCAAAATCTGTACCCGTCTGAGCGCCTGCGCCTTTGCCGATGTTTGTGCCTGTAGTCATGCCCGCAAGTGTGCGCGGCAAGCTCTTATTTGGTAAGAGAAAGTGCTTTCCTAATCACATCACGTGGTCAGGCGCAGAGCCAGGGGCGTGGTGCCCGCCGTGCGCGTTGTAAGCCGTACGCATAGCTGTCATTGTGCCTGCCGCGTCTTGCACTTCACCTGCTGCCTGAATCTTCGCCGTCGCGTCCACCAGCGGCGTTTGTAGCAGCACCTTAGTGGTTGCAACCAGCTCAATTACATCGGCCTCCATACGGATGACCTTACCGTTTTTAAGGTGGATAAAGTGCCCCTCGCGCTCGTTAAACAGCGCGGTCTCACCCTCTTGCATATTGGCAACGTGCAGCGCACCATTGGCGCAGCTAATAACAATGCCGTGGGCGCTTGCGCCGTTGAGCGGGATCACCACCACTTGCGAGCCCGCCATTGGTACGCTACGCAAGCCCGCTTGCTGGAACACCTCGGCATCTTGAAACGTCTCGCCCGCCAAGCCTGCCACCTGCGCCAGCATGACCCGCGTGCCCGCGCTCACGCGCAACACCTTGCCCCGCAGCGCTTGGCGAATGCCCGAGAGCGCCCGCGCCACTTGCGCCTTAATCAACTGAGGATTCATGGGGTCACACCCGTTGATGCACCCGATGGCGCGACATACTTCGAATTCTTCTTACCCGTATTCGATTTACGCTTGCCTTTAACTTTGGCAAGATTGAGCAACCAAGTGCCGTCCAGCACCAGCTCCAGCTCGGTCTGCGTTCCGCTTTGCCTGCCACCCTCAAACGTGCGCTTCATCACAAAATAAATATCGTCCACGCCGTGCGGCTCAGACAGCACGCGCACGCGCATCCCCGCTTGCCACAGCCCGCCCTTACTGCCGTCGGCTGTGCGGATGCGATGCCCCGCCACGGTAATGTGCAAACGCTCGCCCGCCATGCGGCTGTCGGCCAGCAGCTTATTGGCGCGGCGCAGGGCAAGGTCTTGACTCTCCGCGTTGCCGTCCAATACCGTTTTTGGGCGGTAAAGGCTGGGGTAATCCGCCAGCAAGTCATCATCTTGCACCGTCGCCAGCGCGTTGTGACCTTCCTCCCCCGTGCCCGCACTTTGCGCCAATACCGTGATATGGGTATAGCGGCTGTGGATGCTCTTGTGCCTGTGCAGGCGCTTGATGTTGTTGCCACTGGCGCTCCCCGCGCCGTCCTCTGCTCGCAGCACTAAATTAGCAGCGGGCGGATTGGTCTCGTTACTGTAGTCGGGGCTACCAATCACCAGCGTGCCGTCAGGCGCAAACCACGGCCACACTTGGTTGGCTTCGCAAGCTGCCAGCAGCCAATCCCACACCGTTTGACCTGGCTCGGTATGCACCGTTTGACGCGGTGCGCCCAGCTTGGCCCGGTAGTCCACTTTGTCGATACCAAAGCTGCCAATTTTGGATGGCGCTACGGGCTTGACCACGCTCTTGATAATTTGGTCTAGCGTCGCATTTTTAAGCGACAACATCGGCACACTGCAATCGACCAGCGCAGCACCAAAATCACGGCCACTCATTTGCACGGTGTGCTGGGACTTATCCAGCGTCTCCTCGACGGAGTCAATCCTCCCGCGCAGCACCCGCTCGCCGCCCAGCAGTAATTGCACCTCAGCGCCCGCAGTCACATAGTCGGGTAGCAGGCGCATCGGCTGGAGCGTATCCTCGCCCGCGCTGCGGCTTGCCCACAAGCTCAAATCCCAAGCGTCAGCGGGGGTCAATAAATCCGAGTCGATGCGGTAACGCTCCCAGCGCGTGTGCGCGCGGCCGTCCACTACCAGCACTACCTCTTCCGACAAAGCACTAGACGGCGTAGCCATACACCACACTGCCTTGCGGCACAAAATTAGGATTTTTAATTTGCGGATTCAACCGCAGCAACTCATCGGCGCGGCCTGCGTCTGCGTACCAATGATGCGCCAGTAACATCAAGTTCATATTGGCGGGCACGAATCGGCTAATAAACGGCGGCCGCACCTGAATCAGCGCCAGCGCAGCCGCCTGCACACCCGCCGCCACAGCCTTCAATCCCTCGGTCATGGGGCGCGAATCCAACAGCTGGGGGTACGCCGCCTGCGTGGCCGCAATCGCCGCCTGCACGTCTGTGCGCACATCGTTTGCTACCGTCTCAATATCTTGCGGGGTCATGCTAGGCGCGTGCAATTCAATTTCAAAAAGTCCGCTTGCTAGCAGCGCTAGCGCCAAAGCTTGCTGCTGCTGCACATGGACGCGTAGCGGCTCAGGAGCAGCGTCTGTGCTAGTCAGCAAAGGAGCGCGTAGCGCCGTGCTGGCTGTGCGCCAGTTGCTTGCACCGCTAACAGCCACAGCGTTCCCTGCCCTCGTACCCAATAGAGCGGAAATCGTTTTAAGTGACCCTAGCAACTCACCCACCGCACCCTTTAGCAGCAGCTTCATGTCGTTCGCAAACGATAGCGCATCAAAAAAGTTAGACAGACCAAGCCCGTACACCAACTCCGACTTCAAACCGCGCACCAAGTTTTTGATGCGGTTCAGCGCGTTGCTCATAGCGCTCAAATAATCCTTTAGCCGCTTGGGCTTGGCAGCGGCAACCGTTTTGGCATACCTATCGCGCACCTCTACCGACGCAGCCTCGACCGTCTGCTCCAGCACCGCCAATTGCGTGGCAAGCGTGAACTGGTCAAACGACGGCGTGCCCAGTGTGTGCTCTACAAACTCAGCACGCAGCTCGCAATACTCGGGCTGGTCGGCATCGTGCGTCATGTCGCCGCTCACGTACTGCGCCATGACCGAGCCAAATACAGGGTGAATCAACTCACCCGAGCCCGCCTGCGCCGCCACCGCTAAAAAACGCGCCAGCTTGAGCTGATAGTCAGCACCAAACCACACCAGCGTCAAACTGATATGCCGCTCTTGCTGCCCCAAGTCCTCAATATCTGCGCCGTCGGTAAAAGGGTAAGCGTGGACAGCAATCGCCCGCTGGATCGAGTCGCGCGTGTTGACCACGTCAATATCCACCCCTCTAAATTTAGCGGGGATCAGCGTGTTGGTGGTGGTCTTGCGTAGCTGGATCGTCATCACCGCCTCCTAAAATTTTGCGCTGTCACTTCGTTGACAACCTCGGCCAGAACGCGACCATCAGGCATCACAACTTGCACATGAATAGGCTGGTCAGTTTTTTCTTTCAAGGCTTCTAAAAAAGCCTCTCGGTCTTTATTAGCAGCATCAAACTCTTTTTGCAATCGCGCTGCCGCCTTGTCATTGCCAGCACTTTTTTCATACTGCATGAGCTGGGCTAACTCTTTTAACTTTTCTTCCCTCGCAGTCATTCGTTCTTGTAGGCCTTCAGGGCTATTCATTTTTTCTTGCATATACCCGCCAGCAAGCAAAATCGGAGCGCTGGCAATTACAGCCGCGCCAGCAGTTAGCCCAATAGCGCCTGTCGCGGTCAACGCGGCTGCCCCTCGCGCAGCGGTAGCAGCCGCACCAATACCTCCTGCGTTATCAACGACAGCCTTTCCGAATGACGGTTTATTATTGCCGTCGCCTAGGCCACCGCTGGGCATATTGGTAACGAAAACGGGGGTAATACCCGCAACTTTTTCTAGGGTCTTACCCAGCGCAACACCACTCGCAAGATTAGCCCCAGAGCCCGCCCAATTAGCGACCATGCCTGGCAATTTTTTATACGCTAATCGCGCCAAGATTGCCGCACCTGCAACCCCAACGCCCAATGCCACGCCATGACCGTTATTAATACTATCGGTAGCTTTGTTCGTCGCCCATGTTGCCCCTTTTCTCAGGCCTGCTGTGTTGTCTTCAGCCGCTGCAAAGGCGGTATTTTTGAGGCGATCAAAACTCGAACCCAAGCCCTCCATACTGACCTCCATCTTTGCGGATGCGGAGGAGGCCTTGGCAACGCCTTGTTCAAACTCGGCAAACGAGGTCTCTTTAGATGCAAAGAAAGCCGCCGCCCGTCCGCCTTCCTCACCAAATAATTTATGCCCAAGCTTTAACTTTTCTCGGTCACTTTTCATGGCGCGAAATTTTTGACGCACGATTTCAATCACGGCGCCAACATCTTTAAGCGTTTCCGTTCCATCGGCGTTCTTTTGCCAAAAGTTCATGCCCGATTTTTTAAGCGCTGCTTCTTTGCCTTTTGTCGTTCCGCCAAGACCTTCAAAAAAACGATTGAGCGATGTGCCAGCCATATTGCCAAGCGGATCAAGATACCCCAGCGCCGCGATCATCCGTTTAGGGTCAATCTTTAACTGAGCTGATGATGCGCTGACCAACTGCGAGTTATACAAAATATCTGACGTTTTCATCGACGACGCATCGTCAACACGGACGATTTGATCGGCAAGCTCTTTGTACTGCTTGGGCGACTTAAAGCTAAAAGCGTTGCCCAACGAGCCAATTTGTGCAGCAGCCGTTTCGGGTGCTACGCCGCCAAGCTGCGCAAGCGAAGCCGTTGCGTAAGCAGCGCCATCGTGACCCTTCACGTCTTTCAGCTTCACACCAGATTTCAGTAGCTGATTGACCATTTCCACATTTTGCGTATCGGAGAACATCGTCACATTGGAGAGGTCTCTCGCCGTCTTGCGCACTTCATTTAGCTGCTGTGTCAACTCTTGCGCAGATCCCACGCCGCTCATAATGTTGGCTTTCACGCCAAGCATCGCTTTTTCTAATGCCACAACGTTGGAGGTAAAGGTCATGGCGCCTTGGGCGCTAAGGTAGCCCCCCGTCAGTTTTGCGATTTCAGAAAAACCATTTAGCGCACGGTACATCCCCACAAACCCTCGGGTCGTCGCTTGCGCACTTGTGTTGAGCGTATTAAGGCCAATGCGTGTAGCACCTAAACCAGTATTTATCCCACGTAAGGCGAGTGTTGCGCCAGCGTCCACCCCCTTAATGAGCAAACTCAGCACCATATTTGAATTAGACATGCTAAACTGATCCTATGCTCACGTTATTTCTTTGGACGCTTATTCCACTATTTATCGTTACCAACGGTTGGTGGCCGCTGGGCTTTTGCATCATGCTTTTGCAAGCTCTCACTGGGGCACTTGACCGCTTGATTGCGGCACTGGATCGCTTAAACGCCTCTGCGCACGCCGAACCACCTTCCCCTCGCTAACGCCGTCTCCAGCATCCTCATCGGGCTTGCGATTTACTACCAGCAGCATTCCCAACAAATAAGTCCACTGCCCGTTGGTCAATTCGCAGGCGGGCACGCCAAAAACAGCGCGAGCTTTTTCAGCATGAGTGAACTTAAATTGTTCAAACACGTCGTCAGCTGCGTTTTTTTTACCTCATCAATCAACTTGGTCATGTCGTTGTTTGAGAGCGTTCGCTCGGACGGCGAGAACTTCTTTTCGTGCTCTAGGTACGCCTGCGCAATAAAGCCGTGCTCCTCGCGCGTAAAGGCTTCGCGTACAGCAGTAGCATCTTTGCAAATCCGATCACTCGTGTCGGGGTCAACCAAAAAACGCGCCATCAGCTGCGCCGCTTTTTCGCTCTCAAACAGTTCGGCAGACTCGACGTCAAAGGTCAAACCCTTAGCTTTCAACGCGGCATTGGCATCCATACCCGCTTGGAAATAATCACTCTCCAGCAGCAAGCGTAACCCCAGCACGACGGCGCTATCGCCTGCACCAAGGGTTACGCGGCCGATGGAAGAACGACCAGCTTTAAGACGCGCCAACAAATCACTCATAGCATCTCACCTTAAATCTGTTTATGGTCCAGTGCGTGCATCGTGATATCGCGCACAGCCTCGCCCTCTACCTTGTACTTGCTGCCCACCTCCACACTAAAGCAGCCGTAGTACACGTCGCTCTTGCTGCTCGTGCCGCAAGCGGGGTAGAGTGTGATGGTGGCGCTGTCGATGTTTTCCCAGTCGGGCTCGTCGCCATCTAACGGAATGGGGACTTGGATTTTGAGATCGAACTCTTTAACCCCACAAGTTCCGCCCAAGCTGCGCAATTTGCTGTTCATGGTTTTGACCAGCTTTTTGCTGATTTTGGTGGTGGCGTCCACGCTAATGCACTCGTGCTCTTTGCCGTCCACCAGCATCACAATCGTGCCGCAGTATTCTTTGTTTTCGATAGCCATTTTTTGCGCTCCGTGAAATTAAATTGCGATTAAAGGGACAAATACAAATCAAAACGGCTCGCCAAAATGTGTAACCCAGGCACCACGGGCGTTGGAATTTTGATGTTGCTTTGGTTCGGGTTTTGCGCGTCCATCTCGCAAATAAAGTCAACTTCAAACTGCTTGACGTTGCGCAAAATCTCTAGATCTTCCATGCGGTACGCAATCTCGATGGCTCGCTCGCGTATATTGCGCTGCGAGCGGACTGTGATTTTTTCGCGATTAAAACGGATGCGCTGATCGTTAATAACCGTCTCGCGGAAGTAGTCCATCGTCTTGATGGTGGTGCGATCCAGCAAGCTAATGTCGGGCGCATTGGCGGCGCTTACTGTATAGGTGCTAATCGCTCGCACAATTTGCACCGTATTGCCTGGCCCCACCTCTAGCGGCGTAATGCCGTTGTAGAGCAAGTTCTCCTGCTCGGCGCGGGACAGCCAGTCCGCCACCGCAGGCGACTCCACGCCTGCCAATGGCAAGGTGTTGAGCGGCTTGGCTGGGTCTTCCTCGTAGGCATCCATTGCGGCCACCGCAGCGGCAACTTCCCACGGGTTGGTTGCCGTATTACGCAAATACGCACCGTACAAGCGGCCACTATTAAGCGCAGCCGCCGAGGTAATCGCTGCGCCGAGCGTGCCCGTTTGCGCATACCACGCTACCGCACCCCTGATCTCAGTACTATTAGAGACGTTGTCCAAATGTGTGCGCAATCGTGCTAAGTTGGCACTATCGGCAAACGGCGTGATGATGATTTTGTGCTTGCCCAAAAAAATGCTGGCCAGGGCGCTGGTGATGTCGGGGTCAATCAAGCCGCCCGCCATCGCCACGGTCGTCGTGGTCAATCCAGCCGCTGTGCTGGTCAACCGCACCTTGATGCTATTGCCTAATGTCCCCTTGGCCTTGGCGGCAAACGTCACCACGCCAGCGTTGGCAGTCGCCGTGATGCCCAGCTCAGGGCGCTGTCCAATTGCGGTCACCACATCCGCAGCGAGACTGGTGGGCGTACTCGTAGTCAGTACAGGCAGCTCAAACAAAAAATCCGCCACCTTGACTTGCAACGTGCCACTGTTGGTAGGTGTGCCGCCCAGCGTACAGCTGCCCGTAGAAGCTTGCGCACCTGAGGCCTCATCCACCAGCACAATGCTCAGTGAGATACGGCGATTGGCAGTTAGAGCCGCCGTCACCATTTGGTGCGCCACCGAGCCAACGCCTGCAAACGTGGCTGCCTCGGCATCGCTAAAGACCGATGTCAGCACATTGGCGGCAATCGTGCCCGTGGCAAGACGCGGCGCAACGATGCACACAGGCTGCAAATTGGCAGGCAAGCCGCGCAGCGCCAGCTTGGTATTGAACTCCGCATAGGTCAACGGCTTGCGCAAGCTGCCAGGGATAGTGTCAAACGAGATATTTTTAGATGCCATGATGAGGGTAGCTCCTTACTTAGCTTTGTTGGTGGGTGGTGCTTCGCTTGCAGCGGGCATAGCGGACGCGGCAGGCACTAGCGCATCAGCCAGCACTAAATCGCCGTCCATCAAGGCCTTGCGGTAGTACGCGGTGTCAGGTACGCTTTGCTCGCACTCGTCCGTGATGTATTTATTGGGGTAGCCCTCTAGCGGATACTTGATCCCGCTGGCGGCTTTGACTTTCAATTCTGCTAAGGCTTCAGGCATACGGTGCTCCAGTAAAAAAGGCCTCCAAGCCCTGTTGACTTGGAAGCCTCTACTGTGACGGCACACCCCTATTTTGGTAAGGGAAAGTGCTTTCCTAATTCATTACGCTGGGGTTGGCACAAGCGCTGCCGCATCGGGCACGTTAGGCGTGCTAGTGAGCGGCTTTAGATAAAAGCCCGAGGCAATGGCTTGCAACTCTTGCACCGTAGGGATGCCCCCACCACAATCGCTACGGCTGGCGCTCATGTGGTAGCTTGCCGACAGATGTACCGCCATTACGCTCATGGCTTTTGCACCATCATTTTTGTTGGCATTAAAAACCACCTCAATCTCCTCTAGCACCATAGGCTGTACGCCCATCACGCCAAAGTTTTGATTCGCGAGCAGCTGCGCCACATCTTCGGCCAGCTGGAAGCTGCCAACATTGTTTGGGTCACCTTGGCGCGTGGCGCGCTCATTCCTTGCGTTGTAGGTCACGCAGTACACCACAAACGACAGCACTTGCCGAGCCGTTCGCTCGCCCTCGCGTTTGGTTTGGCGCTGTCGCCCAAAGGTCACAAACACCGCAGGCATCCGAAAACCCGCACTGCCTTGCGGACGGCCATCATCGCCAATGTCCAACTGCCCGCCATAACTCTCAATTGTTAGCACCTTATAGGGCAGCGGCGATGCGCCTAGTGCCCCACCGCCGTTACCTGTGCCAATGCCAAACGCAGCTTTAAGCCGCGCAATCATCCCATCTTCAAGCTCGCTAATCACAGCGAGTTCCTATTGCCAAAAAATCGACCAAAGCTAGTAAAGTCGCGTACACGCCCCATGTCCCATTGGCGGCAGCAGCTATCCGTGGCATCAATTGGCTCAGCCTCGCCAGCCGTTAAATTATTAGGCTGCAAGCCGCCTGCACCTAGGCCTCCAACACCGCCATTTAAACCACTAGGGGCACACAGCATCATCTTGCCCGACATGACTTTATCCAAGTCCTCCTTGGCCTCTTTGTAACGAGTGTCAACATCCGAGGTTGCTGTCACACCACCAGAGCCCACCAGCCTAAAGCGCGTAATATCCAGCGCCCATTGGCGAAGCTGCCCAATGATTTCAGCCGTCGGCGCAACCAAGGGCACAGCGCAGCGCTGTGAGACCGAAAAATTGATCTGCCCCTCGGCTTGCTCGATGTGCGACTGCACAACCTCCGCCTCGAATATGCCATCCAAATTACGATCGGCCAGCATATCCATCTCGCGCTGCCCGAAGGCGTTGACCATGTCTTGTACGGTGATATACATTTTTAGAGCCTATGAAGTAGGGTATCAGCCACTAAAACAGTAGCTTAATTTGCATGGCCGCAAACGACATCGGCATCGTTGAGCCATCCACATACGTGAACATTCGCAGCTGGTCGCCTGCGTTGAATTTGTCCGTTCGAACGTATGGGTAGCTTGCTCTGCGCTGTACGTTATTGGTGGTTGGGATGGCACCCCACAGCGTCCAGTAACCATCGGCATTGCTGGAGTGGACACCCACAGCGTAGCCAATGCCAGCCGCTTGGTTATCAGTCCATCGAATAGTGCCTGTGATTTGGTACACGCCCGTTTGCGGGACAGTGAAAATACCCGTGGCAGTGTTGTAGTTGGATGCAGGGAATCCCACCGCAGAGACAACTGTGCCCATGACCAATGTTGAAAAGGCCGTTCCCATTGACTGACCCGATGCGCCGCTTACCGAAAGAAAGATATTGCTTTGCGGCGCATAGTTCCATGTGCCAACCTGGGTGACTGTCTGCGCGGGCGCGATTGCGCCCGCGAGTGATAGCGCAAATCCGAGTAGAAGTTTGACAAAAAACTTCATGGCATTACTTTTGAAAAACCATCAAGCCAATGTTGAACGTAGCCGTCGCCGTGCCCGTGTTGTTGCAGGCTTGTAGCTCTACGGCGTTATTCATTGTGTTGATGGTCTCTAGCAATGTTACGCCTGCGGTAATAGTGCTGCCAACGGCTTTTTGTACCAATACATTGCGGCCATCAATTACGCCTGCCACAGCGACTTGTAATGTTGCGCAAGATTGGTTGGCGAGCGCTGGGATTGCCACGCCTGCCACGCTAAAAATTTGGCTATAAGCCGAGTTGATCCACCGCCCAGTGGCGATGTTGGTTTGCTTGATGACGTTTGCACCGTCGTCGGCTGCGGTACTGGTTTGATTCCAAACAAGCGCGGCGTTGATGGATTCAATCTGCACCAAATCGGCAGGCTTGGGCGCATAGGTCTCAGCCCGCAACGATGCGGCATCAGCATACTTTTGCACTGACGATCTGTACTGGTAAGTGCTAGTCACGGTTTGCGCGGATGCGCTGCCAATGGCGAGCACGAAGGCAGCGGTGAACACGGCAATGATGGTTTTGAAGGTGGAGCGGGTCATAGTTAGTCCTTTGGTCGTTTAGTAGTTGACAGGTTAAAAAATCAGTTTTTGGTAGCGGAAATATTGATCGAAAACGGCGTAGTGATGTTTGTGCCCGTGGTGTTTTGCACGGATACCGAAATCACATTTGCCGTGCCATTGGTGCTTGCCGTCACCACCACGCCAGCAGGCGCACCCGTTACGGCAAATACGTAAGTGCTGCCTACCGCAATGCCTTGCAGCGCGGGCGTGAATTGAAGCGTTGTGCCGTTGGCGATGTTTTGAACTGTGAATGCGGTGGTGAGCGAGCCCACGGTGAGCGCTTGCAAAATAGCTTGCAAGGTGGCCTCGGTTGCGCCGCCTGATGAGCTTGCTGCGCCACCAGACGACACAAGCAAATTGCCAGCAGCATCGCAGCGGATTTGCACCTCGGTTTTGCCATCGGGGCCAATCGCATTCATAAGCGTGGACATAGACTCTCGCCTTTACTTCTTGGCAGGTGACGCAGGGTCAGCACCCGTCATATCGCCAGCGGATTCCCGCGTTTTTCCAACTCCATCCTGCGCCTGCGCAAGCTCCCACGCCACCATCTCATCCGACTTACGCACCGCGCCGCAAGACAAAAGCGCCTGCGCGTCCTCATCTTCCAACTCGACAACCGTACCTACGGCAGCAATGCTTTGCTTTTTGCCCGAGCCCAGCATCATGGGCGTTTCAACGATGTACTTGTTCATAATTTTGATCTTTCAAATATCGATTGAAGTTGGCACGCGCTTAGAACGCGTTTTGAATGAGGTAGCCCGCGCTAACGCCCGCAATCACAGGCGCACGCTCAAACTTGCAGCCATAAACCCACGAGTCGCGGTTGAACTCTTGGTACGGCGTTTTAACGCTAGGCTGACCGCGCATCGAGTACGTGTAGCCATAGGACGGCGCACGAACACCACGGAAGTTCTTAGGCACATAAGCCAACACAATGTCGTTGCCCCACACATCCTGCATAGATGACGTGCTGCTGGTGGCAAACACCGCATTACCCTCGGCCACGGTGTCCATCTCAAAATACTTGGCAAGCATCTCGGTGGTGGCATTGCCGCCGCCCGTGTACTTCAGGCGATCGCGAATCTCGGGGTGCAAGTCCAGCTTGTACACACCGCCCGCAGGCAAAATCATCACATTGGGGTATTTACCCGTGGCTTGGCGAATCGCCAACCGAGCCGCCGCCACCAAGGCTTTGGGGCTAGAGGTTGCCGTGCTCAAGTTGTTGCCACTAGTCAAAGCCACCTTGTTAGATGCCGAGTACAGCGCCGCGTTGCGGGCAAGCGAAGCCTGCGCATATTCCGTTTTGAGCGCCATCGCCTCAGTCACGCTCATCAGCGACTCTTTGGCAAGATCAATGCTTGGCACAGCCTGCGCATCGCGCATATTTTCAAAAGGCACAAGCGCTTCTAGCGCGTGGTTCTCCAGCGCAAACGGCTTACCCAAGTAACCCAGCTCAATCCGCTTGGTTGCTGCGCCTGGGGCGCGCTGCGTGTCATAGAGTTGGAAAGACTCTTTGCCAAACTCAATCACTTGGCCTCCGCTGGCAGATACATCCACGCGGGGGAAGAGCAAACTGCCCACCATGTCGTTGTTGGTGTAGCCGCGCACAAAGTCAGTCAGGATGGGGTCAATCACGCGGACTTGTTGGTTATTCATCATTTGCATTTCTCCAGTTAAAAATAAGTTTCAAAAAATGGGGGGCTTCGCGGCGTTAAACCGTGAGGCACAGTACAACCTCAACCAACTCGCCCGCTGCTGCTGCGCTTTGTCCGCGCACCAACTTGCCAAGGCAAGCATTGGCTGCGCCACCTGCAATCGCACGGCCTAGTGCATCCGCAATCACATAAAGCGTGCCCACGGGAATGGCAGCGCCCACCTCGACGATGTCCGTGCCCAGCACCGCACACGTGACCTCCTGCCCTGCGGAGCTAGCATCAAACTTGGCAATGCCATACAAATCAGTAGCGGCGTGTGCGCCTGCGCGGGTTACGGCGCGATACTTAGAGAGCGCTCCGCTGCTGGTGACGGAGAGATTCAGCAAATTGATGGCTTGTGCAGACATGGTGTGTTTCCTTATAAATAGTGGTTCGTCAAATGGAGAAGGTGTTAGCCCTGCGCCTGCACCGCAATCGCGGCATCAATCAAGCTCAAGGCGGGATTCGTTTTTTGGTGCGCTTGCGCACGCGCCATCAGGTCTAAGCCCTCGGCGGATACCGCCGCGCCATCGGGAGCTGCAAAGTTGGCAGTTCCAGCCGCAGCGCCGTCGGGCAATTTGGCAAAGCTCACCTGCACGGGCAATGCGGATAGCATCTCGCGCAGCAGCTGTGCGCCTGTTTTTCCGTGCGCGGTATGGGCAGGGTCAGCAGCGGCAAAGCGGGCAACTTGATCGGCCTCGCTAAGTTGCCCGATCACCTCGACCAGCGCATCTTTGTTGGCAGGCAGCCACTTGCCAGAGGCAATCAACCCCTCAGCAAAGCTCGTCACCTCGGCCTGTGCTGCAAGCTGGGCTTGGCTTGCAAGCGCCGTCTCGCGGGCAATCAAATCGGCCTCGCGAGCCTTAAAAGCCGTCAGCTCGGCAAGTTGTGCTGCATCCATATCTATCTCCTGTGGGTTAAGTTGGGTGGTGGGAGTGGTTGAAAAACTTGACTCAGGCTGCGCGGCGCTATCCGACAGCGCCTGCACACCCCACTCGGCAATGGCTTTGTCTGCTTCGTCCTGCCCAAACTTGCCAATAAACCAATTGCGCAAATTGCGCAAAATGCCAGCGGTTACGCGGTCATCCCAGTCGCCAAACGACACAATGCCGTCATCCGTCTCGGCGGCTGCAAACTGCACCATCTCTAAACCTTTAACCGCAGGCGCAACGCCGCCCAAAAAGCCGATGTGGTTGAGGTAATGTTTGCCAGGTGTTGGGTTGCCCTTGGCATTGGGCATATAAATAGCGGCCGATACCTTGGGGTACATCCCCGCGTTGACCATTGCGGCAAACTCGGGCACGAGACCGCCAGCCTCGCACATGGCAACGCCTTGGTCGTTCACAAACAATTTTTCAGCGCGACCAAAGCGAGGCGAGGTAAGCTTGGGGTGACCCACCACCAACGGCGCGTCGCTAAACTCAGGGCGGTAAGAGTCCACCAGCTCCCGCACAGCGGCGGCGTCAAACGTATAGGTTTGCCCGTTGACGGCGGTGAAAGTGCCAGGCTTAAAAAACTCGAAGGCTTTAACGACCGCTGGCGTAGGTTTGTTGGCTGGGTTGGTGTTTTGTTCCATGCCCGCAAGTTTGCGCGGGCAGCACCTTTTTGGTAAGGGAAAG
The DNA here is from genome assembly GCA_031538565.1 of Burkholderiaceae bacterium. GTDB lineage: Bacteria > Pseudomonadota > Gammaproteobacteria > Burkholderiales > Burkholderiaceae_C > JASGCK01. The sequence continues at coordinate 20,697 of JAVKLS010000007.1, forward strand.
TACTTTCCTAATCGACTGACGAATAAAAGGCGGCAACGAGGGCTTCAAAAACGTTTTTAAGCCTAGGATCTGGCAGATCAGGTGTCAGCGTAGCCAATGAACATTAGATCGGCGTATTTAGCTTATTTTCGCTTTCGCCAATTCCAAGGTTCAATTGGGTCAGGGTCAACCCATAAACCTGTGTGTGCGTCACGCGCAGATTTTTGCACGGCATAGAGACTCTTGTCCTTGACGTATTTAACGTACACCCACGCCATGCCACGCGCAATTTGCTCTTTGTTGGAATCAACGCCGCCGCACGTTACTCGCGCAACCGTACGCCCGTATCGATCTTTAGTTTGTGGCCTGATCTCAGCTTGCTTACCAAAACACATCTGCGAAAGTGATTGTTTAGATTGCTCCCCAAATGGTTGTTTTTTCTCGGGCGCATCAATTTCGGCAAGTCTAATTTTGACCTGCTCGTATGCGCCCTCGCTGCCGCAGCGCACCTTAATCGTATCGCCGTCCGTTACGGCAATTACCAAGCAGAGCAAGACATCAATCATTTGCAGGGCACTTCAGCAAGCTCACAAGGTTGTACCAATATCCAAACACCGAGACCTCCTTGTTTTAACCATGAAATTTTCATGTCTTTAAAAGTTCGATGCGCCTCTTTATTTTTCCGCACATCTGCAAACATGCTCACGACCAAATCTATCGCTTTTTCATACGCCATACCCGTGGATGCTGCAATCGATGCAGCTAATAACTTAAAGCCATCCTCCAACTGAGAGGTACTACGTTTACCGTCAGTCATTGTTATGGTCAGCACTGTGGCAACCTCCAATCCTCTACCAGCATTTTCGAGTTTAAGCATCATGGTGGTATTCTTGCCTGCCGTGATCTCAATTGTGCTGATCTTTTTATCCCCGTCAATCTTTTCGATGGCAGCGTTTGAAATACGATTGCTAATCACATACGACTTATAGCGAGAAACAAATTCATTGCCTGTTACGCCTAGCGTTTGAGCTATTGAACAGCAATTAAATATCAGCAAAGCGGAACAAATAAATATTTTAGAGATCATCGTGTGCACCTTAAAACTTGGCCGCGTGCCAAACCACACGCCCCACAATTGTCAGCTCATTCATCTCATGTCGCGTCAAGGTCTCGGGCGGGTACTTGATATGGTTATCCGAAATCACATCCACGCTGTCACCTTTTAACTTGTAGCGCAGCCGCTTTACCAAGAGCACATCTCCGCGCAAGATGAAGTAAACGCCTTCCACCTTAGGTGTATTTTTGCGCGTATCTAGCAACACCAAATCTGGCTCATTGAGTGTGGGCTGCATCGAGTCACCTTTAACTTGTGCAACAAGCACATGGTCAGGGTCGCAGCCCAAAACACGCGTCACAAAATCACGTTTGAATTGCACAAAGTCAACCAGCGTTTCGCTATCCACCAGTGCGCCATAGCCAGCCGATGCCGCCACATCGTGGCGCGGTACATAGATCATGTCGTTTTGTAATTGCAGACTTTGACGCATCGCCATGAACTGATCACGGTTGCCCGTCTTAACGGCGAATAACAACTGCTCTAAGTCGCGCTCCTCTTTTGCATCAAGCCCAAGCCCACGCGCCTCACGCGTCGCACCAGCGATGGCAGCAAGCCCCTGCTTAAGCGCACCTTGGCCAACAGGCAATTCTCGCTTGCCCTTGCCATGCTCAATCCAGTCAGGGTTTATTTTGAAGCGCTCACGTATAGCCCGCACCTCCTCAGGCTTGAGTTTTTGAACTCTTCCAGAAACGATGTTTCGCGCTCTCAAAAAATTCATTCCCACGGCTTGCGCGAACTCTTCATGGGTCAACCGCTCGTTACTCAGTATCTCTCGGACTCTTTCGGAAAGCATGATATATCCTTAAACTTTACATGGTTATAAAATAAACATAGAATACGCACATTCAATTTAACTCTATGGAATTTATCTTATGCAACCAAATCTAATTAAAGCAGAAATTGTGAAGGCTGGCACAACACAAGCCGCTATCGCCTCACATTTGGGTGTTAGCACCACAAGTCTGTACAAGGTCATACATGGCGATATGCGCAGCGCACGAATTGAGGCTGCGCTTATCAAGATTGTTGGGCGCAATATCTTCCCTCCCAAGCGTCCAGCAGGTCGCAGGCCAAGCGTATGGAATGGGGGAGCGCCAGCATGACCGCCGAAACCACCCAACTGCAATCGGGTACCAAGCTCTTACGCGTCGTCGAGGCGCTTGCAGGCTACGCCGTTACAGGTATTAGCAACAAAGCGCTCGCGGCTGGTCTTGAACTAGACAACGCCTTTATCACACGCGCCATGCAGTCCCTAATCGAATTCGGCTGGGCACGCAAAGACGAATCCAGCGGCCTGTTTCACCCTACGCCGCGCATGGGTCAGGTGTTCGTGCGTGTGCTCAACGACTTCGCAAAAGCCGAGCGCCGTCATGAAGACCTAAAAGCCGCCTTCTCAACCCATTCCTAAACCAAATATAGAAAGACAACCATGCCTAAGAAAATTGAAGCCGTGCCAATCGTGCCAACCAATGCAAATGAGGAGCGCCTCGCAAAAGCTGGCGAAGCCGCCATCGAATTGAACGCATTGCAAGTAGCCGCTAACGACAACGCAAAAGCAGTGGCAGTGCAATTGGGCTACGACGGCAGCTTGAGCGTAGGCGCACTTGAAGATGAGATTCGCTTCTACCAGCGTAGAACCGTTGAGGCGTGCTTGGAATTAGGCAAGCGCCTGCTTGTACTCAAAGAACTCACACCCTACGGTGAGTTCCAACAGCGCATAACCCTTTTGGGATTTGAGTACCGCAACGCATCACGCTTTATGCAAGCCGCAATCAAAACTTCCAAAAGTGCCAATTTGTCACTTCTTAGCAGTCAGGTAAAAAGCATGGCCGCATTTCTTGAATTGGTCACACATGACGAAGACGTGATTGAAAACCTCGCCGAGATTGACGATATCGAACGCATGAGCGCTTCAGAAGTCCGCGCATTGGCTCGCAACCTCAAAGCCGAAGCCGATGCCAACGACAAACTTCTGCAAGACAAAAACGCCAAGATTGACAAGCTCACTCGCGAGAACAAAAAGGGGGTTGTCGCCCCGACCAATTGGGAGGATGCATTCAAGCCACTGCTAGACCAACAACACGTCGCCGTCACGCAAATCGCGCTCAAGTTGGGCGATATCAAAAACGTGATCGATGCGGGCTTACAAGTCGAAGTCCCCGAAAACGAAGAGCCATCGCTGCACAACGCCCGCAAGTTATTGGCAACCAAGATCAAGGCGGATTTAGAGCAAGCCAAAGAGCAATTAGAGGCATCGTTGCACTACTTTGACAAAACCTTGGACGGGTGGCTTTAAGCCGCACAGCATGAGCATCAGCACAGAAATTGACATGCGCCACGCCACACCGCTCTCTCCCGAAACCACACGCCTGATGCTGCTCCTTGCGGACAACATTCGCGGCGCAGGTCATGGCGAGAAGCGTGGGCTAGTAGAAGCCTTCGCGGCGCAATACAACTGGAGTGCGCAGCGCGTGTACGACTACTTGAAACGCGTGGGCTACAGCAGCGGCCGCAAGTGCCGCTCGGATGCGGGCACGTCCAGCCTACCGTCCGATACGCTGCACTTTATCGCTGCCAGCAAACACGCATCGGTGCGCAAAAACGGCAAGTCCACCAAGCCTACATCTGTGGCGATGAACATTGCGGATGCGTCGGGCTTTTCGGTCACTGTCTCCAGCGGAACGATCAACAAACTGCTGCGCGAGCGCAAGCTAGATGTCAAGAGCCAAGCGGTGGCACGCAACACGGGGCTACTTCGCTCCGAGCACCCCAACCACGTCCACCAGATTGACCCGTCGCTGTGCGTCATCTACTACATGGGCGGCAAGCAGAAGATCATTTTGGAGGAGGAGTTTTACAAAAATAAACTCGAAGGCCTCGCCAAAATCAAACTCAAAGTTTGGCGCTACGTGCGTTACGACCACGCCAGTGGGACGCTTGACGTGCGTTACTTTGAAGCTGCTGGCGAAAACCAAAATAGCCTGTACGAGTTCCTGCTCTACACGTGGGGCAAGCAAACGCACCGCTTATCGCATGGTGTACCAAAGATGCTGCTGTGGGACAAGGGCAGCGCTAACACCAGTCACGCCATCCAAAAGCTGCTGGATGCGCTGGGCGTAATACACGAGACACACGCACGCGGCCACAGCTGGGCAAAAGGCGGCGTTGAAAAAGGTAACGACGTTATTGAGCGCCACTTAGAGTCACGCCTGCGCGATGAGCCTGTCACCAGTGTCGAGCAGCTTAACGAAATTGCCGAGCGCTGGGTGCGCGACTACAACGCCAACGCAATCAAGTTTGTGGACTGTCAGGTCAAGCGCATGGGCGGCTCGTTTGTACGTGATGACTTGTGGCACACCATCAATGCCGAGCAGCTCATCACCATGCCCGAGCGAGAGGTGTGCGCATGGTTTATGACGGCACGCGAGGAGCTGCGCAGCGTCAAGAACCTACGCATCAGTTTTGCACATCCACAGGCCAAACAAAGCCTTAGTTACGACCTCACCAATTGGGCGCGTGACATTGCCAACGGCAGCAAAGTGCGCGTCGTGCCTATGTTGTTGCCAGTAGGCGGCATCGCCAACGCAGTACGCATCGAGCTGGACAGGTTAGGCCAAGAGCCGCTAATGATTCAAGTCGCACCAGAGCATCAGTTCGACGGCTTCGGACGACCAATGTCCGCAGCCCTCATCGGGGCGGAATACAAGTCTGCGCCGCTGGGCATGGCGGGCGAGGCTACAAAGGTGATTGCCGAGCAAACTTATGGCGCGGACAGTAACCGCAACACGCTTGAGGACGGCAGACACAACAACGTGCAACCGTTTGAGCACTTCAAAGAAGCGGGTCTGTTTATTAGCGCACACAGCCATCTTGGCCGAAAAGAACTGCCTATCCGCTTGCCACGCGTAGCGCAAGAAGCCGATACCCCAGCACTTGATTTGGCTCGTGCCATGCAAGGCAATGTGGACACCGCGCCGATTCCCTTGGTACAGCTCGCCAAGGCGCTACGCAGCGAACTGGGCGATGACTACAGCAAAGACACCTATGCGTGGCTTGCAGGGCAGTTCCCAAGCAGCACAGCGCCTGCCAGCACCCTTGACCACATCGCCGAATTTAAAGACGCGTGGTTGGCTGTACTGCATCCACAAGAGGCGGCAGCCACGGGCACAAACGATACGCAAGGTGCGCACATTCGGAGGGTCAAGTAATGGCTACCAAAACACCACTTCGCAAGCTGCTGGACAAACAAGGCATCAAGCTGGCCCATGCCGCCAAGGCTTGTGAGCTATCGGTTGGCGCATTTAACAAACTGGTCAATCGAAGTGAGTGGCCGAGGGATATGAATCGTCGCCACAGCATTTCGTTTTCCTTATTTGATTTGTTTGCTACAGCGGGCGTGGAGGCAAAAACATATACCGCCTGCGTTCGCTCATCGCTTGGAGTTGAGTACCCGCATTTCAAAAAACAAAGCCCTCAAGCGTTACTGCTTGAAGGCTCTGTCCCAGTGACCAACCCGACCCATCCAAAAGCAGGGGCAGGTCACGTTTTTCAACCAAGTAGTCAAAAAAAGGAAGTCTCTATGTTACTGCGAAAACACACACTTACGGCGGACACGCTGGCGCACTTCGGCTTACAGCGCGACCCGTTCTCTGCCGACATCAACAGCGCGGACGACATCTACGTCAACGCCAATTACCGCTACGTTCGCGCCGCGCTGCGCGACTGCATCAAGAGCGGCCAAATGCTGGCGGTGATTGGCGAATCGGGCAGCGGAAAATCCACGCTGCGCATGGACACGCAGGCACATTTTGAGCGTGATGCCAAGCACCAATACCTCTACATCAATCCGCTCTCAATCATCGGAATGGAGCGCGACGATGCCACGGGCAAGACCATGAAGGCGGCGCAAATTGCCACCGCCATCATCAAGCGGATTGCACCCGAGGCATCGGTCAAACGCGACACCGAATCGCGCTACATCCAGCTGGAAGCCCTGTTGCGCGAGAGCTACAAAGCGGGCAACCGCCACGTCTTGATGATTGAAGAGGCGCACTGCCTGCCCAAGAGCACACTCAAACACCTCAAACGTTTCCACGAAATCACGCTTGGCTTTAACAAGCTGCTGTCCATCGTGCTCGTCGGTCAAACCGAGCTACGCCATCGACTTAGCGAGACTGACCTCGATGTGCGCGAAGTCACGCAGCGCATCCAGCGCGTGGAGCTAGAACCGCTCAACGCCGACCTTGGTAACTACCTCGCGCACAAGTTCAAACGCGTGGGCGCAGACATCACCAAAGTGCTAGATAAGGATGTGACGGCTTTGCTTGAGAGCAGGCTCTCGCACAAAGAACTGGGCAAAGCCTATGGCGCAGCCAAGAGCCAAGTGCGCTCGGATGCCTATCCGCTTGCCGTCGCCAACTTGCTCTCAGCCGCCATGAACATGACCGCAGACCTTGGCGCTCCTCAAGTAACCGCTGACATGGTGGATGCAGTCATCAAAGAACTCTAAGTCAAACATCAAGGAGCACCTTATGAAAACCACTCCCTTCAAACCCACCAGCGTCGCCGATTGCATAGACCATGTTGGGCTGCCGCGCCCGTTGAGTGACACAGGCCGAGTCGATGATTTGCTTGAAGCCCTTCTGTACTGGTCGGCAAAACTAATACTTCTATTCGTTTGCGGCGCACTGACAGGCTACACCTTTGCTTTTGTCAGCCAGTGGTTGAGGTCTCTATGAGCTACGTGAACAGAGGCTATCTACGCCCCACGGTGCTGTGGCACTTACTCGAGGAAGGTCAGGCCACGGCCTACCGCTTGGCGTCCTTAAGTGGCCTGACCACCACCGCCATCAAAGACATTGCGCGTGAGCTAAAAAAAGACGGTCTTGTTGACCAAAACGGCAATACCTTAGCACTAACGCCAGATGGCATCGAAGTGGCGACTGGGATTGACGAAGCTCGCGTGGAGCACGCCATCGCGGCTGTCCGCACAGGGAGTGTTGCAGCATGAAAACCGACCTCATCAAAGGCGCGACGCTGTGGCATTTAAACGCCGCACACAAAGGTCGCGCCTGCGGCATCAAGGTGGAAGCCTTGGCTCGTAAAGTCAACGTCAGTCAGCGCGATATCCGACAAGCGGTGAGTGATTTGCGCGAGGACGGCATCGCCGTAGTCGCAACGCCAGCCACAGGCTACTACATCGCGCAAACCGCTGATGAGATTGAAGAGTGCTGCCAATATCTGCGCAAGCGCTCCATGCACGGCCTGCGGCTCGAGTCCCGCCTACGCAAGATGGCGCTGCCTGAACTCTTGGGGCAAATCAGCCTAGACGTAGGCGAGCCGCCCACCAGCGTACCTGCTAATCCAATCACTCAATTTATTAACCAAGCAAAGAAAGAAAGCAAACCATGACCACCTTAGCGACCATCGAAGAACAAACCCGCGAATACGCCGCCATACGCCGCGCTGCGCTTGATCAAGCTGCACAAGTGCAAGCCGAAATTGACGCGGTGCGCACTAAGCATCAAAAGGCATTGGCTAAGCGCGTCAAGCGCATGACCGAAGCACACGAAGCGCTGTTTGCACAAGTTGAAGCCAACCCCACGCTGTTCCCCGAGGGCGCGAAAAGCATCACGTTTGACGGCATCAAAGTGGGCTACCAAAAGGGCAAGGCGAAGCTCGAGATAAAGGACGAAGCCATCGCCATTTCGATGCTGCAAATGATTATTGAGACGGGGCCACTCTCCGAGCGAGAGATTGCCAAAACCGCTTTAAAAACCACACACAAATTAGCGGATGCTGGTTTGAAAAAACTATCGGCTAGTCAATTAGATGGCATGGGAGTGAAGCTCATCCCCGCGAGCGATAGCGTGCTAGTAATGCCTCAAGAAGACGACACCACCAAAGCAGTCGATGCACTCATCAAAGCCATGCAAGCCGACATTGCTGACGGCGCTTGAGCCCAATCTAAACCCATTTTTAACCACCCAAGAAAGAGAGCAAAACCATGACGAAATCAGAAATCATTGCCCACATGGCATTAGGCGCAGGCATCACGCAAGCGCAGGCCAAAGAGGCGCTGTCGGCTTACACCGATGCCGCCCACACGGTTCTCGAATTGAGTAAACGCTTCGTACTGCCCAACATCGGCATCCTCACCGTTACAGCCCGCCCAGCCCGCGATGGCCGCAACCCGCGCACGGGCGAAAAACTCAAGATTGCAGCAGGCAAAAAAATAACTTTCAAAGCTGCCAAAGAACTGAAGGACGCGGTATGAAAACAATCTATTTTGAAGATCACGGACAAGATTTTTTAGAGTGGGATATCGACGACGAGGGCTTTGTAGTTGATTGCAGACCTGCTCAATCTGATATTTGGAATGGACATCATGTACTCAACCACTCATCGCTGAAAAAAGGCGACAAAGTGCTACGTGACCATGAAGACGGGACAACCGATGAGATCAAGTACCCATTAGAAAAAGTAAGTCTGAAACGTATTGAAAAGGAAACCGTATGAAATCCTTTGAACAACTAGGCCAAGCAGCCTACGCCGCATATTGCAAAGCTGTAGGTGGCACGACGTTTGATGGCAAGCCTCTGCCAAGCTTCTCGCAAATTGGCGAGCGCCAGCAAGCAGGCTGGGTGGAGGCCTCTAGACAAGTTGTCGCTGAGCACGCAGCCGTTCACTAACCAATCGAAAGCACAACATCATGAACCTCAAATCAATGGGCATTCTTGGCTCAATTTTTGCGATGGCGCTATCTGTCAGAAGCTCAGGCTCGAAGCGAGATACGCATGCTTCTCGCATTCGACGCGCACCCGATAACCAATGCAATCCAAGCGCCACAAGCTTCGGCAACAAGCTCGCACGCAAGGCGCTCAAAGGCACTATTGGCACGCGCCACGGCACTGGCCTTATAGCCAAGGCGTATTTATCCAAAGCGGAAAAAAAGCGCCGCAACGCCGCATAACGATTTCATGTCAGTCAGGCGGTCGCAATGCAGTTGCCGCCTTTTATCCCCGAGGCTTTGTCTGTGGCATGGCTTCGGGGCTTTTTGAAGACGCTTTGAACGTTGTTTAGAGCCGCTTCAAAAAGGAGTTAAACCAACAATGCTAAATGAATCAAACCTGTGGAGCATCGCCCACAAAATCAAAGAATCAGCCGATAAGGCAGAGCGTGCTGCTGAACGTATGGACGCCGCTGCGCAGCGTATCGCCCTCATGCTAGAGGACGGCTACGGTGGCAATGGTTTACGTTTAATTGAGTTGCTTGAAAAGGTTGAGGTGGCAGCATGACCCGCGACCAAAAAATCGCACTACTCAAGCAGTGGCAAGCGCAGTACGACAGCAACGAGCTTGCCTGCGCAGCCTTGAGAAAGGCGATGGGCGACATTGCCGAGTCGCCTGTCTTTAACGCCATCTGGGGTTCGTTTGACCGCTACACCGAGCAAGTCGCGGCACGCATTGGCGACATCGAAACCCCGAACGATCCGAACAAGACCACATGGATGAACTGGTTCTGCTTTGACAATGACATGGGCAGTCGTGGCCTAGAAGCAGGTATCCACGGCGGCGAGCAGCACGCTATTAAAACGCTGGCTGATTTGCTTTGGATTATTGAGGCGGCAGCATGACCCAATCTCGCCTCCAATCTTTCGTCGAAGCGTGGCTCAACACATTTATCGGCTACTTTATCAATTTGGCTGTGCAGCTGGTGGTCTATCCGCTATTTGGTGCGGCGTTCACGTTTGGGCAAAACATCCTGATTGGCCTCATCTTTATGGTGGTCAGCATTGCGCGGTCTTATGTGCTACGGCGGTTGTTTAATGCGCGTGGTGCTCAGCATGGGGAGCCTCAAGCATGAGCGCAATCTCTAAACGTTGGGCTTGTGCGAAATACAGCCATAAAAAAATGGGCGTCGGTGTTGCTGGTTCGGGCGCTTTTATGCTGCTTCAAGGTGTGCATGCCGACATAGATGAATTAGCGCCCGAAATTCGTTTAATCGTTGCATCTCCTGATTTGCTATCAGCTGCCAAACAATTCATTGCGGAATATGACATGCACGAAGAGGACGAATGGTCGCCCGAATGGCGCGATATTGGAAAGGCATTTCGCGCTGCAATTAGTAGAGCAATGGGAGTGGCAGCATGAACACCACACTAAATATTAAAGCCAATGTGTTTCCAGATCATGAAGCATGGCTCCGAACTTGTGCTCTTTGCAAGCTGCGTAAAAACGCAACTGGTGGCAAAACACAGATACATCAAAAGACGTTTAAGACCCGCTGGATTTGTGCGGGATGCTTTGCAGAATTGAAAGCGAAGGTGGCAGCATGAGCCACATCGCTGCTATTCACACGATCAAATCACAGCTCGCCAAGCAAGGCGTAATGACGGACGAGGACTACCGCGCTTTGCTTTTGCAGCTTACGGGCAAGACCAGCTCAAAGGATTTGAGTCCGCTGGCGCTGGCCAAGGTACGCGATCATTTTGACAGGCTGGCCAAGGCGCACGGTTTATCTCACGTCGTAACGCGCAAGCGCCCAATGAGTGCGGATGAGTTTGCCAAGCGCAAAGCGCAAACGCCGCCGATTGAGCGCAAGGCTTGGGCGCTATGGGGTCAGCTAAAACGTGACGGAAAAATTGCTGATGGCAGCGCGGCGGCTTTTCGCTCGTTTGTCAAACACCAGACCAAAACAACAACTAGCGATGGCGTTGATGACATCCGTTTTTGCACAGGTGCGCAAACGCATCAGCTGGTCGAGCGTATGAAGCAATGGCTAAAAAGGGGATCTCATCATGAAAAAACTACATGAACGATTTGCGACGGATGGCGTTTGGATACCTGATGGATACCCGCCTTTGCTGGCGAGTATCGCTACCGATATTGCATCTTCGGTGCGCGAGCAAATGCCCGAAATTGCCAGCGATGTAGTCTTCGAAATTGCTTTGTCCGCGTCTGAGTTCATCCGCGCCAAACATGGCGGCGCTAACGTTTATATCCCCAGCGGCTATTTTTTTGATTGCAGTGAAAAAGACAAAGAAATCTGGCGTGAGTACACGGGGCGTAATATCCGAGATTTGGCTCATAAATACAAGCGCTCGGTCGTGCAAATTCGCAGTATTGTGGCAAGTATGCGGGCGCAGGACATGAAGCGCAGGCAGCCTGACCTCTTGGCATAGCCCAGCGCTTTAGGCGATTAGGAAAGTACTTTCCATTACGCAAACGGGCTAATGTCAGCACACTTGCTGGCATGGAACAAATAGCCCCCACTCTTTTTGACGAAGCATTTGCAAGCCTGATTGGCTTTGAAGGCGGTTACGTCAACGATCCGCGCGATGCGGGCGGCGAGACTAAATTCGGTATCAGCAAGCGCAGCTATCCGCAACTGGACATTGCCGCACTCACGCTAGACCAAGCCCGCGCCATCTACCGCACCGATTATTGGGATCGAATGCACGCAGATGGACTACCCGCTCAGCTAGCCCTACAAGTATTTGATGGCGCAGTCAACAGCGGCATAGAAACCTCACTGCGCTGGCTGCAAAAAGCCGCTGGCGTAGCCCAAGACGGCAAGATTGGCAAGGTCACTCTATACGCCATCAGCGCCATGAGCGAGGATGTGCTACTGCGCCGCTACCTCGGCATCCGACTTGAATTTATGACCCAGCTTTCAACGTGGCAAATCTACGGTAAGGGCTGGGCGCTACGTATTGCCAACCAACTCAAGGATGCCGCATGAGCTTACTGTCCGACCTTACGCCTGCTGGTCTCGTGCTAGACATTGGCAAGCAAATTATCAATCGTCTATGGCCTGACCCAGCGCAGCAAGCCGAGGCGCAACTCAAACTTTTGCAACTGCAACAAGCAGGCGATTTCAAAGAGGTCGATGCGGCGCTGCAACTGGCATTAGCACAAGCCAATATCAATAACACCGAGGCACAAAGCGCTAGTTTTTTTCGCGGCGGCTGGCGGCCATTTATTGGCTGGGTATGTGGAACTGGGCTAGCTTATCAACTGTTGCTGCGCCCTTTGCTTCAGGCCGCTTTGGATGCCTGCGGCATGAAAGGCGTGACCATGATCCCGCTGGAGATGGAGACGTTGACCACCCTTTTGTTTGGGATGCTTGGGCTGGGCGCCATGCGCACATTTGAAAAGTCCAAAGGGATGCCATGAAGGATTTTTTTGACTCCTACAAGATCGTCTTTGACCTCATGCAATGGCTCTTTATGGGCGCGGTAGGCGTAGTGACGTGGCAAATGAAGCGCGATAAAACCCAAGACACGCAAATGTCCGACTTTCGCCAAGAGTTTATGGATAAGGTGGCCGAGCACGAGGTGCGCCTTGCTCATATCGATGAAAAGCTCAAGCACGTCCCCAGCTCAACCGAGACCGCCATGCTGACCGAGCGGCTAAACAGTCTAGACAAAAGCATTGCTGCTCTCAATCAAAACATTGGGCGCGTAAACGAATTTTTACTCAACAACCGCTAATAGTTAATCAGCCCCATGAGCACCATGAGCACCATGAACTTTTCACAATTTCAACAAGAAGACCGCCGCCTATGCTTGCTGCTGGCACTAGAGCAGGCGGCAGGGTATGAGGCCAACCATTTTTTGCTGCACCAGTTTTTGGACTTTAACGGCCACAATATTTCGCATGATCAAGTCATCAGCGAAGGGGAATGGCTGGCCGAGCAAGGCTTAGCCAGCATCCAAAAAATGCGCGACTCATACATCTTGAGGCTGACCATTCGAGGGGTAGATTGTGCGAACGGCCGCGTGGTAATACACGGGGTCAAACGTCCGATGCCAGGAACATCTGGCTCAGCAGGCGGTGTGCAATGAGGCACCACCAACACCAACACCAAGAACCCGCGCTCTGGTGGGTCGCTGCCGTAGAACCCTTGCGTAGTCATTGCTGGGCTTGCAATATCTGGCGTGGCATTATTGTGGGCTCATGCTGCACATCGGTGCTGATAGGTGTCGCCCTGCTAATCCTTGGTGTTATGTAATGGGCGCTCGCAGCAAAGTTGAACAACTCCCTAAAGCCGTCAAAGAGTGGCTCGATAAGGCCTTGGTGGAGGGCAATTTCAGCGGCTATAAAGCGCTGGCCGAGCATCTCAAGGCACAAGGATTTGAAGTCAGCAAAAGCGCCATCCACCGCCACGGCGAACGGATGGAGCGCAGCCTCAAAGCGATCAAGCTGACCACCGAGCAAGCCAAGGCGATTGTGGATGCGTCACCCGACGACGAAGACGCACTCAACCAAGCGCTGGTGCGCCTCACGCAGGAAAAGCTCTTTCAAGTTTTACTGGATATCGACATCGACCCCGAGAAGATCAATATATCAGGCCTGACCAAATCCATTGCCGAGTTGTCCCGCGCCTCCATTTCCATGAAAGACTTTGCAGCCAAGGTCAAATCACGCGCCAAAGAGGCGGCATCTGAGGTTGTCAGCATCGTTAAAAAGGCTGGCTTGACCGATGAGGCAGCCAAAGAAATATCACGCAAGATCTTGGGGATTGCATCATGACCAATTTCGCAACTATCCCGCAAAAACCGTTCACGCACGTGCTCCTGCCGTATCAAAAACGCTGGATAGCCGATACCTCTCAGGTTAAGGTGATTGAGAAGTCGCGCCGCGTCGGCATCTCATGGGCGGAAGCTGCTGGCTCTGTGCTGGAAGCTGCCAACCAATCGGGGCAAGACACTTGGTACATCGGCTACAACAAAGACATGGCGGAGGAGTTCATTCGCGACTGCGCATCGTGGGCGCGTGACCTCAATCTTGCAGCGGTTGAAATGGGGCAAGAGGTTTTTGAGGATGAGAAAAATATCCTCGCGTTTCGCATCAACTTCCCTAGTGGCTTTCGCGTCACGGCGCTGTCCTCACGCCCCAACAATTTGCGCGGCAAAAAAGGGCGGGTCATCATTGACGAAGCTGCCTTCCACGACAAGCTGGACGAACTACTCAAAGCCGCGCTGGCGCTGACCATGTGGTCCAAAGAAACCAACGTCAGCATCATCAGCACGCACGACGGTGTCGATAACCCATTTAACGAGCTGGTCAACGATATCCGCGCAGGAAAGAAGCCCTACAGCCTGCATCGCGTGACCCTAGAAGACGCCTTACAAGACGGCCTCTACGAGCGTATTTGCTTGGTGAATGGCTACGACTATGCCCCACATCTTGAGGCCGCGTGGGAAGCCGACTTGCGCACACGCTATGGCGACGCGGCCAGCGAAGAACTGGACTGCATCCCAAGCCAATCAGGCGGCTCATACCTCTCGCGTGCCCTGATTGAACTATGCATGAGTGCGGACTTGCCAGTCCTGCGCCTTAGCTACCCCGACACCTTTGCCCAAATGCCTGATCGCATTCGCGAACTGGAGACGCTAGCGTGGTGCGATGAAACCTTGCAACCCTTGCTGGCCGATCTTCCCAAAGCTTCTCGCAGTTACTATGGCATGGACTTTGCGCGCTCTAGCGACCTCTCCGTAATCGCCCCGCTAATTGAAGGTCAAGGCCTGCACCGCACTTGCCCATTTTTGATTGAGATGCGCAACGTACCCTTCCGCCAGCAGGAACAAATCGTTTTTTACTTGGCCGACAACCTGCCGCGCTTTAGCTCAGGTGCGCACGACTCTCGTGGCAACGGCCAGTACCTTGGCGAAGTCGCCATGCAGCGTTACGGGGCAGGCAGCATCCACCAAGTGATGTTGTCGCAGGAGTGGTATCGCAGCAATATGCCTAAGTTCAAGGCTGCCTTTGAAGACCAAGAGATCACGATCCCCAAAGACGCTGACGTGCTGGACGACCTGCGAGCCATCCAGCTAGATAAAGGCGTGCCAAAAGTGCCCGACACCAAAAACACAGGCAAAGACGGCAAGCAGCGCCACGGCGATGCGGCTATTGCGCTTTGCTTGGCGTGGTTTGCATCGCTAAACGCTGGCGGCGTGATTGAGTTTGAGTCGATTGGCGATGCCGTCGGTACCGCTACAGATGGCTATTTAGCAAGGTTTTAACTATGAGTGAAGTACCAAATACCGCGACAAACTCCACTACCTATGACGAAGTTGCCGTCATCGCCCGCCAAGCCTTCCTTGGTAATTACACCGTCTTGTTTCAACCCGAAGACGCGACTCTTTTCACGCGCGGTAACGGACGCGGCTTACGGCTTTACGATGAAATTGACAACGATCCCAAGGTCTGGGAAGTACTGCAAAAACGCAAGCTCGCCTTGGTCTCACGCGAATGGCAAGTTGAGCCTTCCAGCAATAGCCGAATCGATAAAAAAGCGGCTGACTTAGTCAAAGCGCAGCTGGAAAACGTCGGCTTTGACCAGCTGACCAGCGATATGCTGGACGCGACCATGAAAGGCGTGAGTTTTATCGAGCCTATGTGGGTACGCGATGGCGCAGAGATTGTTCTGGCCGATGCTGTCCACGTCGAGCCGTGGTACTTCAGCTTTGACCGCGCGCCCAAGCCAGACGACTTAATCTATGCCCGCCATGCCGTACGCTTGCTGGATGGCACAGGCATCGAAGGCGTTACCATTCCGCAGCGCAAGATGATGGTGCATCGCTATGGACAAAAGTACAATAGTCCGTGGGGCTTAGGTCTTGGTTCGCGCCTCTTTTGGCCAGCGTTTTTTAAACGTAACGGCATTCAGTTTTGGTTAGCCTTTGCCGAGCGGTTTGGTACGCCCGTGCCCATTGGCAAATACCCCAATAATGCCACAGCAGCCGAAAAATCAACTCTTAAAAATGCGCTGCGAGCCTTCCAACAAGAATCCGCCATCATGCTGCCCGTGGGCATGGAGGTCTCGCTCTTGGAGGCCGCTCGTTCTGGCATCGACACCTACGACAAGCTGGTTGGCTACATGGATGACCAAATTGCAGGCATCGTACTGGGTAAATCAGGCGGCAAGAGCGGCTCGGGTGGTCAGCTGGCTGCTAGCCTCAATTTGGAAAATGAAGTACGGCTGGAGCTGGTCAAAGGTGATGCCGATCTGATGACCGACACCCTCACGCGCCAACTAGTTAGATGGATCGTAGAGTTCAATTGCCCAGGCGCAGGCGTACCGCGCGTCGAGCGCGTGATTGAGGAGACCAAAAACCTCAGAGACTTGGCCGAGACGCACAAAGTCATTTTCGACATGGGCTACCGCCCCACCTTGGATCAGATTCAAAATATCTTTGGCGGCGAGTGGGTGGATGTAGGAATCAAAGGGGCAGCCATTGCCAATCGCATTGACGTTAAATCAGATAGCGCCAACTTTGCTGCGCCGTTGCTTGCTGCATCATCTTTAAACCAAGTTCCAGCCGATCAGGCGGCATTAGATCAGTTGATAGCGACATTGCCGCCTGATTTGGTTGGAAATGCAATCGGGCAACTGGTTGCCCCAGTGTTTGCTGCATTCAAAAAGTCAAAAGACACTCAAGCCGCACTGGACTCGCTGGGTAGCCTTTGGCCAGACATGCCAATGGATGATTTGCAAGCGCTACTAGCCAAGATGATCTTCACTGCTAATTTATGGGGAGCGGTGAACGCAGAAACTGAGGTTAAAAATGCAATTGCAAGAGGCTGACCTCAAAGCCATCTTCAATATGCCGCCTGAACAGGCGATTGCCTATCTCAAGGTTAAGGGCGTGCGCGTGCCAGCTGATTGGCGACAAATGGACAGGCTGGCACACGATAGCGCCTTCATGATCGCCAAGATGACCAAAGTTGACTTATTGTCAGATGTGCAAGAGGCTTTGGTTGATGCGCTCAAGAACGGGACAGACCTTAAAACTTTCATAGATCGCGTCGCGCCGCAGATGATGGCTAAAGGCTGGTGGGGCACGCAAGAGTTCATCAATCCAAGCACAGGCGAGATCAAAAACGAAGCCGTTGGCAGCGCCTACCGCTTGCAAACGATCTTCGAGACCAATATGCAGGTGGCTTATGGCCGTGGTCGCCAAGCCGTCTTCAATCAAGTCACGAATACGCAGCCTTATTGGCAATGGGTGCATATTCCGCAGGCGCGGCCAAGACCAGCCCACCTTGTAATGGACGGAAAAATCTTCCGCCATGACGATCCATTTTGGGGTGCGTTCTCGCTTCCTTGTGGTTATCGCTGCAAATGCCGCATGGTCGCTTTGACTGACCGCGAGGTGCAGCGTGACTGGGGTGGCAAGGTTGAGACGGGTGCTGGCCGCATCGAGCAAGTGACATCGACGCACAAAGACCGTGCCACAGGCGAAAAATACACTGTCACCCGCCCCAGCTATCAATTGCCGAATTCAAATACGACGTTGACGCCAGATATTGGCTTTCAAGCGGGTGGTACGCCAATGGAACGTTTGCAAAAAATCTACCTAGACAAGATTGATGCAGCACCAGCGGCCATCCGTAAGCAAGCGGAAGGCAACCAGTGATCTCGATAAGCATTGACGATAGGAAAGTTCAGGAAGGGCTGCGCACCTTGATTGAGCGCTCCAGCTATCCAGCGCAAGCCATGCGGTCAATATCAGCAAGGATGCTGAGCGCAGTTGAAATGAACTTTAGGCAAGAAGGTCGCCCCAAGTGGAAATCACGCTCAAGTAAGTTTGGTGGCGGCGAAGGCCGTAAGCTGCTGCAACGGACGGGAGCAATGGCGGCATCTATTCAAATGGGCAGCAACGGCAATCAAGCGTGGGTTGGCACGAACAAGCCTTACGCCATCTACCAACAGTTCGGCACAAAGCCGCATGTCATCCAAGCCAAAAACAAAAAGGCGTTGGCGTTTGGCGGCAAGGCATTCAAAAAGGTCAATCACCCAGGCACGCCAGCGCGGCCATTTTTGCAACTCACCGAAATCGACAAATCGGACATTCTCGACATCATCGGGCAGCACCTGAGCCAAATCTAAAGTTATCCACATGATCGACTACTTATCCCCAGCTGGCGGCTGGATCATTCAAGGTTTCTTCTTCGGCATCGGTATTTTGTTAGTCACGGAGCTTTCTAACGCCTTAAAGGCGCTTTGGAATCATCATTTCGGCTAATTTTTAGTGCCGCCGTTTTTGTTTCACTCCCTGCAATTCAATTGCAGCCCGTTTCACTCAGTCCCGCATAATCCCGACCAGTCCCACTGTTTATCACCCTTAATCTCTAAGAGTTATCGTGGTTTCAATCACTGTGGGCATGATTGTTGCCCCTGCCAAGGCTAAAAAATCCATGCTGGCGTTGAATCTGGTTTTTTCGTTACTCAGCAAAAAACCATTTTTAGGTTTGACTGTCAGCAGCAAACCCGACCGCGTTGTTTATGTCAATTTGGAATTGACTCGTAACGCTTTAGGGCTGCGAATGCGCACGATGAACCAACACTACCAAGCCACAGAAAAACAGTTGGAGAATGTGTCTTTCCTCACAGCAGAAGAGTTCACTGACGATCAACCCTTGGTCAACACCAAGACGCAAGCCGTCAACTCCGAACCATTCAATAAATTGATGGAAGCCTGCAAAGAATGGGGCGCTACGGTGATCATCATTGATCCTCTGTATTACGTCGTAGGCGAAGAAAATGACAACGTCCTAATGGCGGCGGTCATTCGTGAATTTGGCAAACTTCGCAACACGTTAAACGCTACTATTTTTGTGGTCCACCACACAGCCAAAGGTCATAAAGACTGGTCAGATTGGACTTACCCCAGTTTCACGGACGGTTAAATGTTTCGAAATTGAAACGGTTTGAGTGTACTCGCGCGAGGGTTATCCCCCGTGCTGGGCTGTGGTCAACTCGCAGCGCCCCCCTTGGGCGCACGAAGCGAGTTGTCCAT
>JAVKLS010000008.1:0-3015 GCA_031538565.1 Burkholderiaceae bacterium
ATGGACAACTCGCTTCATGCGCCCAAGGGGGGCGCTGCGAGTTGTCCACAGCCCAGCACGGGGGATAACCCTCGCGCGAGTACACTCAAACCGTTTCAATTTCGAAACATTTAACCGTCCGTGAAACTGGGGTAAGTCCATGAAATAAAATTACCCGCATGACCAAGCCTACACAAGCCCCCAATTTTTCCGTTTCTGATATTCGCAAAATCTTTCTCGATTTTTTTGCAGCCAAGGGACACGCCGTTGTGCCGTCCGCGCCTCTTGTGCCTGGCAACGACCCTACGCTGATGTTTACCAACAGCGGCATGGTGCAGTTTAAGGATGTGTTTTTGGGTACAGACAAGCGCTCATACGTTCGTGCTACATCGGTGCAGGCTTGTCTGCGGGCAGGGGGCAAGCACAACGATTTAGAAAACGTGGGCTACACGGCAAGGCATCACACGTTTTTTGAAATGCTGGGCAATTGGAGTTTTGGCGACTACTTCAAGCGCGACTCGCTGATGTGGGGCTGGGAGCTTTTGACGCAGGTGTACAAACTGCCGCCCGAGCGTTTGCTGGCAACGGTGTACATAGACGACCAAGAGGCTTACGACATTTGGCGCAACGACATTGGTCTGCCCGAGGATCGCATCACCCGTATTGGCGACAACAAAGGCGGCGGCAAAAGATATGCCTCCGATAACTTTTGGATGATGGCGGATACGGGGCCTTGCGGACCTTGTTCGGAAATTTTTTACGACCACGGCCCACATATTCCAGGGGGCCCGCCTGGAAGCGCAGAGGAGGACGGCGACCGCTTCATCGAAATTTGGAATCACGTGTTCATGCAATTTGATATGCAAGCCGATGGCAGCTTGGTCAAACTACCTGCACCCTGCGTGGACACGGGCATGGGACTGGAGCGGCTCTCCGCCATTTTGCAGCACGTGCACAGCAATTACGAGATCGATATTTTTCAAGCGCTCATTAAAGCAGCTGCGCGCGAAACGGGCTGCACAGACTTGGATAACAAGTCGCTGCGCGTGATTGCCGATCACATCCGTGCCTGCTCATTTTTAGTGGCAGATGGCGTGAACCCCAGCAACGAAGGGCGCGGCTACGTGCAGCGCCGTATCGTGCGCCGCGCTATTCGCCACGGGTACAAGCTAGGAAAAAAGACGCCGTTCTTTCATAAGTTAGTAAAAGATTTAGTGCAGCAAATGGGCAGCGCGTATCCCCAATTAGCTGCTGACGAGGCACGGATCACCGCAGTTCTTAAAGCCGAAGAAGAGCGCTTTTTTGAAACACTAGAAATTGGCATGAAAATTTTGGACGAGGCGCTGCAAAGCAACGCCCTTGAGCTTGCGGGCGATGTGGCGTTCAAGCTGCACGACACCTACGGTTTTCCGCTCGATCTGACGCAAGACGTTTGCCGCGAGCGCGGCGTAAGCGTGGACGAAGCGGGCTTCGCCGCCGCCATGAATCGCCAAAAAGAGCAGGCACGCGCCGCAGGCAAATTCAAAATGGACAAGGCACTAGAGTACAGCGGAGCGAGCAATCAGTTTGTGGGCTACGACCATTTAAGCCAGCAAGCCAAAGTGGTGGCGCTGTATGCCGATGGAGTGTCTGTGCCCGCGCTAGCAAAAGGTCAAAGCGGCACCGTGGTGCTGGATATCACCCCTTTTTATGCGGAGTCGGGTGGGCAAGTAGGCGACAGCGGTGTGGTGACGTCGAGCAGCGGCGCGTTGTTTGCGGTGAGTGATACGCAAAAAATGAAGGCGGATGTGTTTGCGCATCACGGTGCTTTAACGTCTGGGGCGCTCAAACTTGGCGACGAAGTGACCGCCCAGGTCAATCAAACTGCCCGCAGCGCCACCGTGCGCAATCACAGTGCGACGCACTTAATGCACAAAGCCCTGCGCGAAGTTCTGGGCGAGCACGTCCAGCAAAAGGGCAGCTTGGTCAATGCGGAGCGCACACGCTTTGACTTTGCCCATCATGCACCCGTTACGGATGCACAAATTTTAGAAATTGAATCCCGTGTGAACGCTGAAATTTTGGCAAATGCAGCCGCATCCGCTCGCGTCATGGAGATTGAGGCAGCCAAAGCCACGGGGGCGATGATGCTGTTTGGTGAAAAGTACGGCGATACGGTACGCGTGCTGCAAATCGGTTCATCGAAAGAGCTTTGCGGCGGCACGCACGTGCAGCGCACGGGCGATATTGGCATCTTCAAAATTGTGGCTGAAAGCGGCATTGCCTCTGGCGTGCGCCGCGTGGAAGCCGTCACGGGCGCAAACGCTTTGCAGTATTTGCAGCAGCTAGAGAGCACCGTGGATGCGGCCGCGCAGTCGCTAAAAACCAGTCCCGCCGAGCTAAATGAGCGCCTTGCGTTGATGCAGCAACACATGAAGACGCTGGAGAAAGAGGTTTTGACCCTCAAAGGAAAACTAGCGGCAAGTCAAACAGGAGGCTTGATCGGCCGTGCGGTGGACGCGGGCGGTGGCGTGCGGTTGTTGGTGGCCCAGCTTGGAGACGTGGATGCGCAAGGGCTGCGTGAGATGGTGATCCAATTGAAAGACAAACTTAAATCTGCGGTCATCGTATTGGCAGTTGCCCAAGGCGACAAAGTGCAAATTGCAGCGGGCGTGACTAGTGACGTGCTGGGCAAGGTTAAGGCGGGGGATTTGGTGAACTTTGTTGCGGGTCAAGTAGGCGGGAAAGGCGGCGGCAAGCCTGATATGGCAATGGCGGGCGGAGACGATGCGAGCAAGCTGGATGCTGCGCTTGCCAGCGTCCATGCGTGGGTGTCTCAGCGCATGAAGTGACTTGGATGCGGCGGTGCATCCGTTTTGATCGGCTGGTTCTCTGTCAAGGTCGTTTGAAACGCGGTTTGGACTTACCCCAGTTTCACGGACGGTTAAATGTTTCGAAATTGAAACGGTTTGAGTGTACTCGCGCGAGGGTTATCCCCCGTGCTGGGCTGTGGTCAACTCGCAGCGCCCCCCTTGGGCGCATGAAGCGAGTTGTCCA
>JAVKLS010000009.1:0-3138 GCA_031538565.1 Burkholderiaceae bacterium
TGGACAACTCGCTTCATGCGCCCAAGGGGGGCGCTGCGAGTTGACCACAGCCCAGCACGGGGGATAACCCTCGCGCGAGTACACTCAAACCGTTTCAATTTCGAAACATTTAACCGTCCGTGAAACTGGGGTAAGTCCAGTACCGTTGAGGCGTTAGTTATTCAGCATCAAAAGGAAATTGTTCATGCTTGGAACGCCCACTTCAGAAATTGAAGTCTCAATGGCTTCGAATAAAGGATTCTGGCTCTTGGTAGAAGACGAGGAGCTGCACGTGTCCTACGCTGATTTCCCATGGTTCAAAAAAGCCACGATGGAGCAAATCACCACAGTTGAACGCCCCGCTCCCGCCCACCTCTATTGGCCATTGCTAGATGTGGACTTATCCGTGCAATCGATTCGCACGCC
This sequence comes from Burkholderiaceae bacterium, assembly GCA_031538565.1. Lineage (GTDB taxonomy): Bacteria > Pseudomonadota > Gammaproteobacteria > Burkholderiales > Burkholderiaceae_C > JASGCK01. The sequence goes on from JAVKLS010000009.1 coordinate 406, forward strand.
AGCGGCGTTTCCTTTAATGTCAAAAAACTATCAGTCCAGAAGTTAATGCCAAAACCTACTGACGCCTCCCAACCCACAGCGCTGCGCCGCCAAGAATCATGGGAATGCACAGCCATTGCCCCATGCTCATGCCAAGGCTAAGGATGCCCAAATGGGCATCTGGTTCGCGAAAAAACTCGGCAGCAAAGCGCATCAGCCCATAGCCAACCAAAAAGAACGCGGCTGTCCGCCCTGCTTGGTAACTCTGCTTATTGCGCTTGCTTGCAAACCACCACAGACACACAAAGAGCAACAAGCCCTCGAGCAAAAATTGATACACCTGCGACGGATGGCGCGGCAAACGCATGGGATCGCCCTTAAACACCATCGCCCACGGCAAACTAGGGTCAGCAACGCGCCCCCAAAGCTCCCCATTGATAAAGTTCCCCACGCGCCCCATCGCCAGTCCCGTGGGCACGCAGGGCGCAACAAAATCTGCCACTTCCAAAAGCGGGCGTTTGCGCGTGATAGCAAACCAAACCTCGGCAACCACTACGCCCAGCATCCCGCCATGGAAACTCATGCCGCCTTGCCAGAGGTACGCAATTTCTAAGGGATGCGCGGCGTAGTACGCGGGTTTGTAAAACAAACAGTATCCGATGCGCCCGCCCAGCACCACGCCCAGCACACCTAAAAACAAAATATCTTCTACGTCTTTGCTACTCCACGTTTTAAGCTGGACAAACGGATAGTGCGCGAGGCGACGACGCCCCAAAAATAAAAAAAATCCAAACGCAGCAAGGTAGGTCAGGCCATACCAATGAATGGACAGTGGACCAAACAAATGAATGGCGATGGGGTCGATGGTGGGTTGCATCAGCATGGCGCTTACGCTTTCGTTAGGCTCTAAATTTGGATGTAATGGGATAGCGCCAATCTTTGCCAAAACTGCGGTGCGTGACCCGTATGCCAATGGGTGCTTGGCGGCGTTTGTATTCGTTGATTTTGATAAGCCGCGTCACACGCTCCACATCGGCGAGCGAAAATCCAGCCGCCACAATTTCGGCGATGCTTTGGTCGTTTTCCATGTAACGCTCCAAAATCGCGTCCAGCACCTCGTAGGGCGGCAAACTATCTTGGTCCGTTTGATTTTCGCGCAGCTCGGCGCTTGGCGGCCGCGTGATGATGCGCTCTGGAATCGGCTGCTTGCCCATACCAAACGGATCGTGCGCGTTGCGCCAATGCGCCAATTTAAATACCGTTGTTTTTGCCACGTCTTTAATAACCGCAAAGCCGCCCGCCATGTCGCCGTACAGCGTGCAGTAGCCCGTTGCCATTTCGCTTTTGTTTCCTGTGGTCAGCACCATAGAGCCAAATTTATTGGACAGCGCCATCAGCAGCGTACCCCGAATTCGCGCTTGGATGTTTTCTTCGGTGGCGTCTTGTGCAAGCCCCTCAAACTCTTTGGCCAGCGTGGTTTTGAAAGCATCAAACTCTGGGACGATAGACATTTCGTCATAGCGCACACCCACACGCTGGGCCATTTCACGGGCATCCAGCCACGAAATTTCCGCCGTATAAGGCGAAGGCATCATCACGCAGCGCACGCGATTAGCCCCAAGCGCATCAACGGCAATGGCCAGCACCAGCGCAGAATCGACACCACCCGAAAGTCCCAAAATCACGCTTGGAAATCCGTTTTTATTAACATAGTCGCGCACGCCTAGCACCAAGGCTTGCCACAAGTCTTTAAGGTCATCTTGCGCAGGCGTGGGTGGCGCGGTTTGCCAATCGACCAGCCAGACTTCCTCGGCAAAATTTTGTGCGCGACTGGCAATTGAGCCATCGCTGTGCACCGCAAACGAGCCACCATCAAACACAATTTCGTCTTGCCCGCCCACACAGTGCGCGTACACCAGAGGCAAGCCTGTCAGCAACGCCCCGCCTTGCATACGCGCCATGCGCTCGGCTTGCTTGCCCACATGAAAGGGCGAGGCATTCATCACCGCCAGCACTTGCGCCCCCATCACTTTGGCATCTTGGCACGGTGCATCAAACCACGCGTCTTCGCAAATCAAAAGCCCCACTTTGACAACGCCGCCAACCGCATCCTCTATGTCCACCACGCAAGCCGTATCGCCTGCCGCGAAATAGCGCCGCTCGTCAAACACTTGATAGTTAGGCAGCTCACGCTTGGCATAGCTTGCCACGCGCTTACCGCCCGAGACCACCGTGGCTTGATTTGTGCGCTGCGAAATGGCAAGGCTTTTGCTGCGCGTGTCGCTGCCCTCGGGGTGTCCAATGACAACGTGCAAGCCCACCAGGTCTGCCAGCTCGGTCGCTACGCGGTCAACCGCTTCGCCGCAGGCTCTAATAAACACGCTGCGAAGCAATAAATCTTCGGGTGGATAACCGCAAATTGACAGCTCGGGCGTAAGCACCAACCGAGCACCCTGCGCATAAGCAGCGCGTGCCGCCGCAATGATTTTGTCGGCATTGCCACCCAAGTCCCCAACGGTGAGGTTTAACTGCGCAACCGCAATTTTTAATTGAAAAAATGGAGCAGATGACTTCATGCAAGGATTATGTCACCCGCATTTTTAGGGCGTGGGTTTCACAAGTGTGCGCGATTAAAGGTCACGACGTGATCGACTTGGGCGCGAATACCAATCCACTCCCCCAGCATATGGTCGTGGTGGCTAGGCACATGAGCCATTACCGTCTCACCTGTTTTTAGGCGCAAGGTGTACAAAA
>JAVKLS010000010.1:0-21437 GCA_031538565.1 Burkholderiaceae bacterium
GCTTTGAGTTTGTTCAAACTTCATCGCCCTTGTCTCCTGCAACCAAATCGCCCGCTTCATATCGAGTACCTCCTGTACCCAACTTTCTATGCGGACATTTCATTTGCTAAAAACAGGACAATTCATTTACTCTCTACACTCTCATTTCGATCTTCTGACTAGTTAAATGACTAGTTTAGAATATACCATATGCCTAGAAGAATTGCCCACCTCGACATGGACGCCTTCTACGCGTCGGTGGAGTTGCTGCGCTATCCGCAGCTCAAAGGTTTGCCCGTGGTCATTGGTGGGGGCAGGCGACGCGAAGATAATGCCATGCTCGCAGCCCTTGCTGGACGTGGCTTACACGAGATCCAACTTGACGAATTCCCACGCCTTGCCTCGTACACAGGGCGCGGCGTTATTACCACCGCCACCTACGCCGCACGCGCTTTTGGTGTGGGCTCGGCAATGGGGCTGATGAAGGCCGCCAAGCTGTGTCCCGATGCGATTTTGTTGCCTGTGGATTTTGACGAACACCGCAAATACTCGCGTGCCTTTAAAGCGGTTATTCAAACCTTATGCCCCGTAATGGAAAACCGCGGCGTGGACGAGGTGTACATCGACTTTACGGGTGTCATTGGCGGGCAAGCCGAGGGTGGGCGCGCGCTGGCGCTGCAATTGCAGCGCGCCATTTTGGAGGCCACAGGACTGACTTGCTCGGTAGGCGTGGCGCCCAATAAATTACTAGCAAAAATGGCAAGTGAGTTTGATAAACCAAACGGCGTATCCATTTTGTACAGCGCCGATTTGCAGCGCATCATTTGGCCGCTTGCCGTTCGCAAAATCAATGGCATTGGCCCTAAAGCCGAGGCTAAATTGCACCAGATGGGTATTAAAACCATTGGGCAATTGGCAGCACGTAGCGAATCGGCACTCACGCTACATTTCGGCAAAGTCACAGGAAGTTGGATGAGCCGTGCGGCATGGGGTATTGATGAGCGCGAATTAGAAATAAACAGCGAGCCGATCAGTATGAGCCGCGAAACCACGTTTGAGAGGGACTTGGACGTGGTACGCGACAAAGCGCAGCTTGGCGCCATCTTCACTAGGCTATGCGAGCGCGTGGCAGAAGACCTGCAGCGCCGAGGCTACAAAGGCAAAACCGTTGGCGTCAAGCTGAAATTTGAAGACTTTCAAACCGCCACACGCGATCACACAGTTGACACACCGCTGAACGACGCCAAACTTTTGCGCTCCTTAGCTGGCTTGGCTCTCAAGCGAATGCCACTTGATAAGCGTATCCGCTTACTGGGTGTGCGCGTGGGGCAGTTGGTTAAAACTTAGGCTGACTTAGCTCGTTAAATACGCGAGCATAAAACGCATGGCGCGAAGGGCTGATGGCGCTGTCTTGGGCTTTGTCCGATACGTTTTTTAACACCGCACAGTTTGGCTCGTGCAGATGCGTGCAGTTGTAAAAACGGCAAGCCCCGCTCCACTGTGCAAAGTCGGGCATCCATTTGGCAAGCTGCATTTTTTCCACGTGATGCAGGCCAAACTCTTGAAAGCCTGGCGAGTCGATGATGGCGCTTTGTTTGTCGTCTGCCAACCAAAACCAGCTCGTCGTTGTGGTGGTGTGCTTACCCGAATTGAGCGCAGTTGAAATTTCGCGCGTATCCAGTTTTGCGCTGGGCAAAAGCAAATTAATGAGCGAGCTTTTGCCCACGCCTGATGCGCCCATCACAAACGTGGTTTTCCCCAGCAGGCGCGGCAACAAAGCATGGGAAGCCTGACTAGGCGAAGCATCCGCTGCCGCTGATTGAATGGATACGCCAAACACTTCGTAGCCCATGCGTTTGTAGGGTGCAAGGCGCTCCATCGCCGCATGAAATGGCTCTTTTAAGTCGGCTTTATTGAGCACGATGATGGGCTTAATTTGCGCGGCCTCGCACGCAATTAACGCGCGTGCCAATTGGCTTTCGGAAAACACGGGCTGAGCCGCCACCATGTACAGCACTTGGTCTAAATTGGCGGCAAACTGTTTGCTGCGTACATCGTCTTGGCGATACAGCAAATTGCGCCGCGGCTCTATTTTTTCAATCGTACCCTCATCTTTGCTTGCCAGCCATTGCACCAAGTCACCCACCACGCACTCATTTTTTTTACCCCGCGCATGGCAAATAACGCGCTCGCCGCTGGCAATTTCTACAACCACATGATGACCATGCAATCCCACCACCAAGCCGCTGCGCATCATGCAGCAAGCCTTGCCAATCGTTCGGTGGCGGGTGGATGAGACGCATAAAACCGCATATACAGCGGATCGGGCGTGAGCGTAGAGGCGTTATCTTCGTACAGCGTGAGTAGTGCCTCTGCCAGCGCAGCGCCATTACTGTGTTTCACTGCGTAAGCGTCTGCCTCAAACTCATCTTTGCGCGAAAAAAACGACATCACGGGCGTCACAAAAAACATAAATACAGGAACTGCCAGCATAAACAGCAAAAGTGCCAGGGCATCGTTGCCTCCCAGCACAGAAGGCATGACGCCAAGCCCTGTATAAAACCATGTTTGACTAGCAATCCAGCCCAGCAAGGCAAAGCCTGCAAAGCTAATGACAAACTGCATCAGCATCCGTTTGATGATGTGCTTGTGGTGTGCATGACCGAGTTCATGCGCTAACACCGCCTCCATTTGATCGATCGTAATTGACGCGAGCAGCGTGTCATAAAACACCACGCGCTTGGTTTTACCAAAGCCAACAAAAAAGGCATTGGAATGTTTGGAGCGTTTAGAGCCATCCATCACAAAAAACCCACTGGCATCAAAACCGCAGCGCTGCATAAGCGCCGCAACGCGCACTTTCAGCGCCTCGTCCTCCAATGGCGTAAATTTATTGAAAAGCGGCATGATGAAGGTGGGTGCAAGCCACATCATCAGCAAACTAAACAGCGTCAGCGCAGCCCAAGCCCATAGCCACCAGTTGTGCCCAGCCGCGCCCATGAGATACAGCACCAAAGCCATAAGCGGCAACCCAATCGCAGCGCCCAAAAGTGTGCCTTTTGTTAAATCTAGCAACCATGTTTTCCACGTGGTTTGGTTAAAACCAAAACGCGCCTCAATGCCAAAAGTTTGATACAACGACAGCGGCAAGTCGATCACCGAGCCGACAATCACAAACGCCACGACAAGCAGCATCTGTTGCCCAAAGCCCGCACCAAGCCACTCCAAAATCGAGGCGTTTAAAAGCGCCAGTCCGCCAAAGAGCGTCCAGCCAAGCAGCAGCACCGAGCTTTGCACGTCCTCCCAAAAACTCAGGCGGAGTTTTGCCAGAGTGTAGTCAGCGGCGCGTTCGTGGCTGGCTTGCGACACCTTCTCCGTAAAGGCTTTGGGCACGGCACCACGATTTACAAAAACATGGCGTGCTTGTCGCATGGACAAATACGAGCGGATTAAAAATCCACCCACGAGCGCCGCAGCAAAGGCAAGCGTAAAAAAATAAGCGTTAGTCATGGGTTTGATTATCCGCACGGGCTACACCCAGCAAACTGCTCAGTAATTCAGGCTGTGCCAGCAAGTCCGCTGCGGCGCCGGTGTGCACCACGTTACCGTGGTCAAGCACAACGGTTGTATGCGAGATTTTTAAAATCGCTTGCGGGTGCTGCTCGACGATGATGGCGCTCATCCCCTCGCCTCGCGTAATTCGCGCAATCGCAGCTAACAGTTCTTCCACGATGATGGGTGCAAGCCCCTCCAGAGGCTCGTCTAGCAGCAGCAACTTTGGGTTTAGAACCAAGGCCCTGCCCACCGCCAGCATTTGCTGCTCGCCACCCGAGAGCTGCGTGCCCATATTGGATTTACGCTGGGCAAGCCGTGGGAACATTTCATACACCCGTGCGGGTGTCCACCCCCCCCCTGCTGGATGCAACTCGCGTCCCGTCCTGGCCACGGCGGTGAGGTTTTCGTGCACGGTGAGCGATTTAAAAATGTTGCGCTCTTGCGGAACCCAGCCAATACCGGCCGCAGCACGCTGGTGCGCGGCAAGCGTATGCAGCGGCGCACCATTGAACTGAATGGTACCCGCGTGCTGACGCGTGACACCCGCCAGCGTGTTGATGAGTGTGGTCTTGCCCGTTCCGTTGCGCCCCAGCAGTGCCAAGGTTTCACCCGCCGCAAGCTCGAGCGAAATGTCCGTGAGCACCACCGCGTCGCCGTAGCCCGCGCTGACGTTGCCCAGCTCAAGCAGTGGCGCGGTCATGCGTGCGCCTCTAGCGACTGTCCCAAGTACACGGCTTTCACTTCGGCGTCACGGGCAATAAACTCGGGCGCGCCTTCGGTCAGTACTGCGCCGTTGACCAAAACGGTGATACGCGTGGCAAATTCAAAAACCAAATCCATGTCGTGCTCGATTAACAAAATGGACACGTCAGCAGGCAGTGCCGCCACGGTTTTCAGCAATTCTTCGCGCTCACCTGCGGGCACGCCCGCCACGGGCTCGTCTAGCAGCAGCACTTTGGGCTTACAAGCCAGCGCAATCGCAATCTCTAAAAGCCGCTGCTTGCCGTAGGGCAAAAGCTGCGTCGGCTGATCCATGACTTCTTGCAAATGAAATTGCACGAGGAGCTGCTCGCAGCGCTCTAGCACCGAAGGCCTGCCATCACCCAGTGCGCGCCATCCATTTGCGCCAAAGCCTTGCTGCTCAGAGACCACCAGCGCCAACGATTGCAAGGGCGTGAGCGTACTCCAGAGTTGATTGATTTGAAAGGTTCGCACCATGCCCTTGCGCACGCGCTCGTATTGCTTGAGGTGGCTAATGTTCTCCCCTAAAAGCATGATGCTGCCGCTGGTGGGATCGAGCACGCCCGTCAGCAAGTTGATGAGTGTTGTTTTTCCCGCGCCGTTGGGGCCAATCAGGGCATGGCGTGCGCCTTGCTGTAAATCAAAACTCACGCTATCGGTTGCCGTAATGCCACCAAAGCGCTTAACAAGATTTTTGCAACTTAAAACCGCACTCATGGCTTTGCCCTTTGCGCAAACCAAGTCCACGGCTTGAACAATCGCTCGCGTCCCACAAGAGCGAGAACCACCAAAAAAAGACCAATCCAAAACGTCCAGTATTGCGGCGTGATGCTAGAGATGACGGTGTGCAGTAACTTAAACACCACCGCGCCCACCATGCCGCCCCACAGCCAGCCCGTGCCGCCAATGACCAGCATCAGCATCAAATCTGCCGATCGGTCAAACGCAAAAACGTCTAGTGATGCAAAGCCCGTGGTTTGTGCAAAGAGCGCCCCCGCAGCGCCCGCTACGCCTGCCGCGAGTGTGTAAATCACGGCGATACGCCGCCCCACATGAATGCCAATGCTGGCAGCTCGCAGGCGGTTATCCCGAATGGCCTTGAGCCCGACACCAAACGGCGAATGAACCCAATGGCGCATCAGCACAAAAAGAATGAGCGTGACTGAAAGCGCGTACCACGCGGCGGTTTTTCCAGTGAGATCAAACTCAAAAAGACCCAGCACAGGAGCCATTAAAACGCCTTGCAGGCCGTCCGCGCCCCCCGTCAGCCAATCGAGTTTGTTTGCCAGTTCGTACAGCAGCAGTCCGCCCCCCAGCGTGACCATTAGTCGTGTGAGATCCGAGCCGCGCTGGATGGTTAAGCTGCACAGCGCACCCAGCAAGGATGTCAGCAACAGTGCAAACATCAAACCTACCAACGGATCGGGCATGACGAGCTTGGCAAAAAGCGCCGCACTGTAAGCACCAAAACCGAAAAATGCCGCGTGCCCCAACGAGACAATGCCCGTAAATCCTAAAATCAAATCCAGCGACATGGCAAACAACGCGGTGATGGCGATTTCGCTAATGAGCAAAGCGTGACTGGGCAAAAGTAGCGGCATAGCAAACGCCAGCAGCCACATCACAGACTCCCATTTTTTGATGCGGCTGCCCTCGCGCAGCGATGCCGCAATAGCGTGCAGTGACTGAGCGCTGCTCATTGACCACCCCGCGAAAACAAACCTTTGGGACGCCAAATCAAAATAGCAATCATCAAGCAATACACGGTAAATGCGCCCATTTTGGGGATGTAGTATTTGCCCGCCACATCCGCAATGCCCAGCAAAAGCGCCGCCAGCAGTGGCCCCGTAATGGACGACGTACCGCCCACGGCAACCACAATTAAAAAATACACCATAAATTTCAGCGGAAAGCTAGGGTCAAGCCCTAGCACTTCTGCACCCAGCGCTCCGCCCAGTCCCGCCAGGCCTGAACCGACCGCAAAGGTAGTCAAAAAAACGACATTCACATTGATGCCCAATCCAGCCGCCACACGCTGGTCATCCACCGCTGCACGCAACCGACTACCAAAGCGTGTTCGCGACAGCGCCAGCTGCAGCAGCACCGTCAACACCACGCACACGGCAATGATGAATAAACGGTAGTGCCCCATGCCAAGTGCGAAAGGCGTATCCGCCCACCACTCGGTGCGGCCTTTTAAAAACTCAGGGAGCTGCAAAATTTGCAGCGTGCTGCCAATAAAGTAGTCCGTGCTGGCAACGGCCATAAACACCAAACCAATGGAAAACAACACTTGGTCTAAATGTGGCTTGCCGTAGAGTCTGCGATAAAGCGTCACCTCCAGCAACGCACCCAGTAGCGCAGCACCTAAAAAGGACAGCGGCAAACACCACACAAATGGCACGACCGCCTTTTGCATCAACAGCACCGTGATGTAGCCCCCCACCATCGCAAATGCACCGTGCGCAAGGTTGATGACGTTCATCAGCCCCATCGTGACAGCAAGCCCCACAGCTAGGATGAACAGCAGCATCCCGTAGGCCACGCCGTCAAACAGAATGGTCAACATGGATTACTTGACTTTGCCTGGGTCTTTCACGTCTGGGATCGTGCTGAACTCTACGTTGTAGAGCTTGCCGTTTTGTTTCTCAACTTTGCGGATGTAGATGTTGTGCACCACGTCGCGGGTTTGCGCGTCAATAAACATGGGTCCGCGTGGGCTTTCAAAAATTTGCCCCTTCATGGCTGCTAAAAGTGCATCGCCGCCGCCATTGCCCTTGGTGGTTTTGAGCGCTTCATAAATCACGCGCATTCCATCGTAGCCACTGACCGCCATAAAGTTAGGGCGCATCCCTTTGTTAGCACGCTCAAAGGCCTCAACAAACTTTTTATTGGCAGCCGATGGGTGCGCTGCCGAGTAATGATGCGATGTCACCACGCCAATTGAGCCGTCGCCCATGTCGTTTAGCTGGTCATCATCGGTCACGTCGCCCGTGCCAATTAGTTTGATGCCTGCCTTATCCATGCCGCGCTCTAAAAACTGCTTCATCACCGCCGCGCCTGCGCCCGAGGGCACAAATACAAACAGTGCATCGGGTTTGATGTCGCGCACTTTTTGTAAAAACGGCGCAAAATCTGGGCTACGCAAAGGCACACGCAGCGCCTCCACAACTTGACCGCCATTAAACGTGATGCGCTCTTTGAAGTATTTTTCCGCATCCAAGCCTGGACCGTAATCGCTCACCAAAGTCACCACTTTTTTCATGCCGTTTTTAGATGCCCAGTCACCCATTGCAACCGCTGCTTGCGGCAGCGTAAAACTGGTGCGAACAATGTAGGGCGAGGCTTGCGTAATGCTGGACGTCGCGGCGGCCATTACCACCATTGGCGTTTTCGATTGCGTGGCAATTGGCGCAGCCGCCAAAGCCGCAGGCGTTACACCAAAACCTGCCAGCACATTGACTTTGTCATTCACCACCAACTCCTGCGCGAGGCGCTTGGTTGCGTCAGGCGTTGCCGCATCATCTTTAATGATGAGCTCGATTTTTTTGCCCGCAACTGTTGTGCCGTTTTGCGCCATATAAAGCTGTGCGGCGGCGGCAATTTGTTTGCCCGTAGAGGCTTGCTGTCCCGTCATTGGGAGAATCAATCCGATCTTGAATGTCTCGTCGGCAGCCATGCTGGCAGCGGCGTTAGCCAGCAAGGCTACGGCAACAACCGAAGATAAAAAAACACGCTTATTCATTCATAGCTCCCTAATAATAAAATTGAAGTTGGCATTTTAGTGTTCCAAACCCACGTAGTTTTCCGTCAGCGAGTGCAGCGCTGGCTCGGAGTTCACAAGGTAGTCCAGCTCCGCCTCTTGCATCTTTTGCTGAAAGCCAATACTTTGACCTTCGGTATCGGGAAACTGGTGCATGAGACTGGTAAACCACCACGAAAAGCGCTCCGCATTCCACACGCGGCGCAGGCAGCGCGCCGAGTAGTGGTTGACGCCATGACTAGACTTTTCTTGGAAATATTCGGACAGTGCTTGCGATAACACATTGACATCTCCCGCTGCCAAATTAAGTCCTTTGGCGCCCGTGGGCGGCACAATATGCGCGGCGTCTCCTGCTAAAAATAACGATCCAAAACGCATGGGCTCGGCAATAAAGCTGCGCAGCGGCGCAATGCTTTTTTCAATTGATGGCCCAGTCACCAAACGCCCCGCGGCTTCGGGGTCGATACGCAGTTTGAACTCCGCCCAAAAGCGATCGTCGCTCCAGTTTGCAACTTTTTCATCGATGCCGCATTGGATGTAGTAGCGACTGCGCGTCATGGAGCGTAGGCTAGACAGCGCAAAGCCGCGCTCGTTATGGCAATAGGTTACCTCACGGTACACGGGCGGCGTATCGGCCAGCACACCCAGCCAGCCAAAGGGATATATCTTTTCAAAATTTTGAATGCTACCTTCGGGCACGCTGGCGCGGCATACGCCGTGGTAGCCATCGCAACCCGCAATAAAGCGCGCTTTTATTTCCAGCGCCTCGCCATCCTTGGTGCAGGTGATGCGTGGATGCTCCGTATCAAAGTCATGCACGCGCACGCTACCCCCCACGTCGTACAGCGTGGGCAAGGCCAAGCCCGCGCGGTGATCCATCAAATCTTTTGTGACTTCAGTTTGCCCATACACCGTCATGTGGCGACCGCCTTGCCTCTTGGCAATATCAATGCGGTGAAACGCGCCTTTAAAAATGAGCGCAAATGCATCGTGACGCAAACCCTCGCGCCCCATGCGCGCGCCCACGCCCGCAGCGGCCAGTAAATCGGTTGTGCCTTGCTCGAGCACGCCTGCGCGAATGCGCGAGAGCACATAACTTGGACTTTGACGCTCGACAATGATGTGGTCAATGCCTGCTTTATGCAGCAGGGCGCCGAGCAACAAACCCGAAGGACCTGCGCCAACGATAGCGACTTGCGTGGATAAAGATTTCATTTTTAAAGGTAACAGCTTGTGTACGAAACCTCTTGCGCCACGCAGCATAATGCAGGCTCCGCGTGCGGTGCGATTAAGATTCGCTTTTTTTAATTACTACTAAGGAGTTCTCTGATGTTATCCACTCGCCGTTCCATGTTATCCCAAGGTGTCGCCTTAGCGGGAGTCGCTTCTACCAGCTTGCTAGGCACAAACGCGCTAGCGCAAACAAGCAAGGTTCGCATTGGTTTGATGCTTCCCTACACAGGCACATTCGCACAACTTGGCGTGGCCATTGAAAATGGTTTCCGCTTGGCGTTATCCGAAAACGGCAACAAGCTAGGGGGACGCGAAATCGAATACTTTAAAGTGGATGATGAGTCCGAGCCAGCCAAAGGCATTGAAAACGCCAACAAACTGGTGCAGCGCGACAAAGTGGATGTGCTCATTGGGACCGTTCACTCGGGCGTACAAATGGGCATCCACAAAGTAGCACGAGATTCGGGCGTTTTGTCCATCATCCCCAATGCAGGGCTGGGCGCTGCTACCCGCGCACTGTGCGCCCCCAACGTGTTTCGCACTTCGTTTACCAATGCACAAACAACGCAGGCTTTAGGCTCGGTATTGCTGGCCAAAGGACTTAAAAAGGTTGTCTGGATTTCTTGGAAATACGCCGCAGGCGATGAAGCACTAGAAGGCTTTAAAGAGGGCTTCGTACCTAGCGGTGGAACGGTGATAAAAGAGCTGGGGCTGCCATTCCCTAGCGTCGAGTTCCAAGCCTTGCTCACCGAAATCGCAGCGCTCAAACCCGATGCGGTGGTCTGCTTTTTTTCGGGTGGCGGTGCGGTCAAATTCCTCAAAGACTACGCAGCAGCTGGGCTCAAAGGAAAGATTCCACTCTTTGGCTCCGGCTTTTTAACAGACGGGGTTTTGGACGCTGCAGGCGCTGCTGCCGATGGCGTTATGACGACCTTGCATTACGCCGACTCTCTAGACACGCCGCGCGATAAGGCTTTCCGCTTAGCCTACGCCAAAACATACAAACTACAGCCCGATGTATTTGCGGTGCAAGGCTACGATGCGGGACTCTTGCTTATCAAAGGCGCGAATGCCGTCAATGGCGATTTGACTAAAAAGGTCGATTTATACAAAGCAATGGAAGGCGCAACCATTGATAGCCCACGCGGCAAATGGGTGATGAGCAAATCGCACAACCCCATTCAAGATATGTACCTGCGCGTGGTGAAAAACGGTGAAAACAAAGTCGTGAATATCGCGGTAAAAGGGCTGACGGATTCGGGTGCTGGCTGCAAAATGGGCAGCTGAGGATTTTCATGAGCACCACGCGCCGCCAATTGTTATCGTCTAGCCTTGTTTTGCTACCGCTATGCTCCCAAGCGCAAGTTCAAATTCCGCCAAAGCCCAAGCTGCGCGTGGGTTTGATGTTGCCATACACGGGAACATTCGCACAACTGGGCGCGGCCATTGAAAATGGTTTTCGCCTAGGGTTGGCAGAGCAAGAAGGAAGAATTGGCGGACGCGAAGTCGAGTTCTTTAAAGTCGATGACGAGTCTGACCCAGCCAAAGCCATAGAAAACGCCACGCAACTAGTGCGGCGCGACAAAGTGGATGTGCTCATCGGCTCAGTGCACTCTGGCGTGCAGCTTGGCATTCAAAAAGTAGCGAGAGAGAGCGGTGTTTTATCCATCATTCCCACGGCCGCATTGCACGCAGCCACGCGCACGCTGTGCGCACCTAATGTGTTTCGTACGTCCTACACCAGCTATCAACAAACCTACGCCTTGGGCGCTGCCTTGCTGACCAAGGGATTGAAACGGGTGGTGTGGATTTCTTGGAAATACACAGCAGGCGAAGAAATGCTGGAGGGGTTTCAAGCGGGCTTTTTATCCAAAGGCGGCGTCATCATCAAAGAGCTGTGGGCGCCATTTCCAAGTGTGGAGTTTCAAGCGCAATTAACCGAAATTGCCGCGCTCAAACCCGACGCCGTCGTCTGCTTTTTTGCAGGCGCGGGTGCTGCCAAATTTATGAAAGACTACGCGGCGGCAGGACTCAAGCGCAGCATCCCCCTCTACGGCGCAGGCACACTGACTGAAGGCACGCTAGAGGCAGCGGGTGCAGCTGCTGAAGGCGTCGTGACCACCATGCACTACAGCGACGTGCTGGACACGCCGCAAAACAAACGCTTTCGTTTGGCATACGCCAAGATGTTCAAAATGCAGCCCGATGTGTACGCTGTGCAAGGCTACGACACCGCCCATTTGCTAGGTATAGGCGCAAAAGCCGTGGACGGTGACTTCAATAAAAAGTCCGCACTCTACAAAGCAATGGAGACCGCTGTGCTGGACAGTCCACGCGGCAAATGGACGATGAGCAAATCGCACAACCCCGTGCAAGACATTTACTTGCGTGTCGTAACCAATGGTGAAAACAAAGTGCTGGGGCTGGCGATTAAAAAACTGTCCGATCCAGGCACGGATTGCCAGATGGGCTAAAGAGCGCGCATGGATTTTCCAACCTTCCTCATTCAGCTCCTCAACAGCGTGCAATACGGACTGCTGCTCTTTATGTTGGCGGCTGGTTTGACGCTGATTTTCGGCATCATGGGCGTAGTCAATTTAGCGCACGGCAGTTTTTATATGCTGGGCGCATACCTCGCCTATTGGCTCTCTAGTTGGTTTAGCAATTTAGCTCTAGTCATTGCTGCTGGGGCGGTGCTTGCCGTGGTGTTTGGGTTGCTTCTGGAGCGATTGCTGTTTCGTTATTTTTATGATCGAGACCATCTCGACCAAGTGCTACTCACCTTTGGACTGATTTATATCTTTGAAGAATTGCGCTCCATGCTGTGGGGTGACGACGTGCACAGCGTGGCAATTCCACAAATACTGTCAAGCTCGATTCCTTTGACTGAAAATTTATCGTATCCCGTGTACCGCCTTGCCATGTCCGCCCTGTGCATTGCCTTGGCGCTGGGGCTTTATGGTTTGATTAGCAAAACCAAGCTCGGGATGAAAATCCGCGCTGGTGCATTTAACTCCGCCATGGCCGAGGTGCTAGGCATCAACATCAAACTGATCCACGCCGTGGTGTTTGCGCTGGGCGTGGCGCTAGCAAGCGTTGCCGGCATGATTGCTGCGCCTATTGCCAGCGTCTATCCAGGCATGGGTTCGCCCGTGCTCATCACGTGTTTTGTAGTGGTGGTCATTGGCGGCATTGGCTCGGTGCGCGGCGCTTTAATTGCTGCGCTATTGGTTGGCTTTGTCGACACCTTTGGCAAGGTGTTACTGCCCTCCATCTCGGGAATGCTGGTCTATATGCTGATGGCGTGCGTTTTGCTATGGAAGCCTGAGGGCTTGTTTAAAGCATAGGCCGAGAGTTACAAACCATATGTCTAGCCCACGATCCAATTTAGAAATCCTACCCAAGGGTTTGCAAATCACGCTTGCCATAGCATTACTGGCACTGGCGTTGTTTCCATTTGCAGGTTCAGACTTTTACAAAGAAATGGTCACGCGCATGATGATCGTCGCCATCTTTGCCATGAGCTTAGATTTGCTGCAAGGCGTCACGGGCTTGGTCTCACTTGGACACGCCGCGTATTTTGGACTAGCGGGTTATGCGCTGGCCTTTTTCACACCGCAAGGTGAGGCCGTTAGCTTGTGGTGGACGCTGCCCGTAGCGGTGCTGGCGTCTGGTCTTGCTGCGCTGGTGATTGGATTTTTTGTCGTCCGCACACATGGCATTTACTTCATCATGGTGACCATGGCGTTTGCGCAAATGGTTTACTTTTTATTTTTTGACAACAAGGTGCTGGGTGGATCGGATGGTCTGTACATCAACTTCAAACCCAGCACGTCTATTTTTGGCGCGACCACTTTTGACCTAGACAACAAAACCCATTTTTATTACTTCACGCTTGTGTCGATGCTGGGTGTTTATGCATTACTGCGTAAGCTGTTGCACAGCCCTATGGGGCGGACTCTGGCAGGCATCCGCATTAACGAGCACCGTATGCGCGCTATGGGTTACGCCACGTTTCGCTACAAACTGGCAGCGTTTACGGTGGCGGGCGGTTTGGCGGGATTCGCGGGTTATTTGTGGGGCGCACAAAGCGGATTTGTCAACCCCGAGCTAATGGGTTTTCACATGAGCGCGCACGCCATCGTGATGCTGATTTTGGGGGGCATGGGCAATTTTTCTGGCGCCATTGTGGGTGCTTTTAGCTTTGAAATTTTGCTCTCACTTTTCAAAGATTTGCCAAGTGGTCTTGGCAAGCATTGGCAGCTGTGGATGGGCAGCTTTATCGTTCTCATCGTCATTTTTGCACCGCGTGGGTTGATGGGTTTGTGGGAGCGCAAGCATGACTGAGCGCACCGATGGCACTTTGCTACGCGCCACTCATCTGACCAAGCGATTTGGTGGACTGACGGCCGTTCGAGATGTGTCCATTGATCTTGTGCGCGGACAAATCCACGCTGTCATTGGTCCCAATGGGGCGGGAAAATCAACGCTAACCAATTTACTGTCAGGTGACTTGCTACTGAGCTCGGGGAGCATTTTTCTTGGAAAAACCGACATCACGGGTTGGTCCATGGAGCGCATTGCGCGTCAAGGCTTAGGACGCAGCTTTCAAAAAACCAATGTATTTTTACCCCTCACTGTTTTTGAAAACGTGCGCCTCGCCGCGCACTTTGATTTAGCGCAAACAACAAGAGCTCTGCAATTGGCCAAACTGGAGACGCAATCGAACACCATTGCCGCGCGCATGAGCCACGGCGAGCAAAGGCAGTTAGAAATCGCCATGTGCCTCGCAACCCAGCCAAGCGTGCTGATTCTGGATGAACCGCTGGCGGGCATGGGCACAGCTGAAGCCGAGCGCATGATTGACCTTTTGCAAAACCTCAAAGCCGAGCACGCCATGCTCTTGGTCGAACATGACATGGATGCTGTTTTTGCACTGGCAGATGTACTCACCGTTATGGTCGATGGGCAAGTCATTGCCACAGGAGCGCCTGCCACCATTCGCGCAGACGCGGCCGTGCAAGCGGCGTATTTGGGTGAATCGCATCATGAGGAGTCAACACCGTGATTGATGTGCAAGGACTCAATACCTACTACGGTGCCAGCCACATCTTGCAAGGCATCAACTTCTCCGTGGCACGCGGCGAGACGATTGGTCTTATGGGGCGCAACGGCATGGGAAAAAGTACACTGCTCAAATCCATCATGGGCTTGATTCGCGCACCGCAAGGGCGCACAAGCGGCAGGATTCACATCATGGGTAAAGATGTCTCAGCTGCCACGCCTTATCAAATTGCTCAAATGGGTATTGCTTACGTGCCCGAAGGGCGCGGCATTTTTGGTAATTTGAGCGTACTGGAGAATCTGCTCATGGCAGCGCGAGCAGGAAAAACAGACGCCGCCATCGCCCGCGCCAAGGCGGGGCACGATTGGCATCTCGATCGGGTGCTGGACACATTCCCCCGCCTGAAAGAGCGACTCAAACACGGCGGGCAGCAACTCTCGGGCGGCGAGCAACAAATGCTCACCATTGGTCGCGCCTTAATGACCAATCCCGATGCACTCATTTTGGACGAGGCAACAGAAGGGCTTGCACCCTTAATTGCCGCAGACATTTGGCGCATTTGCGGTGTGATTCGCGCAACAGGCATTAGCAGCGTGATCGTCGATAAAAACTGGAAGCACGTCACGCAAATTACCGACCGCAACGTCATCCTCGTCAAAGGGCAGGTTGTGTTTGACGGTGCAACCGCAAGTCTATTGGCCAAGCCCGAGCTATTGCTGCAGCATCTTGGAATTTAATCACCCCATGCAAGATACCACGCCTAGTCTTAAAAAATCCGATCAAAATCTTATCTGGCTTGACTGCGAAATGACGGGACTTGACCCCGAGGGAAATCCTAAAAAGCCCAGCAACGCCCCCGACCGAATCTTGGAAATTGCCGTCATCGTGACTGACGCGCAGCTCACCGTCCGCGTCGAGGGTCCCGTGTTCGTGATTCACCAAAGCGACGCCATGCTGGCGCAAATGGATAAATGGAATCAAAGCACGCACGGCAAAAGCGGACTCATCGATAAAGTACGCGCCTCCACCACGACCGAAGAAGAAGCGCAAACGCAGTTAATTAAATTTTTAAGCGCCTACGTACCGAAGGAAAAATCGCCTTGCTGCGGCAACACCGTCAGCCAAGACAGGCGCTTTCTCAATAAATATATGCCCAAACTGGATGCCTTTTTTCACTACCGCAATATCGACGTCAGCACGCTAAAAGAATTAGCGGCTCGCTGGGCGCCCTCCGTAAAAGAGTCTTTTAAAAAAGCGCAAAAACATACGGCCTTGGCCGATGTGCACGAATCCATTGACGAACTGATGCACTACCGCGCACATTTTTTGAAGGTGTATACACCGCAAGACATCCTAACGCTAGACTCTCCTTTTAGCTGTTAACCGCTCGCCATGCGGATCAACTAAAAATCAAACACCAGCAGATTTCTCTTTTGCAACCCGCGCACCCGCTGGGACAACAACAGCAAAAGGGCGTGACACGCAAGGCCAGCCGCACTCTTTTTGGAGTTCATTGATGCCATCGTCTTCTGCGCCAAACGCCCTCTTCACTCTTTTGGCGCCGCGTCATCCCCCTGCGATTTTGGCGCTTGCGGACGGCACTGTTTTTATCGGGCAATCCGTTGGCTATGCAGGTCAAACTGTGGGCGAAGTCGTCTTTAACACGTCGATGACAGGCTATCAAGAAATTTTGACCGACCCCAGCTACTGCCAGCAAATCGTCACCCTGACCTACCCGCACATTGGCAACTACGGCCTCAACCTTGAGGATGTGGAGTCAAACCAAATACACGCAGCAGGTCTTGTGATCAAAAACCTGCCCCTGCTCGCATCCAACTTTAGAAGCACGCAAAGCCTTAGCGATTATTTAAAAGCGGCGCAAACCGTTGCGATTAGTGACATCGACACACGCGAACTGACACGTCACCTTCGCACGCACGGCGCGCAAAACGGCTGCATCCTAGGACTTGCCGCAGGCAAGGCGATAACTGAGGAGCACCTTGCGCAGGCAGTTGCCGCCGCCAAGTCCGCGCCTAGCATGGCGGGGTTAGATTTAGCCAAAGTGGTCAGCAGCCAAACCGCCTACAAATGGACGGACACACACAGAGAGGATCAAACCGCCCCCCACGTCATTGCTTACGACTTTGGTATCAAGCACAACATTTTGCGGATGCTGGTCAGTCGCGGCTGCCGCATCACGGTCGTGCCTGCACAAACTCCAGCCAAAGAGGTGCTTGCCATGAACCCCAATGGCGTATTCCTCAGCAACGGTCCTGGAGACCCTGAACCATGCAGCTACGCCATCGCCGCCGCACGTACCATCATGGAGAAAAAAATTCCGCTCTTTGGTATCTGCCTCGGTCATCAAATTTTGGCGCTAGCCAGTGGCGCTAAAACTTTCAAAATGAAGTTTGGACATCACGGCGCCAATCACCCCGTGAAAGATTTAGCAACTGGACACGTTGCCATCACCAGCCAAAACCACGGCTTTGCCGTAGATAAGAAAACACTGGGCACAAACCTCAAGCCCACGCACATCAGTCTCTTTGATGGCACGCTACAAGGCATAGAGCGCACCGACACGCCTGCTTTTAGCTTTCAAGGCCACCCCGAGGCCAGCCCAGGCCCACAAGACCTTGGTTTGCTATTTGATAAGTTTGTGCGGCTGATGGCGGGGCACGCAGCATGACCGAATACGGCGTCACCGATATTTGGACTTACGTTGTAGGCGCCATTGCAATCATTTTGCTGCCTGGTCCCAATTCACTCTACGTGCTAGCAACCGCCACGCAGCGCGGCATTAAAGCGGGCTATCAAGGCGCGTGCGGCATCTTTTTAGGCGACTCGGTTTTGATGCTGCTCACAGCACTTGGCGCAGCAGGACTCATGCACACCTATCCATTTTTATTTATGGTTGTGAAGTACGCAGGGGGTGCGTATTTGGCGTGGCTGGGCCTAGGGCTTATTCGCTCAGCCGCTCGCAATTGGAGCACGTCCACCCCCGCCTCGGGCACATCTCCGCATAACCTCTCCCCGGTATCAGAGGCTGATACGACCGCGACCGCGACCGAAAACGCACACGCACACGCACCAATAGTTTGGTGGAACATCAAGCACCCCTTTATGCGAGCCTTTACGATTAGCATCGTCAACCCCAAAGCGATCATTTTTTTACTTTCATTTTTTAGCCAGTTTGTTGATCCGAGCTATCCAAATCCTGCCGTGCCCTTTTTGATTTTGAGCGCGATCATTCAACTGGGTAGCGTTATCTATTTATCCACCTTGATTTACTCGGGCACGGCGCTGGCCAGTACGTTTAGGCAAAGAAAGCGCTTATCCGCGCTCTTAGGCGGCGGCGTAGGAACCCTGTTTATTGCCTTTGGCATCAAATTAGCCCTCAGTCGCTTGGGATGATGCGGATGCGTGCTGCGTATGAATTCGTAATAAAAAAAACTACACATGAAAAGAACCGACCTTAAAACCATCCTCATCATCGGCGCAGGCCCCATCATCATTGGGCAAGCTTGCGAGTTTGACTACTCGGGCGTACAAGCTTGCAAAGCCTTGCGCGAAGAGGGTTTCCGTGTGGTGCTCATCAACAGCAACCCCGCCACAATCATGACCGATCCCGCGACGGCGGACGTCACCTACATCGAACCGATTACGTGGCAAACCGTTGAAAAAATTATTGCCAAAGAGCTTCCCGATGCCATTCTCCCCACGATGGGTGGGCAAACCGCACTTAACTGCGCGCTAGACCTGTGGCACAACGGCATACTAGAAAAATACATGGGCGCGGCCACAAACAAGCCTGTTGAGCTCATCGGCGCAAAACCCGAAGCAATTGACAAAGCCGAAGACCGACTCAAGTTCAAAGAGGCCATGACCAAAATCGGACTTGGCTCGGCACGCTCAGGCATCGCACACTCAATGGATGAGGCGCTGGCGGTGCAAAAACAAATGGGCTTTCCCACCGTGATTCGCCCTAGTTTTACGCTGGGTGGCACGGGCGGCGGCATCGCCTACAACTTTGATGAATTTGAAACGATTTGCAAGCGCGGCTTAGAAGCATCACCCACCAACGAATTGCTAATTGAAGAGTCTTTGCTTGGCTGGAAAGAGTACGAAATGGAAGTCGTGCGCGACAAGGCGGACAACTGCATCATCGTGTGCTCGATTGAAAACCTAGATCCCATGGGGGTTCACACAGGGGACTCCATTACGGTTGCTCCAGCACAAACCTTGAGCGACAAGGAGTATCAAATCCTACGCAACGCTTCGATTGCTGTGCTGCGCGAAATTGGCGTGGATACGGGTGGCAGTAATGTGCAGTTTTCTGTCAACCCAAAAGACGGACGCATGGTGGTGATTGAGATGAATCCACGCGTGAGCCGCTCATCCGCGCTGGCATCCAAAGCTACGGGATTCCCCATTGCCAAAATCGCTGCCAAACTGGCCGTGGGTTATACGCTTGACGAACTCAAAAACGACATTACCAGCGGGCAAACTCCTGCCTCGTTTGAGCCCAGTATTGATTACGTCGTGACCAAAATTCCGCGCTTTGCTTTTGAAAAATTCCCCGCCGCCGACAGCCGCTTGACCACACAAATGAAAAGCGTGGGCGAAGTCATGGCAATGGGTCGCACCTTCCAAGAATCCTTTCAAAAAGCCCTGCGTGCACTAGAGGTTGGCGTGGACGGGATGAACGAAAAAACGCAGGACCTGGAGCTATTGGAACAAGAGCTCGGCCACCCAGGCCCCGAGCGCATTTGGTACGTGGGTGATGCATTTGCCAAAGGTTACAGCTTGGAGCAAGTCCACCAACTCACACGAATTGACCCGTGGTTTTTGGTGCAAATTGAGGAGATCATCCAAATAGAACTTGCGCTAGAAAAAACGGCGCTTGGTGATATTGATGCGGCGCAAATGCGCGTCCTCAAGTCCAAAGGCTTTTCTGACCGCCGCATGTCCAAGCTTTTGCAAGCCACGCCGTCCGCGGTGCGCGAGTACCGCCACGCGCTCAAAGTGCATCCCGTTTTTAAGCGCGTGGACACCTGTGCGGCGGAGTTTGCAACACAAACGGCGTATCTGTACTCCACTTACGAAAGCGCACAGGACGCGGTGTGCGAAGCCATGCCATCCGACAAGAAAAAAATTATGGTGCTTGGCGGCGGCCCCAACCGCATTGGACAAGGCATTGAATTTGATTACTGCTGCGTCCACGCGGCGCTTGCCATGCGCGAGGACGGCTTTGAAACCATCATGGTCAACTGCAACCCAGAAACCGTCTCAACCGATTACGACACCAGCGACCGCCTCTACTTTGAACCTGTGACGCTGGAAGACGTGCTGGAGATTGTGGCTATCGAAAAGCCCGTTGGCGTCATCGTGCAATACGGCGGGCAAACGCCACTCAAACTTGCGCTCGATTTAGAGGCTAATGGCGTGCCCATTATTGGCACAACGCCCGACATGATTGATTGCGCCGAAGATCGTGAGCGCTTTCAAAAACTGCTGCACAAACTCGGACTGCTTCAGCCGCCAAACGCTACAGCACGTACCGAGCAGCAGGCCTTAGAAGCCGCCGCCAAATTGGGCTACCCGTTAGTCGTGCGCCCCAGCTATGTGCTGGGCGGGCGGGCTATGGAAATCGTGCACGAACAACGTGATTTAGAACGCTATATGCGCGAGGCCGTCAAAGTCAGTCACGACTCGCCCGTGTTGTTGGATCGATTTTTAAATGACGCTATCGAGTGCGATGTGGACTGCATCCGCGACGCGTCTGGCGCAACGCTGATTGGCGGCGTGATGGAGCACATCGAACAAGCGGGCGTACACAGCGGAGACTCGGCGTGCTCGCTTCCGCCGTACTCACTAAGCGCCGCTACCGTGACAGAGATCAAACGCCAAACCGTGGCCATGGCGGGGGCGCTAAACGTAGTGGGTTTAATGAATGTGCAATTTGCGATTCAAAATAAAGACGGCAAAGATGTGATTAACGTGCTAGAAGTCAATCCACGCGCCAGTCGCACCGTACCCTTTGTGAGCAAGGCAACAAGCATTCAACTGGCCAAAGTGGCGGCGCGCTGCATGGCAGGCAAAACGCTGGCAGAGCAAGGCGTCACCCGCGAAGTCACACCCCCCTATTTCAGCGTCAAAGAAGCCGTGTTCCCCTTCGTCAAGTTCCCAGGGGTGGACACCATTCTTGGCCCAGAGATGAAGTCGACGGGCGAAGTCATGGGCGTGGGCTACACTTTTGGTGAAGCCTTTATCAAAAGTCAAATTGCTGCGGGTACGCCCATACCGCGTGCGTCAAGTGCGGTCAAAACGGTATTTATGACTGTCAAAGATCGCGACAAATCGCGTGCCGTCAAAGTGGCGCGTGAGTTGCTAAGTATGGGCTTCTCGCTAGTTGCCACCACAGGAACGCAAGCGGCCATCACCGCAGCAGGCTTGCCTTGCCGCACGATTAACAAAGTCGCACAAGGTCGCCCACACATAGTGGATGCCATTAAAAATAATGAAATAACTTTGGTCATTAACACGGTGGAAGAAAAACGCAACGCCATTAGCGACTCACGCGCCATCCGCATCAGCAGCCTCTTGGCTCGCGTAACGACCTTTACCACTATTGCCGCCGCCGAAGCGGCTGTAGCAGGCATGAAGTATCTGGACAACCTAGGCGTGATTTCTGTGCAAGAAATGCACGGACGACTCACGCGCTAGGTGCGGCATAGTAACGCTCTTCACTAAAAAATCAGCTAAAAAAATAATTTTTCCTGTACCAATACCGTGCATGGCAGAGACAGTTTTCAGCTTGGCAAGCGGCGCCACACGCAGGCACGGTTTTAGTGTTGCAAGTAAATAGACTTGTCCGCTTTTAGAGCTCATGAATTGTCCGCATTTGCAAATATCTGCCAAAGGAGCGAAGGGCGAAGCCCGTAGCGGATTTGGCAGATATTTGCGGCTCAGATTGCGGGGCGGGACATAAGCCCACAATCACTGCCATACGGCTCATTATCCTGTTGTGCCACTCCTCCTTTGCGGCTCAATCAAGCGCCCGTTCTCGTCATAGTCAGCCAACAACCTAGGGCCGTGATA
>JAVKLS010000011.1:0-8607 GCA_031538565.1 Burkholderiaceae bacterium
AATTCGCGCGGCTTGCGCCCCGCCTTGACCAATTCGACCATTTGCAATCTAAATTGCTCTGGGTACGGCTTGTTCTTCTCTCGCATTTCGGACTCCTTCTGTCTTATCGAAAAAGTGTCCGTGAAATCGGGGTAACTTCACGCCCCAGAAAAAGTTTAGATAAACACCAGCGGGAGGGGCGAGAGAGATTGAACAGGCTGCTGAAATACCCCCAGATCAGGTCCACGCCGAACCTCTGAGGAGTGCTGTAGCCAGTGCATCGCATTCATCTATGTGGCGCAAAACACCTCGGGCAGGAAACTTGCGCCAAAGCTTGCAGTACCTCGGGGAAGATGGCGCGCGCCACCAAGATGAAGGGTTTGGACATTATTTGAACCAGATGAGACTCATCACGACAAACAAGGGAAGCAATATGCCCCCCGACCAGAGCATGTAGCCAAAGAAGCTGGGCATCTTCACCCCCCGATCTTCGGCAATGGCTTTGACCATCAGATTAGGCGCATTGCCAATGTAGGTGTTCGCACCCATAAACACAGCGCCTGCAGAGATGGCAGCCAAGGTGGAGGCCAGCGTGGTCATCAGCACTTTGGCATCGCCGTCTGCGGTGTTGAAGAACACCAGATAAGTCGGCGCGTTGTCCAAAAAGGAGCTTAAAGCCCCGGTGACCCAGAAATACATCATCACATCGGGGGAGCCGTCAGCTTGAGTCACAGCCGAAACCACAGCCCCAAACGGACCGTTGACACCCGCCTTGAGCATGGCTATGACTGGGATGATGGTCAAGAATATGCCCGCAAACAATTTGGCCACCTCGGCCATCGGACCCCAAGTAAATTGGTTGTCAGCGTGCACTTGAGGCGGCGTGATCTTCAGCGACAGAAAAGTCACCGCCACCAAGCCCAAGTCACGCAACACGCCTGGCAAGCCAACATTGGTGCCGTAGATATTGAAGTCAATCGATGATTTCCAAAAACCACTCATCAACACCAACCCCACCACCGCAGCCAGCAAGGCAAAGTTGATGGACCCATCAAAACCGATGCCTCTGCTATCAGGCGTGGGGTCGTGTGGCAATAGCTCTTCGCGGCGGTGGTAATACCAGCTGTCAAGGGCGTAAAAAATTGCCAACAAACTGCCCAACATGAATAGTGTCTCAGGAAAGATGTGCTTGACCGTCCAGAAAAAATCAACCCCCTTCAAAAACCCCAAAAATAGCGGGGGATCACCCAGCGGGGTCAAAGAGCCGCCCGCGTTGGAAACGATGAAGATGAAAAAAACCACCACATGAGCCACGTGTTTGCGGTTGTCGTTGGCTCGAATCAAAGGGCGAATCAGCAACATGGATACGCCCGTCGTACCCATGAAACTGGCCAGCACCGCACCGATGCCCAAGATGGCAGTGTTCAACCCGGGGCTACCGTGCAAGTTGCCACGGATGAAAATGCCACCCGAGACGGTGAATAAGGCGGTGAGCAAGATGATGAAGGGGATGTATTCCGCAAAAAGCCCATGCACGACGTTGACACCCGCAGCGGTGGGCCCAAAGGCGATGGCAAAAGGCAGCAAAAAAGCCAAACCCCAAGCAGCGGCCACTTTGCCGTAATGGTGGTGCCAAAAATGGGGCAACAACAAAGGCAGCAAAGCGATGGACAGCAAAATACCCGCAAACGGCACACCCCACATCACTGATAATTGTGCGCCATCAAAATCAGCGGCCCAAGCTCCGCCGGACAAGGTCAGTAGCGCAGGCAGTGCCAGCCAAGCGATCCATCTTGTACTCAAAAGTGTCATGTCGCATATCTCCAGTAGTGGCGCATCCAAGATGATCGTATGAAAGGGCGGATTCAAAAGTGAAGTGCAACACCCTGGATTTCAATGGATGAGGGTGGAGTGTTGAGGGCTGTTCAGGAGCAGCTCTCGATAAACAGACAACGGTGATCGTACCCCCAAAACCCTTGCGGGGTCGGTTGTTGATTTCATCGGCAATCGCATCGAGCTGCTCCTGGCTGTAAACCGACAGGTCAGTGCCTTTGGGCAGGTACTGGCGCACCAAGCCGTTCATGTTCTCATTGGAGCCCCTCTGCCACGGACTGGGCGGGTCACAAAAGTACACCGCTATGCCCGTGGAGTGGACGCACACGAAATCATGCCGCAAGAGTACGACGAGCTTCCCGAACTGACGGAGGCCGACCTTGTTCGCGGGGTTTGGAAGATTGCGGGCAAAGAGGTTACGCCAGCAGAGGGCAAAGCGGCTTTTCGTTCGGCACTGAAAAAGCAAAAAATCAACATCACCCTTGACCCCGACGTGCTGGGTTGGTATCGCTCGCAGGCTGGCGGTCGTGGCTATCAAACGCTTATCAACGCCACGCTGCGAGAGGCCATGACGACCCACACGATAGAGGACACTGTGCGGCGAGTTATCCGCGAGGAACTGCACCGCTAAATCCGCCTCACAAACGCAAAAAGAATCCCCGCGCCCAACAAAGAGCGCACAGGCTATCCAACGCAAAAGCCACTTGCGCTGATGCACCGCATCATCCAAGCCAGTAGCAATGAGGGCGACGTGGTGTTAGACCCTTTTTGCGGTTGCGCCACAACTTGCGTCGCCGCCCAGCAATTAGGACGGCACTGGATTGGTATCGACATCGAAAAACACGCCAGCAAAATTTTGATTGAACGCTTGAGCGATGACGCAGGTATGTTCAAAGATTTTGTACATCGCACGGATATTCCTAAACGAACCGACATTGAAGAAACACCCATCACCGAATCCGTTAAACAAATACTCTTCAAAAACCAAAGCGGTGCTTGCCACGGCTGCGGAACGCATTTTGAAAACTAGCTTTGGTGAGTAATTCGCCCTAGGGCATTTAGCACCCACGCCACTCGCTCCTGCCTGGGCATGTCTATGTCCACCACAACGGCATCCGCGCAGGGCTCTAGCGCATCAAACTGGCTGCGCAGCAAACTAGCGGGCATATAGTGTCCCGTCTCTTTGGAGCGTGCCTCGATGCGGGCAGCAATCACATCAAACGCGCCGTGCGGATGCACAAAGCGCAAATCGGGCAGCTCCTCTTGCAAAACGGCGCGGTATTTTTCTTTTAATGCCGAGCACGCCAGAACCGAATGTGGGTGTGCCTTTAGCATTTCATGCAGCTTTGCTAGCCAGGGGGCGCGATCCGCATCGGTTAGCGGCATGCCCGTGCGCATTTTGGCAACGTTTTCGGGCAGATGAAAATCATCGGCATCAAAAAAAGACCAACCTAACGCGCGCGCCAATTCCGTGCCCAGCGTGGTTTTGCCGCAGCCCGATACGCCCATCACCACGAGGTGAGTGCTGGTGATACGCAAGGCAGAGGACGTGAAATTCATAGCAGGCTTAAAGTGAGGAAGTCGTTAAACTCGACAGCGTCCATCTTACCGATTCGTGAAAGTCAAACTATGAAACAAGCGTTTATTTGCGATGCCATTCGCACCCCCATTGGTCGCTACGGCGGCGTGCTAAGTTCCGTGCGTACCGATGATTTGGGTGCCATTCCCATGCGGTCGTTGATGGCGCGCAATCCCAGCGTCGATTGGGCGCAGCTTAGCGACGTGATTTACGGCTGCGTCAACCAAGCGGGCGAGGACAACCGCAACGTCGCACATATGTCGTCCCTACTCGCGGGTTTACCGCACACCGTGGCGGGCAGCACAATTAACCGCCTGTGCGGATCGGGGCTAGACGCTCTGGGCACGGCAGCACGTGCCATCAAGTCAAGCGAGGCGACCCTAATGCTGGCAGGCGGCGTAGAGAGCATGAGCCGTGCTCCTTTTGTGATGCCTAAGGCCGAATCAGCATTTAGCCGCAGCAACCAAGTGTTTGATACCACCATTGGCTGGCGCTTTGTCAACAAACTCATGAAGGCGCAATACGGCGTGGACTCCATGCCCGAAACGGCAGAAAACGTGGCGGACGAATACCACATTAGCCGCGCAGACCAAGACCAAATGGCGCTGCGTAGCCAGCAAAACGCGGTTCGCGCACAACAAGAGGGTTATTTGGCAAAAGAAATAACAGCCGTGACCATCCCGCAAAAAAAGGGCGATCCACTCATCGTGACCCAAGACGAACATCCTCGGGCCACCACCATTGAGTCGCTCACCAAACTCAAAGGCGTGGTGCGCGAGGGCGGCAGCGTGACCGCAGGCAATGCCAGCGGCGTAAACGATGGCGCGTGTGCGATTTTGCTGGCGGACGAAGACACCGCAAAAGTCCAAGGGCTCACGCCCCGCGCCCGCGTAGTGGGGATGGCGGTAGCAGGCGTACCACCCCGCATCATGGGCATTGGCCCTGCGCCTGCGGTAGAAAAAGTGCTGGCACTGACGGGACTCACTCTTGCACAAATGGATGTGATTGAACTGAACGAGGCCTTTGCCGCGCAAGGCTTGGCGGTGCTGCGTTTGCTTGGGCTGCAAGACGCAGATCCACGCGTCAACGCGTGGGGCGGTGCGATTGCGCTGGGGCATCCGTTAGGCGCATCGGGCGCACGCTTGGCAACCACGGCGGTCAATCGCTTGCACACCACGGGCGGACGCTACGCGCTGTGCACCATGTGCATTGGCGTAGGACAAGGCATTGCCGTGGTTTTAGAAAAAGTGTAGCGCGTGCGTATCTTAGGCATTGACCCTGGTTTGCAATGCACCGGTTATGGCGTGATTGATGTGAGCGGACAAGCTTTGTCCTACGTGGCTTCTGGCACGATTAGCACCAAATCGTCCAACACCCAAAAACTACCCGAGCGGCTGAAAATTTTGTTTGATGGCGTGCAAGAAATTTGCCGCACTTATAAACCTGATGTGTCAGCGGTAGAGATTATTTTTGTCAACGTCAACCCACAGTCCACGCTGTTGCTGGGTCAGGCACGCGGCGCTTGCATTACAGGATTGGTTTCGTGCGATGTGGTGGTCGCAGAGTACACGGCGTTACAGATCAAGCAAGCCGTCGTGGGCTACGGCAAAGCGGCTAAAAATCAAGTGCAAGAAATGGTGATGCGCTTGCTTAAATTGCCAAGCCTGCCAGGCTCTGATGCCGCCGATGCACTAGGCGTTGCCATTACGCACGCGCATTCAAGGGTTACTAAAGCGGCTTATGGTAGTGCCATCAATGGGTAGCGTCTTCACTGCATCCGCTTGACCCGATAGACCACATCTGCAAGCAACGGACGCACCACATCCACCGCACCAAATCCCGCGTCCCGCGCTGCGCTTGCAATGCGGTCGTGCGTCGCAAGAGCGCGGCAATGGTGCAAATCCAATGTCGGCGCCAGCAGTTTGAGATGCGCCAGCGATTGACTGCTGCTGAGCAGCCACACATTACCTGCTTGCGGCTGCTCTAGCACCTTGCGCATCAATGGTGTAAGGGCAGGCAAGCGCCGCGTATAAGTCGCTACAAAATCCACTTGCGCCCCTGCTGCTAAAAGCTGCTCTGCCAGCCAATTTCGCCCCTCTGGTTTGCCCGCGCCATTTGCACCGCGCACAATGAGCACGCGCTTGCCGTGCCAGTTGCGCCCGCTTGCAATCCGCCACAGCGCTTCAGAGTCAAACTGTGCCGCATCCGCCTCGGGCATGTCAATGCTGTCTGCGCGCCAACCTTCCTCCAGAAGCGCCAAGCGCGTGCCTGGGCCCGTCACCAAGCACGCTTTAGCAAGCCAATCTTCTTTGCGAACTTGTTTTAAAAATCCATGAACGGCACTGCGACTCACAAACATCAGCACATCCACGCTTTGCGATGCGGGCTCGGCACACGCGAGGTTGACAATCTCGATCAAAGGCAAGGCCACGGCGGATAAGCCTTCGTGCACTAGCGCCTGCACCCAGCGCGAGCACTCGGGCTCGGGGCGCGTTATCAAGATGCACACACCGCCCACACGCACAGCTTGTGCGTTCACATCAATCTCGCTGCGATGTATTTACCAAGGTTGTCGGCCTGCCCAAGCGTAGTGACCACGACTTTTGCATCTGCGCGGCGCAGCTCTCCCGCCTCCTCCACACCGAACGCGGCGTGCAAATGCATGGCGTCTCCCGCAAGCACAGCGTGCGCCGCAAGTGGCATGGAGCAGCTTCCGCCCATGGCACGGCTCACGGCGCGCTCGGCAGTGACGGCAAGCAAAGTTGGCTGATGAATCAACGGACGCAGTAAATCCAGCAAGTCCGTGCGGTCGGCGCGTATCTCTAGCCCCAGCGCACCTTGCGCGGCGGCCGGGAGCATCTCGGTGGTTGCAAACACAGCGCGGATGCGCGGCGCAAGTCCCAGTCGCTTAAGCCCAGCAGCAGCCAACACAATGGCGGCATAGTTTCCCGCGTCGAGCTTGCCAAGGCGCGTATCCAAATTGCCGCGCAGCGGTTCAATTTGCAGATCGGGGCGCAGCGCTTTTAGCAGTACGGTGCGGCGCAGACTCGACGTGCCTACCACCGCACCTTTGGGTAAATCGGCAAGCGACGCAAAATCGTTCGACACAAAAGCATCACGCGGGTCTTCGCGCTCCAGCACTGCCGCCAGCGCAAAGCCTTCGGGCAAGTCCATAGGCACATCTTTGAGCGAATGCACGGCCAAATCGGCGCGTCCGTCCAAAAGCGCGGACTCAAGCTCTTTCACAAACAAACCCTTACCGCCAATTTTGGAGAGGGTTTTGTCCAAAATTTGATCCCCCAACGTCGTCATGCCAAGAATCGACACCTTGCAGTCCATAGCCTGCAACAGCGCTTGAATGTGATTGGCTTGCCACAGTGCAAGGCGTGACTCGCGCGTGGCGATGGTGATGTGAGCAGTCATGGGTTCAAAGTGATAATTAGGCAATCTACGGTTTGCTTTGATTATCTTATGCCCTCATCTATGCCCCCCACATCCAATCAACTCGACACAAAAGCGCAGGCTTGGTCGGCCCTTTTTTCTGAGCCCATGAGCGACTTAGTCAAGCGCTACACCGCCAGCGTATTTTTTGACAAACGCCTGTGGCAGGCGGACATTTCTGGCTCTTTGGCGCACGCCGAAATGCTCGCAGCGCAAAAAATAATCAGCACAGACGATTTAGCATCCATCCAGCGCGGCATGGCGCAAATTAGCAGCGAAATTGAATCTGGCACGTTTGACTGGAAGCTCGATTTAGAAGACGTGCATCTCAACATCGAGGCGCGACTGACCAGCTTGGTAGGCGACGCGGGCAAGCGGCTGCACACAGGGCGCTCGCGCAACGACCAAGTAGCCACCGATGTGCGACTGTGGCTACGCGGTGAAATTGACCTTATCTGCGATTTACTCGCTGCGCTGCAAGCCGCTTTAATTGCCATCGCCGAAAAAAATATCGACATCATCCTGCCAGGCTTTACCCACTTGCAAGTCGCGCAGCCCGTCAGCTTTGGGCACCATATGCTGGCGTATGTAGAAATGTTTGCAAGGGACTTTGAGCGCATGACCGATGTGCGCAGCCGCGTCAACCGCTTGCCGCTGGGCAGCGCGGCTTTGGCTGGCACTAGCTACCCGCTAGACCGCGAGCGCGTGGCTCGCACGCTGGGCATGGTGGACGCACACGGCCAGCCGCAAGTCTGCCAAAACAGCTTGGACGCCGTCAGCGACCGCGATTTTGCGATTGAGTTTGCCGCCGCCGCGTCACTGGTGATGATTCACACCAGTCGCCTCTCCGAGGAGCTAATTATTTGGATGAGTCAAAACTTTGGCTTCATCCAAATAGGCGACGCCTTCACCACGGGCAGCTCCATCATGCCGCAGAAAAAAAATCCCGATGTGCCCGAGCTGGCACGCGGCAAAACGGGGCGCGTCGTCGGACACTTGATGGCGCTTTTAACCTTGATGAAAGGGCAACCCCTCGCCTACAACAAAGACAACCAAGAAGACAAAGAGCCCCTATTCGACACCGTGGACACCCTCAAAGAAACGCTACGCATCTTTGCCGAAATGATGACCTCCATCACTGTCAAGCCCGAGGCCATGGAGAGCGCTGCACGCAAAGGCTACGCCACAGCAACCGACCTTGCCGACTACCTCACTAAAAAGGGATTACCCTTTCGTGACGCACACGAAACCGTTGCTAAAGCCGTCAAGCACGCCATGCAAGCAGGCGTTGATTTAAGCGCTTTGAGCCTTGAAACCTTGAAGACATTCAACACCAATATCGAAGCTGATGTGTTTGATTGCTTGAGCCTGCGCAGCTCGTTGGAGGCAAGGAATACTTTGGGCGGCACCGCGCCAAATCAAGTGCGGATGCAAATTGCGCGGCACCTTAAAAGGCTAAACTTAACAGCCCATCCAAAGGAATAATAATGAGCCTACTCAAAAAAAACTTGAGTCAAATTTGGGATCAATTACGTGCCAAAAAATCTCAGATGAGTGATTTTTTAGAATCTGTACAAATTAAAAATTTACGCGGAATTCAAGATTTACGAGTTCCATTTAGCTATCCAGTTAGCGTTTGAACCTAGCCACAAAAATAGACAGTGGATTCCTTTGAAGGTTTTAATCAACCCCAAAGGAGGACAGAAATGTCAAAACGGCATAGTGATCAATTTAAGCAAGAGGCGGTGGCGTATGCGCTGTCAAACAAAGACAAG
>JAVKLS010000012.1:0-24880 GCA_031538565.1 Burkholderiaceae bacterium
ATCTACCTTTGCCGCATCTACCTTTGCCGCATCTACCTTTGCCGCATCTACCTTTGCCGCATCTACCTTTGCCGCATCTACCTTTGCCGCATCTACCTTTGCCGCATCTACCTTTGCCGCATCTACCTTTGCCGCATCGACTCTCGGTTTTGCCGTGGCTGACGAAGCGCTGGTCGCTGCTGCGCCTGGTGAGGCAACAGGGGTTGCGATAGCGCCGCCGCCAGAGTCTGTTGCAGCGCGGCTGGGCGGCGCACTGCGAGCTGCTGCTTTGCTTGGAAAAGCTTTATCCGCATTGGTGGCTTGATTGGTAGCAGTGGATCCCGTCTTGGCGGCGCTGGTGCTGTTTGCCGTTTTGTTAGTAGCGCCTTTGTTCTCCACGGGAGCGCGGTTGGCGGTCCCCGATCCCTTGCTGGTAGAGGAGCAAGCACCTAGCACAAAAGCCATCGTGCTCATCAAACAAATTAGAAAAAAACTGCGTGGATTCATGGTGCGAATAGCGTCAGGTGATGCCCGATTTAGGTGATGCCCGATTTTAGAGGCACGAACTGCACGGGCTCCAAAATGCTCCGCGTAAATCCTGCGGGCGTTTTGTCAACGACTACCAGCGCTTGCTGGCGCGTATCAACCCACACGGGCGCAACCAAGCGTCCCCCCATCGCTAATTGAGCCAACCACGCCTCGGGAATAGCCTCGCCGCCCGCAGCAGCAATGATGGCAGAGTAAGGCGCAACATCGGGGAAACCCAGCATGCCATCCCCTAGTCTGACTTGCACGTTGGTGTAACCACAATTTTTTAAATGCGCTCGCGCCTTGGGAATCAAGCCTTCGATGCGTTCAATGCTAAATACGTGACGCGCCAACTGCCCTAGCACCGCCGCTTGGTAGCCGCAGCCCGCGCCAATTTCCAAAACCTTACCCTGAAAGCGCGGTTGACCATTGAGCAAAAGCTCAATCATCCGCGCCACCACGTTGGGCTTGGAAATGGTTTGCCCAAAACCAATCGGCAGAGCTGTGTCTTCATACGCTTGCGGTGCTAAAGCCGAGTCAACAAAACGATGCCGCTCCACCGCCTGCATCGCGGCGAGCACCGCAGGATTTTTAATCTCTTTGGCAAGTCGCGCAATGAGTTTTGCCCGAACGGTGCTGGACTCAAGGCCAATACCCGTATCGATTCCTTGTGATTTGGCTGTCGTCATCCGAGAAAACGCTGCGTCCAAAATGGCAGGCACTCAATGTCGGTCATGTCGCATTGCAGCGGGGTCATGCTGACAAAGCCTTCCCGAGTGGCATGGAAGTCTGTGCCATCGGCATCGTCTTTGGCTGGACCTGCGGCACCGATCCAGTACATGGTCTCGCCGCGCGGACTCGTTTGTATCACGACAGGCTCGGCGGCGTGACGGCGTCCAAGGCGCGTGACTTGCAAACCTTTGAGTTGCGAGCGTGGCAAATTTGGAATGTTGACGTTGAGCAGCCATGGCGGCAATTTTTTATCGGCCTGCGGTAACAATTTGACAACCAAATCGGCGGCGTAGGCGGCCGCGTCGTCAAGGTGCTCCCAGCCTTTTTTGACTTGCGAAAACGCCACCGCAGGGATGCCAAACAAATAGCCCTCCATGGCCGCGCCGACTGTGCCCGAGTACACGGTGTCGTCGCCCATATTTGCGCCGTTATTGATTCCTGAAACCACCAAGTCGGGGCGGTAATCAATCAAACCCGTCAGCGCAATATGCATACAGTCGGCGGGTGTGCCATTGACGTAGCGAAAGCCCGTGGTTGCCGAGTCGCCCTGCGCATGATGAACATACAGCGGCGCGCCTAGCGTAAGTGCATTGGATTTGGCGCTGTTATTGTGCTCGGGCGCAATCACCTCGACTTGCACATTGGGAATACGCTTTAACGCCGCGTGCAAGGCCACAATGCCATCGGCTTGAAACCCGTCGTCATTGCACAGCAAAATTTTGTATGAAGTCGTCATGTCATCCAATTGTAGGGAGCCTCTACAAAACTCCGTGCACCTTGAGCTTGTCGAAAGGTAATTCTAATTAAGCGTGTCCGTAGGTGTCGCTATGATTTGAGCTTTTCCCCAATCGATTTAAAGGACACCTCCATGCAAGCTTGGCTTTGTGAAAACCCCATCGGCGTTGATGCGCTTGTCTATCAAACGCTGCCAACGCCCGAGCCAAAAGAGGGCGAAATACGCATTGCCATTAAAGCTGCATCGCTGAATTTTCCTGATTTGCTGATTGTTCAGAATAAATACCAAATGAAGCCCAGCCTGCCCTTTGTGCCAGGCGCGGAGTACGCAGGCATCGTCGACGCCGTGGGCGCTGGTGTTGTCGAAAAATTTCCCAACCTAAGTGTTGGCAGCGCGGTGATGGCACTAGGCGGTACGGGCGGATTTAGCAGCCACGTCTGCGTAGAGGCCAAACGGGCACTGCCCCTGCCAAAAGGCGTGCCGATGGTGGACGCGGCCGCTTTCGTCATGACTTACGCGACCTCGCACCACGCACTGGTTGACCGCGCTGCGCTACAAGCTGGAGAAACCGTGCTCGTCTTGGGCGCTGCGGGTGGCGTTGGAACGGCCGCCATTCAAATTGCAAAAGTGAAAGGCGCACGAGTCATTGCGGCCGTATCGACTGACGACAAAGCCGCACTGTGCAAATCTATTGGCGCAGACGACACCATTAACTACACGACTGAAAATTTCCGCGAGCGCATCAAAGCACTGACCGCTGACAAAGGCCCCGATGTTATTTACGACCCCGTGGGCGGGGACTTGGCCGATCCCGCATTTAGAAGCATCGCTTGGCGGGGGCGCTATTTAGTTGTGGGGTTTGCGGCGAGCTCTAACGTGCCCAGCCTACCGATGAATTTGCCACTACTTAAAGGCGCGTCCTTGGTTGGTGTATTTTGGGGTGACTTTGCTAGGCGCGAACACAAGCACCAGGCCAGCATGATGCAAGAGCTTGCCGCGTGGTACGGGCTTGGAAAAATTAAACCCGTGATCGACTGCACCATGCCGATGAAAGACTTAAAACTCGCCTTTGCGCGAATGGGCTCGCGCACCGTTAAAGGAAAGCTGGTGATGGTGAATGAAGACTAAACCAAATCGCCCGCTAAAGATGCCAGCGTTTCGGGGTTAATTGTCACGTGCATTGGGTAGTTGGTGTGGTCGCAGCCCAGCACCACACCTGCCCCCGCCTTCACTGCGGCGCACATCGCTGGCGTGAGCTCAAAGCGCGCAAAATGCACCGCACTGGTTTTTTCATCCGTTTCGCGCTCAAGGTCTTCGTCGGCGATAGCGCGCACACGCGGCTTACCCTCAACCTCCACGTACACCTGATCTTCTACGCCAATGAGGCGCGCCAACTCACGTTTGCGCTCTTCCACGTTGGGGTATTCAATCATCAAAGTCGCTTTCCAATTTGAGCCTGTGGGCACAAGCGGTGTGTACACGTCGATTTCGCTTTGGATGCCCTCCTCCTCAAATATCTTTTCAATCCGCAGCATCTCTTGAATTTGGTAGCGGATAGATAACTCACTTTCAAACTGCAGGCGGATGTGCTCGCCCAAAGTCACACTGCGCAGGCGGCGGTGCGCGATGATGTCCGCTTTGTGCTGCTTGCGAAATTTTTGATAAGTCTCCAGCGTCATCAAGCTGTCGGGGGTAATGGGAAGTCCAGTCAGTTTCATTCGGTCAGTCCGTAGGCTTTGCGTACAAGGGTTAGCGGATGCGCGAGGTTGGGCTCAGTAAAGCCCGCCACTTCAAAGCCTTGCGCAAGGTGATGTCCACCCAGCGGGCAATCGGAGCTGATGTAGTCGGGTGCGCCTGCAGCGGATCGTGCGTCGCCACTGCCAGGGTGCTCCGCCATTTTTTTCACCAGCGGTTTGCCAATCTTCATCGCCACGGCGTGCGTCGCTTTTTTAACGCCAAACGTGCCTGCGTGCCCCGAGCAGCGCTCGTTGGTTTGCACAAAGGTCTCGGGAATCATCTTCAGCATTTCTTCGGTCTTCTTGCCGATGTTTTGCACGCGCCCGTGACAAGGGATTTGATAGCTGATTTTGCCAAGACTAACGGGAAACTCGGTCTTTAACAGCCCATCACGCTTGCGCGCCATGAGGTATTCAAACGGATCCCACATGGCCGCTTTAACCGCTTGCGTATCCGCGCAGTTAGGAAATAACAACGGCAACTCCTGCTTAAACATCAAGGTGCAGCTTGGCACGGCGCTGAGGATGGCATAGCCTTCGGCGGCGTATTTGGCAAGCACGGGGATATTGGCCTCTTTGCTTTTAGCAACCGACTGCAAATCGCCCAGCTCTAGTTTGGGCATGCCGCAGCAAGATTCTTTGTCCACCAGCACATACGGAATGGCGTTGTGATCCAAAATTTTGAGCAAGTCGTGTCCGATACCTGGCTCGTTGTAATTGATATAGCAAGTTGCGTAAATAGCGACTTTGCCGGGCGTTTTGTCACCATTCAAAACAGGATGCAACGCGGAGTCTTTGGCCGCGCTTCTAAATTTATCCGTCGCCAGCGATGGCAGCCACGCATTCGCATCAACGCCCAGCGTGCGTTCTAGCACCGCACGTGCGGGCTTGGTGCTGTTTATTTTGTTGATTGCTTGACTCACAATGGGAATACCAGCAAAGTAGCCGTGCACATCGGTGCTGGCTAAAAATTTCTCGCCAAAAGCAGGCTTTTCGCCGTTGACACCTTGCTCAAACTTAATGGCTTTGGCGCGCAACATGGTGTGCGGAAAATCCAAATTCCAGTCGTGTGGCGGGGTGTACGGACACTTGGTCATGTAGCAAAGGTCGCACAAATAACACTGATCGACGACCTTCCAATAATCGGCTTTG
The DNA here is from genome assembly GCA_031538565.1 of Burkholderiaceae bacterium. Taxonomy (GTDB): domain Bacteria; phylum Pseudomonadota; class Gammaproteobacteria; order Burkholderiales; family Burkholderiaceae_C; genus JASGCK01. Next base: position 4,864 of record JAVKLS010000012.1, read on the forward strand.
GCAACCCCATCAACTTCCATCGTGCTGGACTCGTCGACGAGGTCAAACAAAGCGGGAAACGAGCCGCACAGACTCACACAGCGACGGCAACCATGACAAATATCAAAAATGCGCTCGAGTTCGTCGAAACACTTGTCTTTGTTATAAAAGTCAGCACCCTGCCAATCAATTGCGTGACGGGTTGGTGCTTGCAAATTGCCCTCTGTCGCCATGTGCGCTCCCTCGTACTTTCAGTTCAATCAATCGACCAATTCAGCCAACGCTTTGGCGTAGCGGTTCGCGTGTGATCGCTCTGCTTTTGCCAACGTTTCAAACCAATCGGCGATTTCTTCGTGACCTTCGTCACGCGCTGTTTTTGCCATGCCAGGGTACATATCGGTGTACTCGTGCGTTTCGCCAGCCACAGCAGCTGCGAGGTTTTGACGCGACGTCCCAATAGGCAAACCCGTTGCTGGATCGCCGCATTGCTCTAGCCATTCAAGATGTCCGTGGGCATGACCTGTTTCGCCTTCTGCGGTGGAGCGAAAAAGTGCTGCCACGTCGTTTTGACCTTCGATGTCCGCTTTGTTCGCGAAGTACAAATAACGGCGATTGGCTTGGCTTTCGCCCGCAAACGCGTCTTTCAAGTTTTGCTCGGTTTTCGAACCTTTTAGTGCTGCCATTTTGATTTCTCCTTGTTGCAGATAAACAGATGTTGTCGTCTCAAAAAAGACGAGGGCAACGATACCAGATAAAAAGATAGAAAGATAGAAAGATTAAATTGAATGAATAGGAGTTTTTTCCAGCCTAAAATCATCCGCCAAAAGGAGTCTTCTCATGTTTCGCTCTCTCGTTCATTCTCTCGCTTTCGTTTTAACTGCGGCTTTTGTGGTCGTCCCTAGCAGCAGTTTCGCGCAAAACTGGCCTGCCAAACCCGTGACGCTGGTTGTACCCTTTCCTGCGGGCGGCGGAACGGATGCGTTTGCAAGACCACTGGCCGCGCAGTTTGCCAAACAAACAGGCAAACAACTCATCATCGACAACCGAGGCGGCGCGGGCGGTACGCTGGGCGCGGGCGTTGCGGCCAAGGCCGCCCCCGACGGCTACACGCTGTTTATGGGTGCGGTTCACCACACGATTGCCCCCAGCATGTACAGCAAACTGGATTACGACTTAGAAAAAGATTTTGTCCCTCTCGCCTTGGTAGCTATCGTGCCGCAAGTGCTGGTGGTTAATCCGCAAAAAATGCCTGTGTCCAGCTACCAAGAGTTTGCTGCATTGGTTAAAAGCAGTCCTGGTAAGTACAACTTTGCATCGGCGGGCGGCGGTACGTCGCATCATTTGGCGGGAGAGCTTTACAAACTTCAAACCAAAACATTTATCACGCATATTCCGTATCGCGGCGCAGGCCCTGCGCTGCAAGACCTCGTAGGCGGACAAGTCGATATGCTGTTTGATGGCCTTGGTTCTAGCGCGAACCACATCAAAGGCGGGCGCATTAAGGCACTTCTGGTGTCGGGTGACAAGCGAAGCAGCGCTTTTCCCGATGTGCCCAGCGCCAAAGAGCTGGGCCTGCCCGATTACACGGTGACAACGTGGTACGGCATTTGGGTCCCTAAAGGAACGCCTGCGGAGACGCAAACCCGCATCATTTCGGAGATTAAAAAAGCTGTAGATTCGCCTGAACTCAAAGCCGTATGGGCAAGCCAAGGCGCTGAAGTCAGCCAGCTGACGCAGACGCAGTTTGCCAGCTTTATCAATAACGAGATCAAACGCTGGGCAAGCGTGGTGAAAGCATCGGGCGCAAAATTAGACTAAAACGCAGTCATGAACGAATCCATGAACGCCACTGCGCGCTCCAACCACAATTGCAACTTGTACGCCGCGCTACGCGCAAACTTTCCAGCCGATAGGTACACCATCGCCATTGAAACGGATACGGGGCTTGCTTATTCATGGCAAGACTTGGAACGCGGCAGCGCCATGATGGCGAATTTGCTGCGCTCGCTCGATTTACCTGCTCGCTCGCGTGTGGCGGTGCAAACAGAAAAATCTGTCGAGACTTGTATGCTCTACCTTGCCACGCTGCGCGCAGGTTTGGTTTTTTTACCGCTCAACACGGCTTACCAAAACGAGGAGATGGCGTACTTTATGGACAACGCCCAGCCCGCCGTGGTGGTGTGCAGTAGTCAAAATTTTGGCTGGGTATCGAAAATCGCCTTCAAAGCGGGGACATCAAACGTTTTTACGCTGAACGACGATCGCACGGGATCGCTACTCGAACGCGCCGCACACGCTGCCGACGATGAGGTTTGCGAGCGCAATCATGCCGACGACTTAGCCGCAATCCTCTACACTAGCGGAACCACAGGGCGCAGCAAGGGGGCCATGCTGACGCACGGCAATTTGCTATCGAACGCGGAGACGCTTAAAAACTATTGGGGCTGGCGTGCGGGAGATGTGCTCATCCACGCCTTACCCATCTTCCACGTGCATGGCTTGTTTGTCGCGATTCACGGCGCACTGCTCAATGGCAGCAAAATGATTTGGCTGTCCAAATTCGACCCTAAACAGGTGCTGCAAAAAATGCCTGAAGCCAGCGTTTTTATGGGCGTACCCACGCTTTATGTGCGATTGCTAGCGGAAGCGGGCTTAAACAAAGCGGTCACCAAAAATATGCGCTTGTTTATTGCTGGATCGGCGCCGCTGCTGAAAGAAACTTTTGACCAATGGCGGGATCGCACGGGTCACACCATTTTGGAGCGCTACGGCATGAGCGAAACCGTGATGCTGACCTCCAACCCCTACCTTGCCAAAGACGGTGAGCGCCGCGCCGCCACCGTCGGGATTCCCTTGCCTGACGTGGCTTTGCGCGTGTGCGATGACGCGGACAAACACCTGCCACCCAATCAGATTGGCGGCATCCAAGTCAAGGGGCCTAATGTTTTTAAAGGCTATTGGCGCATGCCTGAGAAAACGGCTGAAGAGTTCAGCGCAGATGGATTTTTCCGCACGGGTGACGTAGGAAAAATTGACGAACGCGGCTACGTCCATATCGTCGGACGCAGCAAAGACCTCATCATCAGCGGTGGCTACAACGTCTATCCAGCCGAAATTGAAGGCTACATCAACGAGATGAGCGGCGTAGCAGAAAGCGCACTCATTGGCGTGCCGCATCCAGACTTTGGCGAAGTCGGTGTCGCTCTGGTCATTGCCAAACCCAATGCACGGGTGGACGACGCGGCAATTTTGACGACGCTGAAAGCCCGCCTTGCCAACTTCAAAATACCCAAACGCTGTTTTGTTGTGCGCGAATTGCCGCGCAACACAATGGGCAAGGTGCAAAAGAATCTTCTTCGTCAAGAGTACAAAGACTTGTTTGGCAAACCTAAGCGATGAGCAGATCGCCTGCCGAGTTGCAATCGCTCCTTGCCTCGCAACCACTTGCGGCGCTGGGCACCGTGCACGGCGGTGAGCCGTTTGTCTCTATGGTTCCGTTTGCACTGCTACGCGAGCCGCACAACTGCCGCATCATCATTCACGTCAGCACGCTTGCAAAGCACACCCAGCAAATGCTAGACAACCCGCGTGTCAGCCTGATGGTGATGGCCGAGGCCTCGCCCAGCGTATCCGCTCAAGCTACGCCGCGTGTCACGATTCAAGGCACGTCAAATCGGCTTGACTCTGCTAGCGAAGACTACGCAAAAGCAAAAGCCGCCTATCTGGCGCGTTTTGCAGACAGCGACTATTTGTTTGACTTTAGCGACTTCTCGCTCTTTGCTATTAGCCCAGACTCCGCCCGCTGGGTTGCGGGATTTGCAAAGGCTAAAACACTCAGTCGCGAAGTTTTTTGTGCGCAATTGCAAATCTAACGATTTGCAACCTGCATCACTCCTCCACAAAAGCCTCTTCGCGTTTTTTGCTGATGGCGGGTGAGAGCACAATCGCCATCAAAAGAGCCGCCGCAATCAGCAAGCCTGCCGATAACGGGCGCATCACAAATACCGACCAATCGCCGCGCGAGAGCAGTAAGGCGCGGCGCAAATTTTCCTCCATCATGGGGCCCAAGATAAAACCTAAAAGCAGCGGAGCCGCTTCGACTTTGAGTTTGGCAAACACGTACCCCACAAAACCGAACGCAGCCACCATCCAAATGTCAAACGTATTGTTATTGGTCGAGTAAACGCCCACCGCACAAAACAAAACAATGGCGGGAAATAAAAAACGATACGGCACGGTCAGCAGCTTGATCCACATTCCAATCATGGGTAAATTCAAAATGATGAGCATCAAATTACCAATCCACATGGATGCAATCAAACCCCAAAAGAGATCGGGGTTGCTCGTCATCACCTGCGGACCTGGTTGAATGTTGTGGATGGTCATTGCGCCCACCATCAACGCCATCACCGCATTGGGCGGAATGCCCAGCGTGAGCAGCGGAATAAACGAGGTCTGCGCCCCCGCATTGTTGGCAGACTCAGGGCCTGCCACGCCGCGGATATTGCCCTTGCCAAATGCAATTTCACCAGGCTTGAGTTTGATTTTTTTCTCTAGCGTGTAAGCCGCAAAAGCCGCTAGCAAAGCGCCGCCGCCTGGCAGCACTCCCAGCACCGAACCCAGCGTGGTTCCGCGCAGCACCGCAGGCAGCATATGCTTAAAGTCTTGCAGCGTAGGGAATAGACCCTTGACTTCCGAGGTGAAAATTTCACGCTCGTCGTCGGGCTGCGCCAAATTGGTAATGATTTCGCCGTACCCAAACACGCCCATCGCCACAACCACAAAGCCAATGCCATCGGTTAGCTCTGGGACGTCAAAACTAAAACGCGCCACGCCTGAGTTCACATCCGTGCCCACCAAACCCATTAGCAAGCCCAGCACAATCATGGCAATGGCTTTGAGCAGCGAGCCCGATGCCAGCACCACCGCACCAATCAAGCCCAGCACCATCAGTGAAAAATACTCCGCAGGTCCAAACTTAAAAGCAAGCTCAGTTAAGGGCGGTGCAAACGCAGCCAAAATGACCGTGCCCACACAGCCCGCAAAAAACGAACCCAACCCCGCCGCCGACAGCGCAGGCCCTGCTCTGCCTTGCCGTGCCATTTGGTAGCCATCAATGCACGTCACGACCGAGGATGACTCGCCTGGCAGATTGACCAAAATTGCCGTAGTCGATCCGCCGTACTGCGCACCGTAATAGATACCCGCCAGCATGATTAACGCCGCAATCGGTGGCAATGCATATGTGGCTGGAAGCAGCATGGCAATCGTCGCCACAGGTCCAATGCCTGGTAGCACGCCAATGAGTGTGCCCAAGACGCAGCCAATAAAAGCGTAGAGCAAGTTTTGTGCGGTAAAAGCAACGCCAAAACCAATTGATAAATTGTGAATCAGATCCATCATGCTGAGTGCTCCTTAACCAGTAACAAACATAGGCCACATCTGAATTTGCAGCCGCAAACCATCAATAAACGCCCAGACACTAATAAAACACATACTAGAAATCAGCAGCGACAACTGAACGGCGTTGTGATCGTGCAGCCCCACTTTGGGCGCGAGCTTTGGAATTAAAACAATCAACGCCACGGCCAAAATAATTTTGAACTCAATCTCGGCAAGAAAACCAAGTCCCGCTGCCAGCTTGGTTTGATCGGCATCGTTTAACACGTAGAGCAAGCCCGCCACAAAAGCCACTCCGGCATAAAGCATCATGGCTTTTTGAAATTTTTGACTGCCTTGCAAGCGCATAAAAACGGTGGGAAGCAAAAACTCAAAAAATCCGTAAGTAAACGCCACGGTGAGCGCAACGCACAGCAACAAATATGGCGTCGTGCCCATCCACCCCAAAAACCGAGGAAAAACCGCTGCCAGCGAGAGCCCTACAGCGGTAATAGGAACGGCAAGCATCAGCCCTTTGAGCATCGCACGAGGTTGATTAGATGCATCGGCAAGCCCACTGACTCCTACCAGCAAAAAGATGGCGATGACTAATCCCAGCGAAGGCAGTTTGATACTGGGCAAGCCACCCAGCGCGGCACCAAACAAAACGTTTGCACCCAGCACAAAGACCACAGGCTTCCACGCCCAGCTGCCAATTTTGTCGCCCCCAGTCCCATGCGCGGGGTTGTGCACCATCGAGTAAAAAACAATGGCAAGCCCTAGCACCGCAAGCAAAATCCCAAGCAGCATGGGGAAGTAACCAGGCCCCATGCGTGCAGCACTGCCGACGGTATAACTTCTGGCGCCCAGCGCAAATGCAGCGCCAACCACTAAAAACATCAGCCCCGCAAAAAAGTCCCTTTGACTTTTAATCTTCATATGAACTCCAAACAAAGAAAGATGGCGCATTGTCCGTTGAAAATAAACCACACTTTGCTGTGGTTTACACCTAGGTTGATTTGCGGGTGATTGCTCGGGCAAAATCAGCGGATGACTTTTGCTCCACCGCTACTTGACCAGCGTCAGCGTCCGCTGCGTGATTTGCGTATCAGCGTCACCGACCGTTGCAACTTTCGGTGCAGTTACTGTATGCCCAAAGAAGTGTTCGATAAAGACCATGTTTATTTACCGCACAGCAGTCTTTTATCGTTTGAAGAAATAACGCGACTTACCAAAGTGTTTGTCGCCCACGGCGTGCAAAAAATTAGACTGACGGGCGGCGAGCCTTTGCTGCGAAAAAATATAGAGGTACTCATCCAGATGCTCTCGGGCATCACAGCGGTAGATGGGCAGCCGCTGGATATCACGCTCACCACCAACGGCTCGCTGCTTGCTAAAAAAGCACAAAGCCTTGCAGCAGCAGGCTTGCAGCGCGTGACAGTAAGTTTGGATGGACTTGATGATGCCGTTTTCAAACGCATGAATGACGTGGGATTTCCCGTTGCGGATGTGCTGCACGGCATTGCCGCAGCGCAAGCAGCGGGATTGGATAGGCACTCGCCCATCAAAGTCAATATGGTTGTCAAGCGCGGCATCAACGACGATCAAATTTTGCCAATGGCCAGGCACTTTAAGGGATCGGGCATTGTGCTGCGTTTTATCGAATACATGGACGTGGGCTCAACCAATGGCTGGAATATGGCGGACGTCATTGCCTCCAAAGACGTCATCGCACGCATTCACGCAGAACTACCCTTGCGACCACTTACCCCTAGCGCACGCGGTGAAACCGCGCAGCGCTGGGCTTATGCGGACGGCAGCGGCGAAATTGGCGTCATTAGCAGCGTGACCCAGGCGTTTTGTGCCGACTGCAACCGCGCCAGACTGTCGACTGAAGGCAAGCTCTACCTATGCCTATTTGCCAGCCGTGGCCACGACCTACGCGCCCTGCTGCGCAGTGAGCACGACGACGAGGCTTTAGCCCGCACGATTGAAACGATTTGGCATGGACGCAGCGACAACTACTCCGAGCAGCGCAGCAGCGGACAGGCCACCAAAGTCATCCCGCTCAAGCGCGTAGAAATGAGTTACATCGGTGGTTAAAGCGATCGCCCCCGCCGACATAACCGCTATTGTGCTTGCAGGCGGGCGCGGCAGCCGTATGGGCGGCATCGACAAAGGCCTGCAATTATTGAACGGCGCACCGCTGGCGCTGCACATCATGCGCCGCGTGAGTTTGCAAGTAAATCGCGTGCTGCTAAACGCCAACCGTCATTTGGACGTTTACCAATCGTTTGGCGGCGTGGTTGTACCTGATACACAAGTGGCGTTTGCCGAGCCTTTTTCAGGCCCGCTGGCGGGTTTTGCGGCAGGATTGTCGCAGTGCCAAACGCCGTATTTACTCACCGTCCCATGCGACTCGCCGCGCTTTCCGCTTGATCTGGCTAGTCGATTGGCGCACGCACTACACGCCCGTCAAGCTGACATTGCCATGGCTGCGCAAGGCGGCAGAACGCAACCTGTTTTTTGTTTGCTTAAAAAAGAATTACTGGCGAGTTTGCAAACTTTTATCCGCAGCGGTGGCAAAAAAATTGACGCATGGACGGCCTTGCACCATACGGTGGTCGTTCATTTTGACGGCACGCACGACGATCCCAGCGCGTTTACCAACGCCAATACGCTGGAAGAACTTGTCGCCTTAAACTCCCCCGACTAATGCCCCCCACTTAAGGACATTCTGCATAACCCTATTCCGTTCGGACTGAGCCTGTCGAAGTCTTTGATTTAATTGGAACCACCTCTCGACAAGCTCACTGTGAACGAAGTTTTGCAGAGGCTTCTTAAATCACCTTCTCGGCACGCAAAGCTGCCTGCGCATCGGCCCCGTAGCCCAGCTCAGACAGCACCTCTTCGGTATGCTCGCCCAGCAAAGGCGAGCGCGTGACAACCGTAGCACTTGCGGACAATTTAATGGGGTTTCCCACGGTAATGTATTTGCCGCGCACGGGATGATCGACCTCCACCAAGGTGCCTGTGTCGTAGAGGGATTTGTCTTCGGCAATTTCTTTCATCGACAAAATAGGGCCGCACGGAATATCGTATTGATTCAGTATCTCCATCGCCTCAAACTTGGTCTTGGTCATCGTCCATTCTTCGATGGTGCTAAAGATTTGTTTCAGATGCGGCAGTCGCGCTTTAGGTGTGGCATAGGCTTCGTCCGTTTTCCACTGTGGCTTACCAATCACGTCGCAAACCGCACCCCATACGGGCGCTTGTGTAATGAAGTAGATGTAGGCATTGGGGTCGGTTTCCCATCCCTTGCATTTCAAAATCGAACCAGGCTGACCGCCGCCCGACGCATTGCCTGCACGCGGGACGGAGTCACCAAATCCGACATCGGGATACTGTGGGTATTCCTCCATGACGCCTTTGCGCTCAAGGCGCTGCTGGTCACGTAATTTGACGCGACACAAATTTAAAACACCATCTTGCATGGCAACCGATACGCGCTGTCCCTTACCCGTCGTGGTGCGCTGGAAGAGCGCCGTCACAATCCCCAGCGCTAAATGGAGTCCCGAACCCGAGTCCCCAATTTGCGCTCCTGTTACCAGAGGCGGGCCATCATCAAAGCCCGTGGTCGAGGCTGCGCCGCCTGCACACTGCGCTACGTTTTCATAGACTTTGCAGTCTTCGTAAGGACCTGGGCCGAAGCCTTTGATGGACGCCATCACCATGCGGGGGTTGAGCTCTTGGATGCGCTCCCACGTAAAGCCCATGCGATCAAGCGCGCCTGGCGCAAAATTTTCCACCAAGACGTCGCAGGTTTGAATGAGCTTTTCCACCACCGCTTTGCCCGCAGAGTTTTTAGTGTTCACCGTAATCGAGCGCTTGTTATGGTTGAGCATGGTGAAGTACAAACTGTCTGCATCAGCCACATCGCGCAACTGACCGCGAGTTGCATCACCCTCGCCCGCTTTTTCAAGCTTGATAACGTCTGCGCCAAACCACGCCAACAACTGTGTGCACGTTGGTCCCGATTGCACGTGGGTAAAGTCGAGAATGCGAACACCCGACAGCGCCTGTGCCTCCTGGGGGGTTGCTACCTGCACGCTCTGCGCCTGCGATTGTTGTAATTGACTCATAAATTCTCCAAAAAATGTACTGCGTAATCAGTTTGCGGCGGCACGATTTTTTGCCAACCAACTGTTCACCAGGGTCACGGTTTGATCGACGCTAGGATGCGACATTCCAACCTGCGCGGCCAAGGTTTGAACAATTAAATCGACGCGCTCAATGTTTGTTGCCCCCGCAGCCAAGGCTCTTGCAGCCGAAGAAGGTTTAGCCAAGCCATCGGCTGCCTGCGCGTATTTATCAAACGGAACCAAGTCGTTAGGCGCTGCGCCAAGGCGCTCGCACAGCGCAGTCACCCACTCGTACACGTTTTGCGCCTCGGTAAGGTTTTGCAAAATGGCATCGCGAATCGGACGCATCCCCTCGGCTTGAATGCAGCGATAGTTTCCTGTGAGCAACATACTCCACTTGGCCAGCGGCACAAAGAGCGAGTCAAACACTTTAAGCTTGACGGGCAACTCAACCCAGTCGGGCGCGGCAGCGTCCGTGCTTGCGTTGTAGCGCACGGCCTCGATATCGGCCTCCAATTTTTCTAGCAGCGCGGTGTGCTCCTTTTTCTCAAACCGCGCCACTTTAAAGTTAGTAGGCAAAGCCACTTGCAGCACGTTGACTGGCTCATCAACAGGGCGAAACGCTTGCGGATCGGGACTGGATAGTGTCATCAGACTTGGCGCAAACGAGTCCCACAGCGTCGCATCGGTATAGGCAGCGCGGCATTTGTCTAAATCTAGCGCGGGCATTGTCGCTTTCAGTCTTGCCAAATAAGGCAGCGGCGGCATATTCATAATGGGTATACAAGGCAGCTTTGACGCGGCAATGCGCTGCATTAACTCCCGAATTCCGTCTTGCCGATACTGCGGCTCTTGCATTGCCAGCACAACCAAATCGAACGGCGCAAGGTCTTGCACCTGCTGCGGCGTACACGCCTTGAGCTTGCCTGCAAGTTTGCGCGAATCCACTTCTAGCAAACCGTTGTTGCCTATGCCTTGCCTGCCTTTGATGGGCAAGCGCACACGGATACCTTGGTCGGTGATTAAAGTGGCCGTTGCCGTGCGACACGTGAGTGTGACGTTGTGCCCTGCGGCTAAAAATTTGATGCCCAGTAGCGAGCCATACGAGGCTCCTAAGATGAGAATGTTGTAGGGTTTTGCAGAGGTAGTCATCGGGCGATTATAGCGAATCACTCGACTCTTATATAAGAGTTGAGTGATTGACAAATTGGAGGGCTGCGCGAAAGCCGCCAGTCAAGCACGGCGGATAACCCTGCACGATTACACTCAGCTCGTTTCAATTTCGAAACATTTCACCCGCCGTGCTGCTGGGGTAAATCCACCATCTTTCAAAATGTCTTTGATCCGTTACCTGAACTCTGTTGAAATTGAACCAGGCGCGTTGCGCCACCTTGCGAAAGGCTGCTTAGACAACGGCATTCGACGTCCTTTGGTAGTAACCGATGCGGGCGTTCGCGCTGCGGGACTTCTGGCGCGTTTACTAGCCCACCTCAACTTGGGCGACGTGGCTGTGTTTGACCAAACCCCCTCCAACCCTACTGAAAATGCTGTTCGCGCTGCGGCTGAAATTTTTCACCAAAACAAATGCGATGGCTTGATCGCTCTCGGAGGAGGCTCATCGATCGATTGCGCCAAAGGTGTTTGCATAGCCGTTGCTCATGCGGGTCCGCTGAAAAACTTTGCCACGATTGAAGGAGGGTCCGTCAAGATTACTGACCGCGTGGCGCCACTGATCGCAGTGCCCACAACCGCAGGCACTGGCAGTGAGGTGGCACGTGGCGCAATCATCATCGTTGACGACGGACGCAAATTAGGATTTCATTCTTGGTTTTTGATGCCTAAACTGGCCATCCTAGACCCCGACCTCACACTGGGCTTGCCAGCAGGGCTGACCGCAGCCACGGGCATGGATGCGGTTGCGCATTGCATGGAGTCATTCATGGCCGCAGCGTTCAATCCTCCAGCCGATGGCATTGCTCTTGATGGGCTAGAGCGTGGCTGGGCAAACATCGCTATCGCCACGCAAGAAGGTAGCAATCAAGAGGCTCGGCTCAACATGATGTGTGCGTCCATGCAAGGAGCGCTGGCCTTTCAAAAAGGATTGGGGTGCGTGCATTCGCTCAGTCATAGCCTAGGAGGTGTCAACCCTAGCTTGCATCACGGCACGCTCAACGCCATGTTTCTGCCTACGGTGATCGACTTCAACGCGCATGCACCAAGCGTAGTGAAGGAGCGGCGCTTGCAACGAATGGCCAGGGCCATGGGGCTGGGGGAGATGGACAGCGCTCAGCAAGCGAGCAGCGCCCTCGGGCTGGCCATTTTGCAGATGAATCAGACGCTGGGGCTGCCTTCAGGCTTGGCGGCCATGGGGGTAACCTCCGATTGCTTCGAGCGTGTGATCGACGGCGCCATGTTGGATCACTGCCACAGCCTCAATCCGCGTCTGGCCACCCGTGCCGATTACAAGCATATGCTGCACGCAGCCATGTGACATCCGCGCGCTTTTACGGGGGGGGGTACGGCAAAGATTTCAGCCGAATTCCCACAATAAAGTTTTCCGCCGACTTGTCGCGCGAAGCCTTTGGTTTTATGGGTTTGACGATTTCAAACGTCTCTTTAAACAGCTTGACCAATTGGCTGTAGCCGCTGCCATGAAAGACTTTGACCACCAGCGCCCCTTCAGGCGTGAGGTGCGCCTTGGCAAAGTCCAGCGCAATTTCTACCAAGTGCCCCATGCGCGCAGCATCGGCAGACTCCACGCCCGACAAATTGGGCGCCATATCCGACACCACGCAGTCCACCGCCTTACCAGATAAGGCTTGGTGCAGCTTGTCCAGTATCGCGTCTTCGCGAAAGTCACCTTGAATGAAGGTGACATCCTCCACGGGCTGCATCGCCAAAATATCCAGCGCAATGATGCGGCCATTGAGTTGCCCCACCGCCGTGCCCTCGCCTGCGCCAAACTTGCGCCGCAAGTATTGGCTCCACGCGCCTGGGCTAGAGCCCAAATCCACCACGGTCATGCCGGGCTGGATGAGCGAGAGCGTTTCGTCTATTTCTTTTAATTTATAGGCGGCGCGGGCGCGGTAACCTTCGCGCTGAGCCTGTTTGACGTAAGGGTCGTTGAGGTGGTCATTGAGCCATGCTTTGTTGAGCTTTTTGCCCTTTTTGCCACTTTGTTTTTGAACTTTCATAGGCGTTGATTCTCGTTGCTTTCTTCGCGCAGGTAACGCAGCGCAAGCGGTAACGGATAATTGGGATATGACCGCAATCAAACTCAATATCCAAGACCGCAAGCAACTTCGCGCCGAGGCGCATCACTTAAGCCCCGTCGTCATGGTTGGCAATGAAGGACTTACCGCTGCCGTTAAGCGCGAAGTCGAGGCCGCCTTAAACGCACATGGGCTCATTAAGGTGCGGATTTTTTCCGACGATCGCACCGCCCGCGAAGCCATGCTGATTCAGCTATCTGACGAGCTAAACGCCGCACCCATTCAACACATTGGCAAGCTGCTTGTTTTATGGCGCGAAAAACCCGTGGTTGAAAAACCCATCAACGAAGACCGTATGCCTGGCCCGCGCGACATGAAGGTCATGAAATACAGCAAGCGCGGTGGTCAGCGCCCCGAAGTGCGGACGCTACGCGTGCTGGGTAACGAGCGCCTAACCTTTGGCGGCAAGGTCAAGCGCATTCAACCCAAAAAGAAAAGCATCAAAAAAACGCAACTGGGCTAAATGAATCCACTACTTGCACGCACCAGCGCCAATGCGCTGATTGATTTTTCGGCAATCACTCCCGAGCACATTGCCCCCGCCCTCGATGAGTTGCTTGCTGCTGCGCAGGCTGCCCTTGCGCAAGTCACGCAGCCCAGCTTTCCCGCCTCGTGGCAAGATTTAAGCGCAGTGCTTGCCGTTGCCACCGAACGCTTGGGCGTGGCGTGGAGTGCCGTTAGTCACTTAAACAGCGTGGCCGATACGCCCGCGCTACGCGCCGCATACAGCGAGGCGCTTGCCAAAGTCACGCAGTTTTTTAGCGCACTCGGTGCGGACGAGCGGCTGTACGCCAAATACAAAGCCATTGATTGCGCAACCCTAAGCACCGAGCAGCGCCAGGCTCACGCCAACGCCATGCAGAACTTTCAGCTCGGCGGCGCAGATTTGACGGGCAGCGCCAAAGAGCGCTACGCCAAGATTGACGAGCGTTTATCTGCGATGTCGCAAAAATTTAGCGAAAACGTGCTCGACAGCACCGAATCTTTTAGCCTGATCGTCTCCGAGCAAGACATGGCAGGCGTACCTAGCGACGTCTTGCAAGCCGCGCTTAGTCGCTTTGAAGCGCTTGCCAACCCGCAAGGCTGGGACAAGGGCTATCTGCTCACGCTGCACGCGCCCTGCTATGTGCCCATGATGCAGTTTGCAACAAACGCTGCGCTGCGCGAGCGGCTCTACAAAGCCTACGCAACCCGTGCCAGCGACCTATCCGAAGGTGCGCAGGCGCAGCAGCGCGATAACAGCGTCATCATGACCGAGATTTTGGCGCTGCGGCACGAGCAAGCGCAGTTGCTCGGGTTTACGCACTACGCGGACGTATCGCTGGCAAACAAAATGGCAAAGTCTGCCGACGAAGTCATTACATTTTTGCGCGACCTTGCCAATCGTGCCAAGCCTTATGCCCTCAAAGACGCGGCCCAAATGCGTGAATTTGCCAAAACCGAGCTTGGCCTACTAAACCCGCAGCCCTGGGACTGGACGTTTATTGCCGAGCGACTCAAAGAAGCACAGTACAGCTACTCCGAGTCCGAGGTCAAAAACTACTTCCAACTGCCCAAGGTGCTAGGCGGCTTATTTGCCAAAATTGAATCCCTGTTTGATGTGCGAATCGAACTAGGCAGCGCGCCCACTTGGAACAATAAGGTGCGGTTTTACACAGTCACGCAGCAGAGGCGGCTGCTTGCACAGTTCTATTTGGACACAGCAGCACGCAGCGGCAAACGCGCTGGCGCGTGGATGGACGATGCGCGCAGTCGATGGATGCGCCCCGACACCCACGAGCTACAAATTCCAATGGCGCATTTAGTGTGTAATTTTGCCGATGGCACAGCTAGCCAGCCCGCGCTGCTCACGCACGACGACGTCATCACGCTGTTCCATGAGTTTGGTCACGGACTCCACCATTTGCTCACCCGCGTGGAGGAGCAAAGCGTAGCGGGCATTAGCGGCGTGGAGTGGGATGCGGTCGAATTGCCCAGTCAATTCATGGAAAATTTTTGCTGGGAATGGGACGTTGTCCAAGGAATGTCGGCTCACGTGGACAGCGGACAAGCCATGCCTCGGCAGTTATTCGACAAGCTACTGGCAGCTAAAAACTTTCAAGCTGGGCTGCAAACCATGCGGCAAGTGGAGTTTTCTCTGTTTGACATCCTCTTGCACAGCCAAGAGATCGCCGTGCAAACGCCGCTTGCGCTACTGGCGGAGATTCGCAAAGAAACGTCCGTGCTACCCGTACCCGAGTACAGCCGTACACCACACAGCTTTAGCCACATTTTTGCAGGGGGTTACGCCGCAGGCTACTACAGCTACAAATGGGCTGAGGTATTGAGCGCGGACTGCTACTCTGCCTTTGAAGAGGCCGCCAAACAAGGCGCCCAAGCACTCGACGCGACAGGACGACGCTACTTGACTGAGATTTTGCAAGTCGGAGGTAGCCGTCCCGCAATCGAATCCTTTGTTGCATTTAGGGGACGCGACCCAAAAATTGACGCCCTTTTAAGGCACTCGAGCATGGCAGCATAAACCTTAGACCGTAGAATTGCCCCAAGGTTTTACAACCTCATCTTTTTTAATCTCACAAGGAAACAATATGTTCAAAAAATCACTCATCGCCACCGCTCTTGCTGTTGCTGCAACTGGCTCATTTGCCCAAGCTTATGTGCAAGGCGCTGTTGGCCAAGGTACTGTGAATGCTGACTGGACTGGCGCTGGCATGACAACAACTAAAAACTCCAGCACAGGCGGCAAATTTGTTGCGGGTTATGGGCTCGGTAATGGCTGGTCAGTTGAAGCTAACGTAATTGACTACGGTAAAGCCGTAGGCAGCGGCAGCACTGGAGGACTTGAAATAAAAGCAACTGGCATGGGCTTTGGCGGTGCTTATACGGGCGCTATTGATAAATTGACTTGGCGCGTAGGCCTTGCGATGAATCAAAACAAACTTAGCGCGAGCCCTTCTGGCACAACAACCGTATCGAAACCTAGCGAAACCTCATCACAGCTTAATACCGACTTTGGGATTGGTTACAGACTGACGGACAACCTAACTGCCATAGCAGGCTACGACAAGTCAACCGTAAAAATGAACTCCGTTTCTGGCGGAACCAGTTTGGTTTCAGTGGGTCTTCGCGCCAATTTCTAATCCAACCGAAACGCATCAAAAGCCAGCCGCCGAGCTGGCTTTTTTACGCCCAACCACTCCCGCGTACGATCTTGCCATGCAACATTTGCTTGATTCCTCGCCCCACAGCCACGAGCCCCAATCGCTGCTCGATTTGTTTCTAACTTTTAATTGGATGGCGCTGCAAGGGTTTGGCGGTGTGCTCACCGTCGCGCAGCGTGTGCTGTGCGAGCAAAAACGCTGGCTTACCACCGAGCAGTTCGCCGAGGACTGGGCTGTCTCGCAAGTGCTGCCAGGCCCTAATGTGGTCAATCTTGCCATCATGCTGGGCGATCGTTATTTTGGCATTCGCGGCGCCCTCGTCGGCATCTTGGGGCTGTTTCTCGCACCACTGGCAATTGCGCTGATGCTGGCGACTTTGTACGACCACTTTGCCACCGCGGCGATGGTGGTGGGCGCAGTCAAAGGCATGAGCGCAGTCGCAGCAGGCTTGATTGCGGCTGTAGGGCTCAAGCTATTTGCATCGATTCGTACCAGCCCTGTTGGAAAAACTGTTTTTACGCTTGCCGCTATCGTCTCGTTTGTGGTTGTGGGTGTGTACGGCGTTGCGCTCATTTGGGCGATTGTGTGGGTTGGTATTCCTACCGTGCTGTGGACTTACTGGCGGCTGCGCAGGTCTACGCAAGCGGCGGACACCCGCGCATGAACGCTTGGCAATTGAACTGGACGGATTGGTTCAATCTGTTTAGCCACTTTTTAGGACTGTCGCTGCTGGCTATTGGCGGCGCTATTACCACCACACCCGAAATTCACCGCTATTTGGTAGACGAGCACGGCTGGCTAACCGAAACTCAATTTACTGCGTCGATTGCGATTGCTCAAGCCGCGCCAGGCCCCAACGCCCTCTTTATTGCGCTCATGGGCTGGAACGTGGGCTTGGTGTCACAGGGATGGATGGGCGCGCTCGCGGCAATGGCGGGCTCGTTTATTGGCGTGTTATTACCCAGCACCGTCCTCACGCTCACCATTACGCGCTGGATGCACAGCAACCGCCAGCGCCTGGGCGTACAAGCCATCAAAGCGGGACTTGTGCCTGTCACACTGGCTTTGTTAATTGCAACGGCTTGGATTCTTGGCAGCGCCAATCGCAAACCCGCTGACTGGCCGCTTTGGCTTTTGACCCTGCTAACGGCGCTGATTGTTTGGCGCACCCGCCTTCATCTTTTGTGGTTGCTTGGCGCAGGTGCGTTGGTAGGTGCTTGGCTGGCTTAAGACAGCAGAGCTTTTAGATTCGCTTGCAAGCGCTTGGCAGTTGCTTCGGAGTAGCTAGACTCCAGCACCTTTGCCACATCCGATCCCCACGTTTGACTGGGCGCGGGGTCATGGCGTTTGGTGAGCAATTGCAACTGCAAAGCACGGCGCGCATCCAAACAATCGGCGGGCGTTGGCACGCCCGTTGCCATTTCTAGCCGCAGCAAGGCAATGCCTGCGCTCGCCTCGTCATTTGCCGATTTGGTCAGCGCCTGTGCCCACTGACCCCGCACGCTGCCGCTGACGGACTTGCCCAGCGCTGAAGCGTTAGGTAGCAAGTCGGCAGCGCGGTTTTGCCACGCGCTCACAATGGTTGTGACCACTTCGCCATGCACTTGCGCTTGCAGTTTACGAAGCGTCAGCTCCGCGCGCTCAATGGCCGCACGCTGTGCGTGGAAGGCTTCATCCGACAGCCGTGGTCCACGTGCTTGGCGTGGTTCGCGAGGTTCACGTGACTCACTGGCGCCAAAGTTGGTTTTTTTGCCAAATTTAGATGGTTCGGGCGCTTTGGCAGATTGCCGGTCGTCGCTACGCATGGCAATGACGGGTTTGGCAACTTTAACGGGCACAGGCGTAACTGGCGTCTCTTGCACATCCGCAGAAGCTTGATCTGGCGTATCGGGTGCAGGTGCTTTTTCGGCAGGCACTTTTTCGGCTGGCTTACTCTCGGCTGCGGCTTGCCCGCGCAGCGCCGCTTGCAAGGCGTTCATCGCCGCTTGAATTTTGCCTGCCTCGCCCGTGGCATTGGCCGCCTCGAGTGCTTTGGATGCCTCCAGCACCGCCTTGTCATGCACCGACAGCGAAGCAAAATAGGCCTCTTGGGCGGATTGACGCACTTCGTCTTTTTTGGCAAAGGCGCTGTCAATCGTGGCTTTAAAGTTGTCCCACAACTTTTGTTCAGTTTTGCGATCGAGTGGCACGCTTTGCGCCTCTAACTGCCACTGCTGCTGCAATCCGCGTACAAAATCGATGCGCAAAGCGGCTCCCTTGCCGACCGCATCTACCATTTCTTTTGCCTGAGTAATTAAGGCTTGACGTCTGGTGAGTGTTCCTTTTTGGGCGGCGTCAAGTAACTCGGCGGCTTCTTTGATGGCTGCCTTCCACGCAGTTTGAAGCGACTCAAAATCGCGCTCGCTTAAATGCCCAGCCTCGCGCCACTGCGTGGCAAACTGCTGCAAGCTGCGATGCATCCCTTTCCAATCGGGTTTGGCGTCATCCACAAGGGCGGCAATCGCGGTTTTTTGCTCTGCCCCCCACGCTTTGAGCTTGTCCAGCAGCGCCGTGCGTTCGGCAATGACTGCAGCACTTTTGGCTTTTACCTCTTCCAGCCACAACTCGACCACTTTGTGCGCCTGCGTGCACGCCTCGTCAAAATGTTTCCAAAGTCCATGATTGGGAATCCCGCCTTGGTCGGCCTGCTTCCATTGATCGCGCAGCGTGCGAATGGCATCTTGCTGCTTGCGTCCGTGCAGCGACGTCGCCACCAGCGCTCGCGCTTGTTCTACCAAATTTTGACGAAGCTGATCGGCACGCCAGCGCTGCCAGCCCTCCAACTCGCCCGCCGCACCCAGCGCAGCGTGACAGGCCAAATCTAGCTTGCCATCGATCCAGGCGCCGTGCTCTTTCAGCGCCTGGCGTAAATTATTGGCAGCCCCTGTCGAGGCTTTGCCATGACCTGCGGCAAGTTCTTCTTCGACCTTGGTCAAAATGGGCGCGATGACACTCTGCGCGGCTTTGCGCTGCTCGGGGTCGATTTTGGGCTTGCTTGATTTTTCGGATTTGGCCAAGGGTAGCGCCACGCCGCGCTGGGCACGGATATCATCCGCCCATACAGGAATCGAGGGCAAGGGCGCATCACCATCTACCAACGCTGCCTCTGCCGCGTCCAGCACAGCAGCAAATGCGCCCCAAATCGCAGTCAGTTGACTCTCCGCGGTTTGTAGCTGCGGTGGCAGCTTGGCGTCAATGTCTTGCCACTGGGGGCGCAAAAGTAGCGCTTGCGATTTGGCCGTCCAGTCAGTCGCGTCGCGCAGCAAGCTCTCGCGCTGGGGCAGTACTTCCGCCAGCGGCTTGGTGCTAAGTGTCTCTAAGCGCTGCGCAAATAGCCCTGCCGCTTCGCGCTGAACAGCGACTTGGTGCTGCGTATCTTCAATTGCGACCACGCGCTGCGCAAGCTGCGTCTTTAAAGTCGCAAGCGGCTCTTTGGACAGCGGTGCGCCCGCCTTGGCGGCATCACGTTGCCATGCCATGCCATCGGCCATATTCATGCGTGTTTGCGCCAGCAAAGCACGTGCTTTTTCCGCCCACTCGTGAGCCAGCCCATCGTGTAGCTTTGCTTTGCGTAGCTCGTCAAGCCGCTCGCGCAGTGGGCGACAGGCTCCTTTGTCACGAGTTGACAGCTCTTTGTAAACGGCTTGCATCACGTCTTCTGTAGGATTGCCGTCCAACCAAGCGCGAACACGGGCCACACGTTCGCTTGATGTCACGGCACCAAAAATACCACCAGTTAATTGATCAAGCATGGGGAGGTTGAAGTTCATAAATGTGGTCGCAGGTGAAAATATGAAAAGAATGGGGCGTATTTTCCCGTACTTTGCCTAGTTTTTTACAAAAGAATGGCTGCATGTAGAGAGTAAATGAATTGTCCTGTTTTTAGCAAATGAAATGTCCGCATAAAATGTCCGCATAGAAAGTTGGGTACAGGAGGTACTCGATATGAAGCGGGCGATTTGGTTGCAGGAGACAAGGGCGATGAAGTTTGAACAAACTCAAAGCGAATGGGAGGCGGGTCGATTGACCCAAGAAGAGGCAGCGC
>JAVKLS010000013.1:0-87775 GCA_031538565.1 Burkholderiaceae bacterium
AGGAATCCACTGTCTATTTTTGTGGCTAGGTTCAGGGGTTGATTAAAACCTTCAAAGGAATCCACTGTCTATTTTTGTGGCTAGGTTCAAAACTGCGTTCGCAAATGCCCAGTATTTGCGCTGCCTCTTCTTGGGTCAATCGACCCGCCTCCCATTCGCTTTGAGTTTGTTCAAACTTCATCGCCCTTGTCTCCTGCACCCAAATCGCCCGCTTCATATCGAGTACCTCCTGTACCCAACTTTCTATGCGGACATTTCATTTGCTAAAAACAGGACAATTCATTTACTCTCTACACAGGCACGGTTTTAGAGCTTATTTTTTCTTTCGCCGCTAGAATCAGTCCCCATGACAAGCAGCACTTACCCCATTACAAAAAACGGCGCAGAAAAGTTAAAAGCCGAACTCATTAATCTCAAAACCAAAGAGCGACCCGCGGTGATCAATGCGATTTCCGAGGCACGCGCACAAGGCGATTTATCAGAAAACGCCGATTACGATGCCGCCAAAGAGCGCCAAGGTTTTATTGAGGGGCGTATTAAGGACATTGAAGGCAAGCTAAGTGCTGCCTCCATCATTGACCCCTCCAGCATAGACGCTGGCGGTCGCGTTGTTTTTGGCTCTACGGTTGAGTTGGAAGACGAGGACAGCGGGGCATCCGTCACCTACCAAATCGTTGGAGAAGACGAGGCTGACATCAAGCTAGGGCTTATCAACATCTCCTCGCCCATTGCCCGCGCTTTAATTGGAAAAAATGAAGGCGACAGCGTGAGTGTTGTCACGCCCAGTGGAACCAAACACTACGAAATCATAGCTGTGCGCTACGTTTAATGCCCTCTTTACCCCCTTTAATTACTGACTGAATCTTTTAGCTCTTCTTACTTTCTTTCTATGGCAACCCCTGCAAAACTCAAACCCAAAAAAGTCGTCCTCGCCTACTCTGGTGGTCTTGACACCTCCATCATTCTCAAATGGCTGCAAGACGAGTACCAATGCGAAGTCGTGACATTTACCGCCGACATCGGTCAAGGCGAAGAAATTGAACCCGCGCGCGCCAAAGCAATCAAGATGGGCATTAAGCCTGAGAATATTTTTATCGAAGACTTACGCGAAGAGTTTGTGCGTGACTTCGTCTTTCCCATGTTCCGCGCCAATGCGCTATACGAGGGCGAATACTTGCTCGGCACATCAATTGCGCGTCCTTTAATTGCCAAGCGTCTCATTGACATCGCAAAAAAAACCAAAGGCGACGCCATTAGCCACGGTGCAACGGGCAAAGGCAACGACCAAGTGCGTTTTGAGCTCGGCGCTTATGCGCTGATGCCTAACGTCAAAGTGATTGCGCCTTGGCGTGAGTGGAGTTTGTCCAGCCGCGAGTCCATGCTGGCCTACGCCGACAAACACGGCATTCCTGTGGACTTCAAAAAACGCAAAGGTGGCGCGCCCTATTCGATGGACGCGAATTTATTGCACATCAGCTATGAAGGCGGCATTCTCGAAGATCCTAACTTCGCACCCGACGACAGTATGTGGCGACTGACCAATTCACCCGAAAAAGCACCTAACAAACCGCAAATCATTACCCTAACTTATGCCAAGGGCGACATCGTGGCCATAGACGGCGTCAAGATGAGCCCTGCTACCGTGCTCGCGCACTTAAACACCGTTGCAGGAAAACACGGCATTGGGCGACTGGACAAAGTTGAAAACCGCTACGTGGGCATGAAATCACGCGGCTGCTACGAAACCCCTGGCGGCACAGTGCTGCTAGCAGGGCATCGCGCCATAGAATCCATCACGCTAGATCGCGAAGTACTGGCGCTCAAAGACGATCTGATGCCGCGCTATGCACGCCTGGTGTACAACGGTTATTGGTTCTCGCCCGAGCGTGAGCTTTTGCAAGGATTGATCGACGCATCGCAGGCCACCGTCAACGGCGTGGTGCGACTCAAACTCTACAAAGGCACGATCATGTGTGTGGGGCGCGAGAGCAAAACCGATAGCCTATTTGACATGAAAATTTCCACCTTCGACGATGATGGCGGCGCTTACAACCAAGCCGATGCAGGCGGATTCATCAAACTCAATGCGCTGCGCTTGCGCATTGCGGGTAACTTAAAAGCTGAACGCGCAGTAGCGAGCAAAGCCAAGCCTAGACAGGCATCCAAGCCAGCAGCCAAAAAATTAGCAAAAAAATCGAGGACTAAATAATCATGCCCACAGAGAGCATCAGCAACGTCAGCATTACCACAAAGACCAATGTTTACTTTGATGGCAAATGCGTCAGTCATAGCTTCATCACATCTGATGGCATTAAAAAATCAGTTGGCGTGGTACTGCCTAGCGTCTTAACCTTTAACACGGGTGCTGCTGAAGTGATGGAGTGCGTGGCAGGCAGCTGCGAATACAAACTCAAAAACTCAGCACTTTGGATGAAGTCGGGGGCAGGTGAGAAATTTTCTATTCCAGCCAACTCTAGCTTCGATATCCGCGTGACCGAGAGCTATCACTACATTTGCCACTTTGAAATTTTTACACCTTAAAAAAATTCTTTAACTTATCGGCCCACGACTCTTGGTTGGGTGAGTGTTTGGTTCCGCCTTTTTGCAGGGCTTCGTCCAACTCCTTCATCAGCTTGCGTTGATGTTCGGTGAGTTTTACGGGCGTTTCCACGTGCACGTGACAATACAGATCCCCAGGATAGCTACCGCGCACGCCTTTGATGCCTTTGCCCTTTAAGCGAAAGGTTTTCCCGTGCTGCGTGCCATCGGGAATATCAATGCTGGCCTGCCCCGCCAATGTGGGAACGTTGATTTCTCCGCCCAGAGCGGCTGTGGTCATAGACACCGGCACTTCGCAGTGCAAGTCATCCCCCTCACGCTCAAAAATCGCGTGTGGACGCACGCGAATTTCAATGTACAAATCACCCGACGGCCCCCCATTCGTGCCTGGCTCGCCGTTACCAGTAGAGCGAATTCGCATTCCATCATCAATGCCCGCAGGCACTTTGACTTCTAATGTTTTAGTGTTTTTAATTTTGCCAACGCCGTGACATGACACACAGGGATCTGGGATGATTTTCCCCGTACCTCGGCACTGCGGACAAGTCTGCTGCACACTAAAAAATCCTTGCCGCATTTGCACTTGCCCTTGTCCGTGGCAGGTTGTGCATTGAATGGGCTTGGTTCCTGGTTTTGCACCCGAGCCGTGGCAAGTGGAGCACTCATCCCAGCTTGGAATACGGATCTGCGCATCCTTACCCGCAGCCGCTTCTTCCAGCGTAATTTCCATCGCGTAGCTAAGGTCATTACCGCGATAGACCTGCTGACCGCCTCGGCGTTGTTGCTGAGCAAACACGTCACCAAAAATATCGCCAAAGGCATCGGCAAAACCGCCAAATCCTTGCGCGCCGCCGCCGCCCATGCCGCCGCGATTCGGATCGACGCCTGCGTGACCATACTGATCGTAAGCCGCACGTTTATCTGGGTCCGACAGCATTTCGTAGGCTTCTTTAGCCTCCTTAAACTTACCCTCCGCCGAGGCGTCGCCCGCATTGCGATCAGGGTGATACTTCATCGCCAGTTTGCGGTAAGATTTTTTGATGTCCTCATCCGATGCATTTTTAGGAACATCCAGAATTTGGTAGTAATCGCGCTTGGTTGCCATGAAAGAGAAGGTCCGATTTATTTTTATTTGGAAGAAGATTTTGTAGATTCAGTGACAATTTTTTCAAAGCGCCTATCTGGAACGAGCCACATGATCGCAACCGCCACAAAAATAGCAAACGAAATCACGGTATTGACATAGGCCAAGGCAATCGACATCGCATACAAAACCAGCGAGTAGTTACCTTTATGAAACCACGTTGAGGTTCCGCCAAACAGATTAGTGACTTTATTGGCATCGCGAATCGCCCACACCAGAAACAGGTAAGCAATGCCTGACATTAATGTGGCTACGCCGTACAGGGCCACAGGATTTTGCGCAAAGGGATTTTCACCCATCCAATCCGTCGCAAGCGGAATGAGGGAGAGCCAAAACAGCGAATGCAAATTAGCCCACATCACGCGCGGGGTGACGCGCTTGACCGAATGCACAAGATGGTGGTGATTCACCCAATAAATGCCGATAAAAACAAAACTTAAACCATAGCTGACAAACCCAGACAACAGAGTGCGGAAATCCTCCCACGAATTACCGTGCGGGGCTTTAAGCTCCAGTACCATGATGGTGATGATGATGGCGATCACACCATCACTAAAGGCTTCTAGGCGGGTCTTATTCATATCGTGCGCTTGTTTTAGTGTGTTGTTTTAAATACGAAACGCTCAACAGCCAAATCAATGGCTGCTGAGCGTAGTGTGAAATGAAGCCGTATTAACCCTTCTTCACTTCCTTGACTTCTGCGTCAACGACGTTGTCGTCTTTAGGCTTGGCTGTTTGCTCCGTGCCAGCCGACTGCCCAGCAGCACCTTGCGCTGCCGCCTGCGCTGCTTGCTCGGCTTGCATATCGGCATACATTTTTTCGCCTAACTTTTGACTCGCAAGCTCCAGCGCCGCTTGCGCTTTTTCAATCGCCGCTTTGTCGTCGCTAGTTAGCACGGCTTCCAAGTCTTTGAGCCCCGCTTCAATTTTTTCTTTATCCGCAGCTTCTAGCTTTTCGCCGTATTCAGTCAAAGACTTTTTCGTGCTGTGGATGAGGGCATCGGCTTGGTTGCGAGCCTGAATGAGCTCGAGTTTTTTCTTATCGTCTTCGGCATTCAATTCGGCATCTTTCACCATTTTTTGAATCTCTTCTTCCGACAGCCCCGAGTTCGCCTTGATGGTGATTTTGTTTTCCTTGCCCGTTCCTTTGTCTTTGGCACCCACGTGCAAGATGCCATTGGCGTCAATGTCAAAACTGACTTCAATTTGCGGCGTGCCACGCGATGCAGGTGGAATGCCCTCCAAATTGAACTCGCCCAGCAACTTGTTGACCGAGGCCATTTCGCGCTCGCCTTGATACACCTTAATCGTCACGGCAGGCTGGTTGTCGTCCGCCGTTGAAAACGTTTGCGCGTGTTTGGTTGGAATCGTGGTGTTTTTGGTAATCATTTTGGTCATCACGCCGCCCAAGGTTTCAATGCCCAGAGACAGCGGCGTTACGTCCAAAAGCAACACGTCCTTGCGATCGCCAGAGAGAACCTGGCCCTGAATGGCCGCACCCACGGCAACAGCTTCGTCAGGGTTTACGTCTTTGCGTGGCTCTTTGCCAAAGAATGCTTTAACGGCATCTTGAACTTTGGGCATACGCGTCATGCCGCCCACCAAAATCACGTCATGCACATCGCCTACGCTCACGCCTGCATCTTTAATGGCGGTGCGGCAAGGCGCAATCGTGCGCTCAATTAAGTCTTCAACCAGCTGCTCTAGCTTGGCGCGGTTGAGCTTCATGTTTAAGTGCTTAGGACCCGACGCATCCACCGTGATGTAAGGCAAATTGATTTCAGTTTGCTGACTAGACGAGAGCTCAATCTTGGCTTTTTCCGCCACATCTTTGAGGCGCTGCAAGGCCAGCACATCTTTTGACAAATCAACGCTCGAGTCTTTTTTAAACTCGGAAATGATGTAGTCGATGATGCGCTGGTCAAAGTCTTCGCCGCCCAAAAATGTGTCGCCATTCGTGGAGAGAACTTCAAATTGTTTTTCGCCATCGACATCTGCAATTTCGATGATGGAGACGTCAAACGTACCGCCACCCAAGTCGTACACGGCAATTTTTCGATCACCTTTTTCGTGCTTGTCCAGTCCAAAAGCCAACGCCGCAGCGGTGGGTTCGTTAATGATGCGTTTGACATCAAGTCCCGCAATGCGTCCTGCATCTTTCGTGGCCTGACGCTGCGCGTCGTTGAAATAGGCGGGAACAGTAATCACAGCTTCGGTGACTTCTTCACCCAAATAGTCCTCCGCTGTTTTTTTCATTTTGCGCAAAATGTCCGCACTGACTTGCTGCGCCGACAACTTTTTGCCGCGCACTTCGACCCATGCGTCGCCGTTATCGGCTGCCACGATGGAGTACGGCATCAGGCCGATGTCTTTTTGCACTTCTTTTTCGGTGAATTTGCGACCAATCAAGCGCTTGATTGCGTAGAGCGTGTTTTTGGGATTGGTTACCGCTTGATTTTTAGCGGGCGCACCAACGCGGATTTCGCCATCTTCCATGTATGCCACGATGGACGGCGTGGTACGTGCGCCTTCTGCGTTTTCGATGACCTTGGTCGTGTTGCCCTCCATAACCGAGACGCACGAATTGGTTGTTCCAAGGTCAATGCCAATAATTTTTCCCATGATGATGTTCCTTAAATTGAATGGAGAGATGAGCAAAATGTGTGGACAACTCCACACATTTCAAGTGCTCGATATGGACTTATTTGGCAGCAGCCACAGTCACCAGCGCAGGGCGCATCACGCGCTCGGCAATGGCATAGCCTTTTTGCAGCACCGCGACAATGGTGTTGGCCTCTTGTTCAGACGGAACCGTGCTGATGCCTTGATGTTTGGACGGCTCAAACTTCTCACGCGCAGGCGGATCAATGGCAATCACCTTATTGCGCTCCAGCGCATTTTTAAGCTGGCGCAGCGTCGCCTCCTGGCCTTCGCGCAATTGCTCGGCGGTTGCGCCGTCGATTGCAAGACCCGCCTCTAAGCTATCAATGACGGGCAAAAGACTTTCAGCAAAGCCTTCAATGCCAAATTTGCGCGCTTTGGACACATCTTCTTCGGCACGGCGGCGTGCGTTTTGCACATCCGCAGCCGCACGCAGGACTTGGTCTTTTAAATCAGCAACTTGCGCCTTGAGGATGACGATTTCACCCAGCGCTTGCGATAACTCATCCACGGCGAACTCTTGCTCCGCGGCTCCAGTCATTTGCTCGCTGGCTGTAGGCTTGGCTGGCTCGGTAGGTTTTTGATCTTCGGGATTGATGGATTGGGACATGGTTTAGCAAAAAGAGAAAAAGTGGGCATACCAAGATAGCGTCATTCATGCCCATTTCAAGAGCTGCTTGGCTGCCCTGTGTCAGTTATGATGCGCGGCTAAGCTTAAAAGGACTCGCAATGAATGCTTTACTCAAATTCGCCAAATTCATCGATGGCGTTAGTACGCAATTTAGCAAACTAGCGGCTTGGGCCGTGCTTATTTCCGCCCTCATCTCGGCTAGCAACGCCTTTGTGCGCTACGGCATCGATTGGAGCTCCAATGCTTTTCTTGAAATCCAATGGTATCTGTTCGCTTGGATGGTGATGGTCGGCGCTCCCATCGTGCTCAAACTCAACGAGCACGTGCGTGTCGATTTAATCTACGGCAAACTAAAAGGTAATCGTCCTGTGTACGTCGATATTTTTGGTCTCATCTTCTTTTTGCTGCCCGTTATGGGCGTCATGACCTATATGTGCAGCAGCTACTTTTTTAATGCTTTCACCTCTGGCGAAATGAGTCAAAACGCAGGCGGACTCATCCGCTGGCCCGCTATTTTTGCCTTGCCAATGGGTTTTGGCATGGTGTTTTTGCAAGGCGTAGCAGAAATCATTAAGCGCGTCGCTTACTTGCAGGGCAGTTATGAAATGGACACGCATTACGAAAAACCTTTGCAATAACCCGCAGAGCCATCCACGTCGCCAAACCCAGCTTGCACCCGCATCCCTCCCTCATTTAACACTCAAACCTTTATGTTGATCGAAAACTTTCCTCCCATCATGTTTGCGGGCTTGATTGTTGTCATGCTCATTGGCTTTCCCGTCGCGTTTTCGCTAGCCGCTTTGGGACTTGGCTGCGGTTTTTTTGCCATCGAAATGGGTTGGTTCCCTGCGCAGTACATGAGCAATTTGCCGCTTGCCATGTTCTCCATCTTGAGCAACGACCTCTTGCTTGCCATTCCTTTCTTTACCTTTATGGGCACGATTTTGGAAAAGTGCGGCTTGGCAGAAGATATGCTGGACTCGATGGGGCAACTCTTTGGTCCCGTGCGGGGAGGGCTTGGCTACTCGGTCATCATCGTCGGATTTATCTTGGGGGCGATCACAGGTACGGTGGCAGGGCAGGTCATCGCAATGGCGCTTATTTCTTTGCCCGTCATGATTCGCTACGGCTACAACATGCGCTACGCCACAGGCGTGCTGGCGGCATCTGGCACCATTACCCAGCTTGTTCCGCCCTCTTTGGTGCTGGTAGTACTGGCAGACCAATTGGGCACGCCCGTAGGCGATATGTACAAAGGCGCTTGGGGTCCCTCCATTTTGCAAATCGGTCTTTTTGCGCTCTACACCTATGGACTGGGTGTCATCAAACCACACTACGTGCCAGGCGTACCCAAAGAAGCGCGTACTTTAAACGGCTGGGCACTTTGGAAAAAATGCCTGAAGGGCATTATTCCTTCGGCAATTTTGATTTTTACCGTACTGGGCTCTATGGGTGGTCTGCCCTTCCAAAACACGGCTATTGCAACGCCCACCGAGGCAGGCGCCATGGGCGTTGTGGGTTCGCTCATTTTGGCCGCCATCCATAAGCGGCTGACCAAAGAGTTGCTTTGGGAGGCGATGCACAGCACCATGCGCCTAACCGCGATGGTGGTCTTTATTTTGATTGGATCACGCGTATTTAGCCAGGTCTTTCAAGGTGTGGACGGCTCAAAATGGGTAGAGCACTTGCTCACAGGCTTGCCTGGCGGACAAGTTGGTTTTTTAATCGTCGTCAATATCTTTGTATTTTTCTTGGCATTCTTTTTAGACTTTTTTGAAATTGCGTTCATCATCGTCCCCATGCTCGCACCTGTTGCCGCCAAGCTGGGCATCAATCTAGTATGGTTTGGCGTGTTACTGTGCGTCAACTTGCAAACCAGCTTTATGCATCCGCCGTTTGGCTTTGCGCTCTTTTATTTGCGGGGCATTGCCGACACCCTCTTCAAAGAAAAACGCATCGCCAAACCTGTGTTGTCCAATGATATTTATTTGGGCTCCATTCCGTGGGTGTTGATGCAAATTATGCTGGTTGCAATTGTGATTTTTGTACCGCAAAGCGTGACCATGTTCCTAGACAAAGAAGAGGTCATTGACATCGACAAAGTCAAAATTGAAATGCCTGCCGATGAGGAAAAAGTCGATCCCTCATCGCTGCTCACCGATGGCAAGCAAGACGCGGACAAAGAGAAAGCGGCTGACGATGCAAGCGAAAAGAAATCTGCTGACGATGATCAAAAAGCGCTTGACGCCTTAATGAAAAAGTGAGCCTCTCCTCACCTGCGTTTTCGCGTCCATTCAAACTTTTGGCGCTCTCGATTGTGACCGCGAGCGCCAGTTGGATGTATGAACTATGGTCAACGGGACGCCTTGCGAGCAACTACGAGGCAAGTCTGTCAAACGGACTCATTTGGCTCGTACTTGGCTGGGTCTTAATGGCATGGACACTCGTCGCCATTTACCGCAGTCGCACCACGCTTGCTGATGGCAAACTTATCCAAACATGGATTTGGGACAAAGAAGTCTTACTGGATCACATCGCCTACGCCAAACTGATACGCATTAGGGGCTTCGATTGGCTCATCGCCCCACGTCTTTACGTGCGAACCGTGATGGGTAAATTCACCGTCTTCTACGCGGCGCAAAAACCCATGCTCGTTGAGTTTGAAAAATTAGCCACGCGTAGCCACTAACAACGCCGCGCGGCAATCACATTGCCCGCGCCCACAAGGGGACGCATGGCAGGTGACTTAGATACTCGCCTTCAGCGCCGCCGCTTTATCAGTATGCTCCCACGTGAACTCTGGCTCGTCGCGCCCAAAGTGTCCGTAGGCAGCTGTTTTTTGATAAATAGGACGCAGTAAATCCAGCATTTGCACAATGCCTTTGGGGCGCAGGTCAAAGTGTTCGCCTACCAAATGACTTAGTTTTTCATCACTAATTCTTCCCGTGCCAAACGTCGTCACCATCACGCTGGTGGGCTTGGCAATGCCAATGGCATAGCTGACTTGCAGCTGGCACTTGGTTGCCAATCCCGCGGCCACAATGTTCTTTGCCACATAACGCGCCGCATACGCCGCTGAGCGATCAACCTTGCTAGGGTCTTTGCCAGAAAACGCGCCACCACCATGCGGCGCTGCTCCGCCATAGGTGTCCACAATGATTTTTCGCCCCGTCAGCCCGCAATCGCCTTGTGGGCCGCCAATAACGAACCGTCCTGT
The DNA here is from genome assembly GCA_031538565.1 of Burkholderiaceae bacterium. GTDB lineage: Bacteria > Pseudomonadota > Gammaproteobacteria > Burkholderiales > Burkholderiaceae_C > JASGCK01. The sequence continues at coordinate 10,213 of JAVKLS010000013.1, forward strand.
GGGGTTAATCAGATATCGAATATCGCCCTTCATAAGCTCCTTAGGCAACACAGGTTTGATGATGTCTTCAATCACCGCCTCTTCGATGGCCTTGTGCGTCATTTCAGGCGCATGCTGTGTGGACACCACCACGGTATCGACGCTGTGCACTTTGCCATCCACGTATTTCAGGGTGATTTGTGATTTGGCATCGGGGCGCAGCCACGGCAAGCGACCATCTTTGCGTAGCTGCGCTTGGCGCTCCATGATGCGATGACTGTAATAAATCGCGGCAGGCATGAGGGCGGGCGTTTCGTCGCAGGCATAACCAAACATCAAACCTTGATCACCCGCGCCTTGGTCTAGGTCGAGTCCCTGCCCTTCATTGACGCCTTGCGCGATGTCTTGGCTTTGCTTGTCGTAACACACCATCACGGCACAGCCCTTGTAGTCGATGCCGTACTCCGTGTTGTCGTAACCAATGCGTTTAATAGTGTCGCGAGCCACCTGGATGTAGTCCACATTCGCACCCGTGGTAATTTCGCCTGCCAAGACGACAAGCCCCGTATTGCATAGCGTTTCAGCTGCTACGCGGCTGTGCTTGTCTTGTGTGAAAATTGCATCAAGGATGGCATCTGAAATTTGATCCGCGACTTTGTCGGGATGACCTTCAGATACCGATTCCGAGGTAAAAAAATAATCGTTAGCCATTCGCATAAACTCCTTCTTGAGACTGGGCGCGTTGCCAGCACCAGAGAAATTCTTAGGCCTTGGCGAACGCTTTAGCAAAATTTTTTAACGTCTCCTTGCAAATTGTTCAATAACTCGGCGACGTGTGTATTCTAAATCCATTTTGAAACCCATCTTTCATCTGCTCTCGCATTTCCCGCTCGTCCTGCTGCACGCCATAGGCGCGTTGCTAGGACTGGGGGCGTGGCTATGCTCACGCGTTTACCGCCAGCGCCTGCACGCTAACGCACGCCTTGCAGGCTATGGCCGGCGCACAAGGCTTGGCGCAGCAGCGCAAGCGGGCATGATGATTACCGAACTGCCGCGCCTGTGGCTAGGTCGCCCTGTGCACGTGGCTTGGCAAAATCGTCCAGCGCTAGATGCCGTTTTTGCGCAAGCACACAGCCGCGATGAAGGCATCATTTTTCTCACCCCACACTTAGGTAGCTGGGAAATGGCAGGACAAGCGATTGCCAACGCCTGCAACGCACACGGCAAAACACTGACCGTGATGTACAAGCCCGCCAAACAAGCGGCACTGGCGAGCATTGTTAAAACCTCGCGCCAGCGCCCTAGTCTGCAAACTGTGCCAGCAAACGCCAGCGGTGTGCGGCAAATGCTTCGTGCCCTCAAAACAGGAGGCGCAATTGGCCTGCTGCCTGACCAAGTCCCGCAAAGCGGAATGGGCGTTTGGTCTAATGTATTTAACAAACCCGCCTACACCATGACGCTGGCAGCCAAACTAGCGCAATCGCACAACTGCCCTGTGGTGATGGTGTGGTGCGAGCGCCTTTGGTTTGGCGGCGGTTACCAGGTCTATACGCAGCGCTTAACGCTCACGCTGGACACCCCCTTAGACGATGTGGTGCGGCAAATCAATGTAGGCATTGAAACCGCCATCCGCGCCTTACCCAGCCAATATCTGTGGGGCTACGCACGCTACAAACAGCCCAAGGACGCCTTGCAAAAATCGGAGTAGTCGCTAATCCGATTTTAGTTTTGCCAACGGGGCGGACGTGGGTACTAACGGGTACGCCTGATTCGCCTTGTTTCAAAATTGCCATGATTTGGCTAGGTTCATCACGGCCTTAGGTTGTTGGCTGACTATGACGAGAACGGGCGCTTGATTGAGCCGCAAAGGAGGAATGGCACAACGGGATAATGAGTCGCATGGCCGTGATTGTGGGCTTATGTCCCGCCCCGCAATCTGGGCCGCAAATGCGGACAATTCATGAGCTCTAAAAGCGGATAAGTCTATTTATTCGTAACACTATTTACTCGCAACACCCCCAGCACGGTGAGCACGGGCACGCAAAGTCCTAGTCCCGCAGCCCATAGCAGCATGGCCGTGAGGTCGGTGTAATTGGCGGCCGTCGTAACTTGCTGCGTCAGCGGATCACGCACCTGGCGTTCCAATAAAAAAATCTGATTAAGGTATTTGGTTCCAAGCTGCGCCGCCGATAGCGCCAAATTGGTAAACGATGCCATCACCGCAAAGTAAGTTGCTTTCAACGCGGGCGGCGCTGTTTGCGCAATCCACGCCAGCATAGGGATCATGGCGATTTGTGACAGCGGCGACTCTAACGCCGTATCGGCAATGCCAATAAAACGCGCGTCCACCACGCCCCCCGTCATGCGCGACGTCCACTCGTGCAACCCCATGCTCATGCCGATATTAGGTAGCGCAATCACAAACTGCGCCACACTCAGCCACACAATGGTGGAGGCGACACTACGGTGCGCTGCCCAGCCGCGCAGCGCAAGCAAGCCCACGAGGGTCAGCGCGTAGCTGATAAACGACAGCACCGCTTGAAAGTGCTGGTCGTAGCCCAAAACGTCAATCGCCCACCACGTTAGCCCCTCACCTGCGCTTGGCATAGCGCGAAACATAAAAATCACAATCGCCGTTGCCCACAAGCTTTGTTTTGCCTCGGGTACAAGGTCCTTGGTGATTTGCTGAATCAGAAAAATCAAAATTACCAACGAACCCACAAACACCAGTTCTTGCCCATACCGCCAAGGCGAAAGTCCCATGCCGACACTGAGCGTAATAAACACGGCACTACCCACAAGCAACGCCATGTTGGGCTTTGTCGTTGTTACGGTGCGCGGCACTTGGACCGAGTGAAGTTGTTGCCGCTTTTGCAGCCAATGCCACAGCCAGATACCCGTCACGGAAATCAGCGGAATCAACAGCGAGCCTTGGTACACACGCAAATAAAGTGTGGATTTCTCCGCTTGCGAGAGCTTGTCCGCGCCTGCAAACAGCACGATGTTGACAATGGCAATTAAAAGCGCGCCACTCATCACCGCGACACGTCCCAGCGTTTGCATGGTCGTGTGCTTGGCGTGCAAAGCCTCGCCAGACAAAGGATTGCCCGCCTCATCCACCAGCGGGACGGCCTCTACCGTCATGGCGTCACCCACCACATCTTGCAGCACAAAGCCCATAGGCAGCAGCAGCGTAGCCAAAACAAACCACGCTTTGGTGCTGGCGTACAGATTCATCTGTGCCAAATTGCTAATCAATCCCGCAAAAATAAGAAAGCTCGCAGCCATCAGCAAGCCGCCCAAATACACCATCCAACTTTTGTAACGCCACATCAAATCTACGGTATGACCTAGCGGCATTTTGATGACGTAGGGCATGGCAGACCAAAACGCAAGCCCCGCCAAAAACTCCGCCGACAAATCCAAATGTTCTTTTACAAAAAATGTGCCCGCAATGCCAGAGAAGCCTTGAATGCCCGCAGCAAAATAAATCATCATGGGCGGCAGGTACGACCATTGCCAACTGTTTTTCAGCTCGCGCAAGCCGTGCGAAAATCGCAGCTTTAAATTTTTAGACAGGTTCATCATGGGCAAAACTGGATTTCTCGCAGGTAAAAAATTATTGATCACGGGCGTTCTTTCAAACCGCTCCATCGCCTACGGCATTGCCAAAGCCTGCCGCGCACAAGGGGCGGAACTGGCATTTAGCTACGTGGGCGAGCGCTTCAAAGAGCGCATGACCGAGTTCGCTGCTGATTTTGACTCTAAATTGATTTTTGATTGCGATGTGGGTAGCGATGAGCAAATCACCGCCATGTTTACCGCTCTGTCCAAAACCTGGCCGCGCTTTGATGGCTTTGTACACGCTATTGGCTTTGCACCGCGCGAAGCCATTGCTGGCGACTTCTTAGACGGCTTATCACGCGAAGGTTTTCAAATTGCGCACGACATCAGCAGCTACAGCTTCCCCGCAATGGCAAAGGCGGCGCTGCCCATGCTCAATCCCAAGTCGGCTCTGCTCACGCTGACCTATTTGGGTGCGCTGCGCGTTGTACCCAACTACAACACTATGGGGCTGGCAAAGGCGTCACTAGAGGCATCGGTGCGCTACCTTGCAGAGTCTTTGGGTCCTAAAGAAGTGCGCGTCAACGGCATTAGCGCAGGCCCCATCAAAACCTTGGCAGCCAGCGGCATTAAAGGCTTTGGAAAAATTTTATCGGTCGTGGCGCAAACTTCACCCATTCGCCGCAACGTCACGATTGACGACGTGGGCAATGTGGCGGCGTTTTTACTCTCCGATTTAGCAGCGGGTGTGAGCGCCGAAATTACCTACGTGGATGGCGGCTTTAGCAATGTGGTTGGCGGCATTGCCGAGTCCAACACCGCAGAATAAATCTGCACATAGGCGTCCACCACGGCTTGCCACGAGTGCTCGGCAGCAAAGCGCACTCCGTTATCTGCTAAGGCTTGACACAACTGCGGCTGTGCAAGCAGGCGATTGATGGCGGTCGCAATCGCTGCCGCGTCCTGTGGGTCGTCCAAAATAAGCGCATTTTTTTCGTGCTCCAAAAACGCGCTAATACCGCAGTAAGTTGCGCTACTGACCACCACGGGCAGCCCGTAGGACATAGCCTCTAGCACCACCATTGCAAATCCATCTTCGAGTGTGGGATGCACCAAGCAGTCCGCAGCGCGGTACGCCAAGGCCATTTGGCTTTGCGGCCCGACAAAATGCACGCCACCTGCAACGCCCAACTCTTGCGCCATGCGCTTAAATTTAAGGATAGCGCCTGCGCTGCCTACCACCAACAGATGGGCGCGTGCAATTTGAGTAGGCTCGGCTTTAAGTATTGCCAACGCAGTCAATAAAGCGGGCAATCCCTTGCGGGCATAGTCGTTACCCACGAAAAGAACGAGCGGCGTATCTTGCGCAACGCTAACAGGCAAACCAAGCTGCGCTCTTGCTTCGCTTTTGGATAGCGATACATCGGGCGCTGCCACGCCAGGGGCAATAACGGGCATCTGCGCGCCAATATGCGGATAGGCCACCTGAGCTTGCGTGCGCAGCAACTGCGAAGCTGCAACCACCACACGCTTGGCGCGGCTCTTCATCCTCGCAGCCTCTAACCACACATAAAACGAAAGACGAGGACTGGTACAAATTTTCAGCCAGCGCAGGGCGCGTTGCCAAGCCGTCCGCCCCTCTAGCAAATGAAACCTTATGGGACGAACATGCACCGTTTGCACCTGCCCATGCCACGTGTTTTCATGCGAATGCACCACATCAAAACCTTTGTGCGTTTGCCACCAGGTGCACACGGCAAACAGTAACTGATTCAGCCAGCGCGGACGCGTCAGCGGCCCTGGCACTTTGTGATAAATGACACGGGGATGATGATGCTCACAGCTTTGAGAAAAAACATGGACTTCAAATTCGGGGGAGCCATCTGGCAATTGCCGATCCGCCAATCCCTCGACCAAGGACACGGCATAGCTTTCAGCGCCCCCCGCACGGCGCGAAAAGTGACGATTGAAATTGGCAACGCGAATGGGGGCGCGAACAGGCGTGTGAGCAGGTGCGCACGCAGTTGTCATGCTCGCACCATGCGCCACAATTTAAAAAGGGTGGTGTTTTTAAGTACACCAAAGCGCGGGAGTTCGAATGCCCCACTTTGCGACGTGGCGCAGCCCGTCTCGACCGTGGTGGCGCTGTCGTAGCCTGCTTGCTGCACCATCCATGCGTGGTTTGCGCCGTAGTAGCCGTATGGATAGCAAAAATGCTGACAAGCCGCGCCCGTTAAAAATTCGAGTTGCGCCTTCGATGCCGTGATTTCCTCCTGCGCAGCAGCACTGTCACAGGCTCGCAAATCCACGTGATGCTGCGTGTGCGAACCAATTTCTTGTCCGCCTGCAATCCATTGGCGCATTTCACTCGCCGTCATTAAACGCTTAGCACCAATGCCTTTTGCTGCGTCCCAGCTATTGGTTTGACCCGCCATGTCACTGACCACGTAGCAGGTGGACGAAAATCCATACCGCGCCAGCACAGGCTGGGCGTGGGCGAGGTTGTTGCAATAACCATCATCAAACGTAATGCCTACGGCGCGTCCGTGCGTCGCTACACTTTTTTCGCCGCGCAAATACGCCATCACTTCACTCATATTGACGCCGCGATACCCCAGCGTTTTCAACCACCACATCTGCCGCGCAAAGCTAGCGGGAGACACAATCAAACTGCGATAGTTGACTCGCACACCGCGCGCGTCCACCTTGGGCGGAATCGCATCGATTTGGTGGTACATCAAAATAGGAATTCGATTCATAACGCACGCGCCTGCCGAAGTAATTGCGCCGTTTCGTGTAGCGGCAACCCCATGATGCCACTGTAACTGCCCGATATTTTTGCAATGAACGCCGCCGCCTGACCTTGCACGCCGTACCCACCCGCCTTGCCAAAGGGTTCGCCCGTGGCAATGTAGGCGGCAAGCTCAGATTTAGACAGCGCTGCAAAAGTGACCTGCGATTCGGATAGTGCAAAACAGGTTTGCAACTGACTCCCCACATCTCTAGTTGATCGCCCCTCACCCACAAACCAAGCCACGCCAACAGCCGTCAGGACGCGGTGCGTTTTTCCTGCTAACGCTTGCAGCATCTGCGCGGCAGCTTTTTCGCTCTCGGGCTTGCCGTAAATTACGCGGCCCAGCGCCACCGTGGTATCAGCGCACAGGATGGGCGCATCCATCACGCCCCGCTGCGCTGCACGCGCCACCGCCGCCGCCAATTTAAGTCGCGTCACACGCTGCACATACGTTTTAGGTGACTCTTGCCCATGAACCACCTCTAAACCTTCCGCATCTTCACCCGCATCTGCAAGCAATAAACGATAGGACACGCCAAGCTGATCCAGCAACTGAGCGCGACGTGGACTTTGTGACGCAAGGTAAATCAAGGGTTTGAAGGACGACGCAGACATATCACTCCCGATGATACGGATGCCCCGCGTTGACCGACCATGCGCGGTAAAGCGCTTCGGTCAGCAGCACCCGCGCTAGGGCGTGCGGCAAAGTTAAATCGGATAGCTTGATGCGCTCGTGCGCCGCTTGTTTAAGTGCGGGATCAAGTCCATCGGGACCGCCCAAAATAAGTGCCACATCGTCCCCGCCCAATTGCCACTGCTTCACTTTGCCCGCCAATTGCACCGTGGTCAGAGCCGCACCGCGCTCGTCCAGCACCACAACTCTGGGGTTTCGCAGGAGTTGCAGCGCCGCCTCAATACGCGCACGCTCGGCTTTAAAAATAGCCTCTAGGCCTTGACCCGCACGGGTTTCTGTTTTGACGGTTTTAACTTCTAGCCGCAAATCGTTGGTAAATCGCTTGGCGTAATCATCCACCGCAGTTTGTGCCCAGTCGGGCAGTTTTTGCCCAACAGCAATCACGACCAACTTCATGTTTTTTTCGCAAGCACCTTTTTAGCCACTGCTTTTTTAGCGACTACTTTTTTAGCCGCTGGGTTTTTAGTTGCTGATTTTTTTACATCTGCAAATTTTTTTGCGGGTGTTTTTTTAATTGCAGATTTTTTAGCATCTGTTTTTTTATCGGTTTTCGGTTTTTTTTCTTTTATCACTTGAATGGGCGCAACAGGCTTGGGGGCTCCGAACTTCATCCGAATAGGTTTGTCACCCCACAAATCTTCGAGGTGGTAATACTGCCGAATGGCAGGCTGCATTACGTGCACCACGATCGCGTGGCAGTCCACAATAATCCACTCGCCGTTTTCTTCCCCCTCTAGCCGTGGCTTGCCAAAGCCCGCGTCGCGCACGGCATCGACCACACTTGCGGACAGCGCACGGGTTTGCCGATTCGACGTTCCGCTGGCAACAATGACGCGTTCAAACAAAGCGGTTTGCTCTTCGGTGTCGAAGACTTGAATGTCCACCGCTTTGACGTCCTCTAGCGCATCGACAATGATGCGCTGCAATTTTTGTACTTGTTTTTTATCCATGACAGCGCGGGCGGGTGAATGCGGCGCTTTGGGTGCAGGAGTCAATTCTTCGGTAGATTTTTTGGTGGCCATAAAAAATAGGTTGCAGCGATTAGCTGTGGGTATAAAGATCGTGCGCTTGGATGTATTCGCTCACAGAGGGGATCATTTTCGCCTGAAATTGTGCGTCTTTTAAGCGCACCATCTGACGGATGTCGCTAGAGCTGACGGCAAGCGGTGCAAACTCAATCGCTGTGTGCGGAATATCGGATAGGGTCTCACGCAAGCTGCCGCGCAAAGCCACAGCCAAACGCACCATTTTCAAAATAGCGGAGTGATCCTTCCACGTTTGAAAGGCGCTGAGCTGATCTTGCCCAATCACCAGCGTGAAGTTGGCACCAGGATGCGCAGCACGTAACTCGGTAAGCGTATCAATCGTATAGGAAGCACCGCCGCGATTGACTTCGCACGCATCGACCACGATGCCAGGCACGCCGGCAAACGCCAGATTAGTCATCGCCATGCGGTGGTGGGCAGCGCTTAAATGCCGCCGCTTGTGCGCCGCGTCGCCCGTGGGTATTACGCGCAGCTCGTCGAGTTTGAACTGCGCCATGACCGCTTTGGCAAGGGCTACGTGCGCCAGGTGCGGTGGATCGAACGCTCCGCCATAAATGCCTATATTTTTTTCGCTACTGTGTGTCATGGTTTTGCCAGCCAATCTTGAATGGGTAAAAATTCAGTATACAAGGCAGCCTCTGGCGAGCCCGCCTCGGGCTGATACTGATAGGCCCACGATGCCAAAGGCGGCATGGACATCAAAATGGATTCCGTGCGACCGCCCGACTGCAAACCGAAATGTGTGCCGCGATCCCAAACCAAATTGAACTCGGCGTAGCGACCACGGCGGTACAGCTGAAACGCTCGCTCACGCTCGCCATAAGCTGCGTCTTTGCGCCGATTGACAATGGGCGCATACGCCAGCAAAAACGCATTCCCCACGGCTTGCATTAGGTTGATGCTGCGCTCGCCCAGCTCAGAAAAATCATCAAAAAAAATGCCGCCAATGCCGCGTTGTTCACTTCGGTGTTTGAGCACAAAATAGTCATCACACCATTTTTTAAAGCGCGGATATTTATCCGCACCAAAAGGCGCAAGCGCATCGCTGCAAACTTGATGGAAGTGCACAGCGTCTTCGCGCCGTCCGTAATAGGGCGTTAAATCCATACCGCCACCAAACCAATTCACAGGCGCCTGACCGTTTGGCTTGGCGGTGAGCATTCGCACATTCATGTGCACAGTCGGCACGTGTGGATTTTTTGGATGAATGACCAGCGACACACCCATCGCATCAAAAGGCGCGCCTTGCAATTCAGGGCGATGCTGCGTGGCAGATGAAGGTAATTTGGCGCCACTCACGCTCGAAAAGCCCACGGCTGCGCGTTCAAACACTGCGCCGCCCTCCAAGATGCAAGTTGTGCCAAAGCCTTGCAGCGGCTCATGCGCGTCCTTTTTCCATGCGTCTGCTACGAATGGTTGTCCATCAATGCGTGACAGCGCGTCGGTAATGCGCTGTTGCAAGCCCGTGAAATAAGCCGCCGAATCTATATTGCTTTGCTGCATGAGGTTGTCCAACTTTTGTTTACCTAATCACCGCACGGTGACCAATATCGCGTCTATGCTGCGCGCCTGCCAACTGAATTTGATCGGCGACAGCGTAGGCGTGCATTTGCGCCGCCTTCACCGTTTGTGCCAGCGCTGTCACGCACAGTACGCGTCCACCCGAGCTCACTAGCTCGCCCGCCTCATTTCGCTGCGTGCCTGCATGAAACACTTGCACGTCGTCGTCCACAGCCAAAGCGGGCAGGCCCGTAATGACATCCCCCGTGCGCGGACGCTCTGGGTAACCCTGAGCGGCAATCACAACGCCTAGCGCCGTGCGTCTGTCCCACTCTAGCTGCACACCATCCAAACGCTGGCTAGTTGCCGCCAAAAGAACGCCCGCCAAATCGGATTTGAGTCGCATCAAAATCGGCTGCGTTTCGGGGTCACCCAAACGGCAGTTGAACTCCAAGGTTTTGATCGTGGTTTTGCCGTCTGCATCTTTACCAATCATCAAGCCTGCGTATAGAAATCCAGTGTATTCAATGCCGTCCTTTGCCATACCTTTGACTGTGGGCACAATCACTTCGCGCAGCGCGCGGGCGTGAATGTCAGGGGTTACCACGGGTGCAGGCGAATACGCTCCCATGCCCCCCGTGTTGGGACCTGTGTCGCCATCGCCCAGTCGTTTATGGTCTTGCGATGTCGCCAATGCAGTCACGTTTTTGCCATCCACCAAGACAATAAAGCTGGCTTCTTCGCCCACCAAAAATTCTTCAATCACGATGCGACTGCCTGTGGGTGAACCCGCGCCAATCATGGCATCCACCGCCGCGTGAGCCTGCGAAAGCGTCATGGCAACCACCACGCCCTTGCCTGCGGCTAGTCCATCCGCTTTGACCACAATTGGCGCGCCGCGCGTGTCAATATAGGCGTGCGCCGCTGCCAGAGCGGCAGTCGTAAATACCTCGTAATGGGCCGTGGGAATACCATGCCGCGCCATAAAGTTTTTGCTAAATGCTTTGGAGCTTTCTAACTGCGCGGCAGCTTGCGTGGGGCCAAAAATTCGCAGTCCCTTGCTTCTGAATAAATCGACAACACCTTCAGCCAACGGCGCTTCGGGCCCAACGACGGTCAATTCAATTTTGTGCTCAAGGGCCCAATCAGACAGCGCATGCATATCGGTGATGGGCAAATTTTGCAAGCGTTTATCCTGCGCCGTACCGCCATTACCAGGCGCCACATAAACCATCTGCACACGCGGCGAAGCGGCAAACCGCCAAGCCAATGCGTGTTCTCGACCACCAGCGCCAATTACAAGAATATTCATTTGTTTTTTATTTAAAGCACAGCATTGTGAAAAACGTTTTGCACATCGTCTAAATCTTCCAGCACGTCCAGCAGCTTTTGCATTTTGATGGCGTCGTCGCCCGATAAAACCACGGCGTTATCGGCGCGCATCGTCACCTCCGCCACCTCGGGCGCAAAGCCTTTGGCTTGCAGCGCATTTTTAACGACCTCAAAATCTAGCGGTGCGGTCAGCACTTCGATTGCGCCATCGTCGCTGCTAATCACATCTTCAGCGCCCGCTTCTAATGCAGCGTCCATTAAGTCGTCTTCATTCGTACCAGGAGCAAAAATCATTTGTCCTTGGTGCTTAAACTGAAACGCAACTGAGCCCTCCGTGCCCATATTGCCACCGTGCTTAGAAAATGCATGGCGCACCTCGGCTACCGTGCGCACACGGTTATCGGTCATGGTGTCCACAATAATGGCGGCACCACCAATGCCGTAGCCTTCGTAGCGAATTTCTTCGTACTGAACGCCTTCTAAGTTGCCCGTGGCTTTGTCGATATTGCGCTTGACCGTATCGGCGGGCATATTGGATGCCTTAGCCTTTTCAATTGCCAAGCGGAGACGTGGATTAGCTGACGGATCACCCCCCCCCGTGCGCGCCGCCACCATGATTTCGCGCACCACACGAGTCCAAATTTTTTGCCGTTTTTCGTCTTGCCGACCTTTGCGATGCTGAATGTTCGCCCACTTGGAATGACCTGCCACCACTAACTCCTCAATTACAAAGCCGTGATTGTCGCATCAAGCCATCGCCGCAATGCGTAAAAAACTAAAGGTTTAGTGCTGGCTAAATCCAGTTTTTTTTTGCACGGAAGACCGCCTCGGGATACTCCATCCGTCCTCGGCTGCCGTTGTAGCGTCCAAGTGCCATAAACATATTGCCGCTCTCGCGGTCTAAATAGTGGCGCAAAATGACGCAGCCAAAGCGCAAATTGGTTTGCATATGAAAGAGCTTGCTCGCGTCACCATCACCGATTAGTCGCGACCAAAACGGCATCACTTGCATATAACCCCGCGCTCCCACTCTGGATACCGCGTGTTTGCGAAAAGCACTCTCCACCTGCACCAAACCCAGCACCGTCGCTACATCTAGCCCTGCACGCCTAGCTTCGTACCAAATCGTTTGCAAAAGCTCCTTGCGCGTGGTGACGTCAAGTCGTTGATTCGTCACCCTGCCCATTCGCACGGTCATATCCGAAAGCCAGCGCACATAAGCTAGGCGCGAAGCGGTGTCGGCAAACTCGGGCTCAGGCGGTTCGCCCCGCGCTACTGCTGTTGACAGCGCCGAACGCACGGAGTCCGCCAAAGGTTCTTCGATTTGCGATCCTGCCTGCGCTGCAAGCGGTGCAATCAATGCAAGTGACAGTGCAAGCACGCGGCGTCTTTGCACCCCAAGCGCCATCACTTCACCCGCTGGCTTAAAAAGGCGATTAGCTCGGTTTGCGGCATTTTGGTAGCGGTTGCGTCTTTGCGGTGTTGATACTCCACCGTACCTTCTTTTAAGCCGCGACTCGATACCACCACGCGGTGCGGCACGCCAATCAGCTCCCACTCGGCAAACATGATGCCAGGGCGCTCGCCTCGGTCATCCAAAATCACATCCACGCCGCGTGCTTGCAGAGATTCATACAGCGCGTCGCTCGCCGTTTTTACCGCGGCGTCTTTGGCGTAGTCGATGGTGCAAATCACAAGCGAAAACGGCGCGATGGCATCGGGCCAAATAATGCCGCGTTCGTCGTGGTTTTGCTCGATAGCGGCGGCGGGCAAGCGCGTAATGCCAATGCCGTAGCAGCCCATTTCAAATAGCTTGGGCTTGCCGTCCATGTCCAAAAATTTGGCGTCCATGGCTTTTGAGTATTTGATTCCTAAATAAAAGACGTGCCCCACTTCGATGCCGCGCTCAATAGCGAGCACGCCGCGTCCATCGGGCGACGCATCGCCTGCCACCACGTTGCGAATATCTGCCACGACATCAGGTTCGGGCAAATCACGTCCCCAGTTCACGCCGCGAAGATGAAAGCCTTCTTCGTTTGCTCCGCAAATCCAATCCGACATGACCGCGACTTCGCGATCGGCCACAATTTTGAGAGGCTGCTTCAGACTCAAAGGTCCTAAGTAACCTGGCTTGCAGCCAAAATGCGCAACGATTTCCGCCTCCGTTGCAAATCTAAACTCGCTATCCAGTCCCGCAATTTTGCTGGTCTTGACTTCATTCATGCTGTGGTCACCGCGCAGCAGCAATAGCCACACTTGCGATTTCACAACCGCGCCATCTTTGCCCAGCTCGTCCGTTGCCAGCACCAACGACTTGACCGTGCAGGCAAGCGGTAGCCCGAGTAACTCTGCCACTTCTTCGCACGTGCTTTTTCCTGGCGTTGCAATTTTTTGCAGTGCTTCTTTGCACGCAGAAGCCGCACGCGGCGTGGGCGCAATCGCTTCGGCCTTTTCTAAATTGGCGGCGTAATCGCTACTCGCGCAGTAAACAATTGCATCTTCGCCCGTGGCAGCAATTACTTGAAATTCTTCGGAGAGATCGCCGCCAATGGCTCCGCTGTCGGCAGCGACCGCGCGATACGAAAGTCCAAAGCGGTCAAAAATTTTGCGATACGCGATAGCCATTTTTTGATAGCTGACTTTGGCGTCTTCCGCTGTGCGGTCAAAACTGTACGCGTCTTTCATCACAAACTCACGCCCGCGCATTAGCCCAAAACGCGGACGGCGTTCGTCGCGGAACTTGGTTTGAATTTGATATAAATTTTTAGGCAATTGCTTGTAGCTTTTGATCTCCTGCCGCGCAATATCGGTCACCACTTCTTCGGACGTAGGTTGCACCACAAAATCGCGGTCGTGGCGGTCTTTAATGCGCAGCAACTCCGCGCCCATTTTTTCAAAACGCCCCGTCTCTTGCCACAGCTCAGCGGGCTGGATGACAGGCATGGATAGCTCAACCGCGCCCGCAGCGTTCATCTCTTCGCGCACGATGCGTTCGACCTTGCGAATCACGCGCAGCCCCATGGGCATATAGTTGTAAATACCGCTGCCCACGCGCTTAATGAGACCTGCACGCATCATTAACTGATGGCTAACGACCTCGGCGTCGGCGGGCGCTTCTTTGAGTGTGGTGATGAGAAATTGAGATGCCTTCATGTGACTTTCTTGCGTAACTTGCGTGATAATCGCTCTAACTTTTTGTAACAAATTTGAGGTTTTGATTATGCTAGACCGCGAGGGCTTTCGCCCCAACGTCGGTATTATTTTGGTGAACCAAAGGAATCAGGTTTTTTGGGGCAAACGCATACGCACACACAACTGGCAGTTTCCGCAAGGCGGCATCGACAGGGGCGAAAGCCCTGAGCAAGCGATGCTTCGGGAGCTGCACGAAGAGGTTGGTCTTCGTCCAGCGCAAGTGCAAATTTTGGCCAGAACCCGCGATTGGTTGCGCTATGTAGTACCCGATCACTTTATTCGCCGCGAGTCGCGTGGCTTTTACCAAGGGCAAAAACAGATTTGGTTTTTGCTCCAGCTCATGGGTACGGACAACGATGTCAATTTGCGTGCCACCGATCACCCCGAGTTTGATGCATGGCGCTGGCACGACTACTGGGTTCCACTAGAAGACGTGGTGGAGTTCAAGCGTGGCGTGTACGAAATGGCACTGACCGAGCTCAACCGCTATTTGCCGCGCCAGCATCGCAACAACTACCTGCGCGGCGGAATTACGAACGATCAGCGGTGAGATGCTTTTATGGCGCTGCGCTTACCAGCGTCAAGAGCGCCGCGCCTTCAGAGACTTGGTCGCCCGTCGCGTAGAGCAACTCCCCCACCACGCCGTCCGTCGGTGCGGTGATGGCGTGCTCCATCTTCATGGCCTCCATGACTGCCACTCGCTGACCTTTACTCACCTTGTCGCCCGTCTTCACGTCAAACGACACCACTTTGCCTGGCATCGGCGCAGTCAGACCGCCTTGTGCGTGCACATCATGCTCACCCGTCAGTGATAAATGGTGAATATGCGTGATCGTGGTTGCGCCCTGATCCATAAAAATATGCACATCATCCGCGACTTCACTTGGTTGCACATAAACCGCTTGCAGACCTTGTGGATGCTCGCGTTGCAACGCCCGAAGTGCAGCGCTTTTATACGGCGCGATCCGCTCCTCACCCTGCATGGCAAATACAAACTTGCGCGTGCTCTGACCAAACGCACGCCACGCATCCGTTTTTGAAAACGGATCGGCGCCTTCCTGCTTTTGCTCGGTGTTGAGAATGTGCGTCACCGCGGCTTGAATCGCCACATCGGTTGAAATGGGTTGCTGCTGAAAGAGTACGTCTCTTTCGCGCTCAATCAACGCCGTATCTAAATGCGCTTTAGAAAATGACGGACTTTTCACCACGTGGCGCAAAAACTGCACATTGGCAGAAAGACCCACGATGTGCGTTTGCGCGAGCGCCCGATCAAGCAGCGCCAACGCTTGCGCGCGCGTATCGCCGTGAACGATGAGCTTGGCAATCATGGAGTCGTAAAACGGGCTGATGCTGTCGCCCTCGCTCACGCCCGAATCCACACGAACAGGGCAGCTTACCGAGCCGCGCTCAAAAGCGGTGTGTACGCCATGCTTGTAAACGTGCAGCGTTCCCGTTGCGGGTAAAAAGTTGTTGTCGGGGTTCTCGGCACAAATACGCGCCTCGATGGCGTGGCCGTGAATGCGCAACTCGCTTTGCTTCAGCGGCAAGGGCTCGCCGCTGGCCACCCGCAGTTGCCACTCCACAAGGTCGAGACCCGTGATGGCTTCGGTCACGGGATGCTCCACCTGCAAGCGCGTGTTCATCTCCATGAAAAAGAACTTCATGGACTCGGGTTGGTCATAGGTCGTTTGCTCGACAATGAACTCCACCGTGCCCGCGCCCACGTAGTTCACGGCCTTGGCAGCGGCCACCGCGGCCTCGCCCATTTGTTTTCGCAGCGCTTCGGTCATGCCAGGCGCAGGGGCTTCTTCCAACACTTTTTGGTGGCGGCGTTGCACCGAGCAGTCGCGTTCAAATAAATACACGCAATTGCCGTGGGTGTCGCCAAACACTTGGATCTCGATGTGGCGCGGACGCTGCACGTATTTTTCAATCAACACCGCATCATTGCCAAAACTGCTGGAGGCTTCGCGTTTGCAAGACGCTAGCTGCTCAGCAAAGTCAGTCTTTGACTGCACGATCCGCATTCCCTTGCCGCCGCCGCCTGCACTGGCTTTAATAAGTACGGGATAGCCGATGGCATCCGCTTCGCGCTGCAACAGGGTTGGGTCTTGGTCAGCACCGTGATAACCCGGCACTAGCGGTACCCCTGCGGCGCTCATTAGACGCTTGGACTCGGCTTTGAGGCCCATCGCCAAAATTGCCGAGGCGGGCGGACCAATGAACACCAAACCCGCCGCCGCGCAGGCTTTGGCAAAGTCTTCGCTCTCGCTCAAAAAACCATAGCCTGGATGCACCGCTTGCGCGCCTGTGTCTTTGGCGGCTTGCAAGATGCGCTCCCAGCGTAAGTAGCTGTCCTTGGGTGCGCTTGCGCCAATGTGCACGGCTTCGTCGCAAACCTGCACGTGCTTGGCTTGCGCGTCGGCGTCCGAATACACGGCCACGGTTTGGATGCCCATACGCTTCGCAGTGGCCGCAACTCGGCAGGCGATTTCGCCACGATTGGCAATCAGAATTTTTTGAAACATGACAGTGTGTCTTTCTTTGTTACGCGCCGAGCATCACAGCAGCCACGCAGGCTTGCGTTTTTGTAAAAACGATTGCACTCCCTCGCGGCCTTCGGCGCTGGCGCGAATTCCCGCAATTTCTTTCACCGTGCGCGCAATGACGGCAGGCGTAATGGGTGTATCGATGACCGCGTCCATCAATTTTTTAGTGGACGCAATCGCATTGGGGCTGGCAAGGCATAACGCTTTGCACAGCTTGGCAACGGCGGCGTCCAGTTCGCTTGCGGCAACGACTTCGGACACCAGCCCCATGCGCTCGGCTTGGTCTGCCGAAAAACGCTCTGCGGTCAACCAGTAACGCTGCGCGCCGCGCACGCCCATTGCACGAATGAGATACGGGCTAATCGTGGCGGGGATGAGCCCGAGCTTGACCTCGCTGACGCAAAACTGCGCCGTGTCCACCGCGACCGCAATGTCGCACGCAGCGATGAGCCCAGTACCGCCTGCGTAGGCATCGCCTTGCACCACCGCAATGGTGGGCTTGGAGCAGGTGGCAATGACGCGCAGCATTTGGGCAAGCTGATTTGCATCGGCAAGATTTTCTTCGTAAGAGTAGTCCGCCATGCGGCGCATCCAGTTGAGGTCTGCGCCTGCGCAAAACGCAGGGCCATTGGCGGCAAGTACGATGACGCGCACGTCAGCGGCAAGATCCGCGTCAGTGAACGCGGCTGTCAACTCGGAAATCACCTCGTCGTTGAACGCGTTGCGCACCTCGGGACGATTGAGCGTAATTCGGGCGATGTGATCCGCAACAGAAATAAAAAGATGAGTCATGGCAGTTCGTCCTACATCCTAAACACACCAAACTTGACGTCTGGAATAGGCGCATTCAAACCAGCTGACAGCGCCAAGCCCAATACTCGCCTTGTGTCCACAGGGTTGATAACCCCGTCGTCCCACAGCCGCGCCGTGGCGTAGTAGGGGTGCGACTGGCGCTCAAACTGATCCAGTAGCGGCTGCTTGAAGGCGCGCTCCTCCTCCTCACGCCACGCTGCCTCACCCTTCAAGCCCGTTTTGGCTTCAATGCCGTCGCGCTTGACCGTGGCCAACACGCTGGCGGCTTGCTCGCCGCCCATCACACTAATGCGGGCGTTTGGCCACATCCACACAAAGCGCGGATTGAAGGCTCGTCCACACATACCGTAGTTGCCCGCACCAAAGCTGCCGCCAATGATGATGGTGTATTTAGGCACATTCGCTGTGGCTACGGCGGTCACCATTTTTGCGCCATGCCTTGCAATGCCTTCGCTCTCGACTTTACGTCCAACCATAAAGCCCGCGATGTTTTGCAAAAACACCAGAGGGATTTGGCGCTGGCAACACAGCTCGATAAAGTGCGCACCTTTTTGCGCCGACTCGGAGAACAAAATGCCGTTATTGGCAACGATGCCCACAGGCATACCTTCGATATGCGAAAAGCCGCAAACCAAGGTGCTGCCAAAGCGGGCTTTGAATTCATGAAATTCGGAATCGTCCACGATGCGGGCAATGATTTCGCGCACATCAAAAGATTTTTTAGCATCCGCTGGAATAACTCCCATCAACTCCTCAGACGCATAACGCGGCGGTTTAGGCGTTTGAAGGGCGGTGGCGTGGCACTTGCTGCGATTCAAATTGACCACCGCTTGCCGAGCTAGTGCGAGAGCGTGCGCGTCATCAGTCGCAAGATGATCCGCCACGCCAGAAAGTCGTGTGTGAACATCGCCACCGCCCAAGTCTTCTGCGCTCACCACTTCACCAGTCGCGGCTTTGACGAGCGGCGGGCCGCCCAAAAAGATAGTTCCTTGATTTTTGACGATGATGGTCTCATCGCTCATGGCAGGCATATACGCGCCGCCCGCCGTGCACGAGCCCATTACCACCGCGATTTGTGCAATGCCCAGAGCGCTCATTTGCGCTTGGTTGTAGAAGATGCGGCCAAAGTGATCACGATCGGGAAACACTTCGTCTTGGTTAGGTAAATTCGCACCGCCCGAGTCCACCAAGTAAATGCATGGCAAATTGTTTTGCTGGGCGATTTCTTGTGCGCGCAAATGTTTTTTAACGGTCATCGGAAAGTAGGTTCCACCCTTGACCGTCGCATCGTTGCAGACAATCATGCACTCATGACCTGAGACACGCCCTATGCCAGCAATAAGACCTGCGGCAGGAGCGGCATCAACACCCGTCGCATCTTGATACATGGCGTACGCTGCCATGGGTGAAATTTCTAAAAAGGGCGAACCGTTATCGAGCAGTAAATCTACGCGCTCTCGCGGCACAAGCTTGCCCCGCGCTTCGTGCTTGGCTCGCGCTGCGGCGCCACCCCCCTCCGATATAACGGACAGCTTGGCTTGCAAATCAGCCACAAGCCGATTCATCACTTCACTATTGGCGAGAAAATCGCTGCTGCGTGGATTGATCTGTGTAGTAAGGATGGCCATGTCAGTTTTCTTCAAATGTCAAAAATGAACTTACCTCAGCTTCGCGCGGTTAGGCATTTCGGAATTAAAACGATTTGAGTGTAATCGCGCAGGGTTAGCGGCTGCGCGGAAGCGTTGGCGGGTGCTGGGTAGGCCGCGTCGCCAATTGAGCAGCACGCCGCCGAGGTGCTGCATTTATGGCGGGCTGGGAGATGGACGAAGACGTCGCTAACTAGTTCCATGCTGGGCCAAATCAAATTGGCGGAAACGGATACATCCGAACCCTCATCATCTCTAAGGCATGCCGCTGGCTAATCCGTGCCCGCCGCTGGTTGAGTAAATTTGTTGTCCGCTAATTTTGGCGGGGTTTAAAAGGATTTACCATGCTTATCGGATATGCCCGTGTCTCAACTGACCAACAACAAACAAACCTGCAAATCGATGCGCTGCTCCGCGCTGGCTGCGACGTCGTACACCAAGAAAAGGCGTCTGGCGGCTCCATGAATCGCCCTGTGCTGCTGGCCATGCTTGGCGCGCTAAACAATGGGGATACTGTGATTGTGTACAAACTAGACCGCATGGGTAGGTCGCTTGCTGACTTACTGGATATTGCGCGCCGTGTGGAGGCGCGGGGTGCAAGGCTCCAGTCTCTGACCGATTGTTTCGAGACTGCTACGGCTGCGGGCAGGATGATGTTTCAGTTGCTGGGCACGTTTGCGGAGTTTGAACGCTCGATGATTGTGGAGCGTACTAGTGCAGGATTAGCGGCTGCCCGTGCCCGTGGTAAGGTGCTGGGTAGACCATCGCCAATTGAGCAACACGCCGCCGAGGTGCTGCATTTATGGCGGTCTGGTGGATGGACGAAGACTTCGCTAGCTAGAAAGTTTGGGACGCATATTAGCAGCGTCAAGCGACTACTAAAGAGGCACAGCGCACAGGCTGGCAGGTGCGCTGGTTAGGCGCGGTGTGTGTCAGCGTAAAAACCAACGACAAGGGTAAACGCGATAACTGCTAGGCACATTATTTCGATAGGTGTCATCTGTCTCTCCTCAGATATAAAGTCATACCGAATGTTACCACGAATGCCGCTATTAGGAAGGATAGCTCAGAGTGGGTTACCTGCTCTGGTCTTGCCACTCCAATGGCTGCACCGCCCACAGCTGCCGCCGCCGCTGTCCCTAGCAAGCGCACAATTTCGTCTAGCTGTTTTATACTAATTTTCATGCAGGCATTTTACCGTTTGGTTTTTGCCTTGCGCTTGAATTGCCCTTTGGCGTTACGGGCTGGCGTGACCTTGAATGACTTGCATGAATTGCAGGGTGTGCTTTTGCGCTTAGTTGCTTTGCGTTTTACTGCCATGATGATGCTACTTTAAAAAATCTTTGGCGTATCGCCCCATTGTTTTTGAATCCAGTTTTTGAGCGCTGGCGAATTACCAACCACCCATGCGGTGACGATTACGGATGCTAAATAAATTGCTGAGGCAGATGCGACGCGCTTGATGATTGGGCTCATAGCCCGCCCTTAATCAATCGGCGCTCAATTTCATTGGCTCGGTATTTGAGCTCTTGCAAGTCTGCTCGTATAGCGGCATAAACGCCCGCAGCGGTGATTACCTGACCGATTAGCCATAGTACGACTGTGGTGTCACTCATCATGTTGTTTTTGCCTTTATGTAGCCCAATGTCCTGTCTCCAAACAAATAAAAAAACACGGCGCTTGCGATGTTGTCTACTGAATCGACGTTGCTTGCCCCGTAGATGTGGCAGTACGCCCACACGGAAAGGGTAACGGCGGCTACGGATGGGCGTTGCAGGCGTACGATGGCTTCTACCCACGGGTAGGTTACCGCGCCGCCGCCTGCGTCGTTTAGCGCCTTAAAACGCGCAGTGTCAGATTCTTGCATTTGTACATACTCGCTCACGTTTATTGGCTTGTATGCCGCTGGCGCGAGGTATTTGTTTGCTGCCCCTTTGAGTAAGTCGATTAGCGATGGCACGGCGGCCGCTAGCATTGTGATTGGCTCCATAGTTATGATCCCATGCCACCAGCTGCAAACATATTGAGCCAAGCGTTATCCCAATCGGATTCTGGTTTTGTTTTTGTCGTGCTCGTAGGCAAAATCTCTTTGTCCACAGATAGCGGTTCAACGGCTGTTTTTGCTGTGCTGATAGCCGCATCTGCAACCTCGCCCGCTGTGTCGCTGACCCAGTTTGCAGCGCCTTTAATGGCGTTGTATCCCTTAAAAATAAAGTATCCACCCACGGCAAGCCCTGCAATGGCAAGAACGCCTGTAGCGGTAATGTCTGGCATTTTGATTTTCATGTCGTCACCCCCCCAGATGCGTTGTAGGCAGCAAGCAAGCTGCTCAGTTTTCTCTCTGGCTGTGCATACCCAGCCCCTGGCAAACTAGCCCATGTTTTTGCACATCGATTAATTGAGGTTTGTATATCGCCTTTGTCTACGTATGGCAACGCGCCGCATCTGCGTATAAGCTCTAGGCAGGCGGAATCTTGGCTAGATTCGCTAAAGTCAGGCAGACCTAATTTGTTTGCCAATTCGTCCCACGTCCTGCTCAAAAACTGATACCGTCCAGCCGCGCTTGTTTTGAGTGTCTCTCCGCGCCTGTTTGTGAAGCTAAATATCTGGCGCGGGTGGTCGTCTAGGTTGTTGCAAAGTGCGCCGCCAAACATCATTCTGTAACCGTTAGCGCCTGCGTTTGCCGTGCCCTCGCTATATGCAATCATGTCCAAAAATGCTTGACGGTTTCGCGCTGCATTGTTAGCAGGTGATTGGCTGGCTACGGGCTCGGATGCAGGACGATAAAAATGGTAGTCCGATTGGTCATCATTCAATGAGTTGTCTACGGGCTCGGCTGCGGGCTCGGCAGCCATCCCTAAAATCTCATCCGCCGTGCTGGATACTGTATCTATGGATGTGGTCATCATGTCATCAATGCTTGTTAGGATGCTGTCTAGCGCTGTTGGTAGTTGGTTGTCGTCTTCCGTGGGGACTGGGTTATCGCCATACATCGGTATCCTGTTTTCTATATCGCTATTCGCGCCTGCAAACTTTTTGTAGACATACAGCCCAGCAGCGCTAACAGCAGCCATAGCCAGTAGCTTTTTCAGCATTCGCGGCTACCATCCAAAAATGTTTGCGATGCTGTCCCCAAGCCCGTTAACGCTGCTAGTGACCATGTTGCTAATAGACTTTTGCCCAATCAAATTGCTTGCTACCGCCGCGGCAGCTAGATAACCGCCCGTAGGGTCAAATGCCATGCCGCCCTCGCCTAGGCCCATATCAGCAATCTCACCAAGCCCCCCCCAGTCCTCGGCCAATCCAGACGCCTGAGAAATTACATCAGCAGCGCCACCACTACCCCCCCCTAATCCAGAAATAAAATTACCTAGTTGGTCACCACCTCCGCCAAATAAATCACCAATCGAGCCAATGGCGCTTGAAATACCCGACTGCACGCTTTTATTACCCAGCACTCCACCAACCAAGCTGCCTAGACCTGCGTATGACTGCGTGCCATTTGCAACATTAAGCTGCCCATAGTATGGCTGTTGATACTGCGGCTGTCTTTGTTGTCGCATATTGCCACTACCCTGCGAGTATCTCGGCTGCACACCGCCGCCATACATACTCCCCTGCGAAGGTATGGGTGTCATATTGCCGTACACATTACTTGGCAATGTAGGCATGGCTGCACTTGATTTTTTTGCGACTAGAAGAAGCGCAGCAATACCAACGGCAGCAAATAGTACTGTTTCTGTTTTCATATTTCGTCAAAATCAAATTCTGAAAATACATAGTTTCCAAAAACGGTTGGATACCTGATTAACAAGGACTCTCCAGGAAGCAAAAAAAACCCACTGCCAGAATAAATCTCAACTGTATTTTTCGCTGGTAATAAAACATCTCTAATTTTTGTACCAGACACGTCATACTGAAATCTTGCTAGCCCAGATCCTTGTTCAATTGATGATGGCATTTATTTTTTCCTTAATATTATGTGGCAATACAATAACCTTGACCAACTGCTGCCGTTGAAAGTACTTGAGTGTCAGAATAATATCTAAGTCTTTTAGACCTAGCCTTATCTCCAAACGAATTCCAATTTATGTAGGTGTAGACAGGAGGAATTGAATGGACGGTTGCAATAATCTCAGAGAGTGAACAAATTGAAATTTTGTTTATGATGACTGTTTTACTTCCTGTATTTCTAATTCCATCAAAAAGACCAGCTGCAGATGTAGCAGCTACAGGTATTGGTAGACTTGTACCAGCTACAAATTGTGATGTAAAGTGCGCTGCGAAACTCCTGCCAGATAATGCAGACTGCACGATGCTGCTTTGCGTATTTACGACGCCATTAACGGCTACAACTCCCTGAACTTGCTGATTAATAATTTCAGAATCCGAGCAAAGAATCGTGCCAAAAATAGGTATGCCTAGCAGGTTACGTATCTCCAAACGGTCATACTCTGTGCCACTAAGTCCCTGCCCTACACCGCATGGTGAGAACTCTCCAAAAATACCCCGTACACCAATTGAATTTGGAGCACTTAGAGACTGGATGACAAAGTAACTCCCAATAGCTGGGACTATATAAGCCCCACTTGCCTGAATCGAAAAGTCATACGATTTAATTTGCCGCATCTAAGCCCCTTTAGCGCTTAAAAATTAACCATGCAGCCAATAGCCCTATAGCACCCACTAAAACAATTGGACTGACTCCAAGTTTTTGAATAATGGTTTGCTCATTACTAACTGGCTGACCAAGCATAGAGACCGCCTTTAGACCGTTGTAAATGCTGAATCCGTTTGGATTAGATGAGGCGGAATAGTCATCCATCGTATATGACTGATCACTTGGTAAGCCATCAAAACCCATACCCGTAAAAAATGCTAGTGTTTTATCTAAGTCGCTAGGTTGATACGGCTTATTTTGTAGTGTTGAATTGACGCTAAACACAGATATCCCCTTTAGTAAGAGGCTAAAGAAATAAGCTCTTCGGTTTCAATCGTGATAGTTTCAGTAGCGCTAAATGTCCCATACAAAATTGCTTGAGAAACACCAGACTGCGGGCGGGTATCCCATACTCGGTCAGCCATCATGTTGTCTAGCATGAAGTCCATTACAAATAATCCAGTTTGCGGCATCCGACGATTCCAAACCTGCCACTGGTTTGAATCTGTTAGAGAGTGGTCATAGTCTGGAATACCATTGCGGATGGCCTGAATAGATGTTAAATTACTTGCATAAATAAGCACTCGTTTGAATACTGACCCTCCTCCAGATGGGTCGATGTGCGGGACGGACAGTGCAATTTTTTGGCTGGACGCACCAATAACTTGCGTTGCTCGATGGCGGCGATGCATCAAAAATCGGACATTTTTTTCAGCATCAACGGGCAATGCAGCAGAAATAGCAGCGGATGCTACTAACGTTGGGCTAGTTGCTGCGGAAATGGTTACCTCCATCCTTAGGGATGTAATACCACTCGCAGCGGACAAATCCCACGCACCTGCGCTAAAAGCGTTCGATGTGCGTCCAGTTTGCTCCATGAAATTGATGAACAAATGTGTTGCGTCCGATGCATTACCTTTTTGAGCCTCTGATAGGTTTAGTTTTGCACCATCGGTTTCAAAAACAACTTTACCATTTGCTTTAATCTGGATTAGGGTAATCAAAGATTTTGTGAATGTCGTCCCGCCAAGCGTGAGTAATACGCCCTCCAAACAAAACCCCAAAAGATTATTCATGTCCAACGTGGCAATGCCTGTATTGATGACGTTATTGAATGGGTTGCATACATAGATTTTTTGCATGGTGTTTTTCCTGTAATCCTGTGTAGATTTAGATTAGCAATTGGGTGTTGTTACAGATTGAATCGCAGGGCCAATTACTGGCAGCTGTGCGGCAATCACTATACCCAGAACACCCAAAGCAGCACCCTTAACTGCTTGGTTAGGGATGAACTTGTAAACCGCAAAAGCAGCTCCGGCCGGTAAAAGAATTTTTGCAAAATTTGGCATTTTGAATGCTCCTAAAAAATTGGTTATTGAAAGACAGCGCTAATTTTTTATGACTTTGCAAACTTCTCAAAAAGACCCCACTTAGGAGGGTATAAATCAGGGGGGTTACAAAAATTATTTTCAAAATTTAAGCGTTCCGCGAACAACTTTTCCGCGCTGGACATCCATTTCGATGTAATGCAAATCAGGCAGTTTCAGCAGCTCGTTCCAGTCGCAGCCCAAAAACGTTGCTACAGCTTTTGCATCGGGTATGTTTGCAAGCCTCCCGCAATGGATGATGTCAGCGCAGGCGATGAAATCTTTGTCAACACTCGCAGGGCGCTGAGAAGCGCCGATTAGCGTCATGCCCGCGTGTCGACCTAACAAAGAAGCCTCTCGCCATGCGGGAGGTGCTTTGTTTGCTTTGGTGACAAACGCAAGCTCTTCAACCAACAAGGTGCAGTTTCCAACTGTGCGGGCAGCGCGGCATAAAAGGTCAAATGCCGCGTCACTTTTTGCGTAATCAACTTGATAGGATACGCGCCAAGCCTTATCACGCATGGCTTGCAACGTATCAATCAAATTTGAGGTTGGTTTGGCCGTGGCCGCATACTCATGCATATAGTCCCACACAAGCAAGCGTTTTGCGGCGCTAACCTCGGGATGCTTTTTTATCCATGCGCTCTTACCCGTGCCACGAGCCCCAAATACTGCGATTACCTTTGCCTTGCTACTCGTCCGCTGCGGGCTCGTCGTCTTTTGCTTTGTCATTGCTAATCCGTTTTTCAGCTGCGCCCTGCGCTGATACATAGCCCATAAGCAAAGGGAGGCACGCCATCGCTAGGGCACCCTCCTCTGGGTAGTCAGCTACGACAGGCATCAACTTTGCAAGATATTTATTAACGACTGGCGGCACAGCATCCGCTACCGCTTTTAACGATGCGTCCGTCCACTCACGTTCAATCTCTGGCAGCCCGCGCGCTACCCTTGCACGCACTGCTTTTAGCAAGCCAAGCGCCACGTTTGCAAATGCGGCAAACATGGCGGCATTGTCAACCTCAGGGGTTGGCTGCGCGGCACTATCTACTCCACCCGATGGCTGACTATTTTCCGAATCAATCGCAGCAGCTTGTATACCTAGTTGTTCAAGTGGGTCAGTCATAGCGCCCCCAAATTAAAAACCGAATTCACCTGCTTAGTAGGGGGGGGTTCTTTGGCTGTTTCAGTAACCCCCTTATGGGGGGTATTTTTAGGGGTACTTATAGGGGCTGGTTCGTCCTCCTCTAAGGGGGTCATTTTTGCACGTATATCGCGCGCCAATTTAGACCCAGCTTTGGCAAATGCAGTAAGGTCGCATCGGTGGCATCTAAGGGTGATTGTGTGTCCAGTTGACTCGCTAACTGTCGCCTCGCTGTTGTTGCAATGAGGGCATTTTGTGTAGCCGATTTTTGCCATGATTAGCCTTTATTCTTTAGTTGCTCGATATCCCGCTCTTGCTTGTCTATGGCCGAAGCCATAGCTAGTAGCAAATCCTTAAACGGCTTAGGCACTAACGCCGCCTGTGGCAACGCTAGAGCACTTTGAGCCTGTGGTTTAAGCGGCTGCGGCTGCATCTGTGTGCTGGTCAGCATCTACGGCGGCGGCGGGGATTGTTTGAGCCTCTTCGCGCTCAATTTGAGCCTTAAGCAAGGCGATATTTGATGCGCGGTCACGGCCCTGGCGTTCGCCGTCGCTGAAAAGGCTGGCGGCGTGTGTGTCTTTGAGATTATCCAAATGGCACTTTAGTGCGTCTAAAAATTTGTTCATGGTGTTAGCCTTTTAAAAAGCCAACCCCATCCCGCCGCGCGGGTCAAATAATACCCGATTTAAGGCGGTTTTTAGAGCGCGCCTATGACTGAGGGTGTAAAAACAAAATAAACGGCTGTTTGACTCCTTAAAACGCCTTGGATGATGTTTGTGGCGGGAGGTTTGATGTCAAAAAAGTCCCCTCCCTCACTGATTAACGGTTTTAGGTGAGCCCGTAGGGCGAGGGCGAAGCCCTGCGGCGTAAGCCGCTTCAATGACCCCAGCTCACGGCGAAGCCGCTATTGTGAATAAACCTGTTGATAACTTTGTGCTTAACTGGGTGTCTACGCGCACGTAGTAGTAATGAATTCAGTCTTTGATACCCCTGCCGCAGACCCTGCCGCTTATCTGTTGCTACGCCATGACTGGCGCGGGTTTGACCCTGCCGTAGACCCTGCCGCGTATTTATATAGACGCGACAAATTTAACTGGGTTCTTTTGGGAATTTTCTGGGGGTGACTTTTAGCCTTAATTGCCCCTGCTCAAGGTTTTTTAAACCCCTGCGGACGAGCCCACACGCAATTAAATCGTCTAATGCGCGGCGCACTTGCGACAGGGTCGGGGCACGCATACGATTGCCCCGATCAGGCGCGGGAGGGGTAAGCAGCTCGATTAGACGGGCGTAGTTAGATAGGCATTCACCGCTGCTAAAGTCGCTATGAATGACGATTAGCATATACAGCGCAGCCGCCAAAGGGTGGCGCAGCACGTTGTAGAGGACATTGAGTTCCTGCATGTTTAGCCAAAGAAAATCAGGGGTGCGAAGCCCTGCGATGCGCTCCATTATTGGGCAAACATCTCTAGCGCTTTGGCAAGCGCGCGCGCATCTTGCGGCATTAGGACAATGGGGATATGCACCCCGTTGTCGTATACAGTCAACACGATGCGGTCACCGATGTTTGGAACGACAAAATGCTCAATGGTTGCGTTTATTGACCGCCCTTGCAAGTCAACGGCGGAAAGCGGCATGGATGCGCTCATATACCGCCCCCTATACTGCTCAATTTTGAAGGTAGGCCTGCACCATGCCAGATACACAATCGACTCAAACCGATGAACCTGCCAAAGCGGGTGTTGCGCACCATAAAACAGAAACCGTCCACACCGACTACGAGAAAATCGTGGCGGCATTCGCGCCAATCGCTAAGGACTTTGCGCCAGTTGTGGCGGCGTGGCGCACGGCTGAAGCGGAAAAGACAAAGACTACCGAAGGAGAGATTAGCCGCCGCCTTCTCTACAGCAACGTCACCATGATGCTTATTGTGGGTTGCATCTGTGGGCTTGCTGGTGTCGCCTTGTGCTTCAACCAAACAGCATCCGCCGAGAAAGTTGTTATTGGTTTGCTCGCCTTCTTGGGTGGGTTTAGCGCTAGACGCTGATGGATACAGCGGCGACGACAAGACGCTGAGAGCCCCCCTTGTTGCCAATATGCCAAATGCGATATAACCAGCGACTTCAAAGAAGCTGGGGCTTTGGTGATGCGGCTGATGGCATTCGCAATCAGAAAAATCATGGTCTAGCGGCATGGATTCGCTCATGCTGCACTGCCATGCACTAGCTTGATATTGTTCGCAGCTAGACCATCAATAATTTTGTCGGTAGCCCATAACCAACTCATCCAGTGCTCGTCTGAGCATTCGCTGACCATTCCATTTTCGCAAAGAGATTCAAAAATAATCTCTGCGATTCGCTCTCTCAAAATAATAGCTGTCATTATTGTCCCCCTCCCCCGCTCTCGTGTAACCCAATTACCCTGCGCAATAGGGTGTCAAGGCGGTTGCGCGGCTGCGGATGAGATTGACGGGGGTTTGAGATGTCCATAGCCCCGCCTTGACGGGGTGAACTTTATATGAATAGCATCAGATATGCAATACCTTCCATATATGGCAGCATGAACTGGGTTCATGCATACTATATCCCTACATTGTTTTAAGGGGTTTTGAAATGCTGCAAATTGGAGAAATGCTAGATAGAGCAAGGGTTTTGAATGGATTACCCTCAGATTACAAGTTGGCTTTGGTCATGGGTGTTGACTGGAAAAGTTTGAACAATTACCGCCAAAATAAAACCCTACCAAATGTGAGGGTAATAAGCAAAATCGCGCAATTAACGGGGGATGACCCGTACTTGATGACAGCTCAAGTTGAGTTTGAACGCGCAAAAGACGAAGAGACCCGCACGATATGGGCAGGCATAGCCGAACGCCTTAAACTGACCGCTAAAACGGCGCAAAGCGGGTTTGCCCGCGTGGGCATGATGGTGTGCCTTGCCTTGGTGGCTGGCTTGCTGACGCTGGGTAGCGCCGCTGCCCATGCTGGGCCAAATCAAATTGGCGGAAACGGAGGGATTCGAACCCTCGATGGGGCTCAACACCCCATACTCCCTTAGCAGGGGAGCACCTTCGGCCACTCGGTCACGTTTCCTAGGCCCTCTTCAAAAAGAGAAG
Source organism: Burkholderiaceae bacterium (assembly GCA_031538565.1). Lineage (GTDB taxonomy): Bacteria > Pseudomonadota > Gammaproteobacteria > Burkholderiales > Burkholderiaceae_C > JASGCK01. The sequence goes on from JAVKLS010000013.1 coordinate 39,601, forward strand.
GCTGAATTATGCATCAAGATCAAATGCCTTATGGAGTGAGCGCACAGCCAGCTCCATATACTTTTCATCAATCACTACCGAGGTTTTGATCTCAGATGTAGAAATCATTTGGATATTGATGCCCTCCTCCGACAAGCAACGAAACATTTTGCTTGCCACCCCTACATGGCTACGCATTCCAATACCCACGATTGAGACTTTGCAAATTTTGGTATCGCCCACAAAATCACTCACACCAAGACTTGGCAGCACTTTGCTATTAAGCAAATCCGTTGCCCGTGCGTAGTCGTTGCGATGCACGGTAAAGCTAAAGTCGGTTCTACCCTCTTTTGAAATGTTTTGAATAATCATGTCCACTTCGATATTGGCATCTGCCACCGCACCCAAAATTTGATAGGCGATGCCTGGCTTGTCGGGCACGTTCAAAATAGAAATTTTTGCTTCGTCACGGTTAAAGGCAATGCCTGATACGACGGCTGATTCCATAGCGCTTTCTTCCTCAAAAGTAATCAAAGTTCCTGATTGGGCTTCTTCATCGATGGCGATGTCCCAAGGCGTAAAGCTCGACAACACACGCAGCGGAACTTTGTATTTGCCCGCAAACTCAACTGAGCGAATTTGCAAAACCTTAGACCCCAAGGATGCCATCTCGAGCATCTCCTCAAAGCTCACACGCGCCATGCGGCGAGCGTTTGGCTCCACGCGTGGATCGGTGGTATACACGCCATCCACATCGGTGTAGATCAGGCACTCAGCCGCCTTCAACGCTGCTGCCACCGCTACCGCAGAGGTATCCGATCCGCCCCGTCCCAGCGTCGTGACATTGCCATCCCCGTCCACGCCTTGAAAGCCCGTGACGATGACGACCTTGCCTGCTGTTAAATCGGCTTGGATTCGCTTGTCATCAATGGACTCAATGCGTGCCTTGGTAAAAGCGGAGTTGGTTTTGATAGCAACCTGCCAGCCTGCATAAGACACAGAAGGCACACCTTCTGCCTGCAAAGCAACCGCCAGCAAAGCGCTAGAAGCTTGCTCCCCCGTCGCCGCCAGCATATCCAACTCACGCCGATACGCATCAGACTCTTTGGCAGGCGCAAGCTCTTTGGCCAGTCCGAGCAAGCGATTCGTCTCGCCACTCATGGCGCTAGGAACAACCACCATTTGATGACCTGCACGCGCCCATTTGGCAACGCGCTTGGCAACCATGCGGATGCGCTCCGTGGATCCCATCGAAGTGCCGCCGTATTTATGAACAATTAAAGACATGAAAAATCAGAAAAAATAAGCTGCTAATTGTAGCGAAGCGCATCTCCCATGCGATCCACAAAGCCATCCGCTACTTTTAAATGGATGTCATGTCCACGTGTTTGGCAAGCGGTAATTTGTTTGAGCAGCTCCTCCAATTGGGCTGTGCTGGGCACCACGTGATGCGTCTGTTTTAACCAAAATCGAATCGCGTTGGCTTGTCGATTCGCCTCAAGTGCTTGCAACTTTTGAATCAGTGGCGGGACGCCCACATCTGATAAATCAATACGCGCAAGACTTGCCAGCAAATTGTTTGCCTCGGCAATATGCGAAATAGACCGCGCAAAGGTGCTTGCGTATTCAGGGAAGGCAAGTTGCAAAGCGGGCAGCACATCGAGCCTGATTTTGTTGCGCACAAAAGATTTATCCGCATTCGTGGGGTCGTCGATAAAGGCGACGCCATCTGCGCCAAGTGCTGCGCGAATGCCTACTGCTGTGCGATTAAGCATTGGGCGCTCAAACGGCACACCGCCGCGCACAAATTGCCGAGGCATTGCCGACAAGCCACCCAGCCCCGCGCCGCGCGACAAAGCAAGCAGCAGCGTTTCCACTTGGTCATCTGCGTGCTGCGCCAGAAAAATTTTTCCGCCCGTAGCCACCACGCCATGCGTGTGCGCCAAATCAATCAATGCCTGATAACGCGCATCGCGCGCGGCCTCTTCGGGGCTTTCGCCCGCCGCGTGCTTGGCGTTGGCATACGCCACATACAGCGGAACATGGAGCGAATCGCAAAACTGCTGGCAATGCCGCACAAAATCATCCGCCGCAGCTTGCAAGCCGTGGTGCACATGAAAGGCAATGGTTTGCTCGGGATGGCGCTTTGCGGTCTCCACAAGCAGCAGCGTCGAGTCCGCACCGCCACTGTACGCAACCGCCTGTTTAGCCTTCGCCGAAACGCCCATAGCTTTGAAGCCGTTCGTAGCGTTTGTCGAGCAGCTCTTTAGTTGACAAATCCGCCACCAAGCGCAGCGCTTCTAGCAGCGATTTTTTGAGCGTTTGACACATGAGCGGCATATCTCGATGCGCACCGCCGCTGGGCTCGCTGACCACCTTATCAATCAACCTCAAGGCTTTGAGACGCGGCGCCGTAATACCTAGCGCCTCTGCGGCAACTGATGCTTTATCGGAAGTTTTCCACAAAATTGACGCGCAACCTTCTGGACTAATCACCGAGTACACGGCGTATTGCAGCATCAGCACTTGATCGGCAACCGAAATCGCCAGCGCCCCGCCCGATCCGCCCTCGCCAATGATGGTCGTAATGATAGGCGTTTCAAGCTGCGCCATTTCAAAAATGTTGCGCCCAATTGCCTCCGACTGGCCACGCTCTTCAGCATCGATTCCTGGAAACGCGCCTGGCGTATCGACAAACGTAAATACAGGCAACTTGAATCGCTCAGCGGTTTTCATAAGACGCAGCGCCTTGCGATAACCTTCTGGACGCGTCATGCCAAAGTTACGCAGCGTGCGCTCCTTGGTATCGCGTCCTTTTTGATGCCCCAGCACCATGCACGCCGTGCCGCCCAGCCTAGCCAAGCCACCCACGATGCTTTTGTCATCCGCAAAGTGACGGTCGCCATGCATTTCCACGAAGCCCGTAAAAATATGATTGATGTAGTCCAGCGTGTAGGGACGCTCGGCGTGCCGCGCCACCTTGGTGATTTGCCAAGCGGTGAGGTCTTTGTAAATATCCTTGGTCAGTTGCTGGCTTTTTTTAGTGAGCGACAAAAGCTCTTGCCCCAAATCAACGGACACCTCAGCGTTGGTTCCGTGCAATTCTTCGATTTTTTTTTCGAGCTCGGCAATCGGGGCTTCAAAATCTAAATAAGTCTTCATAGTTTTTCTAATACTCAACAGGCAAAGGATCTAACGAGCGCCAAATATACCAAGTGCCCACGGTGCAGTAAGGTGACCACGCAGCAGCCACATCACGCGCCTCGCTGCGGCTGACGGGCTCGCTAGAAAAATAGGCTTGGCTGATGCCGTTCAAAAGCCCAACGTCATCCAGCGGCAAGATATTTGGACGCAGCTGGTGAAAAATTAAAAACATCTCCGCCGTCCAGCGCCCAATGCCGCGAATCGCCACCAAGTCTTTGATGATGGTCTCGTCGTCCTTGGCAGTCCAGCCATCCACATCTAACCGCCCATCGCTAAAGTGCAGCGCCAAGTCAATGAGGTACTCCACTTTGCGGGCCGACAAACCCGCTGCCCGCATATCGTCAACTTTGAGTTTGAGCACAGCAGCAGGCTGCATTTTTTTGGGCAAGAGTGCAAATCGATCCCACACAGCTTGCGCCGCTTTGACCGAAATTTGCTGCCCCACAATGGAGCGCGCCAGCGTTGCAAACGCATCCCCGCGCGAGACCAGCATCGCCGCGCCAAACTGCGGAATCAAGCGATTCATCACGCGGTCTTTTTTCATTAAGTGCTGACACGCTTCTGCCCAGTAACTGGGTGAAGTCAACTCGGTTGTGGTTGTGGTTGTGGTTGTGCTGCGCGTGGATTTGGATTTGGTCGTCATGCTGCAGCCTCCCACGTTGTGCCCGAGGGTGCGTCTTTAAGTACCACCCCCTGCGCGAGCAGCGCTTGGCGAATACGGTCAGCTTCGGCAAAATTTTTCTCCGATTTGGCGCGAGCACGCAAATCAATTTGCACTTGAATGGCCACCGCATCGCCGCTAGCACCCAATCCTGCTTGCAAAAAACGCTGCGGATTTTGTTGCAGCAGACCTAAGACACCGCCCAAGCTGCGCAGCAAACCCGCAAGCTCGGGGGACTGCGTCCGATTAACTTCGCCTGCCAAATCAAACAAAGCAGCGACGGCTTCGGGCGTTCCAAAATCTTCGTCCATTGCGGCTTGAAAGCGCCGAGCATAGGTGTTCGTCCAGTCAATTTTGACGCTCGCAGGAGTTACCAAATCTAGCGCCGTATAAAGCCGCTTGAGTGCGGCTTTGGCGTCATCCAAATGTGCGTCGCTGTAATTAAGCGCACTTCTGTAATGCGTGCGAATGATGAAAAAGCGCACCACTTCCGCGTCATACACCTTGAGCACATCGCGAATGGTAAAAAAATTACCCAAACTTTTGGACATTTTTTCGTTATCGACATTGACAAAACCGTTGTGCATCCAATAGTTCGCCATAGGCTTGCCATCACTAAGCGCCGCTTCGCTTTGCGCGATTTCATTTTCGTGGTGCGGGAATTGCAAGTCTGCGCCGCCGCCGTGAATATCAAAATGCTCACCCAGTAAAGCGCAGCTCATGGCTGAGCATTCAATATGCCAACCTGGGCGCCCCACACCGTAGGGACTTTGCCATTTAGCTTCGGCCGGTTCGCTAGGTTTTGCTGACTTCCACAGCACAAAATCTAGTGGATCGTGCTTCCCGCCCGCCACAGCGACGCGCTCGCCAGCGCGCAGCTCGTCTAGCGATTTCCCGCTCAGTTTGCCGTAGCTGGGAAATTGACGAACCGCAAAGTTGACATCGCAATTGCCATCCGCATCTTTTTCCGCAGCGTAAGCGATGCCCTTTGCCTCTAGTTTTCCAATGAGTGCCAGCATTTGCGGCACATACTCTGTCGCTCTTGGCTCATACGTGGGGCGCTCAATACCCAGCGCGTCAGCGTCTTGATGCAAGGCCTCAACCATGCGATTGGTGAGCGCCTGGATGGTCTCGCCATTTGCAACCGCACGCTGAATGATTTTGTCGTCAATATCCGTCACGTTGCGCACATACGTCACGGCAAAGCCAGAGGCTTTAAGCCACCGCTGCACCACATCAAAAGCCAGCATAGACCGCGCATGACCTAAGTGACAAAAATCGTACACCGTCATCCCGCACACGTAGAGACTGACTTTGGCTGGCTCTCTTGGGGAAAATGGGACTACGCTGCGCGCCAGCGTGCTATAAATTCGCAAGGTCATGAGGGAAGAAGTGCTCGTTACAATTGGCGGCTGATATTAGCACTCAAAGGTTGTCATGTTTTTGCTTAAGATTTCTTCAATCACCGCGCACCGCATTCTTGCGTCACTTGCCCTCGTCGGCTTGGGATTGATGACAAGCAGCACATGGGCGGACGAATATACCGACGTCTCCAAGCTTATCAACACCAAGCAATACAACGAGGCTCTCAGCAAAGTTGACTTATTTTTAACCAGCAAACCACGCGATCCGCAAATGCGCTTTTTAAAAGGCGTACTGCAAAGCGAAATGGGTAAAACCAGCGATGCCACCAGCACGTTTACGCAGCTGACCGAGGACTACCCCGAGCTGCCCGAGCCTTACAACAACCTCGCTGTGATCTATGCTGCAGCAGGCAAACTGGATAAAGCCCGCGCCGTATTAGAGATGGCAATCCGCACCAATCCAAGCTACGCGACTGCTTACGAAAATTTAGGCGACACCTACGCCAAGCTTGCTAGCCAATCCTATGCCAAAGCACTTCAATTAGATGCGAAAAACGCCGCCGTTCCCAGCAAGCTGTCCTTAATCCGCGAACTGTTTGCACCTGGTAGCAGCAAGCCCGGTGCTACGCCTGTTGCAGCAGCGCCTGCGCCTGCCGCCGCCAACCCCGTGGTTGCGCCTGTCCAACCCAAATTGCCAGCCATAGTCACGGCAGCGCCCACTCCAAGCGGAAAGCCCAACATCGCGCCGCCCGCGGTGGTCAATGCCAGCAGCGAGGGGGAAATACAAAAAGCCGTCAATAACTGGGCTCATGCATGGGGTAGTCGCGACATGAACGGCTATCTCGCGAGCTACACCAAGGACTACACGCCCAGAAACAAACAAACCAACAGCGCATGGGCCGAGGAGCGCAAAGCGCGCATTTTGGGCAAGAACAAAATCACACTCAAAATCTCCAATGTGACGATCGATATCAGCGCCAACGGCTTGCTTGCTACCGTTAAATTTAGACAAGATTACCGCGCTGACACGCTGTCAACCAGTAGTCGTAAAACCTTGGAGCTGGTCAAGACTGGGGATCGCTGGCTCATTAGCAAAGAAATTACTGGCTAGGCTAATGCACCGCCAAGTTTACCGCCTCTTTGGCGCAGGCGCAGCCACCACCCTGTTTTTCTTGGGTGGTTTTTTACATCACACAAGTTTTGCAAAAAACAAGATCGCACAGCCACAGCCCGTAGCTGCAAGCGCACGCGTCAGCTACGAAGCGGAGACGCAGCTCATCAACATCTACAAGCTCATTGGCGCAGGACGGTCGCGAGACGCCTTGCCCTTGGCGCAGCATCTCACCCAAAACTTTCCCAACTTTCAACTCGGACATTTGATTTTGGGGGATTTGCTTCTTATGCAAACCAAGCCAGTCACGCAACTTGGAGATCTGCCCGTCCACCTCAAAAAACCTGGCAATGCACTGCTGCTGGAAGAACTGCGCGAAGAATCGCGGCAGCGAATGACGTCATTTCAAGATCGCCCCCCAGAAGGAACGATACCCAGTCAAGTGCTCGGACTGTCAAGCCAAACCAAGCACGTCATTGCAGTTGACACCGAACGCTCGCGTCTTTACTTGCTAGAGAGCACCGCCAACGGACTCAAGCTGGTCATGGATACTTACATTTCGGTGGGGAAAGAAGGCATTGGCAAATATGCCGAGGGCGACCTCAAAACGCCACTCGGTATTTATTATTTGACCGCTCCCATCGATCCCAAACTGCTCGCACCGCTTTATGGCGGGGGTGCGCTGCCCATTAACTATCCCAATCGATACGACCAGCGCCTGGGCCGAACAGGCAGCGGCATTTGGCTGCACGGAACCATGCCTGAACGCTTTTCCAGACCCGTTAAAGCAACCGATGGCTGCGTCGTACTCTCCAATCCCGATTTGCAAAAACTCATGTCGGTCGTGTCAACAAAGACAACGCCCGTCATCATTGCCAGCAAGTTGCAATGGGTAAGGCCCGAGCAGCTAACGGGCGAGCGTTTGCAATTTGAAGCAGTAATGGGCGAGTGGCGCAGCGCCAAAAATACAGGGCAGCTTGACCGACTACGTAATTTTTATACCGTCGACTTTCGCAGTTATGACACGCCCTTTGACGCATGGTGGCCCCGCGTCCAGCAAGAGCTGCACCAAGCGCAGCAACAGCCATTTGAATGGCGCAACACCACACTGCTGGCATGGCATCCAAGCTCCAATGAAAAAACAGGCAACGTGATGATCATTACCTACGACGAGGCTCCGCCTAAAAGGAAACAAGCCGTGACCAAGCGACAATACTGGCTGCAAATAGGCGGTCAGTGGAAGATATTTTTTGAAGGCGTTATCTCTTAATGAAACAGCATCACTCAAGCGCTACTCTACTCACGCGCCAACAATTTATTCTGTCATCCCTTGCCTTGGGCTTTGCAGCCCAAGCGCAAACTTCACCACCCGCCCCTAAAGGAAAATCGAAAATGCAAACCGTTGAATTCCACATCCAAAACTATGGCGTAGTCACGCTAGAGCTTGATGCTGCCAAAGCACCAAAAACCGTTGCTAACTTTGTGCAATACGTCAAAGACGGGCACTTCGACGGCACAATTTTTCACCGCGTCATTGATGGCTTCATGATTCAAGGCGGCGGATTTGATGCCAGCATGAATCAAAAGCAAACCCGCTCCACCATTGAAAACGAAGCCAATAACGGACTTAAAAACGAGAAGTACACCGTGGCGATGGCCCGCACATCCGATCCGCACTCGGGCAGCGCACAGTTCTTCATCAACGTTGCCAACAACGGATTTTTAAATCACACCGCGCCCACCAGCTCGGGCTGGGGTTACGCCGTGTTTGGCAAAGTGGTGGGCGGCATGGACGTGGTTGACAAAATTGCTAAAGTTGCCACAGGCAATAAAGGTGGACACGGCGATGTGCCGCGCGACAACATCCTAGTCACCAAGGCCGTCTTGCTATAACTCATGAGCGCTGCGTCCATCGATAGTTCGGCATGGAGAACCATTGATGTGATCTCCGATTTGCACTTGCAAGTTGGGGAGCCTGAAACGGCCAAAGCATGGTTTGATTACATGGCATCTGTCGCCTTAGAAGCGGATGCCATTTTTATTTTGGGTGATTGGTTTGAGGTCTGGGTGGGTGACGACACCGACGACCCCTTTGTCATGCTTTGCGCCGCCGTTATGCGCCAGCGCGCACAAGGATCCAAAAATAGCAAACCCTGCGATTTGTTTGTTATGCATGGCAATCGCGACTTTTTAATGGGTCCCTCTTTTGTGGAGTCATGCAGCGCCACGCTTTTGACAGACCCCACGCGATTAGATTTCGACGCCACGTCATACCTGCTCACGCACGGCGACGCACTGTGCACGAGCGACGTCCCCTATATGCGATTTCGCGAACTGGTGCGCGACTCCCAATGGCAGGCTGATTTTTTATCCAAACCACTGGCTGAACGCACAAGCATTGCACGCAAAATTCGTGAACAAAGCCAACTCGCGCATGAAGGCAAATCGGATTACGCCGACATCAATGAAGACTTGGCGTTAGAGGGCTTGCGCCAAAACGATTGCAGCGTTCTCATCCACGGGCACACACACAAGCCAGCAGACCATCTCTTTGCCAACGACAAACACTGCTCGCGCTACGCGCTCAGCGACTGGGATGCAACTGCCAACCCCAAACGGACCCAAGTGCTACGCCTCAGCGCGCAAGGCGTGCAACGCCTGTCCCTTTAAAAAGTCAACGTCCGCACACCCGAACTGGTTCCCAGCAAGCACACGCGGGCTTTTTGCTGGGCGAATACGCCGACAGTCACAACGCCTGCCCATTGGTTCACGTCCAATTCAAGCGCCAGTGGATCTTGAATCTGCAAGCCCCGCACATCCAAAATATGCTGCCCGTTATCTGTGACAAGCGGACTGTCGTTTTTAAGCCGTAGCGCAGCATCCGCCCCCATTGCAGCAAAGCGCCGCTGGATATAGCTTTCCGCCATCGGGATTACTTCAACAGGCAGAGGAAATGCGCCCAATTTTTTGACGAGTTTTGACTCATCCGCAATGCACACAAAAGTATCGGCAAGGCTGGCCACAATTTTTTCGCGCGTCAGCGCCGCACCACCGCCTTTGAGCATAAAACCGCTGCTGTCAATTTCATCAGCACCGTCAATATAAACGCCAAGGCGCGTCACCTCACCCGCCTCCCGCACAGGGATGCCGTAGCCACGCAGCAGCTGCGTCGAGGCCACCGAGCTGGACACCGCGCCTGCAATTTGGATGCGCCCCGCCCCAATGCCCGCAGCTAACGCGTCGATAAATTTATTGACGGTAGAGCCCGTACCCACACCAATCATTTCACCCTGGGGTACATGCGCCAGTGCGGCCAAACCTACTTGCATTTTGAGTTCGTCTTGTGTCATGTCGCGTGATGTCCTTGGCTCGTGGGAAAATCTTTACTGTTTTTCAACTACTGCCATTATCCATGTCGCTCATCCCCTACGCCCTTAGCCGCGCGGTCCTATTCCAACTAGAACCCGAGCACGCACACGATCTCACCATCCGAATGCTCGAAAAAACCCAGCGCACCGCGCTTGAATGCCTCTACCGACAACCCTTTGTGCACGATGCCGTCACGCTTGCAGGGATTCGCTTTCCTAATCGCGTGGGCATGGCCGCAGGACTTGATAAAAATGCCCGCGTCATTGACGCACTAGGCGCAATGGGTTTTGGCTTTGTGGAAGTGGGTACAGTCACGCCGCTCGCGCAAAGCGGTAATCCTAAGCCGCGTATGTTTCGCCTTCCCGAGGCAAACGCACTTATCAATCGCCTAGGTTTTAACAATCAAGGCTTAGATGCCTTTATTCACAACGTGCAGCAGTCCACCTTTCGCAGCCAAGGGAAAATTTTAGGTCTCAACATTGGAAAAAATGCTGCTACGCCAATCGAACACGCCGCACACGATTACCTGCTCGGACTCACGGGCGTTTATCCGTATGCCGACTACATCACCGTCAACATCTCCAGCCCCAACACCCACAATTTACGAGCGCTACAAAGCGACGATGCACTCGCAAGCCTACTCACGCAATTGGACAAACGGCGCGAAGAACTCACCGCTGAGCACGGGCGGCGCATTCCTATCTTTATCAAAATTGCACCCGACTTGGACGAATCACAAATCGACTCCATTGCCAATGCACTAGTGCAGCACGGCATGGACGGCGTCATTGCCACCAACACCACCTTGGCACGCGATGCGGTGCGCGACGTGCCCCATGCAGGCGAGGCTGGCGGACTCAGCGGCACCCCCCTTCTGACGCACAGCAATCAAGTGATTACCTTGCTACGCGCCTCGCTGGATAAGGCTTGCAAGCCGCCTAGCAAGTCACGCTTTCCCATTATTGGCGTAGGCGGAATCATGTGCGGCGCCGATGCCGTCGCTAAAATCAAGGCAGGCGCAGACGCCGTACAAATTTACTCAGGACTCATCTACCGAGGCTCCGCGCTAGTCCCCGAGGTCGCTCGCGCCCTGTCGCAGGCCTGCAACTCAGAAAAAATAATTTCATTTATTTAAGGTTCTCCCTCTATAAACTGCCTTTTTCCCTATTAGTATCGAGACCTTCATTAACCACTACTAAAGGAAACACCATGGCAACAGCCGCAAAAAAAGCTCCTGCTAAAAAAGTCGTCGCTAAAAAAGTCGTCGCTAAAAAAGCTCCTGCTAAAAAAGTCGTCGCTAAAAAAGCTCCTGCTACAAAACGCACGCCCAACGCCGCATTCATGAAACCAATGACACCCGATGCCGCTTTAGCTGCCGTCATTGGTGCAACACCAGTGCCACGCACCGAAATCGTCAAGCAACTCTGGGTTTACATCAAAAAGAACGGACTGCAAGACGCCAAAAATAAACGCATGATCAATGCCGATGCCAAGCTCAAAGTTCTGTTTGGTGGCGCAGCACAAGTCTCTATGTTCCAATTGGCGGGTTTGATTGGCAAACACGCAAAATAAGCTGCTCTCGCATCGTTAAAAAAGCCGCCCCATGCAAGGCGGCTTTTTTATTTGCCAAAAATTTTCTTTTCTTTGCAAGACATAGTGAAACTCTGACCGCGAGCGCGCATAAATAAAGCGAAAATAGCTGCATTCGTAACCTGAGGAGCTGCTATGCGAATTTTGATTGCCGAGGATGATCAAGTGCTGGCCGATGGTCTGCTCCGCACATTGCGACAAAGTGGCGCTGCCGTTGATCACGTTGCCGACGGTAGTCAAGCCGATGCCGCTTTAATTACGCACAGCGAGTTTGATTTACTCATCCTCGATTTGGATTTACCCAAGATGCACGGGTTAGACGTTCTCAAGCGCTTGCGTACACGCGGCGCAAAAATCCCCGTCCTCATTCTTACCGCATCAGACAGCATCGAAGACCGAGTCAAAGGACTCGACCTTGGCGCCGACGACTACATGGCCAAGCCATTCGCACTACAAGAGCTAGAAGCCCGCGTGCGCGCACTCACACGGCGCGGCTCAAACGTATCGTCCAGCATCATCAACCACGGTGCGCTGCAATACGACCAAACAGGGCGCGTGGCAACGCTAGAAGGAAAAATGGTGGATCTATCGGCGCGTGAGCTAGGCTTGCTTGAAGTGCTGCTACAGCGCACGGGGCGCTTGGTCAGCAAAGATCAACTGGTAGAGCGACTCTGCGAATGGGGCGAAGAAGTCAGCACCAATGCGATTGAGGTTTACATCCACCGCCTGCGTAAAAAAATTGAAAAAGGCACGGTACGCATCGCCACCGTGCGCGGACTGGGTTATTGCTTAGAAAAAATCAATTGATTTTTCCCGCCGTGTGACCTTGCCAAGCTATGGCGTTTAATATCTTCCAGCGCGGCAAGTACAGCCTATTTGGCGAAATTCTTGACTGGATGCTCATCCCGCTGCTCTTGGTTTGGCCCATGAGTTTGGTTTTGACTTGGTTAGTTGCGCAAAACCTTGCAGGCAAACCGTTTGACCGTGCACTAGAGTACAACGTGCGGGCGCTAGAGCAACTGGTTAAGGTGACGCAAAGCACCACGTATTTGAATTTACCTGCACCTGCACGCGAAATTTTGCGGGCCGATGATGCCGACACTATTTATTACCAAGTGCGCGGCGTGACGGGTGAATACGTGGCAGGGGATCGCGAACTACCCCCGCCACTAGCGGACGACCACCAGGTCATCGGCAAAATCATGATTCGTGTGGACGAGCATCGCGGACGTGATATTCGCGTTGCGTATTTGTGGACGAATTTACAAAATCCGAAAGATCGAAAGGCAAACGACAAACCTGTTTTGATTCAAGTAGCCGAAACGCTCGAGAAGCGATCCACCTTAGCGGGAGAAATTATCAAAGGGGTGATGCTGCCCCAGCTGCTCATGCTTCCGCTGATGGTGTTTTTGATATGGCTGGCATTGATACGCGGAACCAAACCGATCAACCTGCTCGAGCAGCGCATCCGTCAGCGAAAAAGCGATGATGTCAGCCCCTTAGACCTCACGGACGTTCCGCACGAAGTTGCGCCACTCATTGCGTCGATTAACGATTTGCTGACGCGCCTAAAAGACTCTATCGATACACAAAAACGTTTTCTAGCCAATGCCGCACATCAGCTCAAAACACCGCTGGCAGGACTACGAATGCAAGCCGATTTAGCCCAGCGCGAAGGTGCGAGCGCCGAGGACCTCAAACACTCACTCATGCAAGTCGGACGCTCCAGTATCCGCGCCACACGCACAGTCAATCAGTTACTGGCTTTGGCGCGTGCCGAAGCGACGGGGCGTGAGGTAAACAAATCGCCCATTCATCTTGCACGCGTCGTGATGGATGCAGTGAGCGATGCACTGCCGCTTGCCAAAGACAGATACATCGATTTAGGCTTTGACGACAGCACCCATGTTCAAAGCGATCACATCATGGGCAATTCCGTGCTGCTGCAAGAGCTGGTCCGAAATTTACTAGAAAACGCCATTTATTACACGCCTGCGGGCGGGGTGGTTACGGCGCGGATTTTGCAATACGCAAGCAGCGAACTAGCGCTGCAGGTAGAAGACTCTGGACCGGGCATTCCCGCCGCTGAACGCGAGCGCATCATGCAACCTTTTTACCGCATGAACGACGGACTTAGCAACCGCGTGGATGGCTCTGGGCTTGGGCTTGCTATCGTGCAAGCTATTGCCAGCCAGCACCAAGCCAGCGTATTGGTAGAGGACGCGCATCGGCTGCAAACGCCGACAGGCACACGCTTTACGGTTCGGTTTTCGTAAGCGTTAAAATTTTTTAACGGGCGATTTTTTAGCCGCTATTTTCTTTGTGGCTACTTTTTTGGCCACTGCTTTTTTAGCAGGCACTTTTTTAGCGGTGCTCTTTTTGACCGCAGGTGCGGCAACCGTTTGCGCTTCGGCGGTTTTACGCGGCGGAAATTTACGTGCACCTTCGGGTCTGGGTTCAAACTCAAAAGCAACTTTGTTTTCTTCTTTGTTCCACACCAAAAAGGCTTTAAAACCACGCCGCGTGCGCATGGAGACAAATTTATCCAGCAGATCGGTTTTACCTGTCGCCAACAACTTTGCCATTTGCTCGGGTTCTACGGGTTGCTGCAAGATGATGCGTCCACTTTTAAAGTCGCAGCTAGAGGTGGCTTGAGTCAGCGTAGGGATCGTCTTTTCGCAGTAATAGCTAGCGCCCAATTCATACACACCGCTGCCGCATTTTGGACAAGCGCCTAAGCTGGCTTTGCCGCTGAGGTCTTGCAGCTCACCACTGTCCAGAGCGTCTTTGGCGGCATCGCCAAAATCAAACTCCAGCTTGAGATTTTGTGTATCTTCATCACGCACCAGCGCCAGCTCTGCCACAAAAGGCCATCCTGCTTTCGAGCGAAAGCCCTCGAGCGGGCCAATTTTTCTGTCGCGCAAAAATTGATCGGCCTCGCGCAGCTCGAACGTGCGACCTGCGGGTGTTTTGGTGAACGAAAAACCGCAGCCCTCACCCGCCCCCGTCTTACCCGAACAGGCGTAGCGGCGATAGTTTTCTTTCACCACGCCGCCGCAATTGGGGCACGCCTGTGTCAGCGTCGCGTAGTCGCCTGGAATGGTGTCGCGGTCAAAAGACTTGGCCTTTTGCACCATGTTTTGCGTCATGGCAGCAATTTCGCCCATAAAAGCCTCACGCGACATCCGCCCGTGCTCCATTTCTGCCAGCTTGTACTCCCACTGGCCAGTGAGCGCGGGTTTGGTCAACTCCTCTACGTCCAGTCCACGCAGCAAGGTCATCAATTGAGCGGCTTTGGCGGTGGGGATTAGCTCGCGCCCTTCGCGCAGCATATATTTTTCGGCAATCAAACCCTCAATGATGGAGGAGCGCGTCGCAGGCGTGCCAAGCCCCTTCTCTTGCATGGCTTCGCGCATATCGTCGTCTTCTACCAGCTTGCCCGCACCCTCCATTGCGCCAAGCAGCGTAGCCTCGGAGTACCGCGCAGGGGGGCGTGTTTTCAGCGCCTTGCTATCGATCTGTGCGCACAAAGACCGCTCGCCGCTTGCAACGGCAACCAAATTTTGACCGCCTTCGGCGCTAGCGTCTGCGTTTTGATCCTGCGCTTCTTTGCCAAAAATAGCCAGCCATCCCGCGTTGACGAGCACTTTGCCATTGGATTGAAAGCTGTGATTGCTCACCACAGTCAAGCGCGTCGTCACCATGTATTCGGCACTAGGATAAAACACCGCCATAAAGCGACGCACCACAAGGTCGTAGAGTTTTTGTTCAGCGTCCGATAAGCCTGAGGGCGCGTCTAGCGTGGGGATGATGGCAAAGTGATCGCTGACCTTGGCGTTATCAAAAATGCGTTTACTCGGTTTGATGTAGCCCTTGGCAAGCGCCAGCTTGGCGTGTGGGGCTAAGTGCCGCATCGAGCTGTTTGCCAGCATTTCAAATGTTTGTTTGACAACGGGTAAGTAGTCTTCGGGCAGAGCGCGCGAATCCGTACGCGGATAGGTCAGTGCTTTGTGCCGCTCGTACAGCGATTGCGCGATGGACAGCGTCGTCTTGGCGCTAAAACCGAAGCGGCCATTGGCTTCGCGCTGAAGACTCGTCAAATCAAACAGCTGCGGACTTGCCTGCACGCTGGGCTTGGATTGCTCGCTAACTTGGCCCGTTTGTCCGCGCACCGCATCGGCAATCGTCTGCGCGTCCTGCGCGTTCCACAGGCGGTCGGCTTTGGCGTGTTCATCATCGCCCCCGCTCTCGTCTTTCTTGGCGCCTTTTTTCCAACTCGTATCAATCCATTTAGCGGCGTAGGAGCCTGCTGCCACGTCAAATTGAGCGTGAACCTCCCAATAATCACGCGAGATAAATTTACGGATTTGCTCTTCGCGCTCCACCACCACAGACAAGGTGGGCGTTTGGACGCGCCCTACCGTGGTTAAAAAGAATCCGCCATCGCGCGAGTTAAAGGCCGTCATCGCTCGCGTGCCGTTAATGCCCACGAGCCAATCGGCCTCGGAGCGGCAGCGCGCCGCATCCGCCAGCGGCTGCATCTGTTTGTCGCTGCGTAAATTGGCAAAGCCGTCGCGAATCGCCTGCGGCGTCATGGATTGCAACCAAAGCCGCTTGACCTCGTGCTTAGATTTGGCGTGCTGCTGAATTAAACGGAAAATTAGCTCACCTTCGCGCCCCGCGTCGCACGCGTTAATCAGCGTGCCAACGTCTTTGCGCTTGACAAGGCGCAGCACAGCCGCAAGGCGCGTTTTGGTTTTATCGATAGGTTTTAAATCGAAGTGCGGTGGAATCACAGGGAGATTAGCAAAACTCCACTTGCCGCGCTTGACGTCAAAGGCTTCGGGCGCTTGAATTTCCAGCAAATGCCCCACGGCGCTAGTGACCACATACGCATCATTTTCAAAATAGTCTGCGCTTTTTTCAAACTTCCCGCCGCCAGGTGTTAGGGCTCGCACAATGTCGGCTGCCACGGAAGGCTTTTCCGCAATGACTAAAGTTTTACTAGCTGTTTCACTCATAAAATATGGACTCGTCTCTCGTTGTTATTCTCGATTCACTCCCGCGCATTATGTCCAGAAAAATTCAAGCTCGCTCCTCCCCCATTCATGGACGCGGGGTTTTTGCAGTAGCAGATATTCAAAAAAACGAGCGTGTGATTGAATACAAAGGCGAGCTGATTACTTGGGCAGAAGCACTACGGCGTCACCCCCACGACCCCGCCCAGCCCAATCACACGTTTTATTTTCACATTGACGATTTTTGTGTGCTTGATGGCCTGGTTCATGGCAACTGGGCTAAATGGATTAACCACTCTTGCGACCCAAATTGCGAAAGCGACCACGTGGAGGATCGCATTTTTATCAAGGCGCTACGCCCTATCAAAGCAGGTGAAGAGTTGAACTATGACTACGGTCTCACGATTGATGAGCGCTACACACCCAAATTAAAAAAAGAATTCGCTTGCTACTGCGGCAGCAAAAAATGCCGCAAAACCATGCTTGCACCCAAGCGCTAACCAATCAGCGCAGCCATGCAGATCGAATTTGTTGCCTCCATTGACTCCACAAATAGCGAACTCATGCGCCGCGCACAAGCAGGCGACTACACAAGCTGCTGCTTGGTTGCTCAATTACAAACCGCAGGGCGCGGCAGATTGGGACGCGCGTGGTTGTCGGACGCGCACTCTCTCACCTTTAGTCTTGGCCTGCCACTTGCGCCCGTGAATTGGTCGGGCTTATCACTTGCTGTTGGCGTGAGCATTGCCAAAAACCTGCATCCCAACATCCAAATCAAATGGCCAAACGATTTATGGGTGAGCGGCAAAAAACTGGCAGGCATTTTGATTGAAACCGCATCGATTGCAGGAGCCGCGCCGCAACAGCGTTACGCCGTCATTGGCGTAGGACTTAATTTAGAAGCTCCTATCGCCGCCGCATGGCAAGCCAGCCAAGATGGCAAGGCTGCACCTGCGGGGCTGCGCGAGCTAGCACCGAAAATCACATCCGAAACCGCGCTTCAATCGATTGCGGAGCCGCTGCTGGAGGACATCCATTTGTTTGCGCAACAAGGCTTTGCGCCTTTTGCAGCCGAGTTTTCAAAGCGCGACGCACTCGCCGGGCTGTCGATTCACCTGTCAAACGGCGCTAGCGGAAAATACGCGGGCGTCAACGCGCAAGGTGCGCTGCAACTTGACACAAATTCAGGCACTCACACCATCATCAGCCATGAGGTATCCGTGTGTTTTTAAGACCCCTCGTCCTCGCGCTCTTACTGG
The DNA here is from genome assembly GCA_031538565.1 of Burkholderiaceae bacterium. Lineage (GTDB taxonomy): Bacteria > Pseudomonadota > Gammaproteobacteria > Burkholderiales > Burkholderiaceae_C > JASGCK01. The sequence continues at coordinate 57,156 of JAVKLS010000013.1, forward strand.
CCAACCTTGGCTATTTCGCCTATAGCCAAGGCTGGCTCGAGTCCAGCATGGGTGGCGACAGCGCCCAGCGCGAACCTGATCGCCTTGCCAAACAAGTCAATGCCGACGCCATCGACATCAAAACCGCTCCTCCAGGCCCGCCCGCGAATGCTTGCACACTCAAGAAAAGTGAGCAGTGGGTGGTCTATATGGGCCCCTATGCAACAGGGGCTCTGGCGGATAAGAAAAAGGAAGAACTTAAAAGAATGGGGATTGCAGCAAAAAACATCGCCCAAGCCAGTCGCCCCATTGGACTGTCGCTAGGTCAATTTGACCGCGAAGCCTTGGCACAAACCGCCTTAAAAACCTTTGCTGGAAAAGGCGTTAAAACGGCAAGTGTGCGCCTGTGGGGCACGACTACAATGCCTTGCCCAACCCCATAAAAGAGAGAGCAACTTTATGACTCAGCACTTCATCCGACTGCTCTGGTTGGTACTTTTAACCTTAAGCACGCTGAACTGCGGTGGGGGAAAAGAGAGCGATTCTTCCGCCTCTGCCACAGCGCCAGCCATTAGCGCCATAAACGTCAGCGGAGCACTTACTGCCAATAGCATGGTCACCCTTGCGGGCGTAGCAACCGACCCAGGCAATTTAGCGCTGACATACTCATGGGATTTTGGTGATGGCGGAGCAAAAGACACAGGCACAACCGTTTACCGTATTTACACCAGCGCAAGCACTTATACCGCCACGCTCACAGTGACCAATACGGCAGGTCTCTCCAGCAGCAAAACCACCGCACTATCCATTGGACCTGGCAATGCCGCATCCGCTAACGTCACGCCCGCTTGCCAAGACGGCACTTGTGGGGGCGCATTCACCACCGCAGGCACTACGACAACCTATACAGGAACTGGCACAGGCGTACTAGGTTTTACTAATTTAACTAGCGTCCCCGTCACCCGCAATATCAACATCCAAGGCGCCGCACTTGCGGGGAAGACGGTCACGCTTGTTTTTTCCAATGGGGCAATTAAGGCGGCGGCAGCAGCCCCGAGCGCTGGAACACTGGCAAGCCCCGCTTTGGCAAGCGCGAACCCACTGATCTCGCCAAACAGCGCAACCATACAGGGCGATGGACATGAGGATCATGAGCATCACCAAATGGCGGCGGCGCATTCGCAGATGCTGAATCTCAATAGGCAAGTAGCTCAAGAGATGAAGGTGCTATCGGCATCGCAAAGCGCCCACTCGCCAAGTAGCTACTCGCCAAACGCTGCGCCCGTCACGTCGCCGCCAATCATTCAAACAGCGGTGGCTGTGGGTGGCACCAAATCATGGTACGAAGACTACACAAAAACATCGTATGCCACCACGGCACGGCGCACCTGCCCCATTGCCAGCACAGGAAAAAACGTGGTTTTTTGGGTGCAAAACACCATCTACACCGCAGGTGCTGCATCAGCATCAGGCACAGTAACCGACGCTAATTTAGATGCGTATCAAAAGCAGTTTTGCGAGACAGATAATTTAAAACACGGCTACCCCACCATCTCCAGCGTACTGGGGGATGTGTGGGGCTCCATTCCCACATCGTCTGCTTACAGCGGAAGAACTATTACGGATACAGCATCAGCAAAACAAGATGTCAATATCGTCATCCTCAATCCAGGCGCGGCACAAGGCTGGGGTGGCTACTTCTATTCGCTCAATAATTTTTTAAAGACCGCTTCGGGGACGGCGGCTAACTCCAACCAGGCACTCGTTTTTTTCATCAATGCACGGCAAAGCCAAGCCTATATCAACTCAGTTTTAATTCACGAATTGACGCACATGATTAACTTTTACCAAAGAACCGCCCTGCACGACGACAGTCACGAAACATGGTTAGAAGAAACCTCGGCGATGATGACCGAAGATATTTTTGACTCGGGCGCTACGCTTACTGGGTGCGGCGGCCTCACCCCCATAGCCTGCCGCCTGGATGGCTACGCCAAAACGGGTGGCGCAATCAGTTATTTTGACTGGACCGACCTTTCAGCTGGCAGCTATGACATGGGCGGCTCGTTTGGTGCGTTTTTAAACCGCCAATTTGGCCCTGGCATTTATGCCCAGCTGATGACCGATTGCTACACCCCAAGCACCAAAAAATCCAGTGTTGATTGCTTGGATTTTTTAATTCAAAATAATGGAGGCCCAGGTTTTACCGATGAGTTTGCGCGCTTTGGCGCGTCCGTCTTTGGAAAAATAAACGAGGCGAGTTCTCCCGCCAGATATGGCTTTCCAGCCAAAAACGGCACACTGACCCCCACTGGCAATATGGCGAGCAGCTATGTTTACTCCCTGCCTAAGCTGTCCACAAACTCAGCTTCCGTTCCAGTAACGGCTAAAACGCTATCCACATTTACGGGGACTACGCAGACTTACAAAATCGACAGCGTCGCCAGCGGAAAAACCAGTTATGTGCGCACCAATGTCACCGTACCTGGAAAAACAACGCTGTTGATGACCGTGAAATGATGCGGCGTTAAAACAGCGAGCGTGCGCCTATGGGGGTGACTACAATGCCTTGCCCACAACCCTAAAAGAGAGCGTAACTTTATGACTCAACACTTCATTCGACTAATCGGGTTGGTGCTTTTAACCTTAAGCACGCTGAACTGCGGCGGGGGGAAGGCGAGTAGCTCCACCTCTGACGCTGCCCCAACCGTCAAGCCCGCTTGCCAAGACGGTACTTGTGGGGGTGCATTCATCACCACAGACACAACGACAACCTATACAGGGGCTGGCACAGGCGTACTGGGCTTTACTAATTTAACCGACGCCCCCGTCGCCCTCGATATCAAACTACAAGGCGCAGCACTTTCGGAGAAAACGGTCACGCTTGTTTTTTCCAATGGGCAAAGCACGGCGGCATCGTCAAACCCTAGTTTTGGAACACTCGCAGGAGAGTTCGTTTCGTCAACCGAAAACCCGCCGCCAACTTCTAAAAAGAGCGTAGCCATACAGGGCGATGGACATGAGGGTCATGAGCATCACCAAATGGCGGCGGCGCATACGCAGATGCTGGAACGCAATCGGCAACTGGATGACGAGATGAAGGCGCTATCGGCATTGGCAAATGCCCGCTCGCCAAACGCGGCGCCCGTTATTTCACCGCCAAACATTCAAGCAGCGGTGGCTGTGGGTGGCACCAAATCATGGTACGAAAACTACACAAAAACATCGTATGCCACCACGGCACGGCGCATCTGCCCCATTGACAGCACAGGAAGAAGCGTGGTTTTTTGGGTGCAAGATAGCCTTTACAACGCAAGTGCTGCATCAGCGCCAGGCACAGTAACCGACGCTAATTTAGATGCGTATCAACAGCAGTTTTGCGAGACAGATAATTTAAAACACGGCTACCCCACCATTTCCAGCGTACTGGGGGATGTGTGGGGCTCCATTCCCACATCGTCGGCTTACAGCGGAAGAACTATTACCGATACAGCATCAGCAAAACAAGATGTCAATATCGTCATCCTCAATCCAATCACACCACAAGATTGGGGTGGCTACTTCTCCACAATGCATAGTGTGCTCAAGACCACGTCGGCGCTCTATGCCAACTCCAACGAAGCACTCGTTTTTTTCATCAGTGCAACGCAAAGTCAAAACCGTATCAACTCGACTTTAATTCATGAATTGACGCACATGATTAACTTCTACCAAAGAACCGTCCTTTACGGCGTCAAACACGACACGTGGTTAGAAGAAACCTCGGCGATGATGACCCAAGATATTTTTGACTCGGGCGCTACGCTTAATACGTGTGACAACCTCACACCCATAGCCTGCCGCCTAAATGGCTACGCCAGAACTGGCGGCGCAGTCAGTTATGTTGAATGGGTAACGCTTGCTGCTAACAGCTACGACATGGGCGGCGCGTTTGGTGCGTTTTTAAACCGCCGATTTGGCCCTGGCATTTATGTCCAGCTGATGACCGATTGCGACACCCCAAGCGCCAACCAATCCAGTGTTGAATGCTTAGATTTTTTAATTCAAAATAATGGAAGTCCAGGTTTTACCGATGAATTTGCGCGCTTTGGTGCGTCCGTCTTTGGAAAAATAAACGAGGCGAATCCTCCCGCCAGATATGGCTTCCCAGCCAAAATCGGCACACTTTCGGCTCAAGGAAACATGACGAACAGCTATGACTACTCCCTGCCTCAGCTGCCCATAAACTCAGCTGCCGTTCCAGCAACGGCTACAGCGCTATCCACATTTACGGGGACTACGCAGACTTACAAAATCGACAGTGTCGCCAGAGGAAAAGCCGGTTATGGACGAACCAATGTCACCGTGCCCGCAAAAACAACATTGCTAATAACCGTGAAATGATGATGAACACCACCCGACGACGCTTCACCGCCATTGCAAGCTTATCGCTTGCAATGGGACTCTTTGCCTGCGCGGCATCGCAAACGGACTTATCGCTCACAGGGACTCTTAGCCGCAAAGGGTCGCAAATGGAGAGCTTCTGGGCTGTGCGACTGTCCGATGGAAAAATTTGGCAATTGGCAGCTAACGCAGCGCAAAACGATCAACTCAGCGCCTTGCAATTTACAAGCATTCGCGTCACTGGCAAGGCGGATACCACCACGCTTCCGTTTCCAACGCTGACAGTGCAGCGTATTGAAGCGGCGCAACAATAAACCCTGCTAATAAACCAAACCCTCAGGTTTGACTTCTTGCAAGATGGTAGTGGCGATTTCCTCAATCGATTTGGTGGTAGTCGATAGCCAGCGGATGCCCTCTCGGCGCATCATGGCTTCGGCCTCTGAAACCTCCATGCGGCAATTGGCAATATCGGCATAGCGCGAATTGGGGCGACGCTCGTGGCGCACTTCGGCTAGGCGTGCAGGCAAAATGCTGAGTCCAAAAATTTTATGCTTGTGCGGCACTAATGCGGGCGGCAAGTGCTGGCGCTCAAAATCTTCTGGGATGAGCGGATAGTTGCTGACTTTCAATCCATACTGCATGGCTAAGTAAAGCGAGGTGGGTGTTTTTCCGCTTCGACTAACGCCCACCAAAATAACATCGGATTGCATCAGGTCGGTGTTGCGCTGCCCGTCGTCATGCGCCAAGCTAAAGTTAATGGCTTCAATACGGTCATGGTAGGCCTTGCTTTTGCTGACATCGCTAAATCTACCAATGCGGTGATTGCTCTTAATGCCCAGCTCCGCCTCTAACGGATTGACAAACGTGCTAAACATATCGAGCAACATACACCGCGCTTGGCAGCCCTCGTTAATCACTTGCAGCACCTCCCTATTGACCAACGTGGTAAACACAATCGGTTTGCTGCCATCGCTAGATGCCACGTGCATCATTTGCTTGACTGCCAAATGTGCTTTATCCACCGTATTGGTAAAAGGAATGCGGACATGATTGGCTTCAATGGCGAATTGGGCAAGAATGGCCTTGCCAAATGTTTCCGCCGTAATGCCCGTGCCGTCTGAGACGAAAAATATGGTGCGATGGCTCACAATGCTCCTCGGTAAATTACAATGCCAAGCGCTGTTTTAAGCGCAGCACAGACGTATTATCCAAACAAATCCACGCAACTCACTCTCATGTCTAAACTCTTTGACCCCAGCGCCCTTGTCGTCCCTTTTGAGCTTTTGCGAAACGCTGATGTGGACTCCGTAGGCGGCAAAAACGCCAGTCTTGGCGAAATGATTTCCCAGCTGCCCACAGGCGTCAAAGTCCCCACAGGGTTTGCCACGACGGCGCACGCTTTTCGCGCTTTTTTAAAGCACGGGGGCTTGGACGCGAGCATCAACGCCAAGCTGGACGCGCTTGATACCGAAGACGTCAACGCCCTGGCCCGCGTGGGCGCAGAAATTCGCGCCTTGGTTGAGGCTCAGCCCTTCCCCGCTGACCTTGAGCAAGCCATTCGCGCCGCGTTTACCAAACTGAGCAGCGGCTCTGCCGAGGCTTCGTTTGCCGTGCGATCTTCCGCAACCGCAGAAGATTTACCCGACGCCTCGTTTGCGGGGCAGCAAGAAACGTTTTTAAACGTGGTGGGCATTGAAACTGTGCTGCACAAAATCAAAGAGGTTTTTGCCTCGCTCTACAACGATCGCGCCATTAGCTACCGCGTGCACAAAGGCTTTGCCCACGCCGAGGTGGCGTTATCAGCAGGCGTGCAGCGCATGGTGCGCTCCGATTTGGGCGCTGCGGGCGTGATGTTTACGATAGATACTGAAAGCGGCTTTGATCAAGTCGTCTTTATCACCAGCAGCTACGGACTTGGCGAAACGGTGGTGCAAGGCGCTGTTAATCCTGACGAGTTTTATGTGCACAAACCCATGCTGCGCGCAGGCAAACGTGCGCTAATTCGGCGCAGCTTAGGCAGCAAACTCATCCAAATGGTGTTTGCCACGCCAGATGAAAAGGCAGCCAGCGGGAAACTGGTTCGCACGATTGATGTGCCAGCCGCGCAAAGCCAACGCTACTCGCTAACCGATGCCGATGTGGAGCAGCTTGCCAAATACGCCCTCGTTATCGAGGAGCACTACAAGCAGCCCATGGACATTGAATGGGGCAAGGACGGGATAGACGGCGCGCTCTACATCTTGCAGGCGCGTCCCGAAACCGTCAAAAGCCAAGCCAAGGGCAAGGCAGAAGTGCGCTACAAGCTCCTGGGCAAAGGGGCCGTTTTGGCGGAGGGGCGCGCCATCGGTCAAAAAATTGGCACAGGCGTTGTCCGCCTCGTTAAAAGCATTAGCCAAATGGACGAAGTCCAAGCAGGCGATGTTTTGGTCACCGATATGACCGATCCCAATTGGGAACCTGTAATGAAGCGTGCCAGCGCCATCGTCACCAATCGCGGGGGACGTACTTGTCACGCTGCCATCATTGCGCGCGAACTAGGCATTCCTGCCGTGGTGGGATGCGGGGACGCCACCGATCGCCTGAAATCAGGCGCGCTGGTGACGGTGAGCTGCGCCGAGGGTGATACCGGCTTTATTTACGAGGGCAAGCTAGAAACATCGCAAACCGAAGTCGAGCGCGGCACCATGCCTGCTATTAAGTCCAAAATCACCATGAACATTGGCAACCCGCAACTGGCTTTTGATTTTTGCCAATTGCCCAACTCGGGCGTGGGCTTGGCGCGGCTAGAGTTCATCATCAACAACAACATTGGCGTGCATCCCAAAGCGATTTTGGATTACCCAAACATCAATGCCGAACTCAAAACGGCGGTAGAGTTAGCAGCACGCGGACACGCCTCGCCCCGTGCTTTTTACGTGGATAAAGTCGCCGAAGGCGTTGCCACCATTGCTGCTGCGTTTTGGCCCAAGCCCGTCATCGTGCGCTTGTCCGATTTCAAATCCAATGAGTACCGAAAACTCATCGGCGGCAGCATCTACGAACCCGAAGAAGAAAATCCAATGCTGGGATTTAGGGGCGCGGCGCGTTACGTCAGCAGCGAGTTTGGCGAAGCCTTTGCCATGGAGTGCGAAGCCTTAAAGCGCGTGCGCGGTGACATGGGTTTGACCAATGTAGAAATCATGGTTCCTTTTGTCCGAACCCTTGGGCAAGCGCGTGCCGTCAGCGAAATGCTGGGCAAGTGCGGACTGGGACGTGGCGTCAATGGACTGCGCCACATCATGATGTGCGAAGTGCCTAGCAACGCGATTTTGGCTTCGCAATTTTTAGAATACTTTGATGGCTTTTCCATTGGCTCCAATGACCTTACCCAGCTGACACTAGGGCTGGATCGCGACTCGGGACTGGAGTTGCTTGCCAAAGATTTTGACGAACGTGATCCTGCCGTCAAAGCCATGTTAGAGATGTCGATTAAAGCGTGTTTGGCACAAAACAAATACGTGGGCATTTGCGGTCAAGGCCCCAGCGACCACCCCGACTTTGCGCGCTGGCTAGTGGATTTGGGCATTACCTCGATATCGCTTAACCCAGACTCCGTAGTCGAAACTTGGAAAATGCTGGCAAGCCATGACTAAACCTGCAGCGCCCTCACCCACCTTGCGCCCGCCGCCCGCAGAGGACGACAGTGGCACGACCGTGCTGGAGCGTCGGCCAGAGGCGATCAAGCCGCCACAAATGCACCAAGTGGCACTGCTCAATGATGACTACACGCCAATGGAGTTTGTGGTGTTTGTCATCCAAGAATTTTTTAACAAAGACCAAGATACGGCTGTTGGTATCATGCTCAAAATTCACCTTGAGGGCAGAGGAGTTTGCGGGGTTTTTACACGCGATGTAGCTGCCACCAAGGTCAATACGGTCATGGATGCGGCAAAAAATGCAGGTCACCCCTTGCAAGCCGTATCCGAGCCTATAGATTAAGCCACCACATTGTTTTAGAAAGCCAATCATGATTTCACAAGAATTAGAAACCAGTATTCAGATGGCTTTTGCTGAGGCAAGAAAAAGCCGCCACGAATTCATCACTGTGGAGCATCTTTTGCTTGCCATGCTCGACAACCCCAGCGGCAAAGAGGTGCTAGAGGCCTGCGCCGCCAAAATAGACGACTTACGCAAGTCGCTCACCGAATTCATCCAGGAGAACACGCCTATTGTTTCGGGCACGGATGAGGTGGATACGCAGCCTACGCTGGGTTTCCAGCGCGTCATCCAGCGTGCCATCATGCACGTGCAGTCCACGGGCACGGGCAAAAAAGAAGTTCAGGGCGTCAATATCTTGGTCGCCATTTACGGCGAAAAAGACTCCCATGCTGTTTTTTATTTGCACCAACAAAGCATTACCCGCTTAGATGTCGTCAACTTCATTGCCCACGGCATTAAAAAAACCGACAAACCCGAAGCCCAAACCACAGGCGAAGGCGGCGAAGAAGATGGCAGCAAACCCAGCGACAAAAGCGAGAAATTCTCACCGCTTGACACCTATTGTCAAAACCTCAATCAAATGGCAAAGGACGGCAAAATTGATCCGCTCATTGGCCGTGAACTAGAAGTCGAACGCACTATTCAAATCCTGTGCCGTCGCAGAAAAAACAACCCCCTTTTGGTAGGCGAAGCGGGCGTGGGCAAGACCGCCATTGCAGAAGGTTTGGCCTGGCGCATCACACAAAATGATGTGCCTGATGTGCTGACAGAGGCGACTGTGTATTCTTTGGATACAGGCACGCTTTTGGCTGGAACCAAATACCGGGGCGATTTTGAGGCGCGATTGAAAGGCGTTTTAAAACAGCTGAAAGAAAAACCGCACGCCATTTTATTTATCGACGAAATCCATACGATTATTGGTGCAGGTTCGGCCTCAGGTGGTACGCTGGACGCCAGCAATTTACTCAAACCTGCGCTGGCCAATGGTCAGCTCAAATGTATTGGAGCGACCACCTTTACCGAGTACCGGGGTATTTTTGAAAAAGACACCGCGCTGTCGCGGCGCTTCCAAAAGATTGATGTCAACGAACCCACAATTGAACAAACCACGGAAATCTTGAAGGGACTCAAGTCGCGCTTTGAAGAGCACCACAGCGTCACCTACACCTTGGATGCGCTGCAAGCCGCCGCAGAACTGTCCAGCAAATACATCAATGACCGCCATCTACCCGACAAAGCAATTGACGTGATTGACGAAGCAGGTGCAGCCCAGCGGATTGCAAAACCCGAAAACCGCAAAGACGTTATTGGAAAAACCGAAGTAGAAGCCATCATCGCAAAAATTGCTCGCATTCCGCCTGCCAACGTATCGAACGACGATCGCAGCAAACTACAAACGCTGGAGCGCGATCTCAAAAACGTGGTGTTTGGACAAGACAAAGCCGTTGATGTGCTGGCGTCCGCCGTCAAAATGGCTCGCTCGGGCATTGGCAAAACCGACAAGCCCATTGGCTCATTTTTGTTTTCAGGCCCCACGGGCGTCGGGAAAACCGAAGCTGCCAAACAACTGGCGTACATCATGGGCATTGAAATGATCCGCTTTGACATGAGCGAGTACATGGAACGCCACGCCGTGAGCCGCCTTATCGGTGCGCCTCCTGGCTACGTCGGATTTGACCAAGGCGGCTTGCTAACCGAAGCCATTACCAAAAAGCCGCACTGCGTACTTTTACTAGACGAAATTGAAAAAGCACATCCCGATGTATTCAACGTGCTTTTACAAGTGATGGATAACGGCACGCTAACCGACAATAACGGGCGCAAAGCAGACTTTAGAAACGTCATTCTCATCATGACCACCAATGCAGGCGCAGAGACCATGAACAAGGCCGCCATTGGCTTTACCAACTCACGCCAAGCAGGCGATGAAATGGCAGACATTAAGCGTCTTTTCACCCCCGAGTTCCGCAACCGTATCGACTCCATCGTGAGCTTTAAGGCGCTAGACGAAAACGTGATTTTGCGCGTTGTTGATAAATTTTTGCTGCAATTAGAAACTCAATTGCAAGAGAAAAAGGTTGAGGTATCGTTTAGCGATACGCTGCGCAAGCATCTAGCTAAAAAAGGCTTCGATCCGCTCATGGGCGCACGGCCCATGCAGCGCCTCATCCAAGACACCATCCGCAAGGCTTTGGCAGATGAGTTGCTATTTGGACGCCTGACCAATGGCGGCAATCTCAATGTGGATTTGGACGACAAAGGCGAGGTCGTACTCAATATCGCCTCGCCCGACCAGTCACCACCCGACAAGCCTAAAAAGAAAGCACCCCAAACAGCATAGGGATGCCTCTAAAAATAGAGAAAAACAGGTCATTCTCTCTACCTATTCGCTTTGAAAATAATTATTTTTTAAAATAACACCCGTAGCTGTCAACCAAATCTTTTTGCCGCACGTTAGTGCAGTACCTCCAAAATTTCTTGGGGGGGGTTTTTAAGTAACGTTAATTAAAGGAATCTCATCATGAACAAACTTATCGCCGCTTTGGTTGCTGGTCTTTTCGCCGCAACAACTTTCGCACAAGCTCCTGCTGCTAAGCCAGCTGCTGCACCAGCTGCTGCCGCTCCTGCTGCTGCCGCACCAGCTGCTCCTGCTGCTAAAGCAGACGAAAAAGCTGACAAAAAAGCTGCTAAAGCTGAAAAGAAAGCCGCTAAAGCTGACAAAAAAGCTGACAAAAAAGCTGACGCTCCTGCGAAGTAATTCGCCCAAAGCAAAAGAGCCGCCACTCGCAGGAGTTGGCGGTTTTTTTACGCCTATTATTCGAGCATGAAAAAAATCTACACCTTATTTTTGAGTTGCAGTCTTGCTTGGGCAGTCACTCCAAGCTGGGGGCAAACATCGCAAGCGCCCCAAACGCAATTACCACGTATCTCAATTACTGCGGGCATATTCCAAATTGACGCGCAAGTCGCCCAAACGCCCGAACAGCGCGAAATTGGACTCATGTTCAGAGAGAAAATGCCTCCATCAGAAGGAATGCTTTTTGTTTTTGAAACCCCCGCCAAACAGTGTTTTTGGATGAAAAATACCGTGCTACCGCTCACCGCCGCCTTTATTGCTGATGACGGCAGCATTGTCAATTTAGCTGACATGAAGCCGCAAACGACCGCCCCCCACTGTTCTACTAGACCTGTGCGTTTTGTGCTGGAGATGAATCAAGGGTGGTTTTCCACAAAAGGCATTAGGGCGGGAACAAAACTTAAAAGCCCAGCCTTTCAGCCTTAAGCTGCCTAGCATAGCAGCGCAGCAAAACAGCATCGTCGCAAGGACTGCTGCTAAATCACACGCACCTGTCGCACACCCTTGGCAAGATGTAACGAAAGTTCTTGGTCCGGCCAAAGAGTCTTAGCATCCTTTACGACCTGCCCTGCCTCGTCGCTAATCCAGGCAAAACCGCGACTTAGCACTTGCTGAGGGTGCAATAAACCAAGGCGCGTTTGGCACTGTGCCAGCCGATGTTGCTGGGTTTGCGTTTGTGCGTAAATGGCTGTGCGCAACCTGTGTCCCGTTTGCGTTAATCGATAGGCTTGCTGGCGCAATTGCTCGCTAGGCTGCGTGAGTCGACGTGCCATCATGTCCAGCATCTGACCTTGCCGCTCTAGCCCCGATTGACTGGCATTGCGCAAGACGTTTGCCAAAGTATTGAGATCAGACAAAGTTTGTGATGCAGTCTGGGCGCACAACTCGGCCGCAGCAGTTGGCGTGGGGGCTCGCACATCGGCAACAAAATCGGCTATCGAAAAATCTGTTTCATGTCCTACGCCGCACACCACCGGCACGGGACTTTGGGCAATGGCGTAGGCAAGCTGCTCGTCGTTAAACGCCCACAAATCTTCTAAAGAGCCGCCGCCGCGCACCAAAAGAATGACGTCGATGGCGGATCGCCCTTCATCGACCAGTTGATACAGGCTGTGCAAAGCAGCGATTAACTGCGTGGGCGCGTCCACCCCTTGCACCAGTGCAGGCGCCAGCACCACAGGAATGTGCGGCACGCGCCGACTAAGCGTTGTGATCACGTCGCTCCAAGCAGCCGCTCCATTTGAAGTGACCACGCCAATATGCCGTGGATGGCGCACAAGAAGACGCTTTCTATCCGCATCAAACAGCCCTTGTTCTTGCAATCTTCCTTTAAGGCCCATGAAAGCTTCTAGCAATGTGCCTTGCCCCACGCGGCTCACAGTCTGCGCCACTAATTGCAACTCGCCGCGCTGCTCGTACACACTCAATTTGCCCACGACTTCGACTTTCTGCCCATCGGAAAGATTGAAATCGATGCTACTGGCAGCACGCTTAAACATGGCAACTCGCAGTTGTCCCTCGCTATCTTTGAGTGTGAAGTAGCAGTGCCCGCTTGGGGCTCGGGTAAATCCCGAAACCTCTCCTCGCACCGAGACGGGATTAAAACGCGCCTGCAGGCTGTCGCTAATAGCTAGGCACAGTGCGCCCACACGCCACGCTTGGCGCTGTATCAAAGGGGCTGTATCGTGCGAAAATTGGTGCCTTATCATTGAACAACTTTTAAACGGAGAAATCCCCTTGCTCACTATTATTCAAGCTGCAGGCTGGCCGATTTGGCCCTTAGTCATTTGCTCTATTGTCGCATTGACCCTCATCGTTGAGCGTGCGCTATTTTTACGTAGTGACCGCATCAATCCACCACGTTTGTTAGACGAAGCCATGCTTATTTCGCGTCCAACCTTGCCGTCTAGCGAAACCATCGAGCAAATGGAGATCAGCTCCGTCATGGGCGGTGTTTTAGCTGCGGGACTGCGCGCCTTGCTCACACAACCACGCCCCAATGCAGAGGGATTGCGTAGCGCTATGGAGGTCGCGGGTCGTCATGCCACGCAACAGCTAGAAAAATATCTCTCGGCTCTGGCAACCATTGCCTCCATCGCACCGCTTTTAGGCTTGCTAGGAACTGTCATTGGGATGATTGAAATTTTTGGCAGTCAATCGGGCGCCTCTAGCACATCAGGCACGAACCCCGCCATGCTGGCGCACGGCATTTCGGTGGCACTCTATAACACCGCCTTTGGCTTAATGGTGGCAATACCTGCTTTGATTTTTTGGCGCTACTTCAGAAGCAAAGTTGATGAGCTGGAGCTATTACTAGAGCAGGGTGCGGAGCGGTTTTACCAGCACATCAAAGTACATTGCCGTCCCGAGTAACAACAAAGGTCACGTGTATGAAGTTTTCCAAACGCAAAGTCGAACAGCCAGAAATCAATTTGATTCCATTTATTGATGTGCTCTTGGTCGTGTTGATCTTTTTGATGCTATCAACCACTTATAGCAAGTTCACAGAGCTACAAGTCAAGCTACCCGCAGCCGACACCGACCAAGCCCGCGATTACCCCAAAGAAGTGATTGTTGCCGTGGGCGCTGATGGTCGCTACGCCGTGGGCAAACAAGCCGTCGAAGGCAAGGGAGTAGAGCCAGTGGCGGCTATGCTGCGCGACATCGCCAGCAACGCAAAAAATACTGTCGTCGTGATCAGCGCCGATGCACTGGCTAGCCATCAATCGGTCGTGACGGTGATGGAGGCGGCGCGCATGGCGGGGCTGTCGCAAATTACATTTGCTGCGCAGCAAAGCAAATAGACGGCGCACCAAAGCACCATGCCACCGCGCCACTGGCTCAATCGTTCAAATACGCTCGCGACCCTGCTACGCCCTCTCGCATGGGTTTACGCAGTGCTACGCAGCCTTCACTTCAAGCTCTATGTCTGGGGTGTTTTTAAGACGCAGCGTCTGCCCGTGCCCGTAGTCATCGTGGGCAATGTGGTAGCGGGTGGCGCTGGGAAAACCCCCGTCGTCATTGCACTGGTCAAGCACTTGCAAGCGCTAGGCTGTCAGCCTGGTGTGATTGCACGTGGCTATGGACGCACAAGTAAAGACTGCCGCATCGTCACAAGCGCGAGTACCGCTGCCGAAGTAGGTGACGAGCCGCTGCTCATCGCCCGTGTCTGCCACGTACCTGTGGCAGTAGCCACCCAGCGCGTAGAAGCGGCGCGGACTTTGCTGGCAGCACATCCCACCTGCAATGTGCTGATAAGCGACGACGGCTTGCAGCACCTTGCACTTGGACGCGACGTGGAGATCGTGCTGTTTGACGAGCGTGACACTGGCAATAAACTTTTTCTGCCCGCAGGACCTTTACGCGAGCCTTGGCCGCGCAAAACGCGCTGCCCCGTCCATTTGGTACTCAGTGATGTCAACCGAATGCTTGCCAGCTATGCGCAAGACGCGAGCGGCGTGCAGCATCCGCTTAACAAGCTTGCGCATCATTCCTTGCACGCCGTTGCGGGTATTGCAAAGCCCGCGATGTTTTTTGCCATGCTTCGCGCACAAGGTTTGCATCTCGCATCCACAACCGCTTATGCCGATCACGATAACTTTTTTGCATTTAACCAAGCAGCCATGCGCGTCGCCAATCCCGAGGCACTTTGGCTTTGCACCGAAAAAGATGCTGTTAAATTATGGGCAATCGCACCGCAATACCGCGCACGCATTTTGGCTGTACCACTTTGCATTGAACTAGACACCACCTTCCTATCCATTTTTGATACGACCATGCAATTTTTAATCTCTCGCCCGCAAGGAGCTGCCTGATGGATCCCAAACTACTCAGCTTGCTCGTGTGCCCAGTCACCAAAGGTCCGCTTCGCTTCAGCCCAGAGACCAACGAGCTTTTGAGCCGTAGTGCCCGTTTGGCATACGCCGTGCGCGACGGTATTCCCGTCATGCTAGAGAGCCAAGCGCGCAGCTTAACGGACGCGGAAGTTCAAGCTCTGCATGACTGAGTTCACCATTCTCATTCCCGCAAGACTTGGCTCCACACGCTTGCCAAACAAGCCACTATCAGACATTGCAGGATTGCCCATGATTGTGCGCGTGGTGCAGCAAGCCATGCGCTCAGGCGCCGCCCGCGTCGTTGTTGCCACGGACAGCGTCGAAGTGCAAGACGCGTGCAAAGCGCATCAAACGCACGCCGTGATGACGCGCAGCAATCACCCCTCGGGCAGTGACCGCTTGGCGGAAGCTTGCACGCAGCTTGAGCTGCCAGACGATGCGATCGTGGTCAATGTGCAAGGCGATGAACCACTCATGGACCCCGCGCTTATCGACGCGGTCGCGCAAACTTTGGTGGACAGACCCGACTGCGCCATGAGCACCGCCGCGCACGCTATCGCAGACCCACTCGAATGGCATAACCCAAACATCGTCAAAGTGGCCCTCGATGCGCGTCAAACCGCGCTGTACTTTAGCCGCAGCCTCATCCCCTACAACCGCGACAAAACCTTGCACGACTTACCTCTTCGTCATATTGGCATTTACGGTTATCGCGTAGGTTTTTTAAAACGCTTTCCGCTACTAGCACAAGCACCGCTTGAAAAGTTAGAAGCCCTTGAGCAATTACGTGCACTGTGGCATGGTGAGCGCATCGCTGTACACCTCAGCCCCCAGGCAGCAGGCATTGGCGTGGACACACTCGAAGATTTAGAGCGTGTCAGAACTCTGTTTGCCGCCCGTGCTATGCTTTAAAAATAATTGATTGGAAAGAAAGACTAGCCATGAAACTCATTTTGCTTGGTGCTCCTGGCGCTGGTAAAGGTACGCAAGCCACCTTCATTTGCCAAAAATACGGCATCCCGCAAATCTCTACTGGAGATATGCTGCGCGCAGCCGTCAAAGCGGGCACAGCCATGGGAGTGGCAGCCAAGAAAGTGATGGACTCAGGTGCTTTGGTGAGCGATGAAATAATTATTGGACTTGTCAAAGAACGCATCACTCAAGCTGATTGCAAAGCAGGTTTTTTATTTGATGGATTCCCGCGCACCTTAGCTCAGGCAGAAGCGCTAAAGCAAGCGGACATCAAACTCGACTGCGTACTTGAAATTGATGTGCCGTTTGAGGCCATCATCGAGCGCATGAGTGGTCGCCGAAGCCACGCGGCTAGCGGCAGAACCTATCACATCAAATTTAACCCACCCAAAACCGAGGGGCTGGACGATGTGACAGGCGAACCCCTCACGCACCGCGATGACGACAAGCCAGAGACCGTGCAAAAACGCCTTGACGTCTATGCCGCACAAACTCGTCCACTGGTGGACTACTACCGAAATTGGGCGAGACTAGACAGCGCCACTGCGCCAAAATATCGCGCTATTAGCGGCATGGGTAGCGTGGATGAAATTACGCAACGCGCAATGGAGGCGCTGGAGTAAATCCGCTGGGATAAGCCTGCTGAGATAAATCGCAGCTAGATTTAACTGTGCGGCATTGAGGCATATAAACACACAGCCGCAGCCGCAGCCACGTTGAGAGACTCTTGTCCGCGCTGTTGGATGTTCACTCGCAGCAAAGCCTTATCCATCAAGACTTGCGAAACGCCTCCCCCTTCGTGTCCCATCACCCACGCGCAAGGATGAGGGATGTCCCCAGCCAGTTGTAACTCATGCAAAAGCGCACCGCCGTGCACATCAGTTGCCACTAGGGGAACATTCAATTGGATATCGCTTTGGTCCAACCCCTCGATAACGTGCAGCGAAAAATGTGCACCCATTGCCGCACGCACCACTTTAGGCGACCACACAAGCGCCGTACCTTGCAGCGCCAAAATTTGTGTCACTCCAAACGCCGCCGCACTGCGCAGCATCGAGCCGACATTTCCCGCATCTTGCACGCGGTCTAGCACCAACGTATGCGCTGATTTTTGAATGCCGCTGACTTGCTCTGGAACGGCAAGAACAAATCCCACTCCGCCGCTGGATGGCAGCGCGCTGATGTGTGCGAACAAGCTATCGGAGAGCAATACGGCTTCACACGTCTGACTGACTTTGTTGCTAGTAGCCTGTTGACTGACGCGCTCAATCCAACCTGGCTTTGCAGATGCGGCCAGCACTATTTTTTGCAGCTGAAGCTTGGGCATTGTTGCTTGCAAAAATGCATGACACAGGTGCTCACCCTCTAACCAGATAAATCCCGCATCTTGATAGCTGTTGCTCGTTTGCGCCAAACGCCGAATGGTTTTGATGTGCGCGTTATCGCGTGAGCTGATGGTTTGGGTTTTCATCACAGCGCAAATTACATCTCAGTTGGACGCGCATAGGCTCTGACAGGCGCAAAACTACGGCGGTGCAGTGGCGTTGCTCCGTGCAACCGAAGTGCGGTCATGTGCTGCGCCGTGCCATAGCCTTTGTGCTGTGCAAAACCAAAATTGGGATATTCCGCATCCATTCGCTCGCACCAGCGATCTCGTGTGACCTTTGCCAAAATCGACGCAGCAGAAATGGCGGGTATCAGAGCATCGCCACTCACAATCGCCTCTGCCAGCATCGGCAGTACGGGAACGCGATTGCCGTCTATCAAAACTTTGACTGGAGGCAAGCGCAATCCCTCCACAGCGCGTTGCATGGCCAGCATGGTTGCGTGCAAAATGTTCAGCCTGTCAACTTCTTCTACGTTTGCTTGGGCAATGGAGCAGCACAGCGCTTTTGCCATGATTTCGTCGTACAGCTTTTCACGCTTGCGTGCCGTGAGTTTTTTGGAATCATCCAAACCCTTAATCGGATGCAAGTCGCTCAAAATCACGGCAGCCGCAACCACAGGGCCTGCCAAAGGACCGCGCCCCGCTTCGTCCACACCCGCAATCAAGCCAGGCTTGTCCCATACCAGCACTGGCTGTATCGCAAGTAGAGGTGTTGTTTGCCGTTTCATCGTGCCAGCACTCGCGCCACATCGTCAGCGGTCAATCGCGGGGTGTCGCGAAGCAACTCAATGTGCAGTTCGGTAAATCGCTCAGTGATTTGAGCGGTGCGATCGGGGTCGTTTAGCCAAAGCAAAACCGCTTCTGCGAGCGCTTTTGGCTGCGCTGCATTTTGCAAAAATTCAGGCACAACAAAATCGCCGCACAAGATATTGGGCAGACCTACCCACGGTTGGTAGCGCTTTTTTTTCATCAACAACCAGCTCAGCCAATTCATTTTGTAGGCAATCACCATGGGGCGCTTAAACAGCGCGGCCTCTAACGTTGCCGTACCGCTGGCAATTAGGGAGACATCGCAAGCAGCCAAGGCTAGATGCGACTGTCCTTGCAGCACGTGCACCCGCGCACGGTGCTTTTCGTCCACGCAGCTTGCAAGTTGCTCTTCAATTTTCTGTTTGAGTCGCGCAACCGCAGGAATCAGCACTTGAATGTGAGCGCGTGCACGCAGCAAACATTCAATCGTTTGCGCAAAGGTCTCGCCAAGGTATTCAATTTCCGAGGCGCGACTGCCAGGCAGCACCGCAACCACCGCATCATCGTCTCGCAATTGAAGTGTTGCCCGAGCCTTGGCCTTGTCTACTTGAATGGGAATCACATTTGCCAGCGGATGCCCCACGTAGCTGGCAGAGACGCCATGCTGGGCATACAGCGCAGGCTCAAAGGGAAAAATGCACAGCACATGATCCACGCTTTGCTTGATAGTGCTCATGCGCTCACCGCGCCACGCCCAAATTGAGGGACTGACAAATTGAATCGTCTTAATGCCCGCCTGGCGCAAATCACGCGCAAGATTTAAATTGAAATCGGGCGCATCCACACCAATAAACACATCGGGAGGGTTGGCAAGTAATTGGGCTTTGAGTTGACGACGGATGCGCACAATTTCGCGGTAATGGCGCAGCACTTCAATGTAGCCACGCACAGCCAGCTTGTCACAAGACCACCACGCATCAAAGCCACGCTGGCGCATACGCGAACCGCCAATACCAAAACTATGAAGCTCTGACCACTTGATTTTTAAACCGTCCAAGAGCAAGCCTGCCAGTAAATCACCCGAAGCTTCGCCAGCAACCAAGGCGACTTTCATAACGCCTGCCTCTTCATGTTTTATCGAACGACGCCGCGATTAGCAGGTGTGCGACGCAAAAAATCCAGCATGAGTGCGACATCGGAGCGTAGCTCGGATCCTCCGCTTAGCGCATCGATTTGCCCGCAAGCCGCATCCAAGGCAAGATCACTGCGATACAAAATTTTGTACATAGCCTTCACCGCAGCTATACGCTCTGGCGTAAACCCACGGCGACGCAAGCCTTCAAAGTTCATGGAGCGCGCTGCGGCGGGTTGTCCTTGGCACATTACGTACGGCGGTAAATCAGCAAAGAGCAAAGAACACATCGAGGTCATGGCGTGTGCGCCAAGACGAACAAACTGATGAACGACCGTAAATCCACCCAAAATCACCCAGTCACCCACTTCCACGTGCCCTGCTAACTGCGAATTATTGGCAAAGATGGTGTGATGACCAATTGTGCAGTCGTGTGCGACATGCACATAAGCCATGATCCAGTTGTCGTTACCAATCGTTGTTTGGCCGATGCCGTTAGAGAGTGGGTTTTGCTCGGGGGTTGCCGTGCCAATGTTCAACGTACAAAACTCGCGGATAGTATTTCGGTCACCAATCACAAGCTGCGAATCCTCGCCCGCGTACTTTTTATCTTGCGGCACAGCGCCAATGGAGTTGAATTGAAAGATACGATTATCTTTGCCAATCGTCGTACGCCCCTCCACCACGCAGTGAGCACCAATGCTGGAGCCCTTGTCGATTCTGACTTTGGAGCCGATGATGCTGTAAGGACCGACGCTCACACTGCTATCAATTTCGGCCTTAGGGTCAACAATAGCGGTGGGGTGAATCAAACTGCTGCTCATGTTATGGCTTTAAATGCGACTCACGCGGCAGGCGTTATTTTTTTCATCGTGCAAGTTAAATCAGCTTCTGCTGCAAGCGTTTCACCCACCCAAGCACGAGTCTTAAATTTAAAAATACTTGCTTTCATGCGGTCAAGCTCCACATCCAAAATGAGTTGATCACCAGGCTCAACAGGACGCTTAAACCTTGCCGCATCAATGCCCGCAAAGTAATACATGGTGTCGGCATCCGATTCCAAACCCAAGGTTTCAAACGACAACAGCGCCGCCGCTTGTGCCAATGCCTCCAATATCAACACCCCTGGCATTACGGGACGATGCGGAAAGTGCCCTTGGAAAAACTCCTCATTCATTGACACATTTTTTAGCGCACGAATCCGCTTGCCCACCTCAAGATCAAGCACACGATCGACAAGCAAAAAAGGATAGCGATGAGGTAATTTTTTAAGGATTTGATGGATATCCATTGTGGTATTTGACATGATGTTTATTGGCTCTTTCAGTGCGAGTGCATATTGAATGCTAGTTTTCTAATTTTTTAATGCGCTCGCGCAAAGCGTGTAACTGCTTGAGCGTGGCGGCGTTCTTTTCCCATTGGTTATTTTCGTCGAGCGGAAAAATGCCCGTGTAGTTTCCTGCTAGGTGGATGGAGCGCGTCACCACACTGGCAGCCGAAATATGCACGTGATCGGCTAACTCCAAATGCCCCAAAACCACCGCACCTCCGCCAATAGTGCAATGCGCACCAATGTTTGCACTTCCTGCCACGCCCACGCAGCCCGCCATAGCCGTGTGTTTGCCGATGCGAACGTTGTGCCCAATTTGAATCAGGTTATCTAGCTTCACACCGTCTTCTAGCACGGTGTCCTCTAGCGCACCTCGGTCAATGCAGGTATTGGCACCAATTTCCACCTGATTACCAATACGCACGGCTCCGAGCTGCTCAATTTTGAGCCACTCGCCCGTTGCTTGATCGAGCGCAAAACCAAAGCCATCGGCACCGATGACTACGCCACTATGGATGATGCAGTCGCTTCCAATAGCGCAGCCCTCACCGACCGTGACACGCGGGGCAAGGCGGGTTCTCGCACCAATCACGGCATTGGCTTCAATGACGCAAAGCGCCCCAATAACGACGTCTTTGGCAATGTGTGCTGATGGCGCAATCACGGCAGATGGATGAATGCTCGGCTGCGTCGCCCCTGCTGAATTGGCATCCACATCAATTTGCTTCCTCCACCACTGGGTGAGCCGTGCGTAGTAGACATAGGGATCGTCTGTGAGGATGGCAGCGCCTTGATATCCCTTGCTGTGCGCCAAGGCCCAATCGCTTTTTTTTACAACAACACAACCAGCCTGGCTTTGCGCAAATTGATTCGCGTATTTAGCCGAACTGAAAAAAGAAACGTCACTAGAAGTAGCGCTCTCTAGTGACGCAATACCTGTGACGGATCGGCTAGTGGAACCTACTGGCTCACCACCTAAATCACGAACAATTTGACCAAGGGTGACATCAACGCGGCGCATTCAAAGCTTTGAGAACTTTATCAGTCATGTCGTGCTTAGGGTTAATGTAGACCGCCTCTTGTAGCACGAGGTCATATTTTTCGCTCTCCGCAACTTGTTTGACAATGCGATTGGCACGCTCCAGCACCAATTGCAGCGCTTCATTTTTCCGTGCGGTCAAATCCTCTTGGAATTCACGGCGCTTGCGCTGATAGTCGCGGTCTTGCTCTGTCAGTTGTTTTTGGCGCGTCACGCGCTGTGATTCGGGCAGCGTAGGCGCATCTCGTTCAAACTTTTCAACTGTGGTTTTTAAAATTTCGCCCTGTGCGTTCAGGTCTTTGTCACGCTTAGAAAACTCTTGCTCCAACTTGGCTTGCGCCTCTTTTGAGGTATTAGCCTCACGGAAAACCCTATCAATATTGACAAAACCCAGTTTAACTTCTTGCGCAAAAGTCAAGCCTGAAAATAACAACGCAGCAATAGCAATGGAGAGTGGAAAAGTCTTACGATTCATATCAAGTCAAAGTTAAAAAGTGGTGCCTAGTTGGAACTGGAATCGCTCTATTCTATCGCCAGAGAAAACCCGCACGGGGCGTGCAAGCGCAAAGCGCAAAGGCCCAAGTGGCGAGACCCAGCTAATCCCAGCGCCTACGGAGCTGCGCAGCGTGCTGAAGTCGTAGTTTTGATCGTCACCAAACACATTGCCCATGTCATAAAAACCATAGAGTCGCAAAGTTTTGTCGTTACCCGCACCTGGGAATGGAGCCGTAATTTCCGTGTTCAAATTAATTTTTTTGGAGCCCCCAATGTAAGCACCCGTGACGTCCCTAGGCCCCAAACTCCCTTGTGAAAAACCACGCACAGAGCCCAATCCGCCCGAATAAAAATCCTTAAACACAGGGAATGGTCGTCCATCCAAACCACGCCCCCAACCAAACTCGGTACTAAACGCAAAGGTATATTGCTTGTTAATAGGGAGGTACTGCTGAAAATAGTAGGAAGTCTTGGTGTACTGAGCATTACCCCATTTAGACAAATCACTATTCAGCCGTTGATATTGACCTTTGGTTGGAACCAACACACTATCTCTGTCGTCACGACTCCAGCCCAAAGTAAATGGATACGTGCGGCTGGTGTAGCCAAAAGTATCGGCATACGCCAAATAAGACGCAGGAATGTTTGCGCCTGACTCAATTTGAATTTGCTCCGCACTGAGACCTAAGAAAACACGATCGAGTTCACTGACAGGAACACCAAATCGCAGCGCAAGACCAGTCGTTGTTAGCTGGTAGTCGCCCCCGACGATGGTGTAAGGACGTTGTCTTCGCTGATAAAGCTCCCACGTGCGCGATACACCCGAGTCCGTGAAATAAGGCTCGGTCGCACTAATGGACATGATGCGGTTGTACTTACTGGTGTTGATGTTAATACCAATAAAGTTGCCTGTGCCAAACGCATTGTCTTTCTGTACGCCAAACTGCAAGGTCAAACCTTCGGTACTGGAAACACCTGCGCCCAGAGTCAGGCTACCCGTTGGTTTTTCAACCACCGTTAGATTCACATCCACTTGATCAGGCGCGCCTGGCACTTCCTGGGTGTCAATTTTGACTTCTTTAAAGTAACCAAGACGATCGACTCGATCCCGCGACAATTTAATTTTGTCGCCGTCATACCAAGAGGCTTCGTATTGCCGAAACTCACGGCGAATCACTTCGTCCTTTGTGATGGAGTTACCACTGATATTGATCAACCTAACCCCAACGCGGCGTCCAGACTCGGCAGTAAACACCAGCTTGACACGTGCGTTTTCGTTATCCGCTTCGGGAACAGCGTCAACTTGTGCAAAGGCGTAGCCAAACTTGCCAAACAAATCGACAAACGCTTTGGTCGTAGTCGCCACCGACTCCGAGTTGTAGGCCTGTCCCACATCCACTTTAATGAGCGATTTGAACTCATCTTCCTTGCCAAGATAATTGCCCTTGAGATCAACGCCCGACACCACATACCGCAAGCCTTCAGTCACCGCAATCGTGATGTCCACTTTTTGTTTGTCGGGCGACAACGCCACTTGCGTCGAATCAATTTTGAATAGCAAGTAGCCCCGCGTCAGATAGTAAGAACGCAGTGTTTCGAGATCGGCATTGAACTTGGCGCGCGTGTATCGATCGCTTTTGGTATACCAGCTCATAAAACCCGTGGGTTCTAAATCAAACTGGCCCAGCAAGGTCGATTCACTCAGTGCGCGATTGCCCACGATGCGGATACTTTTGATTTTGGCTACTTCGCCCTCCGCCACGGTAAACGTCAGATTCACCCGATTGCGCTCAATGGGCGTTACCGTTGTCGTGACTTCTGCGCCGTACAAACTACGGCTCACGTATTGGCGCTTGAGCTCTTGCTCCGCGCGGTCTGTCAGCGCTTTGTCGTAAGGGCTTCCCGCAGCAAGTCCAATTTCTTTTAATGCTTTAGTGAGATTGTCTTTATCGAACTCTTTGGTTCCCGCAAAACTCAACTCCGCAATGGTGGGGCGTTCCTCCACAACAACAATGAGCACATCATCCTTGGTTTCCAGGCTTACATTTTTAAAAAGTCCAAGCGCAAAAAGCGCACGAATTGCCGCCGCGCCTTTGGGATCAGTGAAGGTATCGCCTGTGCGCACAGGCAAAGTAGCGAACACCGTGCCGGGCTCCACGCGCTGCAAGCCTTCGACGCGAATGTCTTTAATCACAAAAGGCTCCACAGCCGATGCAATGGAGGCACTTGCTAGGCACAAAATCAAGATCGCGTATTTTAAAAATCGGAACATAAAGGGATGGAAAAAGAACGGTGGGTGACTAGCGCACAAGATAATACTTCAAATGCTCGTGCCAAGCATTCGAAGTACAGACATCCAAGCAGGCAGACTCATTTTTCACTCTCTAGGCGATCGCATACACGCCGCGCCACTTGACGCGCCACGCCGTCAAACCCCGCAATATCGTCCAAGCTATTGGCAGCAGGACACGCCAAGCTACTGACGACTTCTGCGTTCAACACGTGGATTTGATCAAAGCGAATACGCCCCGCCAAAAACGCCTCCACAGCAACTTCATTGGCGGCATTTAGCAAAATGGTACCCGATGGCTCATTCATTGCGCTCCACGCCAGCGCAAGACTGGGAAATCGTGCGGGATCGGGTTTGGCAAAGCTCATGCTCGCGATTTTTGAAAAATCGAGGCTTGCCGCGCCACTTTCTAGGCGCTCGGGGTACGACAAGCCGTAGGCAATAGGCACACGCATATCGGGCGTGCCCAGCTGAGCAATGACCGAGGCATCTTTGTACTGCACCATCGAGTGAATGATGCTTTGCGGATGGATAACAACGTCAATCTGCGAAGGCTGCACGCCAAACAGATATTTAGCCTCTATAACTTCAAGCGCTTTATTCATCATGGTGGCGGAGTCAACCGAAATTTTTCGCCCCATCACCCAATTGGGGTGGGCGCAAGCTTGCTCGGGCGTAATCGTAGCAAACGTCGCAAGGTCACGGTGCAGGAAGGGGCCTCCAGACGCCGTCAAAATAATTTTGTCAATGCGCTGGAGCCACGTATCGCGGTTCTCTGGTAGAGACTGAAAAATCGCGCTGTGCTCGCTGTCAATGGGCAACAAGGTCGCCCCCCCTTGCGCAACTGCCCGCATAAACACGTCGCCGCCAATGACTAAGGCTTCTTTGTTTGCCAGTAATAAGCGCTTGCCAGATAATGCCGCCGCCATGCACGGCGCAAGCCCTGCCGATCCGACAATCGCTGCCATCACGGTATGGACGCGCTCGTCACGTGCCAAATCACACAGCGCCTGCTCACCCGCCAAAACCTGAGTTGAAAAGCCTTCAGATTTAATGCGCTGCGCAAGTAGTGCTGCCGCCTGCAAGTCCGACATTGCCACAAAGGCGGGGTTAAACTCCGCCACCTGCGCCAGCATCAACTCCCATTTGGTTGCGGCGGTCAACGCAAACACATCAAACCGATTGCGATGGCGACGAATGACGTCCAGGGTACTGCCGCCCACCGACCCCGTCGAACCCAAAATAGTGACTGCTTGTTTGCCGCTATTCATGCCAAACTCACCAGCAGCATAGCAGCAGGCAGCACGGGCAGCAATGCGTCCACACGGTCTAATACGCCGCCGTGTCCAGGCAGCAAGTGACTAGAGTCTTTAACTCCCGCACTGCGCTTAACCAAGGACTCCAGCAAATCACCCACCACCGCAAGCGTGGTTAAAAACATCAAGACAACAATAGAACCAATACCCCACCGATGCCACAGTCGCGTATAAATGCTAAGACTATCCATGCGGTAGTTAGCATCGAGCCAAAGCCAGCCGTAGGCGACCAGCAGCACACACACAAAACCACCCAGCACGCCCTCCCAAGTCTTGCCTGGGCTAATGTGAATTGCTAATTTGCGCGCGCCAAATAATTTGCCGCCAAGCAAACGTCCCGACGCATACGCACCTATATCCGCCGCCCATACCAACAGCAGCACTGAGAGCAATAAGTTGATGCCAATTTGCCGCAATTGAACCGCTGCCAACCACGCCAAACAAATCAAAAAAATACCAAGGTACTGACGCAGCCACTGTGCAATGGTCGCCCAGCTTGCCACGCCGCGCTCAAGCAAATAGCCGGCACTGAGCACCCACAGCGCTGTCGCAAACAACCACAGCACAAAGTGCGTCTGTAGCGTCAGTCCAAAATACATAAACGCGTAACAAAACACAAAGGCATTCACACCCGAAAAGAAAGCAAGATGGCTGGGACGACCATTCATGCGCGCCCACTCCCACACCCCTGCTGCAATCAAAACAAGAATGACCGCACCAAACTGATAGGGTGAACCCATCCATAAAACGGGCAACAAAATGGCAAGCAAGAGCGCTGCCGTGGCGATACGTTTAATCAGCATGAAGAGGACTCTTTATTTGCTCAGATGTTTTTCCAAAACGGCGCTCCCGCTTGGCGTATGAGGCCATTGCCGCATCCAGCTCGGCATCATCAAAATCGGGCCACAATTTATTTGAAAAATAAAGCTCGGAATAAGCCGTTTGCCACAACAAAAAATTAGACAACCGCTGCTCATCGCCCGTGCGAATAAACAAATCAGGATCAGGCACATGAGCTAGCGCCAATGCGCCTTGCAAGCTACTAGGCGTAATTTCCACACCTTGCAAAGCCAAGCGTGACGCTGCTTGCACGATATCCCACCTGCCGCCGTAGTTCAGGCAAACATTCAAAATGAAGTCTGTATTGTGTTCGGTGGATGTTTGTGCAGCCGTTAAAGCTGCGTTTAACTGATCAGACAGCGTGGCGCGATCACCCACAAAATAAAGTCGCACACCATTTCCTTTGAGCTCACTGACTTCATGCGCCAGCGCCACACCCAAAAGCTCCATTAAGCCTGAGACCTCATCGGCAGGACGATTCCAATTTTCCGAAGAAAACGCAAACACGGTGAGCACCCGAACGCCTCTGGCGCGGCAAGCTTTTACGCAATTTCGCAGGGCATCGACACCTTTTTTATGCCCCGCCAATCGTGGCAGGTAGCGATTTTTTGCCCACCGGCCATTGCCATCCATGACCACGGCAATGTGTTGTGGAATGTGGCTTGCTGGGTGCGTAGGCTCGTTCAATCAAACCGCCAAAATATCTTTTTCTTTGGCGGCAACCAAGGCATCAATC
Source organism: Burkholderiaceae bacterium (assembly GCA_031538565.1). Lineage (GTDB taxonomy): Bacteria > Pseudomonadota > Gammaproteobacteria > Burkholderiales > Burkholderiaceae_C > JASGCK01. Next base: position 84,476 of record JAVKLS010000013.1, read on the forward strand.
TCGGCAATGCGCGCATCCGTTTCTTTTTGTACGTCTAGTTCGGCACGTTTTTGATCGTCCTCTGACGCTTCTTTTTCTTTTACCAATTTTTTTACCGCCTCGTTGGCATCGCGGCGCAAATTACGCACCGCAATCTTGGCTGCCTCGCCTTCGGTACGTGCCATCTTGGTCATTTCTTTGCGACGCTCTTCAGACATGGGCGGCATGGGCACGCGAATCAAGTCGCCCATGCTTGATGGGTTTAAACCCAAGTCAGATTCGCGAATCGCTTTTTCAATTTTGGCTCCCATACCTTTTTCCCAAGGCTGGATGCTAATGGTGCGCGAATCAAGCAAAGATAGATTTGCCACCTGTGACAGCGGCACAGGCGCACCGTAATAGTCCACTTGCACCGAGTCCAGCATCGCGGGGTTGGCACGCCCCGTTCGAACTTTGGCCAAATTACTTTTAAGGGCTTCAATCGACAACGTCATCTTGTTGGCGGCATTGGTTTTGATGTCTGCAATCGTCATATACAGGTCTCCTCTTGCGCTTTTATCTTCGTTTACATGGTCACTAATGTGCCTTCATCCTCACCTTGCACAACGCGCCTGAGCGCTCCATGCTTAAAGATGGAAAACACTTTAATCGGCAATTTTTGATCGCGGCACAAAGCAAATGCTGCCGCATCCATCACGCCCAAATTACGACCAATGGCTTCGTCAAAACTAATCGAGGCGTAGCGTGTGGCGTTCGGGTCTTTGGCAGGATCAGCGCTGTACACACCATCCACTTTGGTGGCTTTCAAAACCACTTGCGCTCCGATTTCTGCACCGCGCAAAGCCGCCGCCGTATCGGTTGTAAAAAATGGATTGCCCGTGCCTGCTGCAAAAACGACAACCTTGCCCTCCTCCAGATATTGCAAAGCTTTGGGGCGAACATACGGCTCAACCACCTGCTCAATAGCAATAGCGGACATCACACGCGCTGTCAGTCCCGCTTTATTCATGGTATCTGCCAACGCCAAGGCATTCATCACCGTTGCCAGCATTCCCATGTAGTCGGCAGTCGCGCGGTCCATGCCAACTGAGCCGCCCGCTACGCCGCGAAAGATATTTCCCCCGCCTATCACCACCGCAACTTCTACGCCCATGCGTGTGATTTCCGCAATCTCTTCGACCATGCGAACAATCGTCGCTCGGTTAATGCCAAAAGCATCATCCCCCATCAGTGCCTCACCCGAGAGCTTTAACAAAATACGCTTGTAAGGCATGGGCGTATGGACTTGACTGGTCATGGTTGAATTCCTCGGACTTTTGTGAATGTGACGTGCGTGCAATGACGTTTTTAAATTATAAAAAAGGCGCATCCTGTGCGCCTTTTGAAATCAGTCCAATGAGAAGTTACTGCCTTTTCGCAGCAGCCACCTGGGCGGCCACTTCGGCAGCAAAGTCGTCAACCTTCTTCTCAATGCCTTCACCCACCACATACAGCGTAAAGCCAGACATCGTCGTGTTGACTGATTTCAGCATAGCCGCCACCGTCACCTTGTCATTTTTAACAAAGGACTGGTCAAACAAGCTCACTTCTTTCAAGTACTTTTGCACCGAACCCTCAATCATTTTGGCTGCAATATCAGCAGGCTTGCCCGATTCAGCCGCCTTAATAGTTGCGACCGAGCGTTCTTTGTCAATCAAAGCTTGCGGCACTTCATTACTGGTCATGGAAACGGGTTTCATCGCAGCAATGTGCATGGCAACATCTTTTGCCGCCGCCGCATCGCCCGCGTACTCCACCACCACGCCAATGCGCGTGCCGTGCAAATACGTCGCCAAGTTGGAACCCGTAAAGCGCTTAAAGCGACGCAGACTCATGTTCTCGCCAATCTTGCCAATCAAGCCGCGGCGCACATCTTCGAGCGTGGGACCAAAGCCGTCCAATGTCAGCGGCAGAGCCGACAGCGCAGCTAAATCGGCGGGGTTGTGCTTGGCGATTAACTCCGCAGCCGCTTGGCATAGCGCTAAAAAGCTGTCGTTTTTAGTCACGAAGTCGGTTTCACAATTCACTTCCAGCATCGCACCTGCATCCGCCGTTTGCGCAATCACGACCACGCCTTCAGCTGTTACACGTCCAGCAGCTTTGCTTGCTTTGCTACCCAGCTTAACGCGGAGCAACTCTTCCGCTTTTTCCATATCGCCAGCCGCTTCGGTTAGCGCTTTTTTGCACTCCATCATGGGTGCATCTGTTTTGGCGCGTAGCTCCGCCACCATGCTTGCCGTAATCGCAGTCATTACTCTGTCACCTCCACAAACTCATCCACATTTTCGGATACCGCTGTGACCACTTCTTGCACCGCATTGGCGCGTCCCGCCAAAATCGCGTCCGCAACGCCGCGTGCGTACAGTTGCACTGCCTTGGATGAGTCATCGTTACCGGGAATCACATATTCAATACCGATAGGCGAGTGATTGGTATCGACTACGCCCATCACGGGGATGCCCAGCTTGGCGGCTTCTTGCAAAGCGATTTTGTGGTATCCCACGTCAATCACAAAAATAGCGCTTGGCAACTCCGTCATGTCTTGGATGCCACCAATATCGCGCTCTAGCTTGGCAATTTCGCGGCTAAAGGTCAGGTGCTCTTTTTTGCTAAGCGTCTCCAGACCCGCTTCCATTTGCGCCTTCATATCTTTAAGGCGTTTGATAGATGTTTTTACTGTTTTAAAGTTGGTGAGCATCCCACCCAACCAGCGCTGACTCACGTAGGGCACGCCTGCACGAGTAGCCTCCTCCACAATAAACTCGCGCGCTTGGCGCTTGGTTCCGACCATCAAGATCGTACCGCGCTTGGCAGCAACTTGGCTGGCAAACTTCATCGCATCTTGGAACATCGGCAGCGACTTTTCCAAGTTGATGATGTGAATCTTGTTGCGATGGCCAAAAATAAACGGAGCCATCTTAGGGTTCCAGAAACGTGTTTGGTGACCGAAATGGACACCCGCTTCCAGCATATCACGCATGGATACTGACATAGTTATTTCCAATAAATCAAAGGTTGAGGTCTAAAACAGATTCGAGCCTTGCGTCGCGCTCGTCGACAACAAAACACCTTGAATGAATCTGTTTGCTTATTTGCCTTGCATACTTGCAAAGCTGGCGAATTATAGCGCCTCAGACTCGGATGGACTTACCCCAGTTTCACGGACGGTTAAATGTTTCGAAATTGAAACGGTTTGAGTGTACTCGCGCGAGGGTTATCCCCCGTGCTGGGCTGTGGTCAACTCGCAGCGCCCCCCTTGGGCGCATGAAGCGAGTTGTCCAT